>DASQZT010000015.1:0-147955 GCA_035638575.1 Bryobacteraceae bacterium
GCCGCAACTGGCGCACGTGGCCACGCGCGAGGGTATGATCGCGGTGGCGCACATGGCGGGCAAACCGGCGATGCCCATCAACAAAAACCGCATTCCGGGATGCACTTACACGGAGCCGGGAATCGGCAGCGTGGGGCTCACCGAGGCGCAGGCGCGCGCCGAGGGCTACAAGGTCAAGATCGGGCGCTTCCCGTTTGCCGGCGACAGCCGCGCCACCATTCTGGGCCACCATGAGGGCTTCGTCAAGGTGGTGGCCGAGGAACAATACGGCGAGATCCTCGGAGTGCACATCATCGGCCCGGAGGGGTTCGAGCTGGTCGCCGAGGCAGTGGCGGCCATGGAAGCCGAAGCCACCGTCGAGGTCATGATGCAGACCATCCACGCGCACCCCACGCTCTACGAAGCCGTGGGCGAGGCTTTCAACGCCGTATACGGTCTTTCCATCAATGCGTAAGTGCTGCGTTCGGGAACTCGGCCGCATGGATTACGGCAAGGCGCTAGCGCTCCAGCAGGAGCTTGTCGCCGGGCGCAAGCAGGGATACGTGCCGGACCAGCTTCTGCTGCTGGAGCATCCCCACGTCATCACGCTGGGCCGGAACGGCCGGCTGGAAAATCTGCTGGCCGGCGAACAGGCGCTGTCGAGCGCGGGCATTTCGTTCTACCCGACCGACCGCGGGGGCGACATCACCTATCACGGCCCCGGCCAGCTTGTCGGCTATCCCATTCTGGACTTGCGCGAGTGGAAGCGCGACGTGGGCGAATACGTCCGCGCCATCGAGCAGGTGATCATCGATACGCTGGCCGGCTACGGCATTGCCGCCGGGCGCATCCCCAAGCTGACGGGCGTGTGGGTGGAGGAGCGCAAGATCGCGGCCATCGGCGTGCACATCAGCCGCTGGGTGACGTCGCACGGGTTCGCCTTGAACGTGGATACCGACCTGAGCTATTTCCAGTACATCGTGCCGTGCGGACTGACCAGGCCGGTTACCTCCATGGCACAGCTTGGCGTACGCGCGACGGTGGATGAAGTTTCCCGAAGCCTGGCCGCGCATTTCGGCCGCGTTTTCGATTGTGAGATGGCGCCCGGCTCTCCAGCCGGTGTAACGGAGGACTGACATGACCGACGTAGTGATGCCCCAGATGGGCGAAAGCATCGTGGAAGGCACTCTGACGAAGTGGCTGAAGAAGCCCGGCGACCGCGTGGAGCGCGACGAGCCGCTGTTCGAGATCTCGACCGACAAGGTGGACACGGAGATTCCGGCCCCCGCGGCGGGGACGCTCGGCGAGGTGCTGGTGGCGGAGGGTCAGACGGTGGGGATCAACACCGTAGTGGCGCGCATCGATGAAGGCGGCGGCGCCGCCGTGAAGCCCGTCGCGGCCGCAACCGCGCCGTCGCCCGCAGCCGCCGAGGCGCCACCCCCGCCCCCACCGGCCGCACCCCCGATCGTGGAAGAGCCAGCCCCCACCCCCGCCGAACCCTCCGGCCCGCTTTCTCCGCTGGTGCGCAAGCTCGCGCGCGAGCACAACGTCGACTTGAGCCGCATCACGGGCACCGGCGCCGGCGGCCGTATCACCAAGCAGGACATCGAAGGCTATCTGGCCAAGCCCGCGCAACCGGCAGCACCGGCAGCACCGGCCGCGCCGCCGCCGGCACAACCGGCTGCTCCACCACCGACGCCGCAACCGCCGCCGCAACCGCCTCCAGCACTGGCGCCGGCAGTAGTGCCGCCCGCCCCCGCAGGGCAGGCGAAGACGCGCATCGAGCCGCTGGGGACCATGCGGATGAGGATCGCCGAACACATGCTCCTCTCCAAGCGCACCTCGCCGCACGTGACCACGGTGCACCGCGTGGATATGACCAAGGTGGCCAGGATGCGCGAGCGGCACAAGGCGGCGTTCCAGGCCAGCTACGGCTTCTCGCTCACGTACCTGCCGTTCATTACGCGGGCCGCGGTGGCCGCGCTGCGCCAGTTCCCGCTGCTCAATGCGTCGCTCGACGGCAACAACATCATCTACCACAACGAAATCCACATCGGGATCGCGGTGGCGCTGGAGAACGGCCTGATCGTTCCGGTGATCCGCGCGGCGGACGAGAAGAACGTGATCGGACTGCAGAGGGCCATCGTGGACCTGGCCACGCGCGCCCGCTCGCGCCAGCTCAAGCCCGACGAAGTGCAGGGCGGCACCTTCTCCATCACCAACTTCGGCAGCTTCGGCAGCCTGATGGGGACACCCATCATCAATCAACCCCAGGTGGCGATCATTGGAGTCGGCACGGTGGACAAGACTCCGGTGGTGATCGACGACGCTATCGCCATCCGGTCGATCTGCCATCTCTCGCTGAGCTTCGACCACCGCCTGGTCGACGGCGCGCTGGCCGACCAGTTCATGACCAGGGCGAAGCAGGTGCTCGAAGACTGGTCCGAAGAGGTGCTGTGAGCGTATGATGGAAACCAGGACGGCGTGATGGACCCGGAAATCAAGCAGGCCTTCGCGGAACTGGCCCGGCTGGTCGAAGACAACAGCCAGAGCCTTCAAGCCGAGATGGAACTGGGCTTCGATCGGGTCGAGGCCGCCACCCGGCGCAACAGCACCTCGATCGCCGGCGGGGCCAAGGCGATCGCCGGGCTCAGCCGATGGGCCGGCGCGCGCGACAAAACCGACGCCAAACGCGACCGCGAGATCCGCGATCTTCGCCTGCGCCTTCAGAAAGTCGAGCGTGCCCTCAAGCGCCGCGCAAGTTGATCGAGGAGACCGGACGCACGGTCTGTCAAGCTGGTTTACAGGACTGCGCGCCGCCGGGCGTCCAGAAGCTTGACAGCGCGCCCCGGCAGCAGACTGATTCCGCTGGCGTTTGTTTTGGGCATGCAAGTGCCATTCGAGAGCGGGGTGAATACAGCATGATCCTGAGCAAAAGCATTCCACTCTATGTCGGGACGTTTCTGAACAACATCCGGAGGGATTTCCGGGCGGGGGCGTACGCAGAGGACTACCGCGGCTTGTTGATCCGCGAAACCAGAATGCGGTACCCGGGGCTGGTGGAGGGCTTGGGAGACCTGGGGCGAGGACCCACCCGGCGAGGCGAGGTGCGGGTGCTGGCGGACGCCGACCACATCATTCCCAGGTCCCTGTGGGCCATCCTGATTCCACCGGCCTGGAATCTGCCGGGAGCGCCGCCCGCCACGCCGAACATTCTGAGCAACCTGTTCTGGAGAACGGTGACCTGCAACCGCGGCGCGCCGAGCCGGGGAGAGGCGCTCGACCACGCCTGGATCAGCCACATCAAGGCAGAAGCCGGAGCCAATCCGACGGCTCAGTGGGCCAACCGGTACATCCAGATGTTCCTGCAGACCAAGCACGACGAAGGCGTGAATATCGATGTGCCGCTGGACCCGGGGCGGGTGGACCAGATGCAGGGCGGCGGCGATCTGTCAGCGGTCATCGCGTTCATTCAGAGCGTGCGGCAGGCGCGCCCCGGGATCGGCACGAACGAACTCGTGGACCTGGTTGAAGACCGGTTCCCGCACGTTCGGATCGAGACCGAGGGAGGCTCGCCGCGGGTGGAGATCGGATAGCCGCCGGACGGGCAACCGGGCGCTCGCCGGATGCGGTACGATGTGCCCGTGAGCCACATTACCAGACGAAATGCCATCGGCGCGCTGATCGCCGCACCCGCTTTGATCCTGCCACGCCGCTCCGCCGCGCAGGAGGCCATTCCGGAAATCGAAAAAGGGCCGTTCAACGGAACCGCCGAATCGCTCCACGACTATCGGACACCGGAGTGGTTCCGCGACGCCAAGTTCGGCATGTGGGCGCACTGGGGTCCGCAGTCCGGCGTCGAAGACGGGGACTGGTACGCCCGCAACATGTACATCGAGACCCAGGCGCAATACAAATACCACCTGGAGCATTACGGACATCCCTCCAAGGTGGGCTACAAGGACTTGTGCCCGCAGTGGAAGGGCGCCGAGTTCGATCCCGACCACCTCATACAGCTTTACAAGAAGGCCGGCGCCAAGTACTTCATGAGCATGGGCGTGCACCACGACAATTTCGACCTGTGGAACTCGAAGTTTCAGCCGCGGTGGAACGCCGTCGCCACGGGACCGAAGAAGGACGTCGTGGGGCTGTGGCGGAATGCGGCGCGGAAGCACGGATTGAAGTTCGCGGTCAGCGAGCATCTCTCGAACAGCTACAACTGGCTGGCGGTCTCGCACGGCGCGGACAAGACCGGACCCATGGCGGGCGTGCCCTACGACGGCACCGATCCGGCTTACGCCGACCTGTACCACCCGTTCCCCAAGGACCAGCCGATACCCACGCAGGCCATGAGCCGGGTGGCGCCCGATTCCTGGAAACTGCTCTACTTCAAGCGCATCAAGGACCTGATCGACAACTACCAGCCCGACCTGCTGTACACCGACGGTGGCATTCCGTTCGAGGCCTGGGGCTACAAGCTGGTGTCGCACTACTACAACGCCAATGCCAAGCTGCACGGCGGGAAAGTGGAAGGCGTGTACACCAGCAAGACGCGCCGGGATTGCGAAACGGGCACGTGCGTGTTGGACATCGAGCGGGGGATCGCCAACGAGATTTCGCCCAATCCGTGGCAGACCGACACGTGCATCGGCAACTGGCACTACCAGAGAGGCGCGAAGTACAAGACGGTCAAGACCGTGGTGGACATGCTGTGCGACATCGTCAGCCGCAACGGCAACCTGATGCTGAATATCCCGCTGCCGAACAGCGGCAAGCCCGATGACGAGGAGCTGAAGGTGGTGGAAGGCATCACCCAGTGGATGGCGGTGAACAGCGAAGGGATCTACGGGACGCGGCCGTGGAAGGTGTCGGGCAACATCGCAGCTCCCGCGGCGCAAGCGCAGGGAGGGGGCTTCAACGAGCGCAACCGAAAGGACCTCACGGCGGGCGACGTGCGGTTCACCACCAAGAGCGGGGCGCTCTACGCGTTCGTCATGGGCTGGCCGGAACACGAGGCCGTGATTCCCACGCTGGCGCTGGGCGGCAAGCTGCAAGTGGGGAAGATCCGCAGCGTGGATGTGCTGGGCCACAAGGGCAAGGTGAAGTTCACGCAGGACGAGCAGGCGCTCAAGGTCGAAATGCCGCCGCAGAAGCCCAGCGAAAACGCCATCACGCTGAAGATCGTGGGGGCATAGACGGCCCGCATGCGACGCGCCACGCTGCTGCTTTGCACGGTTGCGGCATGGGCCGCGCCGCATCCGCTGGCTCCTCTCACGGCGGCCGAAATCCGCGCGGCGGTCGAGATTCTGCGGGCTTCCGGGCGGCTGCCGGCGGCGCCGCGGTTCAGCATGATTGCCCTGGATGAGCCGCCCAAGGAGATGGTGCTGCGCAACGCCGAGACGCCACGGCGAGCGTTCGCCGTGGTCTACGACGCCGCGGGCAACCGCACCTGGGAAGCCATCGCCGACCTGAATGCGAAGCGCGTGGATTCGTGGAAGGAGATTCCCGGCGCGCAGCCGCCGGTGGGCGGGGCCGATTCCTCGGCGGCCGACCGCATCGTCCGCGCCGACCCGCGATGGCGGGCGGCATTGCAGGCGCGCGGCATCCGCGACATGAACGCGGTGGTGACGATCGCGTGGCCCGCGGGCTATTTCGCGCTGCCCGGCGAGACCGGCGGGAGAATCGTGCGGGTGACTCCATACTATGGCGGCGGAGACAACTTCTTCGCCCATCCCGTGGAGGGTGTGACGGCGCACGTCAATCTCACGGCACGCCGGGTGATCGATTTCCTGGACATCGACCGCAACGCGCCGGTCTCGCGGGAAAACGGCGATCTCGACACCGCAGGCGCGCCGTTCCGCGCGGCGCCCGCTCCGCTCCAGATCACGCAGCCGGCCGGGCCGGGATTCCAGATCGTGGACGGAGAAGTGCGGTGGCAGAAGTGGCGGTTCCGCTACGCGCTGCATCCGCGCGAGGGGCTGGTGGTGTACACCGCCGGGTTCGAAGACGGCGGCCGCGTGCGAAGCGTGATGTATCGCGGGTCGCTTTCGGAGATGGTGGTGCCGTACGGCGATCCGGGCGGGGCGTGGTTCTTCCGCAACAGCTTCGACGTGGGGGAGCTGGGGCTGGGAATCATGGCCAGCCCGCTGCGCGCGGGCGTGGATTGCCCGCAGAACTGCACGCTGCTGGACGCGGTGGTGGCCGAGGAATCGGGCGAGCCCCGCATCATCCCGCACGCGGTGGCGCTGTACGAACGGGACGGCGGAGTCAGTTGGAAGCACGGCGACGACACGCGGCGCGCGCGGGACCTGGTGTTGTCGTACCTCAGCGAGGCGGGCAACTACGAGTACGGTTTCGACTGGATCTTTCACCAGAACGGCACGCTGGAGATGAGCGTGGCGCTCACCGGGATCATGGCAGTGAAGGGCGTCGCGGATGGGGTGCACGAGCCGTACAGCCACATGGTGGCGAAGAACATCGCGGCGGTGCACCACCAGCACTTCTTCGCGTTCCGGCTGGACATGGACGTGGACGGCACGGCCAACCGCGTGGTGGAGATGAACAGCGCGCCGGTACCGGCCGGGTCGAAGAATCCCTACGGCGGCGCGTTCACCATGGAGATGACGCCGCTCGCCACCGAGCGGCAGGCGCAGCGCCGGATGAGCCTGGAGAGCAGCCGCCGATGGATCGTGGAGAGCACCACGGCGAAGAACGCGCTGGGGCAGCCCACCGGGTACGCGCTACTGCCGGGCGAGAACGCCGTGCCGTACCTGCTGCCCGAGGGATGGGTGCGCAAGCGGGCGGGGTTCCTGAACGCGCACGTGTGGGTGACGGCCAACAGCCCCACGGAGATGTACGCGGCCGGCAATTATCCCTATCAGAGCAAGGGCGACGACGGACTGCCGAAGTGGACCGCGGCCGACCGGCCGATCGACAATCGCGACGTGGTGCTGTGGTACGTGATGGGGATCACGCACAACCCGCGACCGGAGGACTGGCCGGTGATGCCGGTGCACGCGGCCGGCTTCAAGCTGGAGCCATGGGGCTTCTTCGCACGCAACCCGGTGCTGGATCTGCCACCGGGGCGGTGACGCGGATCGGAGCCGGAGGCGCGTCGGGAACGAGAAGCCCGCGCAGGATCAGACACGGCACGGGCTTTCCGCTGCCAGCCTACCCGCGTGGGCGGTTTTGCACGGTTACGGAGGTAGTGTCCGTGGCGGTCTTGGCGGTGGAATCGGTGACCGTCAGGGTAAACGTGTAAGTGCCCGGCCCGCTAGTGAACTGAACCAGCGGTGTGGCGGTATTGGGGCCGATGATGGCAGCGACGGGGGAGCTTGCGGGCTGGGTCCAGCTAAAGGTGAGTGGCTTGCCATCCGCGCTGGCCGATGCGGTGCCGTCGAGCGTCATCTGGAAATTCGTGGTGACCGCGTTCTTGGGGTTCGCAACCGCGGTAGTCGTGCCGCTGACCGGCGGCGCCGGCGTGGGGAGAGCGGGACGCAGGGTATGAATCCGGGTAACAAAGATGCCACCCGGGACAATAACGCTGGGATCTCTCTGGGCGTCCACAATCGTGGTGGCGATGAGCTGCCCGCCTTGCACAATCGCCTGGGTGACGATGAAGTCATCCGAGGCGGGCGCGGTAGTGCCATCGGCCTTTGTCACAATGCGGGTGATGGTTCCGGTGCCGTTGCAATTCACAGTGTATGTTCCCGTGCTGGTAACATTGGTTATAGTTCTGTCCCCGGTTGCCGATCCAGCCGTGGGCTGGTTATTGATGCCGGTTCGCGTCAGATTGCCTTTTCCATCCAAAGACTCGGGCTGGAGTCCGACCGCGACGTTCGCGCCGTAGTTGACTACAACGGAATACGAACCCTGAAGGCTTGTAAGGGTGTAGCACCCGGCGCTCTGGGCATCCGGCAGCCGGGTGTAAGTGCGGGTCAGAAAAATGCCACCCGGGATAATAGCACTGGGGGTTCTTTGGGCGTCTTCAAGTGCTGTGGCGATTAATTGTCCGCCATTCACAACTGCCCCGGTGATGAGGAAGTCATCGGCCTGAGAAGTGGTGGTGCCATCCGCCTGCGTGAGAATGCGGTTGATGACGCCGGTACCGTCGCAATTCACAGTGTAAGTTCCCTTTTGCGTACCGGTTGCGATAGTTCTCGCTCCAGTTGTCGATCCGGCCGTGGGCTCGTTCAAGATGTAGGTTCCCGCCAGATTGCCATTTCCATCAAAATACCTCTCCCCGAATGCTATTGCTAAATTCGCGCCGTAGTTGCCGATAACCGCATAGTTGCCCTGCAGGCTACCAAGGGTGTAGCACTCCGTGCCTTGGGCATTCGCGGCGGACACGCCGAGGAAGCTAGTGAGAATCAACGCTGCTGGAACAAACAACCTTGTCGTGCTAAACATTGTTTTCCACCCCTTGATGATTAACAGTGTCATTCAGGCCCTAAGTGTCAGCGTGGTTACGTGTTGGAGTTTGCGTCTCCGAAACTCCCAAACGTGGAAATGCCCTTCTGCTCCCGACAACGCGGAAGCTTCATGTCCCGGGATTCGAGATCCCGTTGCTAAACAGGGAGCATCTTCTGAACGCTGCCAAACAGCATGCTCCAGTTCCGTGATCGGGTAAGAGTTTTCTTCTACAGTAAGTCCCTATATATGTGGTGTATTCCGACAGTCTCCGCCGGTGCGGCAGACTGAAGTCTGCCCCACGTCAGAGGTTGGGACCGAGGCCGAGGAGCTTTCCTAATCGAAGCCAGCGGGAGGACTCGAGGGCGGTGCGGATGGCGCGCGCGGCCGATAACTGCTCGACCAGCTCGGTGACGCCGCTCGAGCTTAGTGCGAACGGGGCACGGAGGGCGATCACAGGGAGCGAACACGGGTTCGAGTAGATGACGCCAAACTCGCGGTTGCCGGCCGGGTCGAACCGCACGATGGAGAATCCGGCAGCCGAGAGTCCCGCGCGGATGGCCTCGTCCGAGAAGATGCGGCGCTCCAGCGTCGCGCCGGTACCGCCGTGGAACGTGAGCCGGTCGAACACGCGGTACTCGCCGGCGGCGGTCCGACCCACCAGAACGGTCCTGCCATCGAACTCGGCGAATGCCGATTCGGTGAGGCCGGGATAGTGTTCGATGATGCCGGGATCGAGCGAGTAGGGGACGGTGAGGATCAGGACTCCGGCGGGTTTCAGCAGGCGGCCGAGCGTGGTGAACGCGCGGTCGACGGGGGCGGGCACGTGCTCCAGGACCTCACTGCAAATGACGAAATCGTATTTGCCGAATTCCTTCTCGTCGGGGCGCGAGAGATCGAAAGCCGGATCGCGATGATAGAAAGTGTTGGTGTAGGTGAAGCGGGTTTCGAGACGGCCGGAGTAGACATCGGAATCGCTGATTCCCAATCCGCGAACACTCTTCAATACAGGGAAGCCGGAGAGCTTCAGGTCGAGGCCGAAAAGGGCGCGGGACAGCGCGAGCACGATGGAACGGAAACGGATCGAGGAACGGCAGTGAGAACAGGTCACCTGCTCGCGATCGCCCGCGGCGGCGGCCGTGGTGTTTCGCGCGCCACAGATGTTGCAGGTGAATGCGCCGAGCTGCTCCTCTGGGACCATGTGGGGGGCGACTCTCATTGTAATCAACCTCGATGGTGCGGATATGACCGGAGCTACAATACGGAGCATCATGTCTCATCGTCGCTTTGCCCTGCTGATCGCGACCGTGCTGATTTCGGTGTCGGCGGCCCAGACCGCCAAACGGCCGCTGAACCACAACGACTACGATGGCTGGCGCTCCATCGTTAGCCAACGCCTGTCGAGCGACGGCAAGTTTCTGGCGTACGGGCTGTTCCCGCAGGAAGGCGACGGCGAGGTGGTGATCCGCAACCTGGTCACCGGCAAAGAACAGCGCGAGCCGGCCGGCGCGCGGCCGGCGCCCGTGCCCGCAGCCACGGCGGAGGAAGGCCCGCCAGCCGAGGCGCGCAGCGTGACCATCACGTTCTCGGCCGACAGCCGCACCGTGGCGTTCTCCACATTTCCCACCAAGGCGGCGGCCGACAAAGCCAAGAAGGAGAAGAAGACGGGCGACCAGGCGCCGAAAGACGGCATGGTGATCGTGGACCTGGCCTCGGGGAAGGCGGCGCGCATGGAGCGCGTGAAGCGGTTCCAGATGGCGGAGAAGGCGTCGGGGTATCTGGCTTACCTGCGCGAGGCGCCCGAGACGGCGCAGACGTCGACTCCACCAGCGCCCAAGCCCGAGGGCGGTTTCGACGCCGATCAGCAGGGCGGGCGCGGAGGCCGCGGAGGCGGGGCCGGAGCGGGCGGCGGAGGGCGGGGCGCGCGTCCCGAATTCGGGTCGGACCTGGTGCTGCGCAATCTGGCGGATTCCTCGGAGCGCACCTTTCCGGACGTGGTGGAGTTCTCGATCACCGACGACGGCAGGCAACTGGTTTACTCCGTGTCCGCGAGGGACACGGCGAAGAACGGCGTGTTCGCGGCTCTCGCCGGATCGGCGGACGAGCCCGCGGCGGTGCTCGACGGCAAGGGCAAGTATGCCAAGCTCACGTGGGACGAGAACCAGGGTCAACTGGCGTTCCTCAGCACGCGGAACGACGCCGCCAGCAAGCAGCCCAAGTGGAAGCTGTATCGCTGGGACCGCCGGGGGACCACGGCCACCGTGCTGGCATCGGCCGACATGCCGGGCTTCCGCAAGGAATTCGAGATCAGCGACAAGGGCAACCTGAGCTTCTCCAAAGACGGCAGGCGGGTGTTTTTCGCGTGCGCTCCGCCGGCGCCCGAAAAGAAAGACGATGCGGCCGATGGATCGAGCGACGACAAAGCCGCGGTGGACCTGTGGAGCTACAAGGACGACTACATCCAACCCATCCAGAAAGTGCGCGCCGCGCGGGAACGGGACCGCACCTTCACGGCGGTCTACCTGATTCCGGAGCACAGGCTGGTGCAACTGGGGGACGAGGCGCTGGCGGACGTCACGCCATCGGAGAGCCCCCGGTGGACGCTGGGGAACGACGACCGCGAATACCGGCCGCTGGCGGACTGGGACGAGCACTACGCCGACTCGTACGTGGTGGACGCCACGACGGGCAACCGGACGCTGGTGGCGAAGAAGCATCGAGGGACGCTGAGCTGGTCGCCCGAGGGCCGCTGGCTGCTGGCCTTCGACGGGAAAGACTGGAGCACGATCTCGGTACCGGACGGCAAGACGGTGAACCTGACGGCGAAGCTCGGGGTGAAATTCTTCAACGAAGACGCCGACACGCCGAGCACACCGGGGGCGTACGGAACGGCGGGGTGGACCAAGGACGGCAAGGCGGTGCTGCTGTACGACCGGTACGACATCTGGCGGGTTGCGCCGGATGGGACGGGGGCGAGGGACATCACCGCAGGATACGGCCGCCAGCACGATCTCAGGATGCGCTACATACGCACGGACGCGGAGAGCCCGCGGGAGCGGTGGATCGATCCCGCGCGGCCGGTGATGTTGCAGGCGGAGAATGTGAAGACCTGGGAGTCGGGATTCTTCCGCGCGACGCTGGATGGCGGCGAGCCGAAGCAACTCATAATGTCGGCGAAATACTTCACGGCCCCGGTGAAGGCCAGGGACGCCGATGTGTACCTGCTGACGGAACAGACATTCAACGAATTTCCCGACCTGGTGACCACGGACGGGACATTCAAAGAAATGCGCAAGGTATCGAGCGCCAATCCGCAGAAAGCGGGGCTGGTTTGGGGGACGTCGGAGGTAGTGCCGTTCAAGAACGCCGATGGCGTGGCGCTGACGGCGGCGCTGTACAAGCCGGAGAATTTCGACGCGCGCAAGAAATACCCGATGATGGTGTACATTTACGAGAAGCTGACGGACCGCGTGAACCGCTTCGTGGACCCGAAACCGGCCCACAACATCAACATCAGCTATTACGTTAGCAACGGATACCTGGTGCTGACGCCGGACATCGTTTACACGACGGGGTATCCGGGGCAGAGCGCGCTCAAGTGCGTGCTGCCGGCGATCCAGGCGGTGGTGGACCGCGGCATAGTGGACGAGAAGGCGATCGGGATACAAGGCCACAGTTGGGGCGGGTACCAGATCGCGTACATGGTGACGCAGACCAACCGCTTCCGCGCGGTGGCGGCGGGGGCGCCGGTGGCGGACATGATCAGCGCGTACAACGGCATCCGCTGGGGCACGGGGATACCGCGGCAGTTCCAGTACGAGCGCGCGCAGAGCCGCATCGGGGGCTCGATCTGGCAATACCCCACGCGATTCATCGAGAACTCGCCGATCTTCTGGGCCGACCGGGTGCAGACGCCGGTCATGATTTTGCACAACGACGCGGACACCGCGGTGCCGTGGTACCAGGGCGTGGAATTCTACCTGGCGCTGCGGCGCTTGGGCAAGGAAGTGTACCTGTTCGTTTATAACGGCGAGCCGCACGGGCTGACCAAGCGGCCCAACCAGAAGGACTACACGATCCGGCTACAGCAGTACTTCGATCATTATTTGAAGGGCGCGCCGGCGCCGGATTGGATGGAGAAAGGAGTGCCGTACCTGGAGCGCGAGAGGACGGCGCTGTCGCAACTCGGGGGGCAGTAGTGGGGGCTGAAGGGGACGGAGGAGAGTCGAGACTGTTCTTCCTGTTCTTCTTTTTTTCGGGGTTTTGCAGCCTCGTTTACCAGGTGGTGTGGCTGCGGGTGGCGATGGCCGCATTCGGTGTCACCACGCCGCTGATCTCGATCGTGCTGTCGGTGTTCATGGCGGGGCTGGCGCTGGGGAGCTGGGGCGGCGGGAGGCTGGTGAGGCGGAGCGGGAAACGCCCGGCGGCATTCTTCGTGCGGGTTTACGGGGCGACGGAACTGGCCATCGGGGTCTCGGGGCTGGTGGTGGTTCGACTGCTGGGAGCGGGGCGGGGGCTGCTGGCGGGCTCGTGGGGATCGGCAGGGCATTATCTCGCATCGGGGTCGTGGATCGCGCTGGTGATGCTTCCGTTTTGCACGTGCATGGGGGCCACGTTTCCACTGGCGATGGCGGGCATCCGGAGGGCGAGATCGTTCAGCTTTCTGTATGTCGCCAACGTGCTGGGGGCGACGGCGGGCACGCTGGGTTCGGCGTTCGTGTTCATCGAGCTGATGGGGTTCCGGAAGACGGTGTGGCTGGCGGCGGGATTGAACGCGATGGTGGCGGTGGCGGCCTTCGCGTTTGCGCCGGGCGCCGCCGGCCCGGCGAACGAATCGCGGCGGCCGGAGCAGGCGGCGGAGAAGGGCGCCACGGATGGCTGGCTGCCGGCTCTGCTGTTCGTTTCGGGTTTGGCGAGCCTGGGCATGGAAGTGGTGTGGACGAGGCAGTTCGTCCCGTTCATGGGCCCGGTGGTCTACACCTTCGCGGCGATGCTGGCGGTGTACTTGGCGGCGACCGCGGCGGGCTCGCGCATCTACCGCATACGGGTCCGGCGCAAGAGCACGGATCGACGAAACCTGGCGCTGGCGGCGGGCTGCTGCGCATTGCTGCCGCTGCTGGCGGCCGATCCCGAAATCTCGCTGCCGCACCGCGTGATCGTGGGCGCCTTGCGCGTGCTGGCAGGCGTGGGGGCGTTCTGCGGGGTGCTCGGTTTTCTGACGCCGATGCTGGTGGACCGCTGGAGCGGGGGAGATGCGGACCGCGCGGGGCGGGCCTACGCGGTGAACGCGGTGGGGTGCATTCTCGGGCCGCTGCTGGCGGGTTTCGTGCTGCTGCCGGAGTTCGGCGAGCGATGGACGCTGGTGCTGCTGGCGGTTCCGTTTTTCGTGTTCGGCCTCGGCGGCGCTCGGTGGCTGCTGGCCGGGTCAGTGGCGTTGTCGGTGGTGCTGGTGGGGGCGACGCGCGACTTCGAGACGCTCTATCCGGACGCCGAAGTCCGCCGAGACCACACGGCGACGGTCATCGCCGCCGGGGCGGGGATGAACAAGATGCTGCTCATCAACGGGGTGGGGATCACCTCGCTGACCCCCATCACCAAGATGATGGTGCACCTGCCGCTGGCCTGGCTGGAACGGCCGCCGCGGAAGGTGCTGGTGGTGTGCTTCGGGATGGGCACTTCGTTCCGCTCAGCGCTCGCGTGGGGCGCCGAGGTCACGACGGTGGACCTGGTTCCGAGCGTGCCGCCGCTGTTCGGTTTCTTCCACAGCGACGGCGTCGCGCTGCTGGGCTCGCCGCGGGCGAGGGTTGTGATCGACGACGGGCGGCGGTTTCTGGAGCGGACGGCGGAGGTTTTCGACGCGATCGTGGTGGATCCGCCGCCGCCTGTGGAAGCGGCGGGATCGAGCCTGCTGTATTCGGCGGAGTTTTACGAGGCGGCGAAGCGGCGGCTAAGGCCCGGAGGCATGCTGGCGCAGTGGTTGCCGCAGGGAGAACGGATCGTGGTGTCGTCGATAGCGCAGGCCCTGCGGCGGGAGTTCTCCGATATTCGGGTGTTCCCTCCGGTGGAAGCACACGGGCTTCACTTTCTGGCCAGTAACGGCGCGATGGCGCGGAACAGCGGCGCGGAGCTTGCGGCGCGGGTGCCTCCGGGCGCGGCGGGAGACATGCTGGAGTGGGGACCGGCTGCCACGGTTGAAGCGCAGTTCGAGTTGATGCTGCGGGGAGAGATGACGCTCGACACGGTGATCGACGCCGATCGGGGAGCGCCGGCGCTGACCGACGACCGGCCGGTGAACGAATACTACTTCCTGCGGCGGCTGGGGCGGGGCGCGGCGTATTTTGTACGGTGACCGGGGGCGGTGTCAAGAACCGCTCACGGTCGAGCTTCTGCGAAGCGGCTCGGTAAGAAGCAGCTCAGCAACGCGAGGCGCCAGGTATTTTTGTCCGATAATGCAGGCATGGCTTTCGAGGGGCTGCGAGTGCTGGGGCTGGAGAGCCGGCGCTCGGCCGAGATGGCGGAACTGATTCGCAAACAGGGGGGCGATCCGTTCGTGGCGCCTTCGCTGCGGGAACGGCCGGTGGAAGAAAATGCCGCGGCGTTCCGATTCGCCGAGGGCCTGTTGGCGGGCGAATTCGAAATGATGATCCTGCTGACGGGCGTGGGAACGCGGCAGTTGAACCGGCTGCTGGCCACGCGGTTTCCGGAAAACGCGTTTGCCGACGCCTTGCGGGGGGTCACCGTGGTGGCGCGCGGTCCCAAGCCGGTGGCGGCGCTGCGGGAGATGGGCTTGACGCCGGACATAGTTGCGCCGGAGCCCAACACGTGGCGCGAAGTGCTGCGGGCGACGGAAGGGCGGCCGGAACGGCGCATCGCGGTGCAGGAGTACGGGCGGCCGGCGACGGAGCTGTTGGAAGGATTGGAGGCTCGGGGAGCGGAAGTCACGGCGGTGCGGGTGTATCAATATGCCCTGCCGGAGGATTGCGAGCCGCTGCGGGAAGCCGCGCGGCGCCTGGCGGCGGGACGGTTCGAGGTGGCCCTGTTCACCACGGCGGTTCAAATCGATCACCTGATGCGCATCGCCGGGGAACTGGGGATCGAGGCCGAGGTACTGGCGGGACTGCGGCGGACCCAGATCGGATCGATCGGTCCCACCACCACCGAGGCGCTGGAGGAATTCGGGCTGCGACCGGTACTCGAGCCGTCGCACCCCAAAATGGGGCTGCTGGTGCGCGAGGCGGCAGAAGTCGCCCGCGGTTAAACTATCTTTGTGGACCGGCCTAAGAAGACGGCAATCGCACGGGCGGCGGAGTACAGCTCGCTGGCGCTGATGCTGCCGGTTTCGACGCTGGTGGGCTACGTGATCGGCTACTACCTGGACAAGGCATTCGGCACCGAGCGGCTCCGGATCGTGTTCCTGATTCTGGGCAGCGTGGCGGGCTTCGTGCAACTCATCCGGCAGGTGATGCGGGATACGCGCGATGACGATTCCTGACGTTCTGGATTACGACCGCGCGGCGTGGCGCATCGGGCGAAACCTGGCGGTGATCGCGGCAATCGGAACGGCGGCGGGGTTCGGCGCGCGGGGCTGGAAATGGGGCGCGGGCTTTTTCGTGGGATCGCTGATTTCGTGGCTGAACTACCGCTGGCTGCGGCGGCTGGTGGAGAGCCTGGGCGGGGCCGGGCGGCCGCGGCGGCGGACCGTGATCCTGGCGCTGCGGTATGCGCTCCTGGGGGCGGTGGCATATGTTATATTGCGATTTACTTCCATCAGTCCGGCGGCCGTATTCGCGGGGGTCTTCGCGCTGACGGCGGCGGTATTCGTCGAAGCCATATTCGAGATCGTGTATGCCCGAAAGTGAACTGTGGATCACCAGGATTTTCAACGACCATCTGGCCAGCGCGGGGAACGCCTTCCTGGGGCTGGTGGGTAAGCAAGCCGAACAGCGGCCGTGGGCCGATTTCGTGGTGATGCAGATCGTAGTGGTGGTGCTGCTGGCGGTGTTGGCCGCTGTGCTGCGGCCGCGGCTGTCGGTGGACCGGCCGGGCGGATTGCAGCACGTGTCCGAAATGATCTACGATTTCGTGCGCGGGCAGGCGGACGATATGGTGGGACACGAATCCCACCGCTATCTCGCGTATTTCGGCACGATCTTCATTTTCATCCTGACGTGCAACCTGATTGGCTTGATTCCGGCGTTCGAATCTCCGACGATGAACGCGCCGGTGACCTGCGGCTGCGCGCTGGCCACGTTCTTCTACTACCACCTGATGGGGATCCGGGCCAACGGATTCGGATACCTGCGCCACTTCATGGGGCCGATGACGTGGCTGGCGCCAATGATGTTGCCCATAGAAGTGGTGAGCCACCTGGCGCGCCCGCTGTCGCTGACCGTCCGTCTTTACGCCAACATGTTCGCCGGCGAGCAGGTGACCATGGTGTTCCTGAAAATGACCTACTTTGTGGTGCCGGTGATTTTCATGGGGCTGCACATTTTCGTGGGCGTGGTACAGGCTTACATATTCATGCTGCTGACCATGGTATACGTGGGCAGCGCGGTAGCGCACGAACATTAATACCGGCTTTATGCCGCCTTGCAGTGTGAGCCCGGCTCGCCAAAGCGCGAGGCCGGGGACCACCTCCTGGGGCGATTCATTGAAGGAGAATCGAAATGACGAAAAGGTTCCTGTTGGTACTGGCGGTGCTGCTGCTCGCTAGTTCGATGTTATCGGCCCAGACCCCGGGCTACCCGGGCGCCGGCGGGCACTGGGTGCCGGTCAGCGCCGCGTTCGGGATGGCCGTGGCCTCCAGCCTGTGCGGCTTGGCGCAGGGGAAGGCGATCGCCAGCGCGGTGGAAGGCATGGCGCGCAATCCCGGGGCAGCCAAGGCGATCCAGTTGGCCATGCTGATCGGCCTGGCGTTTATCGAGTCGCTGGCCCTTTACACACTGCTCGTCGTTTTCTTTTTTGAGAAGTAACCGCAGTTGCGTGGCGGGGTGAGGCGGGCGGCGGCGGCTCGCCTCCCGCCAACCGGATTTTTCTGGTGCTGAAACCAGGGTTATCTGGTATTACTAGTACCATGATTCTAGTACCCCTGGATTGTACTTTATGTGCAACGGTCTATTGACCTTAGTGTCAATCCGACATAGCATGAAGGCGATTCAATGGAACAACGCAGAACCCGGCGGTTTCGATTGGAGCTGCCCCTCTCCATCACCCGTACCGGAGCTGTACGGGTAACATTGTCGGGCCGGACCAAGAACATCAGCTCCACCGGCGTACTGTTCACCGCGGGGAGAGAGCCCGATCTGGGGGGCTCGATCGAGTACATCATCACACTGCATCGCGAGAGCACTCATCCCGTTCTCATTCGCTGCGTGGGCAAGGTGGTGCGGGCCGAACCAACGATCGGCGGGACCACGGACGAAGAGCGGCGGTCGTACGACATCGCGGTGACTCTGGAACGCTACGAGTTCGTGCGGGAGGCGGGGCGGCAGGCCGTCGGCTGAGGGGGGACCGTCGCGGAATAAGGAGTGACCGCTCCTTGCGGTTGCGGCTCAGCTGGAGTTGCTTTCGCTGTATAATTGAGCAAAGAAAAGGCGAAAGCGAGCATGGACCTCTCTCTCGGATTTCCCGAATTCTCCCAGGAACTGGCGCTCTCTTCGAAACCGTCGCTGGATGCGGTGGTCTCGCGCTACCGAGCGGCGCACCTGGAGCCGGACTCGCCGGTCCGCGCCGTGCACCATCAGCCGGCAAGCGAGGGGGAGTTCGCGGAGATACCGGCCGGGGTGGACGCCCGGTTGCGGGCGGCGCTGGAGAAGCGCGGGATCTCGCGGCTCTACAGCCACCAGGCGGAGGCGTTCGAGCGGATCGAGGGCGGGAAGAACGTCGTAATCGTTACGCCCACGGCCAGCGGTAAAACGCTGTGTTACAACCTGCCGGTGCTGAATCTGCTGTTGGGCGATGCGGGCGCGCGGGCCATGTACCTTTTCCCCACCAAGGCGCTGGCGGAGGACCAGCTTCACGAATTCCAGCGCGCGGTGGACGAGACAGGCTCGGAAATCCGCGCCTTCACTTACGACGGCGACACGCCTCAGGATGCCCGCAAGGCTGTACGGCAGAGGGCCAACGTGGTGCTGACCAATCCGGACATGCTGCACAGCGGCATCCTGCCGCACCACACACGGTGGGCGCGCTACTTCGAAAACCTGCGCTATGTCGTCATCGACGAGCTGCACTACTACCGAGGAGTGTACGGCAGCCACCTGGCGAACCTGCTGCGGCGGCTGGACCGCATTTGCGGATTCTACAACTCGAAGCCGCGGTTCATCTGTTGCTCGGCCACGATCGCCAACCCTAAGGAGCTGGCGGAAGCGCTCACGGGGCAACCGTTCGAATTAATCGAGCGAAACGGCGCGCCACGCGGGGAGAAGTTCTTCATCTTTTACAACCCGCCGGTGGTAAACCGGCAACTCGGCATACGGCGCAGCTACATCAGCGAATCGCGGCGGGTGGCGCTGGAGTTCATCGAGCGCAACCTACAGACGCTGGTGTTCGCCAACAACCGGCTTGCGACCGAGGTGCTGATCACGTATCTGAAGGACGCCTGCGATCGCGGGCCGGTGCCCAGCGAAACGGTACGGGGATACCGCGGAGGGTATCTGCCACGGGAGCGGCGCGAGATCGAGCGGAACCTGAGAAACGGCTCGATCCGGGCGGTGGTGGCGACCAATGCGCTGGAGCTGGGAGTGGACATCGGATCGCTGGACGCGGTGGTGATGGCTGGGTACGCCGGCACGATCGCATCGAGCTGGCAGCGGGCGGGCCGGGCGGGGCGGCGGCAGGGCACGTCGGCCGCGGTGCTGGTGGCTTCCAGCGCGCCGCTGGACCAGTACATCGTGGAACACCCCGACTATTTTTTCGGGCGCTCGCCGGAGCACGCGTACATCAACCCCGACAATCTGGAAATCCTGCTGGCGCATTTGAAGTGCGCGGCGTTCGAGCTGCCCATCCGCGACGAGGAGAAGTTCGGGGCGCACGACCTGGGTGACATCTGCCGGTTCCTGGAGGAGGCGGGCTTTCTGCATCACTCGGCGGGCGCGTGGCACTGGACCTCGGACACCTATCCGGCGGATGCCACGAGCCTGCGGTCGGTGACGAGCGATAACTTCGTAGTGGTGGACACGACCAACGAAGCCAACGTGATTGCCGAGGTTTCATTTCCGGCGGCGCTGACGGGCCTGCACGAAAAGGCCATCTACCTGCACGAAGCGCGCATGTACCACGTGGACCGGTTCGACTACGAGCAGCGCAAGGCGTACGTCACTCGCGTGGACTGCGATTACTACACCGACGCCATCGACTATACGCAGGTCAAGGCGCTGGAGGAATTCGGGAGCGAAGACCTGGCGGGGGCGCGCCGCGTGCACGGCGACGTCCGGGTGAACCGGCAGATCGTCGGTTTCAAAAAGATCAAGTTTTACACCATGGAAAACGTTGGCGCGGGAAAGCTCTCGATGCCCGAGCAGGAGATGCACACGACCGCATTCTGGCTGCACTTTCCGGCGGAGTTCCTGGCGCGGCTGGGGGACTTCACGCCCACCGAAAAGCAGAGCGGGATCACGGGCCTGGGCAATGCGCTTCGCACGGTGGCGGCGTTGCTGCTGATGTGCGATCCGCGCGACCTGGGAGTGGCGCTCAGCGAAGAGATCGCGGGCGGTCTGGAGCAGTTCGAGCCGAACCTTTACCTATACGACAACTACCCCGGCGGCATCGGGCAGAGCGGCCCGTTGTTCCGGCTGGCGCCGCGGCTGTTGGGGCAGACCGCGGAACTGCTGGCCGCCTGCGGGTGCGACGCGGGCTGCCCTTCGTGCGTGGGGCCGGTGGGGGAAGTGGGCGAGCGGGGCAAAGAAGTGGCGCGGCGAATTCTGCAACTCCTGATTTGATGTCTGGCGTTGCATCGTCGCCTGAAGGAGTGGTAAGTTCAACAGTGCACAAGGAATACCAGGGCATCACCGCATGGGTGACGGCCCGGGAAGCCTTTTGGATTGCGTTGGAGGCGCTGCGCAGCCACAAGCTGCGGTCGTTCCTGACGCTGCTCGGCGTGGTGATCGCCACTACGACGCTGATCGTAGTGATGTCGATCGTGAACGGCATGAACCTGTACATTGCCGACCACATCGCCAACCTGGGGACCAACACCTTCGTGCTGCACCAGTTCCAATGGGCGCAGGGCTTCGACGAGTTTCTGAAGGCACGCCGCCGCAACAAGCCGATCCGCATGGAGGACTACGAGTTTTTACAGGAGAACCTCCAGGGGTATCAGCACATCGGGGCGTTTACGGAGCTATCTCCCAATCCACCGGCGCGCTACAAGGGCCGCCTGATCGACGAGATCGAGTTGAAAGGGATGACGGCGAGCTTTGCGGACATCGGCCGCGAAAAAGTGGAGTATGGGCGGTACCTCAACGACAGCGACTACCAGCACAACGCGCGGGTCTGCGTGATCGGGTCGGACCTGGTGGAAAAGCTCTTTCCCAGCGTCGATCCGCTGGACAAGGAGGTGTCGCTGGCCGGGCTGCCATTCCGCGTCATCGGCGTGACGGAAAAGATGGGCAGCACTTTCGGACAAAGCCAGGACAACTTCGCCATGGTTCCGTTGTCAACATTTCGCAGCATCTGGGTGGGGCGCCCGGAGCTGCTGGTTTACATCAAGGCTCCGGACGGGCGGCACATGATGGAGCTGCAGGACGAAGTCCGAGCCTTGATGCGGGCCCGCCGGCACGTCCCCTACAACGAAGACGACACATTCGGCATCAATGCGTCGGACACATTGATGAGCGCGTGGCAGAACCTGACGGGCACTATTTTCGCGGTGACCATCGGGTTGGTGGCGGTATTCATGGTGGTGGGCGGAATCGTGATCATGAACATCATGCTGGCCAGCGTGACGGAGCGCACACACGAGATCGGGATCCGCAAGTCGGTGGGAGCGCGGCGGCGCGACATCCTGTGGCAGTTCGTTATCGAGTCGGGAGTGATGGCTGGCATTGGCGGCGTCGCGGGGGTGGGGCTCGCCACGCTCATCGCGCGGCTGGTCAACATGGTCTTTACGGCCTCGGTTCCGCTGAACGCGGTGATCACGGGCGTGGGGCTGTCTACCGGCGTAGGCCTCTTTTTCGGCATTTATCCCGCGACGAAGGCGGCGCGGCTCGAGCCGATCGAGGCGCTGAGGACGGAGAATTGAAGTGAGGCGAGAGTGAGAAGCGCGTAACCATGCAGGCTTACCGGCAACACGTTGGGGAGAATCTGGGGCTGGCGTTGGACACGCTCCGCACGCACAAATTCCGGTCCTTCCTGACGATCCTCGGAGTGGTGATCGGCACCACCACGGTGATCGCGGTGACATCCATCATCGCCGGACTGGACAAGCAACTGGTGGACGTGGCCGAGCAGTTCGGCACCCGCACGCTGTGGGTTTACAAGCTGCAAATGGGCGCTCCACACGCTCTGACGCGCGAGGAGCGGCTGCGCCGGCCGCTCAGCTACGAAGACGCGATGGCCATCAAGGAGCAGAGCCCGGCAACCGCAACCGTGTCGGTGGAACTGTTTCGCGAAATGGGGGATTTCGGCCTGCCGCCGGTCACCGCCCGGTACAAGGGCCAGAACATGGACGACGCCCTCTTCGTGGGCGTCACGGCGGACCACCTGCAGCTGATCAACGCCACGCTGGGCGAGGGCCGCTTCTTCACCGACGGAGAGGACTTGCACCGCCGCGACGTGGCGGTGATCGGCAACGGAGTTCGCGAGAGGTTCTTCGAGCACGCAGACCCCGTGGGCAAGACTATTTTAGTGGACGGCCACAGCCTGGAGGTCATCGGCACGCTCACCAAGTTCAAATCGTTCCTGGGCGACGATCAAAACGACAAGGCCATTCTCATCCCTTACAACAGCTACAAGAAAATTTACCCGGAGGCCAAAGACAACTTCATCTGCGTGCTGGTGGAGCCGGGGAAAATGGAACAGGCCAAAGACGAAGTGACGGAACTGCTCCGCCGCCGCAGGCACGTGAAGCCTTCGGAGCCCGACAACTTCGGCATTTCGAGCGCCGAGTCCTTGATCAGCCAGTTCCGCGAGATCATCAGCACGGTGGCGCTGGTGATGGTGGTGATCTCCTCGATCGGCTTGCTGGTGGGCGGCATCGGAGTCATGAACATCATGCTGGTGTCGGTCACCGAGCGGACGCGAGAGATCGGAGTGCGCAAGGCCATCGGCGCGCGGCGCAGCGATATCACCTGGCAGTTCCTGCTGGAAGCCATGACGCTGACGGCTTCAGGCGGGGTGATCGGGGTGATGCTCGGGTGGCTGCTCAGTTTCGCGATCCGCACTCTCGTCCCCAGCCTGCCATCCACAGTCCCTCTGTGGTCGGTGATCGCAGGGTTCGCCGTGGCTACCAGCATTGGGCTGTTCTTCGGCATGTGGCCGGCTCTGAAGGCGGCGCGACTCGACCCCATCGTGGCGTTGCGGTACGAGTGAGTCAGGCGACGGACCGCGGCTCGGAAACGGGGACGGAGCCGCGGTAAACTGGTTTGGAATCGAATTCAGAGGAGCGTCAATTATGAGCAACTACGGAGCAAAAGAGCTGGCCGCATCTTTCCGCACAGTTCGTAACAACACCATCAAGATCGCAGAAGAGATCCCGGAAGAACACTACGGGTACCGGGTCACGCCCGACACCCGTTCCGTGGCCGAGACGCTGGTGCACATCGCCGTGGGCCCGCGTTTCCAGGAGCAGGTGCATCTCGTGGAGCACCGCAGCACGCTGGAGGGCTTCGACTTCTTCGGCTTCATGGGCAAACAGGTGGCCGAGGAACAGGTGCCACGATCCAAGAGCGAAATTTTGGAGATGCTGCGCACCGAAGGCGAGAAATTCGCCAAGATTCTCGAAGGCCTCCCGGAGGATTTCCTCAGGGAATCCGTGGAGTACCCGGCGGGGATGGTCCCGCCGACCAAATCCCGCTTCGAGATGCTCATGGCCCCAAAGGAGCACGAGATGCACCACCGCGGGCAACTCATGATCGTGGAGCGAATGCTGGGGATCACTCCGCACCTCACACGCCAGATGCAGGAGCGCGTTGCCTCCATGAAAGCCGCCCAGGCCGGCAACTGACGCGCCCGCGTTTCGTGGCGGAGAGCAGTTTGATATGTTGATGGCTGCTGCCGTGATTCACGTTGCTGTTTGCCAGATTCTGTGCATCGACAGCGACCGCGAAGGGAACTTCCGACGCATCGAGTACGCACTGGAGGACGCGAAGAAGGGCGGCGCCGATATCGCCGCTTTTCCCGAGTCGTCGGTTCTCGGCTGGGAGAATCCGGACGCCCACCTGATGGCCGCGCCGATCCCCGGAGCCGACAGCGACCGCGTCGCGGCGCTGGCGAAGAAATTCGGAATGATGATCTCCATCGGGCTCGACGAAAAAGACGGCGACCGGCTGTACGACTCGGCGATCCTGGTGGACAAGAACGGAAAACTGCTCCTGAAATACCGCAAGATCAACGTGCTGGCGCAGTTGATGACGCCGCCGTACTCGATCGGCAGGCCAGAGGATATCCGCGCTGTCGACACGCCTTTTGGCCGCATCGGCGTGGTGATCTGCGCGGACACGTTCATCGACGATTACGCGAGGCGCGTGGCCGAACTCAAGCCCGACCTGATGCTGGTTCCGTACGGGTGGGCCGCCGAGGTGCAGAAGTGGCCGGAGCACGGCAAAGCGCTGGAACAACTGGTGACCAGACGGGCGGGCGAGTGGAAGATCCCGGTGGTCGGCACGGACGTAGTCGGGGAGATGACTCACGGCCCCTGGAAGGGGCAGACCTACGGCGGCGCGAGCGTAGTGGCGTCGGGCAGCGGAAAGACAATCGCGATCCTGCGCGACCGCGACGTGGAAGTGCGGGTGATCGAGTTGAAACCAGGGAGAGTGGAATGAAGGGCGTGGCCGCGCAGCACTACTCGTTAATCGAGCGCGCCACGGCTTCGCCCGCGGCGAGCGCGATCCCACCCAGCAGCCCGGCGCGGTCCCCGAGCAGTGAGCGCTCGATGACCACATCGCCGGGCGGAAACATTCGGACGCGCTCCCTGACGGTGGCGCGGACCGGGTCGATCAGCAGCTCGCCCAAACCGGCCACGCTGCCTCCCAAGACCACCAGGCCGGGATGGAGCGCGGTGACGATGTTGGCGATGCCGATCCCGAGGTAAGTGGCGGCCCGGAGGATGACATCGTGGACGGCAGCATCACCGGCGCGCGCCGCCGCGCCCATCTCTTTCGGAGTGATGGCCGCGACGTTGCCCGCCACCATTTCGTAGAGAAGCGGAGCAAGGCCCGACTGCACGAGCCGGACTGCGGCGCCGACCATCGCCGGACCGCTGGACAGCGTCTCCAGGCATCCGCGGCTTCCACAACCGCACAGAGGACCGTCGGGAATAATGGTCTGGTGACCCAGTTCGCCAGCCGCGCCGAGGGGCCCCAGCCGCAGTTTTCCATCGATGACGATCCCTCCGCCGATGCCCGTTCCGAGGGTGAAGAGCACCATGTCGGCGGCGGAGCGGCCGCGGCCAAAGACGAACTCTCCGAGGGTCGCCATGCGCGCGTCGTTCAGGAGAAAGACCGGGCACCCGATGGCGGCCGAAATCCTGCCGGCCACGGGAATGTCGCGCCACTGCGTAGGCAGGTTGGGCAGGAAGAGCGCAGTGCCCCGCCGGACATCCACGAGTCCGGGCACGCCCATCCCGATTGCCACGGGCTTTCGGCCGGCGCGCGCCGCCACATCGCCAACCAGCCCGATGATCCGCTCGATAACCGCCGCCGGCCCCAGGTGGGACTCGGTGGGGACCTGCGCCTCAGCAGCAATCGCGCCATCACGGCCGGCGACGGCACAGGCGATTTTCGTGCCTCCGAGGTCCACGCTGGCGAAGGTCTCTGTGGCGGGCATACCTCATGCTATATCAGGCGCCATCTCGCCTGGACCGCTCCCTGACGGCCGCGGCTCAGTATCGGAATCGGGAGCGGAGGCGCCCCCCTGGCTGCGAAGACGCTTGCTCTCACCGGCAACGGGGTTTACGATACGAAGCACAGATTATGGATTACAACTACCTTGACATTTCGAAGATGATCGATCATTCGCTGCTCAATCCGGTGATGACCGACCGGGAACTGGACGCCGGCTGCGCGCTCGCCCGCCAGTATGACGTGGCTTCCGCGTGCGTGAAGCCGTATTACGCGAAGAAGTGCGCGGAACTCCTGGCGGGGAGCGCGGTGGCGGCCAGCACGGTCATCGGGTTCCCGCACGGCGGGCACAAGACGGTGGTCAAACTGGCCGAGGCACAACAGGCGCTCGAAGACGGCGCCACCGAACTGGACATGGTGGTGAACATCGGGAAGGTCTTGAGCGAAGACTGGCCGTACGTTCGCCAGGACATCGAGGCGGTCGTCGAGCTGACGCACCGGGCGGGCGGCCTGGTGAAGGTCATATTCGAGAACTTCTATTTGCAGGACAGGCACAAGATCGCGCTGTGCCAGATCTGCGCGGATGTCGGGGCCGACTTCGTCAAGACTTCGACCGGATATGCGGGCGGAGGCGCGACCATGGACGATTTGAGGCTGATGCGCAAGCACTCGCCGGCTTCGGTTCGAATCAAGTCGGCCGGCGGAATCCGAACCCTCGATGCGCTGCTGGAGGTGCGGGCCATCGGCGTATCGAGATCGGGAGCGACGCGGACCGCCGAGATGCTCGACGAGTGCAGGCGCCGGCTGGAAGGAGTAAGTGTATGACGAAGTGGCTGAAACTGCTGGGGCCGGCCCTCATCGCCGGATGGTGCCTGATTCCACACTCGAGCGGAAGTCCGCAGGCCGATTCGGCGGGCGATGCGCCTAGGGAGCTGGTCTTCGTTCCGGTGAAGATCGATGGCCCCGTCCACGACCCCGCCAGGCACACGTTCTGGTTCGGGCCGTTCGCCGAATGCTCGTCGGTTTTGGATATCGACGGTGATGGCAAGCCGGACATCGCCGCCGGCCGAAACTATTACATCGCTCCCAAGTGGACCAAGTACACGGATTATCGGGACGGGGCGGCAACCAACGGACCGGATATCGACGACAACTACGAAGGGACGATGGACGTCAACAACGACGGCCGTGTGGACGTGATCAGCTCCGGATGGATGCTGAAGCAGGGCATTTACTGGTACGAGAATCCGGGCAAGCTGGGGGTGAAGTGGCAGTCTCATCCGATTCACGTTGCGGACGGGCTCGAGGGAATGGTGCGCGGCAACCTGTCGGGACGCAGCGACAAGGACCTGCTGGTGAACTACTACGCGAAGAAGCCGGGGCGCAGCCTGGTGTGGATGGAGCACCTGGACCAGGCTCCGTGGTTCAAAGAACACGTGCTGGGGCCCGAAGGCGTGGGAGTCAGCCACGGCAGCGGCATCGGCGACATCAACGGCGACGGGCGCAACGATGTGGTCACGACTACCGGATGGTTCGAAGCTCCGGCTCACCCCACCGAGGAACCTTGGATCTGGCACCCCGACTACAATTTCCAGGGCGGAGGGGGGGCCGGGCTGCCGATTCTCATCACCGATGTGAACGGCGACGGACTGAACGACATCATCATGGGTTCGGCGCACGGCTACGGGCTGGTGTGGTTCGAGCAAAAAATGGAGGGCGGCAAGCGCAGCTTCGTGCAGCATTGGATCGAGACCGACTATCCGACGTTTCACACCATGGCGCTGGCCGACCTGGATGGGGACGGAAAGCCGGAACTGATCACGGGCAAGCAGTTGCTGGCACATAACGGCGGCGACGTCGGCGCTCTGGAGCCCGTGTTCGTGTTCTATTACAAAATCGACAAAGGGCGTTTCGAACGGCACGTCCTCACCTACAGCTATCTCGAGCCGTATTTCACCGGAGAGAATAGCGGCCCGCCGCCGAATTACGTGATCGGCACGGGCATGCGTCTCAACGTGGCGGACATGGACGGCGATGGAAGGCCGGACATCGTCATTGCCTGCCGGACGGGCCTGTATATCTTCTTCAACAAAGGTTACTCGCCGAAGGCACGCGGGAGAAATCCAATGCCCGACCGCGACAGCTATCCGGGGAATATAAACTGGGAGGCGCCCAAGGGCACGCCGCAGCCGGGCCGCAAAGGACTGCCGCGGTGACTCAGGCGGACGCCTTGCAGTTGAGGAGTGACAAATGAAAGTACCGCTGTATCTATTGACGATGTTTCTCGGGGTAGTGCTCGCCGTTCACCTGGCGATGAACGGCAAAGTGGGCAGTGTGATGAACAACGCCCGCGTGGGTAATGCCCTGTTCTGGTGCATCGGGGCGATGGGCGCCCTGGCAATCGGGTTGACGGGATGGCGCAGCGGAGCGTTGGTTCCGCTCAAGGAAGTGCATCCCGCGTTGCTGACCGCGGGGATTCTGGGCGCGTGCCTGGTATTTGCGATTGCCTGGCTGATTCCGAAGGTTGGAGCAGGGCCAGTCATGATCACTCTGCTGGCCGGCCAGGTTATGGGCGGGTTGCTGATGTCGCACTTTGGCTGGCTCGGTTCGCCGGTGCAGCCCATCACCTTGACGAAGGTCGCCGGTGTTATCACCATGATCGGAGGCGTCGTCCTCGCAACTTACAGTAAGTGAAGACAAGCGGCATGAGAAAACTGAGATTAGGCACGTCAAACGTCGAAGTCAGCGCACTCGGTTTCGGCACGGATCAGATCGGGAGCAAAATCGACCGCCAGGCTTCGTTTCAGTTGATGGATCTCTTCCGGGAGCATGGCGGCACGTTCATCGACACGGGGAACTTCTATTCGGCCTGGGTACCTGGGTGCGTGGGCGGAGAGAGCGAAACCACCATCGGCCTCTGGATGAAGGAGCGGTGCGCTCGCCGGGAGATGGTGATCGCCTCGAAACTCGGGTTCGACTACCCGGGTTGCGCGGGCGGACTCGGCGCCACCGAGATCGAGCGGGAGTGCGAGAAGAGCCTTCGCCGATTGCAGACCGACGCGCTGGATGTCTATTATGCGCATCGCGACGATCCCCAGACTCCGGTGGAGGAGACGATGGAGGCCTTCGATCGCCTGGTCGGGGCCGGCAAGGTACGCGCCATAGGCGCCAGCAACCTGAGAACCTGGCGCATCGCGGAAGCCAATACGGTCAGCCTGCTCAACGGATGGCCACAGTATTCCGCGGTGGAGCAGCGGCACACTTATTTGCGCCCGCGGCACGGCGCCGATTTTGGCCCTCAGATCTGCATCGGCGACGAATTGAAAGACTACTGCGGCTGCCGTTCGATTACGCTGATCGGCTATTCGGTTCTATTGCAGGGGGCGTACACGCGCGCGGACCGGCCGGTGCCCGCGCAGTACGCCGGGCCCGAGGGCGCCGAGCGGCTAATCGTCCTGAAGACCGTGGCGGATGAAATCGGCGCCACCATGAACCAGGTGGTGATCGCGTGGATGCTGCAGAGCGACCCGCCGGCCGTTCCGATCATCGCCGGCAGCCGGCCCGAACAGATACTCGAGAACATCGGTGGAACAAACGTCAGCATCTCCGGCGACCAGATGAAACGGCTCGACAGCGCGGGGAATCCCGACGTCAAAAAGGCGTGGCTGCGCTGAGCAGGTGAGCGGCGCCAATGGTGGGAGTCGATCGAAGATGATATGGTTACAACGAAAGCGAGGTTCAGATCATCCATGAAGATTTCTGCAATGTGGTTAACTGGAATGCTTGCCATTGTGCTGCCGGTAGTGGCGGCGGCCGCGGATGTGAGTGGCAAGTGGAAGGCCGAATTCGCCACACCGGACGGGACGCAGCGCGTGAACACGTTCACTTTCAAAGTCGATGGTGGAACGCTGACGGGCACGGTGGCCGGGGGCCAGGACGAAACCCCGATTCAAAAAGGCAAGATCAGCGGGGACGACATTTCGTTCACGGCGGAGCGCCCCTTTGGGACCTTCACCTATAGCGGTAAGGTCGCCGGGAACGAGATCAAACTCAAGGTGACATTCAACGACCAGAGCTTCGAGATGACTGCGAAACGAGTCACGAATTAGGGCGCGAGATAAGAAGTCAAGGGAGTCATCCGCTTTGAGCCGGGCTAGGCCTTCTTCCAATACTCCATCGTGGGACCGGTGTAGACGCCCTGCCCGATGATGGCCCGGCGCCGCACGTCGGCCAGGTCCCCCTGCGACAGCGCCTTGAACGATTGCGCGGTCCGGATGTTATCTGCCATCTGGCCCTGCGTGCCCGCGCCACAAATGGCCACGTGGATGGGCATGCTCAGCGTGTAGGTCAGGCACTCGCCAGGGCTCAACGCGCGCAGCAGGAAAGCTTTACAGAAGACCTTGATAGCCTGAATGCCAATGCCTTTCTCCACCGCCACTGGCAGCGCCGTCTTCTCGAAGCTCAGATAGGCATGGTCGGCGGCATGCACCGGCATCAGCACGGAGTCCCACTTGTCATAGGCCTTCAGCATCGCGGCGTGAGCCTCCGGGTCGAAGTGGCCGGTGAAACCAATGAAACGGCACTTGCCCGCCTTTTTGGCGGCCTCGAACGCCTCCATGGCGCCACCCGGGCCAAGGATGCGATCGATCTCTTCTCGGGAGCGCACGTCGTGCATCTGCCAGATGTCGAGGTAGTCGGTCTTGAGCGCCTTCAGCGACATGGCGAGCTCCTGCTCGGCTTCCTGGCGGCTGCGTTTGGTGCTCTTGCTGGTGAGGAAGACGTTCTTGCGGACGCCTTGCAGGCCAATTCCGTACGCTTCTTCACTTTTGCCGTTCCAGTAGGAGCGGGCGCAATCGAAATACGTGAGGCCCATGTCGTAAACGCGCCGGATATGGGCCGCCGCTTCGGCAACCGTGGGATGCAGGTCCATGCGCGCACCACCCTGCGCGATGATAGGCACCGTGACGCCGGTCTTGCCATACACCTTCGTCGGGATATCGCCCGCCTTGGGCTTGGGCGGCCGGGCGAAGGCGCCGGTCAGCCCCACTCCAGCGAAGGCAGTTCCTACGAAGACTCTTCGTTTCATAGCGGCAGATCCTCTCTTTGACATGGTACCGAACCATTTGCGTACCGGGGGCGTTTGGAGTACAACTGTACCCATGAATGCCGTTAATCGTCTTCGCCGGAATGAGGGCCGAACTTCGCATCTCCGGATATTGCGCCTGACCTCTATCATCATTGCTGCCCTGTTTGGTCCTGAGCTCTTTGCCCAAGGCATCATGCTGACGGCTGCCGGAACGGAGTGGGTTTTTGCGGCCAATGGCAAGGCTGCCTCCGTTGCGCCGGTCGGTGACGTCAGCGCGGTGACCCTGGACAACGCCGGCAACCTGGTCTTCGCGGACCCGGGTAATGCGGTAGTTCTTCGCGTGAACCCAGATGGCACGATCACGGTGCTTGCCGGCAACGGAATCCAAGGATATTCCGGCGACGGGGGATCGGCAACTCACGCGGCTTTGAACACGCCGGGGGGCGCCGCGTTCGATGCGAAAGGCAACTTGTACATCGCCGATACGGGCAATAACCGGATCCGGATGGTGACTCCCGACGGAATCATCACCACCTTTGCGGGCAACGGAGTGGCGGCCTATCAGGGAGACAACGCATCGGCATTGAGCGCTTCCCTGAGTTCCCCGCTCCGGGTGGCGATCGATGCATCGGGCATCATTTACGTAGACGACTACGGCAACGCCCGGATTCGCCGGATCACCAGTGGCAATATTTCGCTGTGGGCGGGAAACGGGCAGGCCGGCTACAACGGCGACGGCTTCTCCGCCACCAAGGCATCCCTGAGCCAAGTTGAAGGAATGGCACTGGACGCGAACGGGAATCTCTATCTCGCCGAATTCGCGAGTCATCGGGTGCGGAAGATCGACACCAACGGCAACATCAGCACAGTGGCCGGGAACGGAGCCGCAGGGTATTCCGGGGACAACGGCCAAGCGACGAATGCATCCCTAAACAGCCCGGGCGGAGTGGCCCTCGACTCCGCCAACAACATGTACATTTCGGACACGAATAACTTCGTGATCCGGAAGGTCGATGTCAAGGGCGTTATCACGACGTTCGCCGGGAACGGAAAACACAGCTTTTCGGGAGACAACGGCCCCGCGCTGAACGGCGCTTTCAGGGCGGTCTTCGGCCTGGTAGTGGACTCGTCCAACAGCGTCTATGTCGCGGACCGCGATAACTACCGGGTCCGGAAGGTAGATGCTTCCAATGCCATTAGCACGGTTGCCGGCAACGGAACATTTCGATTCTTCGCTAATGGGACGCTTGCCAGGAATGCGTTCCTGTATCAACCGTATGGGATCAGTTTTGACGGTAAGGGCAATCTTCTCGTCGCAGATACTTTGAATAACCAGGTTCGTACGGTTGCCACGACCGGAACCATCGCTACCACTGCCGGCAATGGCGGAAAGGAATACAGCGGTGACGGCGGTCCGGCAACTGCCGCCGGTCTGTACTATCCGATTTCTGCGGTGTCGGATAAGTCGGGTAACATCTACATATCAGACTCGGCCAACAATTGCATCCGGATGATCAGCGGCGGCACCATTACGACGCTGGCCGGCAACTGCAACCTGCCAAACGGGGGTTACGCCGGAGAGAATGTTCCAGCCACCCAGGCATTACTCAACTCTCCCCAGCAGATCGCGCTGGACAACTCGGGAAACCTGTACGTTGCGGACGACGTCAACAACAAGATTCGCAAGATCAACCTCAGCAACGACATCATCACGACGTTCGCGGGCGACGGGCGGGGGACCTACGCCGGCGACGGTGGGCCCGCGGCGAAGGCCAGCCTGAGCAACCCGACCGGACTGGCATTTGACAGCGTCTCCGGTTATTTCTATATTGCCGATGCCGGAAATGCACGGATCCGGCGCATCTCTCAGGATGGCAGCCTGATCACGACCGTGGCCGGCGGCGGAACCCGCGTTGACACGGCGGCCGACTCTTTTCCCGCAACGCAGGCGGCGCTGGGGATTCCCCTCGGCGTGATGGTAGACGGCATTGGGAACGTCTATTTTTCCGACGCGGGAACCAGTCGAGTCCGAAAGGTCTCGACATCCGGCATCATGTCTACCGTGGCAGGGAACGGCACCGCCGCATTCACCGGCGATGGCGGCCTCTCCACGCAAGCTTCTTTAAACTTTCCGTACGGCCTCTCGATGGACACATCGGGGAACCTCTTCATCGCGGATGGTTACAACGATCGTATTCGCGAGGTCCTGGCGACGCCTCCGTCGCTACAGACTTCGCCGGCAACCTTGTCTTTTTCCGGGCAGAGCGGCGGGGGCCTGACCGACCCTCAAAGCGTCAACGTCTCCAGCTCGTTTTCGGGCTTGGCTTACAAAGCAACGGCGGCCACCACGAGCGGCGGCGCCTGGCTGAAGCTGGGAACGGCCGATGGAGCGGCACCCGCGGCCCTGCAGGTCACGGCCGATCCCTCGGGCCTCAATGCCGGAACCTATCAAGGCACTATAACGATTGCGTCGCCAAATGCAGGTGTAAGCCAGACGGTTTCGGTGAGCTTCACAGTGGCGCAAACCAATCCCGCGGTGCTTGGCGTGGGAGCGCAGACACTCGCCTTCGCCTTCACGCAAGGGGGAACCGCTTCGTTACAGACACTCGCAGTGACGAACACCGGCGGAGGGACGCTGTCCTTCTCGGTGTCAGCGTCGACGCCGATTGGCAATTGGCTCAGTGTGACGCCATCGGCGGGCAGTGCCACATCAGTACAGTCCGGGTCTGTTACCGTGCAGGCAGATCCGACCGGTCTCGATCCCGGCACATACCAGGGGGTTTTGAGCGTTGCGAGCGCCGCGGGCAGCGCCAACATTACGGTGTCGATGACCATCAACGGCCTGAATCAGAAGATTCTTCTCTCTCAAAAGGGACTGAAGTTCACAGCCGTGTCCAAAGGTGCTGTCCCGCTGCATCAGCAATTCGCAGTTATTAATACGGGGCAGGGGACTCTGAACTGGACCGCGACCGCTACTCCTTTATCCGGGGGTAACTGGCTTTCCATAAGTCCGGGCAGCGGGACGTCGAGCGCGGGTGACCCCAACCCTCCGGTGATCGACGTCTCGATCGATCCGACAAACCTCGACCAGGGAGACTATTACGCGCAGATCCAGGCAACGTCGGGAACCGCCGGCAATTCACCGCAGACCGTCACCTGCATCGCGCACATCCTGGCGCCGGGCTCCGATCCAGGTCCGGATGTACAGCCCTCGGGTCTGATCTTTACCGGGGTTTCGGGCTCGAACCCGAGTTCGCAGGACATTACGGTTTCCTATCTGGCCGGGGCGAACGCTTACCAGTCGGCGGTGGTTACGGATGACGGGGGGGGCTGGCTGAAGAACGCGCCCACCAGCGCTTCGCTGCTGCCGGGCCAGCCGGCCCAAGTGGTGGTGTATCCCGATTTCACGACGCTGGCTCCGGGAGTCTATCACGGAACCATCACATTTCTTTTCAACAACAACGTGGCGAGCACGGTTGACGTCATCGCGGTGATCGCGGGGGGCTCCGGAAGTTCCGCCCTCACCACGGCGAACGCGCTGCGACCCGCGGTGGCAATCGCGGATTCCCAAGCCCTGCCGGTGGAAGCTCCGGCCCTTCGGCCGCAGTCTTCTGAAGGCGCCACTCCAGTGACACGGCCGGCGAAGGCGGACGGCGTGCGCGTGGGATCCAACAAAGGTGTGGTGTTGCCGCACCGCAATTCGTATGGAACTGCCGGATGGCCGATGCCACAGTTCTCGAACCTCGTACTGGGGCCGCTGGCCGGAGGCGTCGCGGCTACAGGCCGCGCGGTCCAACAGGCGGTGCAGCCGGCGGGAGGGGCAGGCTGCACACCGTCAAGCACTCTGAGCGTTCAGGTGACCAAGCCGCAGGCCACATTCACCGCCGCTGTGTTGGACTGGGTCAATCTGGAAGTGCTGGCGACGGACTCCTGCGGGAGTCCCGTCGTGCTTGCCCCCGGTATTTCCGTAACCGCGACCGCCGCTTTTTCCTCCGGTGGCAAGGCATACGACAGTCAGCTCTCCCTTTCCGCGACAGGCAGCGGCACATGGGGGGCAACCTGGCAGCCCAAGACAGCGACATCATCACCCGTTACGATCACGATCATCGTTTTCCAGAACAAACTTGCCGGTGGCACCACGCTGACCTGCACGTTAGGATCGAAGACACTCACGCCGCTGTTCACCGGCGTACGCAATGCCGCCAGCGGCGAGACGACCTTTGTTGCTCCTGGCGGCGTGGTATCCATCTACGGACAACAGCTTGCCGACACTACGGGCACAGTGGATGGTCCGCCATTCCCCACGGAACTGAACGGCACACAGGTGTTGCTGGCGGGCCAGCCGCTCCCACTGCACTTTGTTGGAGGCGGGCAGATCAATGCCCAACTTCCATACGATCTGTCCGTAGATGCTATACAGCAGTTATGGGTGCAGAGAGGAGTAACTTTGTCGCTTCCGGAAGACATCGTGGTTGCAGCCGCTCAGCCCGCAGTCTACACCCAAGACTTGAGCGGGACGGGCGCCGGCTCCATCGCGCATGGAAGTGACGGCTCGCTGATAACCCCGTCGTCGCCGGCCAAAGTTGGGGAGGTCGTAGTAATCTACTGCAACGGCCTGGGACCGGTAGATCCGCCGGTGGAGCCCGGAACGGCCGCACCCGTGGCTGGACCGCTGTCATCTACCACGAATCCGGTCACGGTGATCATCGGAAACCTGCCGGCGACCGTCTTGTTTGCGGGACTATCGCCCGGAACCGCGGACCTGTACCAGGTAAACGTCACCGTGCCCAACGGGGTGCCCTTAGGCGACCAGGTCGGTGTCGTTGTCTCAGTCTTGAATCACAGCAGTCCGACAGTAACGATGGCTGTCCATTAGGCCCAAACTTAGTCGTGAACGGTTAGGGGGGAGGCGCCGGCAAGAGGCGTCATCCCGGAGAGGAAGATATCATGTTCCAGAGCAGTCTCAGGTGGCGGCGGGTTGTAACGGGGTTCGCCCTCTCAGGTTTGGTTGGGTGCGGGGGCCTGGCATTTGCCACTCGATATTCTCCGCAGCGAGTCCTTCTGCCAATGGCGCAGGCCTCGCCGAACAAGCCCGCCTCGCCGGCGCAGATCTCGCGAGATTACGGCCAGTTACCGCTCATTTTTGAAAAGAACGAGGGTCAAACCGATTCGCAAGTCCAGTTTGTGTCCCGGGCCGGCGGCGCCACCGTGTATTTGACTGGCAGCGAGACGGTGATGGCACTTTACCGGCCTGGCCCATCGACTTCCTCAGATGCCGGAGTACCGAAAAACCGGCTGGCCTCCGGGCGCCGCATGACTGAAGGCTGGCAGCAGTCCGTGGTGCGAATGAAGTTTCCGAGAAGCAATCCGGCCCCACGCGCGGAAGGCCTGGAGCGCCTTCCAGGGATCAGTAACTACTTCATCGGCGCCGATCCAGCCAAATGGCACACTAACATCCCGCAGTACGCCAAGGTGCGCTACCACGACGTTTATGCGGGCATCGACATGGTCTACTACGGCGACGGGCGCAACCTGGAATACGACTTCGTAGTGGCTCCGGGCGCCGATCCGAACGCCATCCGGCTGGCCTTTGAGGGAGTCGACCGGTTGTATGTCGCGGTCAACGGCGACCTGACGCTGAAGGTGGGGGAAGGAGAGTTGCGGCTGCGGAAGCCAATGGTATACCAAGCGCTGAATGGGAAGCGAGTGGAGGTTGCCGGCAGCTACCAGGTCCTTCCCGGACGACAGGTTCGATTCGCGCTGGCGGGGTACAACCCGGGCAGCAGCCTCACGATCGATCCGGTCCTGGTTTACGCCACTTACCTCGGCGGCAGCGCCAAGGATGCGGCCCTGGGCATCGCGGTTGACGGCTCCGGCAGCGCCTATTTGGTCGGCGGCACTCAATCCCTCGACTTCCGGACCGTTGCCGGGTCCTATCGAACGACAAAACCAACGTCCAGTAATAATGTGAACACCTTCGTTTCGAAGATGAACAGCGCCGGCACCCAGCTTTTGTACTCCACATACCTCGGCGGCTCCGGCAGCGACCAAAGCCAGGGAATCGCGGTCGACAGTTCCGGAAACGCGTGTGTCACCGGATTCACCAACTCTTCGAACTTTCCAACAGTTGCGGCCATACAGGCTCAGCGCAACGGACCCGACGACGCCTTCATCACCAAGCTCAATAGCGCCGGATCGGCGCTGCTTTTCTCGACTTATCTCGGTGGCTCAACCTCGACCGCCAAAAAGGATAGCGACCCCTACCAGGACGGCGGCCTGGGCATCGCGGTCGACGCGAACAACAACATCTATGTATTGGGCGAGACCGCCTCGACGGACTTTCCAGTGACGGCGGGCGTTTATCAGAGTGTTCTAAACGGCTCTCACAACTTCTTTGTCACGAAACTAAACTCCACGGGATCAGCCAAGGTATATGCCACGTATCTGGGCGGCGAGGGTTACGACACGATTGCAGCCAGGATCAAGGTGGATAGCAACACCGGTGAGGTATATCTTACCGGTTATTCCACCTCGCAGCATTATCCAACGACAACCGGGGCTTACCAGCGCCAGTCGGGGGGCGGGCAGGATGTGGTAATCACCAAGCTCAACAGCACCGCCACGAGTCTCGACTACTCGACATACCTGGGCGGCAGCGGTGACGAGGGGTCTCAAGCTATCAGCGACGCCGACCCGGTGTATGGACCGGACATCGCACTCGCTGTGGACGGATCCGGAGACGTTTTCGTCGCGGGACAGAGCAGCTCCACTAATTTTCCGGTGACGAATCAGTCTCACAACAAGACCGGCGTCACGATCTTCGGCGATCTCAACGGCACAGCGAATGGGGGTGGCTATGCCGTCGGCGCCCTCCAAGGGAATAGCTATGTCGATGCCGCCGCTTTCACGACGGGCGCGCAGAGCTACACGATGAATCAGATTCAGGCACTCTTGTCGTTCTCGAGCGGTACGAATGACATGACCATTCAGCTGTGCAACGACTCGGGAGGAATTCCGGGATCGGTGATCGAGTCATGGGATCTGAACAACGTATTAGGAACCTCTGCTGCAGTCGTGACGATGAATTCTGCCACTCATCCGATACTTTCGGCGGGAAAGCAGTACTGGATAACCGCAGGCATGGTGAATTCCGCATCGACCGGTGTCTGGTATTTCAATAGTTCGCGGCAGGGCCTGGCCACAACTAGCGTGAACGGCGGTTCATTCAGTCCAGCTGCTTCCACAACCTCGGGTTTTTATGCATTCTCGGTCAGTACGCAGGGAAGCAACTTTTTTGTTACCAAGTTGAATCCGGCGGGCAGCAGCCTGCTGTTTTCGACCTTCTTCGGCGGCAGTGGTTTCGATTACGTGCACGGCATGGCCACCGATAGCACAGGGGATGTTTACATCACGGGAGGTACAACCTCCACCGACTTTCCGTTGGCAAACGCCGAGCAGGCGCAGAATGCAGGCGGTTATGACGCGTTTGTCGTCAAGTTGAGTCCAGATGGCCAAACATTGCTGTTTTCGACCTACTTCGGCGGCAGCGGCAACGATGATGCGGGGGATATCGCAGTAGGCCCGGCGGATGGGCGGATCTATATTTCGGGCAATGCGTCGCTGTCCGTCAATTTCCCGAGCTCGAAGACAGCTAGCCCTTTTCCTTTCGGTGGAGGGGCCGGGGACGCCTTCGTGGCAAAACTGGCTCAGGCCGACCTGAAGCTCTCGCTGAGCGTCAGCGCAACGGGGTCAGTCGCCAACTTCAGGGAGGCGGCGGCCGGGACGAACGGATGGCAGCGGGCGGCTGATGTCGTGGTCAAAGGGGGTGGCACCGTCGTAATCCCAGGTCAAACCACCAACAACGGATCCGATGGCGCCGACAACACCAAGACCACGGTCAAGGCCGTGCCACCGGGCTGTGTTACGCTCGGGACCAATTGCACATCGACCAATCCCGCGGTTCCCGTAACGTGCACGTCGGATGGCCAGGGCGGCGTCGTAGCCAGTGCGCCGAGCCTGAGTCCCGGTCAGACCGCGGGGTTCAATATGCCCGGACAAGCGAGCTCGAACAGCGGCACGTGCACCGTCACTGGCAATACACTATCCGACACGGACGATGCCAACACTGGTGACAACAGCAGTTCCGCCTCGTTCACCGTTGGCATTCCGGTAACTGTGGATACCGTCCCTCCGGGGATTATCCAGGTGGCAGAGAGCGGGGGGCAGTCCTTCCCTACTCCTCATACCTTTGGCTGGACTGCCGGCAGCCAGCACACGATCGTGGTTCCTCAAACGAGCCAATCTTCCGACGGCAAGACGCAATACGTATTTGTTTCGTGGGAAGACAACAGCACATCCGCCAGCCGAACGGTGACGGCACCTTCCTCGGCCACCAATTATACGGCGACTTATCGAATTCAGTATCTGCTGCATACCACTGTATCGCCGGCGGGATCCGGAGCGGTAAGCTCCACGCAGCCGGCCGGCTTCCTGAATGCCGGGACATCCGTTACGCTGACCGCCGTGCCGAACGCCGGGAACCAGTTCTTCTCCTGGGCCGGCGCATCCGGCGGGCCCACCAATCCCCTGACAATCACCATGACGGCGCCGGTGGATATCACGGCGTATTTTACGGCGTCCGCGGTTCCTGTCAGTATGTCGCCGGCTTCAGGCACGGGCACAACCCAGACCTTCACCGCGACCTTTTCAGACCCGGCCGGGTTCCAGGACATAGGCGTGGCGGACATACTGATCAACAACTTTATCGACGGGCGGGTTGCGTGCTATCTCGCGTACGTGCCGGCGGCCAATACGCTGTACCTGGTGGACGACGGCGGACACGCGGGCGGGCCATTTGCGGGCCAGATCACGCTGAACGGGTCAGCCACAGCCATGCAGAACAGCCAATGCCAGGTGAATGGAACGGGTTCCTCCGCGGTGGGCAGCGGCAATACGCTTACGCTGACGCTGAACATCACGTTCAAGAGTCCGTTTGGAGGGAACCAGATATTCTACCTGGGGGTGGTCACCGCGGCAGGCAATAGTTCCGGCTGGTGTCCGCTCGGAGTTTGGCAGGTACCGGGCGCGGCACCGGGACAGATCACCGTGTCGAGCGCTTCACCAGGACGCGGGTCGGGCAGGAGCGCCGCTTACACCTTGACGTTTACAGACACCAAAGGTGCGGCGGATATGGGGATCGTGAACCTTCTGATGAACAACGCCATCGACGGGCGGCAGGCCTGTTACCTGGCCTACAGACTGCAGGACAACACGCTGTTCCTGGTGGACGACAAGGGGGACGCGGGGGGACCGTTTGCGGGGACAACAGCGCTCGGAGCCGGTATCATCACCAACAGCCAATGCAGCGTTTCCGGATCGGCAGTGCAGAGCGGGAACACGTTGACGCTGAATCTGAACCTTTCGTTCCAGCCGGGGTTTATCGGCAATCGTGTGATCTACCTGGCGGGGCGGGACACGGCCGACGGACATAACACGGGCTGGCAGGCGCTGGCGACCTGGACGGTGCAGTAGCTATTTCGGCGGATTGTCCAGCACGCACCGGAAGCCGGTGTTATTGTCCCTGTCATTGTGGAAGGCGCGGTAGGAGAGTCGTAACTCGTTTTCCTGGCTGTGAAAGGAGCCGCCGCGCTTGACGCGATCCTTGCCGGTGGGAGGACCGGTGGGATCGGCTTCGGGGGACTTGGCGTAGTAACCGGGATCATACCAGTCGCTGCACCACTCCCACACGTTACCCGACATGTCATAGAGCTTCCAGGCGTTCGGGTCGAATTTGCGGACGGGCGATACATCCTCCCAGATATCGTGACCGCCGGTTCCAAAGTAGTTGGCTTTGTCGTGGCTCAAAGCGTCTCCCCACGCCAACTTGCCTCCCTCCACACCGGCGCGCGCGGCCCGCTCCCATTCCGCCTCGGTGGGCAGCCGTCCGCCAGCCCACTTGCAGAAGGCGGCGGCATCCTGCTGAGTGACTTCCACCATGGGCTGGCTCTCGTTGTTCCACCCCATTCTGTAATTCTGCGGCGCCTTGGGCATTTTCACGCCCTTGTTCATACTGACGTAAGTCTTGTAAGTGGCGATTTCCACTTCCGTACGGCCCATCCAATACCCTTTACTGATGGTGACTTTGTGCCGAGGGCTCTCATCCGGCCGGCATTTCGAATCGCCCGGAACGCAGCCCATCTGAAAAGTGCCCGGGGGAATCCAGACATATTCCTGCTTATCCATGGAGTTGGAGCTGATATCGCCCGCCGGAAGAGCAGCGACCTCCTTCTTGGGCACGCCGGTGAGATAGAATGGCCGGGACAGCAATGAGTTGACGACCGGGACCTGCGCCTCATCGGTGTTCTGGCTCACGGCCAGGCGGACCTGCTGGAACAGATCTTCCGGCGTGAGACCGGGGTCTCTCAGCCTGTCCGCAAGCGCCTGAGTGAACCGGTCGATGGGACGCTGACCCGGTTTCACCTGAAACTTCCCGACGGAGGCCGAAAGAGCGAGGAGCGTGCCCGACGAGAAGCTGTACGCCGTGGTCAGACCTTGATCCAGGAACAACCGATTGGTGACAGCGGGATTCTCGCGGGCGGCGTCGAGAATCAGAAGGCGCGACTCAGTCCCCCGGTCTTTCAGTTGGCCTTCGACAAAGCCGAGCGAATATGCCTGGGTGTCGAGATCACCCTTCTCCGCGGAGAAATCGATGGGTATCAGATAATTGTCCCGGTCCCTCTGAACGGCGTTGCCGGAGAAATAAACCAGGGCGACATCGCCTTTCTGGAGCGAGCTCTGGAATTTTTCGACGGCTGCGGCAAGGCCCCGATAGTCGACGTCCAGAGCCACGGTCACACCGTAGTGCAGGGCGTCGAGAGAGTCCGCAAGAGCCTGCACATTCGCCTTGGAGGTTGGACAGGGAGACAGGCTGCGGTAAGCCGCTTCCCCAATCAACAGAGCCTTGACTTTGGACGGTTCCACCGCCTGTTGGCTCAGACTCGCGCGAAAGCCAATCAGCAAGAGACAGATTGCAGTGCCGGCGCCAATCCTGGACATGTACCAATCCTAACGCCTTTTCCAATGGAAACGAATCTGCGTTACCTGCCCGGCGGAATCGTTGCGGAGCACAATCCGGTAACCGTTATCCGCTCTAGGCGTATCAATCAGGGAAACGTCGCCAGGCGCCACTTGAGAAATGTCGGCGGGAAACTTGGGAATTGCGGCACTGGATTGGCCACCGGCCGAAACGAAAGTGCCTTGGAGCACGATCGAGCAGCCCTTCTGCAACGTGCCAGACCAGGAGAAGTCCCGGTCCGGTGTACCGCTATATGCAGGCGGCGTATTGTCGGGTGCCAGGGCCGGCACCGGCGGGCACTCGGGGGCCTTGGGCTTCTCCAGTTCGCGGATGGCGGCCTCCAAACTGTCCCAACGCGGATCTGAAGGATACATTTTGCGGGCAGCGGCCAGGTTCTGCCGCGCCTGCGCGGCATTGCCGGCGCCGATCTCCGACTGAATTCGGGCTGCCAATTGGTTGACCAGTTGTTTCTGCGCGTCCTCGCTCACGCGGCGGGCATCGTCTCTTAATTCGGTATTGGAAAGGCGGCGGGCCTTGTCCTCGGCGTCCTGGAATTTGCCGGACTGGAGATCGGCCCTCGCCGAAGCCAGGAGTTTCTCATTCTCGGCGTGAATCCTGATGCGGTCGGCCAGGCTGGTGAATTCGGGCTGATTCCGCAATGCCACGGGAACCTGACCCAGCTCGCGTGCGGCACCGTTCCAATCTCCGCGATCCACCAGGCCGCCGATACGGGAAGCGAGCACGAGCGGGTCCGGACCGGCGCTTTTGGCGCCTCCGGCCGCGGCGGTTGGGCCCCGCGCACCGGCCGGACTCGTAGCGCCGGTGGCTGCCGCCTTGCCCGGCACAGCCGTTCCGCCGGCCGCGGCCGTCCCGCCGGCGGTCTCTACAGCACCCGTCGCGCCCGTTGCAGCGGTCGCACCGGTCGCGCCGGCCGGGCCGGTGGTAGTCACGCCCGTTTCCTTGGCTGCACGCCCACTTTCAACAGGGGGAGTTCCTTTATGGAGTAATGCGTAAATGCCGCCGACACTCGCCAGGATCAGCACAGCCAGGCCCGACACCCATGCGGGACGCCGCCAAAAGGGTTGTGGTGGCGGAGCCGTAATGTCCGGCGCCGGAACCGGCGGGCTCTCCGGAACAACCGTGGCAGCCGGCAGAGCCTCCAGGGTGCTCCGCGCCCATTCGCGCAAGCGGCGCACTTCCGGCGAGTCCTCCACCTTCAGCAACTGGGTCGTCTCGTCCCACACGGTCCGGGCATCTCCGGCGTTCTGCCGCTCCTTCAGGTGCAGGACCGCCTTCTGGCGCTCCGCCGCCGCGGAGATCTCCGCCAGGTCGTGCTGCAAGTCCGGCTGACTGCCATAGCGCGCGACCAGATCCTGCAGCAGGCGGATGGCGGCGTCGAACTGCTGCTCCTTGCTCAACGATTTTGCCCGCTTGCGCCCTTCGCGGACCGCCGCTTCCGCCTCCGCGGCAAGCCGCTTGGCCCGCGCCTCGCCCAGCAGAGAATTCGCCTCGGCATCGGCCGGATCGCTCGCCACCACGGGGCTCAACAGCCGCTCCGCGTCCTCGAAGCGTCCCTTCTTCAGCGCGGCGCGGGCGTCGTCCACCATGCGGTCTCGCGACTTGACGCGTTCCATCCGCGCGCGCAGCTCGGTAAGGCGTGGAGCACCCGGTGCGGCGGCCGCGGCGGCTGATATCAATTTCTCGGCATTGGCCCAGTCTTTGCGCACGATCGCCTGTTCCAGCATGGACACCGCCTGCTCGGCTTCCGCACGCCGGCGCTCCGAGTCGAGGCTCGTGCGCAGGGAAGCGAGAGATGGCTCGTCCGGATACCTCTGGCTCATCTCATCGAGCGCCAGCGCCGCGCCGCGCCAGTCCTGCAGGTCAAAGGCCTGCTTAAACAAGGAGGTCAGGCGCGCGATTTCGCCCTCGCGGCGGCCGCGGTCGAGTTCCTGCTGAATTCTGCCCAGGCGCTGTGTGAGCTCGGGGGCTCCAGGAAACTGCGCCAGGGCGGCCTGGCAGGCACCGAGCGCCGCCTGCCAGTTGCGTTGGTTCTCCAATTGTCGGACGCGCTCCACCGCCTCGGCGACCTGCCGCCGGCGTTCGACGTTCCGAAGAGCTTCCTCGACCTCCTTCCGCAGAAACAGGAACGACGGCTCGGAACCGAACTGCCCAGCGTGTTGTTGGAGCAGCCGCTGGGCATCGTCGAAGCGATTCTGCTCCACCGCGGACCGGATCTCGGTGGCTGCCCGCGCGACGGCCTCGCCGCGCTGAAACGACTCCCACTCGGTCTTTGCCTGGTCCCACAAGCGAAGCAGGGCGGGTTCTTCCGGCTGGCGTTCCAGTTCGGTTTCCAGGGCCTGGATGGCTTCGCGGAAGCGCTGGCCGCGCAGAAGCTGGGTGGCGGACCGGATCGCCGCCGCCAGGCGCTGTTCCTTGTCCCACTGCTGTCGCTCTTCGGAGACGGCCTCCAGGGCCTCCGCCAGCCGCGGATCGCCCGGATTGTTTTCGAGCTCGCGCTCGAGCACGGCAATGGCCCCGGGGAAATCGTGCGCCTGGGCGAAGCCCCGCGCCTGCCTGCACGCCTGGTCGATGGCGCGATTGGTCCGCTGCTGGTCGGCCAGGCGCTGCGCCTCGCGGAGGAGCTCTTCGATTGCGGGATTGCGAGGGTCCTCGGCGGCGGCCTGTTTGAGAACCATCACCGCCGAATCGTAGCGTCCTTCGGAGATCCTGGCTTGCGCGGACGCCATCGCCTGCTTCATTCGCTCCGCTTTGCGGTGCGCATTCCATTCGGCGTCCAGATGCACGCGCGCGCCCAGCAGGACGGAGTTGCCGCTGAAATCGCGCAGAGCGGCGTCCAGGGCGTGACGTGCTTCTTCGAACCGGGCTTCCCCGATCATCGATTCGGTCCGGCGAACGATCTCGCCCACCTTCTGGCGGGTCTCCGCCTCCTCGCGAAGCCGGCCAGCCTCGATTACCAGAAACGAGATCTCGGAATCGTCAGGGTAGGAAGCGCCCAGGCGCCGCAGGATTTCTTCCGCCTCGGCAAAACGATGTTCGGAGCGGAGGGAGGCGGCTTCGGCAGTGGCTTTCTGGATGTCCGCCGCCCTTTGCAGCATCCGCACCTGCTGGCGGGTGTCGGACAGAAGGGCTGCCAGATCGCGGTCCTCGGGAAACTCCGCGGATAGGGATTCGAGCCGGGGCAGCGCGTCCGCAAACCGCGATTCCCTCAGGATCCCCTGCAGAGCACGCTTTTCCGAGCGGAGCCGATCCCGGCGAACACGCTCGGCTTTCTGCTCGCCGATGTGAGCAAGCAACGCGGCGACCTGGCCGGAAGGATCCGAGACATCCTGCAGGTTGGTCAGTTTTTCGATGGCGGAATCGTAATCCTCCACGGCGGCGAGCCTGCGCGCGTCCTCCAGCGCCGACTTGAGGCGGCGCTCGTTATCCCGGCGCTCGATGGCTTTACGGATGGTGTCGGCCAACTCCGCGGCCTTGGGATTCCCGGCGTCCAAGCCAAGCGCCTCGGAAGCGAGCCGGCCGGCCAGAGTGAGATTCTGCTTCTGGAGCTCGCGGTTGGCGTCGCTTAACAGACGCGCCGTCTGCCGCGCCACATCCCACTGCTGGCGGGCAATCCTCAGCCTCTCGCCGATATCGGCAGCGCCAGGATCGAGCCTCGCTGCTTGTTCCAGAGACTCGACGGCCTCGGGGAACATGCGCTGTGCGATGGCGGTCTCCGCGGTCTTCAGCAGGCTGTCGATCTTAGGACGGATCGACCGCCGATGGACCGACTGCTGGATGCGTTCCCGCAGCTCCCAGACGTCGGGGTTGCTGGAATCGAGATCGACGGCCTCCCGGATGGCGGTTTGAGCCTGGGGAATCTGGTCCGAATCGAACAGCTCCCTGGCTCGCGCGGCCAACTCCGCGGCCCTGGCCCTCTGGAGGTCCAGGAGAGGCGGGCGCATGTCCAGCAACAGGTCGTCAATGGATTGGTAGCGGAGGTCGCGGCTCCTCTCCAAGGCACGGACAACGATCTGCTCCAAGGTGCGGGGGCAGCTCGGCACCAGATCGCACAGGGGAGTGGGGTTCCCTTCCCGGATCCTGGAGATGAATGCGGCTGCATTGGGCGCTTCGAATGGGTGGACACCCGCGACCAGCTCGTAGAAGATCACACCGTAAGCGAAAATGTCGCTCAGGGAATCGGCGTCCAGCCCCTCGAACTGCTCGGGCGACATGTATCGGATGGTTCCCACCATGTACCCGGTTTGAGTGAGGCGCGTGGCATCGTCGCGCGCGAACCGCGCGATGCCGAAATCCATGATCTTCACCACCCCGTTGGGCTGGACCATGATGTTGGCGGGTTTTACGTCCCGATGAACGATTCCGTTGGCATGGGCGCATTGCAGGCCCCGGCCGACCTGCTCCATGATGCGCACTTTGTCGAGCACGGTGAGCGGCTGGCTGGCGGAGATGATGTCCTGCAGATCGGAGCCCTCCAGGTACTCCATCGCGATGTACGGCTGCCCTTCGTGAGTCCCGGAATCATAGATGATGACGATATTCTCGTGATGGAGATTGCCGGTGGCCGTGGCTTCGTTCTGAAAACGGGCGATCATGTCCGGAGTGCCGTGGGTCTTCAACACCTTGATGGCTACCGGACGGCCCACCGTGTAATCCCACGCTTTATACACGCACCCGAAGCCCCCCTCCTTGATGGCGGAGCGGACCTCGTACTTTCCGATCCTGAATGGCGCGAGATCGGGCATGAGATGCTTACCGAAAGAATTATAGCTGACCCGACCGTGCGGAGCAGCACGAAATTCCCGGGCACCGCATCCAGGCTCGTCCCAGGGCGAACCTGACCGGCCGGCGCGCCATCTCCTGTCCCCTGGTACCCGATGGGCGGATCGATCTTGCACTTATACGCGATGAAGGAGTACACTTGTTTGATTTCAAAGGAGGCAGTTTTCGTCGATGAAGGGACTACGACTGTTGGCGTTGGGTTTTGTTTCCGTGTGCTCCATGCTCCTTGCCCAGGACGTTCCGGTGGTCGACCGGGGCACCACGGAGCTGGCCGGGTTTGTCGGCGGCAGCTATGGAATTGACCAGTTTCGCGCCATGGGCGGAGGCAATGTCGGCTACTCCGTGACCCGCAACTTGATGCCGTATGGCGAGTTCACGTATTTTCCTGGCGTCGGCAGGTACGCGCAAGGTCCTACCCTGCCCAGCATTGGCACCGTCCAGTACGAGTATCCCGTTCGCCTAGCAGATATTCATGTCGGCGTTCACTATCGGATTCCCTTGGGGGAACACAACAAGTTTGTGCCATACGTCGCCGCTGGTGTTGGCGTGATCCACACTTTTACGGTGAACAACCTGGTCGCCTCGGTGACGCTGAGCGATGGGCAGACGATCTCTTCGGGCCCCATTAACGATGCGGCCAAGAGCGAGGCCGCCGGGAATTTCGGCGGCGGCTTTCGCATTTATTTCGACCAAAAATTCGGCATGCGGATCGAAGCGAAAGCCTACAAAGCGCAGGACGAGCGGGTTTTCGGCAAAGTGACTGTCGGCTTCTTCTACCAGATTCGGCCGAAGATCTGACGCCCTACTGCACCGCGACAAGGCCGGTAGGGAACACCGCCGACCGGCAGGCGGTCGGAGCTGACAGTATGGCTCGAACAGGCGCGCCGGGCGGAATTACGAATCCGGAGCGCCAGGCTCCGATCCGAACGTGACCTGTCCCATCCGGAGTACCCGCTCGACCGTCTCTAGGAGCCGCGCAACGGAGAACGGCTTGGTAATCGCAGCTTGGGCCCCTAACGCAAGAGCCGTCTTGAGATACTCTCCGCTCAGGACCCCGGAGACCGCGATGATCGGCAGCGATGGCGATGACATGCGCAAAGCCAGGATTGTCTCCAGCCCTTTTTGCTCCGGCAGGAAGAGGTCCGTGATGAGCAGGTCGACACTCTGACGGCTGACAATCGACAGAGCATCTTTTCCGCTTCCGGCAACCAAAGACTCAAAGCCGGCATCGCTGAGGACCCGGCTCGCGAACCGGGCCACCTCCGGATCGTCATCGACAATCAGAATCCGCTGGCACTTCCGTTTCCGCAGGACCTCGCGCACTCTCAGTCCGAGTGCATCGCCGGTGAACGGCTTTTGCAGAAACTCGATTCCGGGCTCGAGCGCTCCTTCCGCGATCGTGAAGTTCCGCGGGTAACCGGAAACGTATAAGACTGCCAATCCAGGACGAGTAGCGCTCAACTGCCGGGCGACATCCTGGCCCGTAGAATCCGGTAAGACAACATCCGTGACCAGGAGATCGATACGGTCGGCGGACTCCTGAAACACTCCGACAGCCTCATCCCCACCGCTTGCCTCGAGCACCGTGTAACCGAGATTTCGAAGTGCCGCGCAGGCAAATTGGCGCACCTCGACGCTGTCTTCCACGACGAGAATAGTCTCGGGTCCGCCCGCTGGGACCGCTCTCTGAGGAACTTTCACCTGCTCCCTCTCTCCATCGACGCAGGGCAGATAGATCTTGATGCTGGTTCCTCTTCCCTTTTCGCTGTAAACCGAGATCCAGCCGCCGCTTTGCCTGACGATCCCATAGACTGTCGCGAGACCAAGGCCAGTGCCTGCGCCCGCCGGCTTGGTCGTATAGAACGGCTCGAACATGTGCTCTTGCGTCGCATCATCCATACCGACGCCGGTGTCGGTGATGGTGAGCAGGATGTAGCTTCCCGGCGGCATTTTCAGTTGGCGCTCCGAGAGGGAAGTACCCAGCTTCACATTGGTTGTTTCGATCCGCAGCCTTCCGCCTTGCGGCATGGCGTCACTGGCGTTGACTACGAGATTCATGAGCGCCTGCTGGATCGAGCCGGCGTCGGCAAGCACCATTCCCAACATCGGCTCCAGCTCCGTCGTCAATCGTATGTTTTGGGGCAGGAGTCTCTGCATGAGCCGGCTCAACTCGGCGACTATATCGTTCACGTTGAGGACCTTTGGCTCCGCCGCCTGGTGGCGGCTGAACGAGAGCAGCCGTCCGACGAGGGCCGCGGCCCGATCTCCCGCGTCCCGCATGGTTCCCAGGAATTCACGCGCTTGCCCGGAAAGTTGGCTGCCGGAGAGCAGCATCTCGCCATAACCGTTGATAACCGTCAACAGGTTGTTGAAGTCATGCGCAATGCCACCGGCGAGCAGACCTACTGCCGCTATCTTCTGCGCCTCCCGCAGTTGCTGTTCCAGCCCGGCGCGGTAGGAGATATCGGAGTGGAACCCGATCATCCGCAGCGGCCGCCCGGAATCGTCGCGGTCCACTACCTTCCCACAGCTCAGAACGCGCAGATACTCGCCGTTCTTCTTCCGCAGCCTCGCGTCCTTTTCGTAGCTCTGGCTGCGGCCGCCCAGGTGTTCAACCAAAAGCTGCTCGGCGTCGGCCCGGTCCTCGGGGTGAATCAAGCCGAATCCGCCGCGGTAGACAGGCGCGGCGTCGCCATCGTCGTACCCGAGCAAACGCCGGAAGCCGCGAGTGAGGTGGGCTTCACCGGTGACAAGGTTCCAGTCCCAGATGCCCTGGCTGCTTACTTCCAACCCCAGTTCGAGCCGCTCCTGGCTCGCTCTCAGCTCCTCCTCGGCCTCGTAGCGCCTGGTAATGTCCTGCTTGATCGCGATAAAGTGCGAGATCGCGCCCGCCTGGCCGCGCACGGGAGTGATTGTCATCTCTTCGATGTACTCGGCGCCGTCTTTCCTCCGATTGCGCATTTGTCCGCGCCATGGCGCGCCTGCGAGAATCGTTTGCCACAGTTCTTCGTAGAATTCCGGTGGATGACTGCCGGACTTCAGGATGCGAGGGTTCTTACCAATGACTTCGGAACGGGAATAACCGGTCAGATCCGAGAAAGCCGGGTTTACCCACTGGATCGCGCCCGCGCTGTCGGTAATGACGATGCCGTTCGCCGAATTCTCGATCGCGGCAACCAGGAGGGAATGGCTGAGCGCCGGACCATCAGGAGACACGATCGCTCCGTATCCGGTGTTTCGGGAGTTTAATTCCATAACAGACTTGGCCTCGGAGCCATGGCGCCGGCACCCATTCAAAAGGGCCGCATTTCATTGACCTCTCCTTCCTCCTGGACCGGGCAGGCGCACGATGGCGGGCTGACAACGCCGCCACCGCCTGTTCGACTGCCCTGACCGACCGGCGGAGGTCCGCGATCGCCTGGTAAAACCGCACTTCGATGGTACCCTGAGCGGAGGTCTTGCTGTCCGGCATCGGCATGTTTTTCGGCCCCAGCGGCATTTGGTGACGCGTCCTGAGTGGCGCCAAAACCTGAACTGGCGTCCTATAGGTAATTGTGGTTCAATCTTGCCGGATATCCCATCCGTATATCTACCGGGATGGACGATTCTCTATACCGGCTGAGCGTCCCACCATTCGGAATATCTCTTATGTTTCCGTGGGCTTGGCGTCTCATGCCGCGGGCGCCGGCATTTCACACCCGTAGATTTACGGATACCGGCCGGCGGGCGAAAGGTTTGTAATCGTAACATGGGTAACCCCGCGAGGCTAGATCGTCTTCGTGCTGGCGGCAGCACGGCCGAGCAGACCCAACGAAGATTGCGCCTGGTATTGGCCGACGATCACCTGGACGTGCTGGACGCAATTCGCCAGTTCCTGGCGCCCGAGTTCGATGTCTTGCGCGCGGTGAACGAAGGCATGGCGCTGATCGAGGCCACAGCCGAATTGAGACCCGATGCCGTTATCTCCGATATCCACATGCCGGGATTGAGCGGCCTCGAGGCGGGCTGTCAAATACTCCGGAAAGGGCTGTGCGGCGCGGTCATCGTGCTGACCATGTATAACGATCCGCAGCTCGTCAGGAAGGCTATTCAGTTGGGAATCCGGGGCTATGTGCTGAAGGTCGACGCGAGCGAGGAGCTGGTTCTTGCGCTGTACGCGGTGCTGAGCGGCGGGCGGTATCTTTCGCGAGGGGTTTTGGACAAGTGGAGGGAATAGCAGCGGCGGCTCCGCGCGTCCGCACAGCGGCATTCAAACTCCCATTTCATTTCGGCGCACGAGGCGCTATAGTGTTCACGACTGTTGGGTGTGATGTATGCCCAAAACAAGAGTTCTTCTCGCGGACGATCACACGTTAGTGGCAGAAGGCCTCCAGGCGCTGCTGAAGGACAGTTTCGATCTGGTCGGCGTGGTCCACGATGGGCGTGCGTTGCTGGATGCGGCGGAGACCCTTCGTCCCGACGTTATCGTGACCGACATTTCAATGCCTCTGCTGAACGGAATGGATGCTATCCGGCAGATCTTATCCCGCCGGCCGGAGACCAAGGTGATCGTGCTCACCATGCATCGGGAAACCCAGTTGGCCGCGGATGCATTTCGCGCCGGGGCAAGTGGCTACATGCTCAAGATATCGCCAGTGGAGGAGCTCATCAACGCAATTCGCCACGTTGCGCAAGGAAGATCATATGTCACGTCACTGCTGGCTAAGGACCTGATCACGCTTCTGTTGGAGGCCCGCGGTCAAACCAAGGGCGACGGCTCGCCCCTGACTTCGCGGCAGCGCGAGGTCCTGCAGTTGATCGCGGAAGGGCGGACCATGAAGGAAGTTGCTTCGATCCTGAATATCTCGCCGCGGACAGCCGAGTCGCACAAATATGAAATCATGCAGGTTCTCGGCGTCGAGACGACCGCGGACCTGATCCAGTACGCGATCCGGGTGAAGCTGATTGCGGAGTAATACCCTCGTGCGGGCAGCGAGAAAAAAACGAGAGAATGCAGCTCTAATCGCCGGCGGAAGCTTCTCGACGCGGCAGGGCCGAATCCTGATCCTGTTGCTCACGTCGGGGGCGCTGGCGATGATCGCCGCTGCCTGGTGGTACTACGCGCGCCAGCGAGCGGAGATGGAAGGCGCTGCCGCCCGCGAGCTTGCCACGGTTTCCGATGTAGAGTCGCTACAAATCGTGAACTGGCGCCGCGAACGAATCGGCGACGGCCGCGTCTTGATGTCATCGCCGATCACGCGGATTGCCAGCCGCGCTCTGTCGAGCCGCGCCCCGGCAGAAGCGGATCGAGCCGATCTGTTGGATGACATGAGCCGGCTGGCTGGCGAGTTCCTGTATACCGACATAGCGCTGGTAGACCTCGATGGCAAGGTCCGCATTCGACTGAATCCGGATGAAACCGATGCGTCCGAGCTGAGAAAACACGCTCGCGGCGACTTGGCCCGCCAGGCCATGAGTGCCGGCGACGTCGTGCTGTCGGACATCAGCCTGGACACCCGTGACGGACGCCCGCTGATGTCGTTGACCGTCCCGGTGCGCGGCTCAGGCGCGTTTATCCTGGAAATAGACCCATCGCGTTTTCTGTATCCTTACCTGGCGTCCTGGCCAGGCCCCGGCCGCACGGCCGAGACTCTCTTGGTGCGCCGCGAAGGGGACGACCTCGTCTACTTGAGCAAAATGCGCCATGCACCGGGGACCGCTCTATTCTTTCGCCGGCCGCTAAGACATCTGACGCCTCCACCCGATGCAGTCTCGGAAGCCGGGTCGGCGGCGAAGGGTGTGGATTACCGTGGCGTCCCGGTACTGAGTGAGGTCCGCCGGATACCGGATTCGCCGTGGTTCCTGGTCGCCAAGATCGACGCCGCCGAAGTGGACGAGCCTGTGCGGCGCCTGGGGTGGGAAATGGCGTTGATCGCGGCGCTGATTGGATTGGCTGGCACTGCCGGAGTGGGACTCATCTGGAGGGGCCAACAGGCGCGTATCCACCTGGAGAGGGAAGCCTGGTTCTACACGGTGGCGAATGACACGCCCGCGTACCTTTGGATGGCGTCCCCGGGTGAGGAGAATTCTTTCATCAATACACCGCTCGGGCGGTTTCTGGGCACTGACCAGCAGCGCCTGCCCAAGCACTGGCCCGAGTATCTGCACCCGGATGATAGGGCCCGCGCACACGCCACCTTTCTGGAATCCTTGAGCGCCCGGCGCAAGTACGTCGACGAGTTCAGGATCCTTCGTTTCGACGGAGAGTATCGGTGGGTCGTCGACGAAGCGGTGCCGCGATTCTCGCCCACGGGGGAATTTCTTGGCTACGCCGGTTCCCTGCTGGACATCACGGATCGCAGGCAGGCCGAGGAGCAACTGCGAATCGCCAACGCGAGCCTCGCCGGCGAGTTGTCGGAGCGAACTCGCAAAGAGCAGGAGATCCAGGGGTTGACCGCGCGCCTGATCGGCGCCCAGGAAGAAGAAAGAAAACGCTTGGCCCGGGAGCTGCACGATGATTTCAACCAGCAGATCGCGGCACTGAGCATCGCCATGGGCAACCTCAAGAGGCACATCCCGGAGGAGCGGGCCGATACGCGAGGCCAGAGCGACCGCATTCACCAGAAGCTGGTTCATCTCGCCGAATCCATTCGGCGGATGTCGCACGAGCTGCATCCGGCTGTTCTCGAGTATTCCGGGCTCGCCGCGGCTTTGCAGGCCTACTGCAATGAGTTCGGGGAGCTGACCGGCGTCCGGGTCTCTCTTCAAATCGATGGCTCGTTCGACGGCGTGCCGTCCCTCACGGCTTTGTGCATCTATCGGATCACCCAGGAGGCGCTGCAGAATGTCTCGAAACACGCGAAAGTGGGATCGGCATCGGTCGAACTGAGTCGATCGAATGGGGCCCTGCGCCTCACCGTTTCGGACACCGGCGTCGGAATGGAGCCAGACCGGGCTGAAGCGGCGGCCGGGCTGGGTCTGGTCAGTATCAAGGAACGCACACGGCTCGTCAAGGGCAGCCTGGAGATAATCAGCCGGCCTGATCAAGGCACCACCATAACGGTCAGAATCCCGGAGTGACACGACTTGCCGAGCCGCGACCGTGAGGGAGCGGTTGCCATCTATGGGACTGTTACCGACCCCACAGCCTGCCAGCCCGAGTTCAGCGTGTTGTTGCGCGCCGCAAGATAGAACACCTGGTTGCCCGCAAACCCCTGGCTGAACGTGATGGCCAGCGTCAGCATAAGCGTGTTCCCGCTCGCCGTTACCGAGCTGCCCGCGCCGGCGATGGTGCACTGCCCGTTCGACACCGTACCCGAACCCGGCAGCACCATCCCCGAATACGGTCCTCCCGCATCGCCCGCGTTGTCCACCAGGTACACCGCCCCCGAACCCGCCCCCGCGGGCACGAATGCCACGTAGCACGCGCCGACGCCGGTAATGGCGCTGTTGATCAGCACGTCCGTCACCGGGATATCCTGCCAGCCGTTGCTGTCGGTAAATGTGAATGTGTAGCTCTGGCTTAAGCCGTTGGTGCGCGCTGGGCTCATTCCGCCGACGCTGGGACCGGTGACGGCCGCTCCCGGATTGTTCCAGGTCCCCCACGCCAGCCAGCCCGAATTCGACGACGCATCCTGCGCCGACAGGTACAACACCTTGTTGCCGGCAAAGCCCGGCGTGAACGTGATGGCCAGCGTCAGTGTCAGCGTGTTCCCGCTGCCGGACACGGAACTGCCCATCCCCGTGATGCTGCACTGGCTGTTCGACACGCTGCCGGACCCCGGCAGCCCCATCCCGGAAAACGGCCCTCCCGCATCGCCCGCGTTGTCCACCAGGTAGACCGACCCCGCGTTTGCGCCTGAGGGAGCGAACGCGATGTAGCAGGCTTGCCGCCCGTCCAGCACGTTGTTGATCAGGGCGTTCACCAGAGTGAGACTTTGAAAACCGCCCGTATCCGAGAAGGTGAAGATGAATGTCGACGTCGTTCCGCTGCCCGCGGCGGGACTGACCGCCGTCGCCGATGGGGTCGTTGCCGCGGGCCGCTGAGTGGTCACGGCCACAAAGCTGAAGCCGGGATCGGAACCTGGAGAAGGCGGCTCTACGGAGTACACATAACTGGTTTCCAGCGGAAGAACCACATAGAAGTTGGAGGAGCCCCCCAGTTGCCCCGGTGTCAGACTGCTGTCGAAACTGAATCCCGTTAACGACTGCCCCGCGGCCAGGTAAGAACCGGGACCGGACGCCAGCCATTCGATTCCGTATCCATCCAATCCGCCGCCGTGCGTGACCGTGCCACTCCAGGATGCGGGAGCCTTGACGTTCGAAGGCGCGTCAGGCATCAGGTCGTATCCCGGAACCCACGAAAACCAAAACGTGCCGATCGTGGTTGTCCCCTGGTTCTTCAGCGTCAGTTCGTAGTGATAGGTAGTCGAATTCACCTGCGTGGGCGTCACGGTGGCGCTGGCGCTCAGTTGGGCGCGTAGCGGCGCGGCTCCGCATAAGACGATCGCGAAAGCGCAGGCGCCGATCCGGTTCCTTCCAGTGTAAGTATGTCTCATAATTGCTTCCCTCCTGCTCCGAATCTAACACCAGGAATTCTTCTCAACGGCGCGCAGGCCGGCGCGGAATGGCGAATTTACAGCATGTTCACGAGTGTGAGAACGGCTCCGGACCGAGAGCCCCGTAGTTTGGATGGAAGCGCACAATCCCCGCGCTGATACGCGATGATAAGGAGAGGCGCATCAATGTCGGATATGACTTATGGCACCTGTTGACGCTTTGGCCGATGCAACAGGCGCCCGCCCGGGTGTTCGCTGCCAGCTCATCGTTGCCTTCACCGCGGCCCTGATATTCGTGGGTTGCATAGTGAGTCCTCCGTCCCTGATGGACGACGTGGACGCGGTGCAGGCGCAGATTGCGCGCAACATGCTGCAATCCGGCGACTGGGTCACCGCGCGGCTGGACGGCATCGCCTACCTCGAAAAATCTCCGCTGAAATACTGGATGATGGCGGTGTCGTTCAAAATTTTCGGCGTGCATGACTGGGCGGCGCGAGTCCCCATTGCCATATGCGTGGTGCTGCTCTGCTGGGTGACCGCGCGGTTCGGGGCCTGGGCGTTCGGCGAGCGCGGGGGGATGTGCTCCGGGCTGGTCCTGGCGACCAGCGTGGGGCTGTTTCTATTCACCCGCATCCTGATTCCGGATGCCATCCTCACTCTCTCGATTACCGTGACGCTGTGGGGGCTTCTGCGGGCTTTGGATGAGTCGGAGCCGCACCCGGCGCCGTGGGCCATGGCGATGTGGGCATCCATAGCGGCCGGGCTTCTGTTGAAAGGTTTGATCGCGGCGGTGTTTCCGGTGGCGGGCGGGTTGTTGTATCTCGGCTTCACGCGGCAGTTGTTCGCGCGATGGACCTGGGCGCGCCTGCGGCCGCAGTGGGGCATTCCACTCCTTCTGCTGATTGCGGCGCCCTGGCACGTGCTGGCGACGCTGCGCAATCCGCCCTATTTCGACTGGACCATGCACAGCGAGAGCGGCTCGTACCACGGGTTCTTCTGGTTCTACTTCATCAACGAGCATCTCCTGCGATTCCTGAACCTGCGCTACCCGCGGGATTACAACACCGTGCCGCGCCTGTATTTCTGGCTGTTCCACCTGCTGTGGCTGTTTCCCTGGAGCGTCTATCTGCCGGCGGCTTTCCGGCTGGATTACCGCAAGCCCGGCCGGGCCTCGCGGGTTCGCCTGCTGGCATTGTGCTGGTGCGGATTCATCCTGGTGTTCTTCACGTTTTCGACTACGCAGGAGTATTACTCCATGCCCTGCTATCCCGCGCTCGCGCTCCTGCTCGGCTCGGCCCTCGGCGGCGCAAACGATCGGGTTCTGCCGTCCCTGCTGCGGTACGGCACATGGGCGTTAGCCGTCGTGGCCACGCTGGCGGCAGCCGCGACCGGCGCGATTCTCTGGATGGTGCGGGGCATGGCGGCGCCCGGAGACATCGCGGCCGCGCTGAATCAGAACCCCGAGGTCTACACGCTGTCGCTCGGTCACATGACGGATCTCACCCTGCGGTCATTCGCATATTTGCGGCTGCCGCTGGCGGTGGCGGGCGTCGCGTTTGTCGTGGGAGCGGGTGGAGCATACCTTAGCTTGCTCGGCAGCCGGCGCAAAGGCCGCTCTGCCGTGCCGGTAGCCGCGCTCACCGCCATGATGGTGCTCTTCTTTCACGCCGCGCGCCTCGCGCTGGTGGTCTTCGATCCGTATATGTCATCGCGTCCGCTGGCGCAGGCGCTGCTCGATTCACCGCCGGGCCAGTTGATTGTGGATGACCAGTATTACACTTTCTCTTCCGTTTTCTTCTACACCAACCGGCGCGCGCTGCTGCTCAACGGACGGGTCAACAACCTGGAGTACGGGTCGTATGCGCCCGACGCGCCCAAGAATATCTTCATCACGGACGCCGATCTTCAGAGACTGTGGGCGCGGCCGGAGCGGTACTATCTGACGGCCGAAAAACCACAGATGCCTAGGTTATTGAATTTATTGGGGTTACGCGTACACCTCGTAAAACAGGCCGGCGGCAAATTCCTCGTCACAAATAATTAAAAAAGATTTTCAGCTCTCTTTTCAATCATTTAGCCGCTTGAAGGGGGTCGAATGCTTCCGTCGCGGTGATAGTGTTTAGTCAGGTGGATGAGTGCGGCGGACCGAGCCGGCCCCTTCAGTGGCGGCGGACTTCGGGACCGTCGGGCAGTGTTGCCATATTACGGCTTCGCAAAGGATCGCGAAGCCGTTTTTTATTGGGGGAAGCAAGGATGGACGAGGAACAAACAACAGAGCCGCAATCGGGGGTTACACCCGAGTCAAGCGGTCATCAAACGGAGGAGCTTCCGAAGAGCTGCAGGCAGTGCGAACGCTGGCTCGAAATCAAGGAACGCATCCGCGTTTCCGAAGTTCTGGCGAGTGTGATCGAGAAGATGAAAGTCAAGCTCGAGGCAGCGGATTTCAAGCCGACCATAGCGGACCTGCTGAAGTTGGTGGACGCGGAGAAAACCCTGGAACAGGAGGATTTTGAAAACGACGGCGCCAAGGAGGTTAAGGTCACGGTCACATGGCTACCAGACTCCTCAATCGAGGAATAACCTACAATCCGCTGCCCTCGCAAAAAAAGTTCCACGAGTCAGAGGCCAGGTTCAAAGGGTTCTCCGGCCCGGTCGGCAGCGGCAAGAGTCAGGCGCTTTGCCAGGAGGCCATACGGCTCAGCTATCTCAACCCGGGGCGGACCGGGCTGCTCGGGGCGCCCACGTACCCCATGTTGCGGGATCCCACGCAATCCACGCTGATCGAGATCCTGGGAGCCAACGAGGTTCCCTTTGAGCACAACAGGGCCGAGAATATTATAGTTCTGCCGGATATCAAGTCGCGAATCCTGTTCCGGCCCCTGGACGAGTATGAGCGCCTCCGGGGCACCAACCTCGCTTGGTTCGGGCTCGACGAGCTTACCTACACTCCGGAAGAGGCTTGGCTGAGACTCGAAGCCCGGTTACGCGACAAAAAAGCACGCCGGCTGTGCGGATTCGCCGTGTGGACCCCCAAAGGGTTCGACTGGGTCTACCGCAAGTTCATCTCGGGAGGGCGCAAAGAAGACTACGAAGTCATCCTGGCCGAGCCTGGTGAGAACCACCACCTGGCCGAAGGTTATTACGAGAAGCTGAAGCGCAGTTACGACGAGAAGTTGTATGCGCAGGAGGTCGAGGGCCAGTACCTCGCTGTCGATTCGGGGCGGGCCTACTCGGCGTTCGACCGGTCCATCCACGTTACCGACTTACAGGTCAATCCGCATGAGCCCCTGCTGTGGGCGCTGGATTTCAACTACGACCCGCTGTGTTCGGTCATCGTGCAAATCATCGGCGGCAAGGTGCTCGTGCTGGACGAGATTGTCATTCGCAAAGCCTCGACGCTGGACGCATGCACTTGGTTCTTGGATCGATATGAGCGCCATCCCAACGGCTTAGTGGTCTACGGAGATGCTTCGGGGTTCCAGCACGGCACCTCCGCCGAAAAGACGGACTACGATGTGATCAAGGAGAGTATCGGCCAACTTTCGAACTTGAGCATGATTTTCAAGGTGCCTCCACAGAACCCGGGTGTCAAGAGCCGGTTGAATCTGATGAACTGGACGTTGCGCTCGGCTGTGGGAGACGTTGGAATGCTGGTGGACAGAAAGTGCCATGAGTTGATCCGCGACTTCGAAGAGGTGTGTCTCGACGGCAAAGGCGGCATCGACAAAATACGCGACCCGGCGAGGTCGCACCTCTCCGATGCTCTGGGTTATCTGGTGTGCCAGGAGCGCTCGAACGAAATGAAGATCGGACCGAGAGAAAGGATATTGGTGCCATGTTGAACATTAATCGGGAACATCCCGAGTACATCGCGCGCAAGGCGATGTGGAGGCAATACAAGGATCTGTACGCTGGCGGCGAGCGGTTTCGCGTGAATGCCAACGACTATCTGGTGCGCCGTCTCAAGGAGCCCGGCGAGGTCTACCTGGAACGGCTGAGCCGCGTGTTCTACGAAAACTATGTCGGATCCATCATCGACTGGTATGCCGCGACGTTGATGCGGCGCGAGCCCGTGATGCTGTTCGAAAGCAGCGACATCGCAGCCAAGAGCTTTTTCAGCCAGTTCACCGGCGACTGCGATCTGAAGGGGACCACGCTCAGCGAGTTCCTCCGGCAGCAGTTCGTCGAGACGCTGGTGTGCGGCAGCAGTTATATAGTCGTGGATTTCCCGCGAGGCGCGCCGGCGCTGACGCGCGCGGAAGAGGACGCCTCCGGGCGGTCGCGCGCGTACCTGGTGGATTACAGCGCGGACGAGGTCATCAACTGGAATTACAGCCCGGCCGGCGGCTTGGAATGGGCGGTCATCCGGACTTCCTGCCTGCAGCAGTCGCAGGTGACCGACGCGAAATGGGAGCGGGAGACGCGGTGGATCTACTACGACCGCGAGAACTTTCAGCTCTTCCGCAAGGCGGGCGAGGGTAGCACCATCGATCTGATCGATGAGGGCCCGCACGGACTGGCGGCGCTGCGGCGCGTGCCCCTGTTCCGGATGCGGTTGACCGAGGGGCTGTGGCTCATGAACAAGGCCGCGCTGCTGCAACTGGAACATTTCAACAAGTCCAACGCCCTGGCGTGGGCTCTGACCATGGGCCTGTTCGCCATGCCGGTGGTGTACTCGGACAAGGAGTGGAAGCAGGTGGTCGGCGAAGCTTATTACATCCAGTTGGGCTCCGCGGACAAGTTCGGGTGGACCGAGCCGGAGGGGAAGGTATATCAGATTGCTGCCGACAACCTGGTCCGGCTGAAGGACGAAATCTACCGGGTCTGCTACCTGATGAACCAGGCGGGCACTCCCAGCGCCGGCGACTTGAAGCAGTCCGGGCTCAGCAAGCAGAGGGACTTCAGCATTACCCAAGAGGTGCTCCGGGCCTACGGCGACCTCGTCAAGGACACATTGAAGCAGATCCTCTGGGCCATCGCGGCGGCGCGGCAGGACGAGATCGGGATCGATGTCTCGGGCGTGGACGAGTTCGACATAGGCGACTTCGGCAATGAGCTGGATGACGCCAAGAAACTGCTGGAGCTGGGAATCGAGTCGGAGACTTTGAAGAAGCAGGTGCACAAGAAGCTGGCCCTCAAATACCTCTGCGACGCGCGGCAGGAGATTAAAAACCAGGTGGCGGAGGAAATCGAAGGCGAGTCAGGCCTTCAGCCCGCGGACCCGCTTCCGGTGGGTCCCGCGAAAAACTAACTCTTTAGGAGGTGTATGGAAGGAATTGATGTGCAGGCGATCGTGCGGCAGGCGATTCAGGAGTATTCCAGCCAGGAGCAGTCCAAGAGCGAACCGGCCTACAAGGCGGAGCTGCTGGAGGAACGCAAACGCAGGGAACAACTGGAACGCCGGGTGAACGAGCTGGTGGAGGAGAACAAGCGCAGCCGGAAAATGGCCGACGAAGCGGACCGGAGCTCGGCTGTGCGCGCCGAATTGCAGCGCCTGGGCGTGGCGAAAATCGACCTCGCCTTCAAGGCGGTGCAGGACGGCATCGTGCGCACCGAGGATGGACGCCTGGTGGCCCGCACGGAGACGGGCGAAATGCCGGTGAGGGATTATCTCACGGCATTCGTCGGCGAGAATCCGGAGTTTCTGCCGGCTCGCATCGCCGGAGGGACGGGGATGACCGCCACGCTCAAGGCGCCCACCGCTGGAAGAGAGACGGTGGAGCTGGAGCGAATCCGGCCGGGGATGAGCGCAGAAGAGATGCAGCGAGTACGCGAGGAGATCGTGCGCGTCGCGTCGCAAACCCTACGGGGATTGTAGGGAAAACGTAAAACCGGGGACAGACACGAGCATCCACCAGGCGCCAAACGCGCCCAGGGGATGAGTGTGCCTGTCCCACTAAAAGGAGAATGAATGGCAATAACCTCAACTAACGTCGCAAACGCGATTGTGAAGCTGGTGGCGGCGGACGCTTTGCCGGTGCTGGTGGGGAACCTCGTGATGGGGAACCTCGTGAATCGCGATTACGAACCGGTGCTCGCACAGGCCGGCGATACCGTCAACATACCGATTCCGCCCACGATGGTGGCCAACAACATCGCGGATTTAGGGACGGTGCAACCGCAGTACCCGGCTCTGGGGAATGCGCAGATCGTGCTGAACACGCACGCGGAAGCGACCTTCCAGATTCCGGACGTCACCAAAGTGCTGGCGGTGCCGGACCTGCTGAAGATCTACATGGAGCCGGCGGTGGCCGCCATCGCCCAGAGGGTCGAAAGCGACCTGCTGGGCCTGTATGGCCAGTTCACGGCCAACACGCCGGTTGGAACGCCGGGGGCGCCGATCACCGAAGCGACCATCGACGCCGCGGAAACCGCGCTGTTCATGGCGAAGATCCCACCCACCGAGCAGAAGTACATGGTGGTGGACGCCAATGCCTATTCCTCGTGGCGGCAGATTCCGCTGTTCGAGGAGTACCAGATGGCCGGCGCGGCCGGCCTGCGCGCCCTGATCGACGGGACTATCGGGAAGTTCAAAGACTTCTTCGTGTTCCGCTCGCAGTTCGTGCCCAAGACAGGGACCGGTACGGTAACCACGCACAACCTGGCGTTCACCAAGAGCGCCATCGGCTTGGTGGTTCGCCGCCTGCCGCAGCCTCTGCCGGGGACCGGCGCCATCGCGGAGTACGCCGAGTTGGGCAACTTCGGGATGCGCGTGGTGATGAGCTATCAACCGAACACGCTGGCACAGCAGTTCACCGTCGATGTGCTGTACGGCTGCGGTGTGTTGCGGAATGCGGCCGCCGTGCAGGTGAACACGTAGGCGGACGGCGCGTGAAAACGGGGCGGCCGGCCCGAGGCGGCCGCCCGCGATCAGGAGATGGAGGACCGAAATGGATTTGAGGATCTACTTCAAGAAGATTCGTGACATGGAAGCCAATATCGCGGACGATTTTGCGGTCGTGGTGAGCCGGGAAACGGCGGACGGCGGCAGAGCGGGCGCGCAGACCGAAGTGCCGCGGCGGACGGCGGCGAAGATGGTCGTCGACGGTCTGGCTGTCCTGGCTTCGGAGGCTGAAGCGGCGGCGTTTCGAGCCATCGCGGCGGAGGCCCAGCGGGTCGCCGAGCAAGCGGTCGCCGCGGCGCGGGTGCAGCTTACGGTGCTCACCAGCGCGGAGCTGGAAAGACTGAAGTCGAAGTCGAAAGACAAGGCGAACTGAGATGGCTCTGTTCATTGACGGCGAAGTATCGAACCTGGCGGACCTGGCGGGGCAGGACTCGCAGCTTCTGGACGTGGCGAGCACCGAGGGGATCGATGTGACCCGGAAGCTGGAGCTGGCCGAGGAGGAGATCGGGCTGGAGCTGATCACGCTGTTGAGCAGCTCGACGAGCGTGGACCCGCCCTTCTGGCTGGTCTCGCGGCCGAACCTCGGGAGCGTCGTGGCCACACCGGCAATCAAGTTGTGGCACGCGTACCGCACGCTGGAGATGGTCTACGAGGACGCATACTTCAGCCAGTTGAACGACCGCTACCAGGGGAAGCGCGACCAGTTCCACGAGAAGGCGCAGCGGGCGCGCGAGCAGGTGATCCAGATCGGGGTCGGTATGGCCTCGGATCCGATTCCCCGGTCGGCGATTCCGGACCTGGAGGCTGCGCCCGGCAGCGGCCTGCCGGACGGCACGTACTACGTGGCGACGGCGTGGGTGAATCGGGAAGGCGAAGAAGGAGCATGCGCGGCGCCGGCGGACATCACTACGTCGGGAAGCGCGCTGGTGGTGCATGCGGGGACCGCGCCGGCGCCGGCGGCCGGCTGGAACGTTTACATCGGGACGGCGCCGGAAGCGCTGTTCCTGCAGAACTCGACCGAGATCGCGCCGGGAGACACCTGGATGCAGGCGACGGCGCCGGCGGCGCAGGGAAAGACGCCCGGCGATGGACAGCGGCCCAGCTACTTCCAGCCGGTGCCGCGGGCGATTCAGAGGGGATGATGACAGCGCAGATCGGTGGTGCGGCGACGGCCAAGGTGATTCAACGCCTTACCGGTTCCGCGGGAATGAATTCGAGCATCGCGGCGCTGACGGAGGGAAGCGCAACGGTGAGCGCTCTCAACGCGGCCCAGGTACGGGCGCAGAACGTGTCGGCGGACCTCGCGGAACGGAGCGGCAGCGTCAAATATCCCGCGGTGCAGGTGTATTGCGAGAAGATCGCGAACCAGCTTACGGAGAAGTTCCGGAGCTTTTCCGGCAAGGCGCAGATGGCGATCGAGATTCGCCATTCTCAGGACCGGCTGGACGGGCTTCAGGACGCCCTGGAGTTGTACGCGGACGCGGCGACGCAGGTGTTGACTGCGGGGCGCGGCGACTGGGGCGACGGTATGTTTTACGGCGGCGGGTACGAGGTGGCGTTCGCGGCCGTCAAGAACGGGGGAAAGAATTTCATCCAGGTGGCTAAGGTCACCTTCGAGATCGGAGTAAGCAGGAGCTAAACTATGGCCTCTTATGTTTCGTCAAACGAAAATCGGTTTTACACAGCGCTGGAAAGCTCGTACGGACAGGTGGGAGCAATCACATCGGTCAACCGGATTCCGGCGTTGAAGCTGACGGTGCAACAGCAGCTCCAGATGGCTGACCGGAAGGATAAAACGGGCAGCCGGACGTTTGCCGGGTTGCCGGCCGGCGGAAGGAAGCGCACGGATTTCGAGGTGCAAACGTACCTGACGAGTTGGGACAAGTCGGCGGCTGGTCCCGGATACGGACCGCTGTTCCAGGCGGCGCTGGGCGGAACGCCTCTGTCGTCGGGCGGCGGAATCGTGGCTTCCACTACGGACACCGGGAGGGTGGCGTTCGCCGCGAATCACGGACTGGCCGCCGGACAGGCGGTGGCCTCCTCGGGCGAGATTCGCTTCGTGGGGGCGATCGTGGATGCGCACACGGTGCAACTGAACGCGCCGTTCACCATCGTGCCGGCGCCCGGCGCCACGCTGGGGGCGACGGTGACCTACGTGCCTTCGACGGTGCTGCCGAGCGCGAGCGTGTTCGACTACTGGGACCCGGCGACGGCGGTGCAGAGACTGCTGTGCGGAGCGGCGGTGGACCAGATGACCATTCAGGTGAACGGCGACTACCACGAAGTCCACTTCAAAGGGCTGGCGCAGGACGTCCTGGACAGCAGCAGCTTCTCGGGAAATGCGGGACAGTTGCAGAGCTTTCCGGCGGAGCCCGCCCTGGGCGCATTCGATTTTTCGGTGGTGCCGGGCAACCTGGGGCAGGCCTGGCTGGGGACGTCGGCCACGCAGTTCTTCACCATCACCAACGCGTCGCTGGTGCTGAAGAACGCGCTCGATGTGCGGTCGAGGGAATTCGGCACGAACGTGCCGCAGGCGATTTGCCCGGGGCAGCGGTCGGTGACGGCGGCGTTCGATCTGTTCAGCATGGACGACGCAGCCACAACGGCGCTGTACCAGGCTGCCCGGCAGCGCTCGCCCATCAGCGTGATGTTCCAGTTGGGAGAGTCCGCGAATCAGATGATGGGCGTCTACCTGAAGAGCGTGATTCCGGAAGTGCCGGAGTTCGAGGATGGGACCACCCAGTTGCAATGGCGGTTCCGGGCATCACGGGCGCAGGGGACGGTGAACGACGAAATCGCAGTGGCGTTCGCGTGACAGCCATGAACTACGAAAGCGTCAAGACGGTGGAGTCGCAGGCTGCGGCGGGTGTGACGTTTCGGGTCGCCCGGATGTCGTTTGGCCGGCGCGTGGAGCTGATGCGCAGGGTGAGGGAACTGGCGCGGCAGATCGAGTTCCTGGAGGCGGGACAGGGAACCGGGGACAAGATGGATGCCGCGCTGCTCCACGCGGAAATGGACCGCCTGTTCCTGAAGTGGGGACTGATGGCGGTCTCTGGGCTCGAGCTGGATGGGGCGGAGGCCACGCCGGAATCGCTGGCCGAGGCCGGCCCGGAAGAACTTTTCCGCGAAGCGCTGGCGGCAGTGCGGGCGGAAATCGGACTGAACGCGGAAGAAAGAAAAAACTGCTAGTCGCATTCCATTTTCAGTTTTCCAACCAGGCCGGGTGGAGATGCGACGTTTGCCGGAGGTCCGGCCTGGAGAAGAAGCGGCGGTGCGCGTGGCTCGGGATTGCCGAGGATGCGAAGGCGCCGCTGGTCTGGGCGCGGAAGCAGATGGCGCTCACGGCTTGCCCAACCTCGTACATCAGCGGGGAGAGCCAGACGCTGGTGGAGGAGTTCTTCGTGCGGCGCCGGCTCGGCGCGCTGAATCTCGTTGAACTGAGCGCCCGGCAGGTGGAAGCGTTCCTGATTCTGGAGAAAGCACTCGCGGTAGAGATGAACGATGGCCAACACAACTCAAGACGATCTGTATGAGACTTTTCTCGCCATATCGGCGGGGCAGGCGGCGATTCCGGACCCGATGACCGACGCCAGCGCGGAGCTGGCGAAATCGGTCAGCGACGCGGCGCAGTTGATGGAATCGGCCGGCGCGACGTTCGCGGCGATTGCGCCGCCCGCACAGGCGGCCGCGAGCACCGATGCTCCGGTTGGACCAGTCGCGGTTACGCCGGCGGCCCCAGTCGTCCAGCCCACCACGCCTGCGACGACGACGACGGCGGGCACGGTAAACGACGGCGGGTCGATTACTTCGACGTTGTTGAACCAGGTTTTCGGCATGGTGCCGGCGGTCGGTACAGCGACGTCGGCCGTGTCGAGCGGCGGCGGAATCGGCAGCACGCTGGAGTCGATCGGGAAGGACGTTCTCGAGAGCGGCTTCGGAATGGTGCCGCTGATCGGGGGGCTTCTGGGACTCTTTGACGGAGGGAGTTCCACAACCCCCACGCCGCTGGCGAAATATGCCATGCCGGCGGCAATGAGCTTCCAGGGAGCGGAGACGGATTCCGCGGTGACCGATGCGGATTACGACCAGATGGGCATGCCCAGGACTTATGACGGTTCGGGCGGCTCGACGTTGGCGGCGTCGAGCACGTCCGGCGGCGGGAGCTCGAGCGCCACAGGGGCAGTGGCGCCCGCTCCCACCGCGTCTCCTCAGATCACGGTGAACGTGCAGGCGATGGACGCGCGGTCGTTCCTGGACCGCAGCAGCGATATCGCGGCGGCGGTGCGGGACGCGATGCTCAGCTTGAACCCTATTAACGATGTAGTCAACGACCTTTGACCATGGCGACCTTTCCCAATTTGAAGACCAGCGCGGTGGCGCAGTATCCGGCGCAGAGGACCCTGTCGTTTCAAAACCAGGCCTTGCGCTTTCTGGATGGCACGGAGCAGCGATACCGGGATTCGGCGGGGCCGCTGCATCGCTGGGTGATCCGGCTGAGCCAGTTGGATGAGGGGGAAGCGGCGGCGCTGGATGCGTTCCTGGCCGCCAACCAAGGGGCGTTCGTCAATTTCGCGTTCACCGATCCGTGGGACGGGCAGGTGTACCAGAATTGCAGCCTGTCGGCGGATGAAATGGACCTGACAGCGGTGGCGGATATGAGCGGCAAGACGGTGTTGACGGTGGTGGAGAATCGAGTCTAGACATGTTGGTGTATCCACAACTCGGCAGCGGGGCGCTGAGCCAGTTTCCGGTCGTGAGGCGGCGAAAGCTCCGGACCGTGGTGAATCGCTCGCTTGATGGCCGATCGGTGAAGCTCGCGGATCCGTTCGGAGCGGTTACGGAGTGGAGCTTGCAGTACGCGGGGCTCTCGGACGACGAAATGTCTGCGATCGAGCAGTTTTTCGCGGCCGCGGAGGGAACCCTGAACGCATTCACGTTCCTGGACCCGGCGTCCAATCTGCTGGCGTGGAGCGGGCAGTTGGATAACGCGGTGTGGCAACGCGGGCCACAGCTTACCGTGACGGGCGGAGTGGCGGACCCCACGGGCGGAACGGGAGCGTGGCACATTGTGAATTCGGGTGAGGGCGCGCAGAGCGTCACCGAGACGCTCGCCGCCCCCGGGGGGTACGTGTACTGCTTCAGCGCATATGTGCGCGCGCAGCAGGCCGGGACCGTGACCATGCTGATGGGCAGCCAGCGCGCCGATCAGGCGGTTGGGAGCGACTGGGGCAGGATCGTGTTCACCTCTAGCGGCGATCCCACTTTCGGGCTGGAGGCGCCGGCGGGAATGGCGCTGGACGTCTTCGGCATGCAGGTGGAACCGCAGGCCGCGGCGTCGGTCTACCAGGCGAGCACCACAGGCGGGGTCTACGAAAATGCGCGGCTGCGCGACGATGCCCTGACCATTACCACGACGGATTTGAATTGCCATTCGTGCACGGTGAACATCATTCATGCAGAACATCTCTGATCTAAAGGAGCAGGCGGTCACCGATACGCCGTTGCTGGTTTTCGATTGTCTGCTGGCGGACGGGCGTACGGAGAGCTGGAGCACGCACAGCGTGTCGGCCGGGGGCACCCAGTACGCGGCGCTGGTCCTCGATCACACGCTGTTCCAAATTCAGACGGCATCCGACCAGGGGGTGGATGGGATACCGCGGATTTCCATCGTGCTGGCGAACGCCGATTCGCATTTCTCCGAGATCGAGCGGTCGACAGGATGGAAGGGCGCGCTGCTCAAGGTCGGATTCCTGTTTTACGATTTGCGGAACGGCGCGCCGCTGACGGACACCGCGGTGATCTTTCAGGGAATCTGCAACCCGCCGGACGAGATTCGGGAAGCCACCTTCCGGCTTACGGCGACCAACCGGATGAATCTCCAGCGGCTGCTGCTGCCGCAGGTTCACATCCAGAGGCGGTGCCCATGGCAGTTCCCGGCCACCGACGACCAGCGGAAGGAAGCGATCGACGGGGGAGCCAGCGGGAAGTACTCGCGTTATTATCGCTGCGGATATTCGGCGGGGGAGACCGGCGGCTCGGGGAACCTCAACGGCGATGCGCCTTATACCGATTGCGGTTATACGCGCGACGATTGCCAGGCGCGGGGGATGTGGCTGAATTTCGGCGGCATCGAGTTTGTGCCTCCGGCCATTTCGGTGCGCACCTATGGAGACAAGAGCTCCCACACTTCGGCCATTTCGTCGAACGCGGCAAGCTACAACGACTTCGTCCCCCTGCTTTACGGGACGGCCTGGTTCACACCAGCGGTGGTTTTCGCGCGCAACGACGGGAACCTGACGCGCATGGAAGTCCTGCTGGGGATGGGCGAGATACTGGGCGTGCTCACGGTGCTGGTGAACGACGTGGAGATTCCGGCGGGCGTGAACGGCACCAACATGACGGGAACGGGCTGGTACAACATTCGGACCTATGGGACGAGATCCGGAACCTGCAACCTCGACTTCACCGACAGCGCCGGCAACCCGTTGGGCGATCCCTACGGCAGCATGGCGTACCTCTCGGTGGTGGTGCCGAACCAGTTGAACGATGGCACACGGCTTCCGCGCGTCAAGGTGTTGGTACAGGGCATGAAGCTGCCGGTATACGCGGCGGACGGGAGCCTGGTTGCCGAGCAGTTCACCAGCAATCCGGCGTGGATCCTGCTGGATGTGCTGCGGCGGACGGGCTGGAGCACGACGGAAATCGACATCGCCAGTTTCGCGGCGGCGGCGGCCTATTGCGACGAACAGATCGACGCTTTAGACATCTACGGCAATCCGATCACGCTGCCGAGATTTCAGTGCAACCTTGCCTTGCAGACGCGGCGCAGCGGGGGCGACCTGGTGCGGGGCGTGCGCAACTCGGCGCGGCTGCTGCTGACGTATGGAACGAACGGCGCTCTCGAGTTGCGCGTGGAAAATTCGATCGCGGCCGAGCAACCCGCCAAACCGGATTGCTCCAACAGCCAGGAAACACTCAACGGCGGCTGGCCGGCCTACGAGTTCGGCGACGGCAGCAACGGGTTCTCGGGGATTCTGCGTAAGTCCACCGGCGAGCCGAGCGTGATCGTTACCTCGCGGAGTGTGGCCGACACGCCCAACCGTTTCGCGGTGGAGTTTCAAGACGCGCTGAACGAGTACCAGCAGGACAGTTTCTCCCTGGTGGACGTGGACGACGTCACGCTGTGCGGGCAGGAGGTCTCGGCAACGCTCGCCGCGCTGGGGATTGCGAACTACGACCAGGCAGGGCGGATTCTGAAAGTGAATCTGGACAAGTCGGTTCGGGGCAACACTCAGATCCAGTTCGAAACCAGCGTGAAAGCGTTTGGTGTCCGGCCGGGCGATCTGATCACGGTGACCTATTTAAAGGAAGGATGGACGCGGCAGCCGTTTCGGATATCCAAGATCGCGCCGGGATTGAACCACAGGGTGAGCACCATCACGGCGCAGATTCACGACGATGCCTGGTATGCGGACAGCAATGGCCAGGTCAGCTCGGCGACGGGGGTCGGCCGGCAGAGCGACGCGGGGCTGGGCATCCCGCGGCCTTTGATGGGCAGCGTGGTGGATGCCAACGGAATCGTGCAGTTCGGCGTGGAAGAGACGACCACTACGAACAGCGACGGCACGGCCGGCGCAAGCCTGGCGGTAAGCTTTCTTTCGCCGGCCATCGCCGGAGCGGCCGGCCCGGGCATTCCGATGCTGAGCCTGGCGCCGCAGGTGGGGACGGGCGGGACACTGCTCGGGGACCAGACGCTGTACTACGCGGTGTCGGCGGAGGATGCGGACGGAAACGAGAGTGCGATGTCGTTCGTGGTGCGGGCGACGATCGTGGCGGACAACAGCAGCGTGACGCTGGAGGGGCTCAGCTTCGCTCCCGGGAGCTACGCGTTTCACGTTTACAGGGGAAACACGCCGGCGCAACTGGTGCGTATCGCCACGGACGTTTCGCTGGCCGCGCAGTTTACGGATACGGGCTTGCAGATGCAATTGATCGCGGCGCCCGATCCGAATTTCGATCACGCCAATTTCTACTGGCGAATGGAGATTCTGCCGGAAAGCGCGACGACCTTGCACTCTTCCAATACGGTGGGGAACGGCACCCTGCAGATGACCGACCACCAGTATCGGGGACTGACGGTGTGGATCACGCGGGGGCGCGGCGCGGGGCAGGAGGCGACGGTCGCGGACAATACAGCGACGGAGCTAACGGTTTCGCCGGCATGGACCCTCGAGCCGGATGCCAGCAGCTTTTTCGCGGTGGCCGAAAACAGTTGGCGGTTCGGCGCGCTGAGCCGGAGCAGTCCGGCGCAGATCGGCATTCCGAACCTGTCGGGAGAAACGGTGGAGATCAGCGGACGGTCGGCCAACGTGAACGATCTGGAGTGCGCGGCCGAGATTTCCACCATCACACGCTGGCAGATCGGCGGCTCGAGCGGAGGCGGCACGAGCGACAGCGATGTCCCGCCGCAACCGACTTTCGGACTCACCCTCCCGGCGGGCGGCGGCACGATCGAACTGAGCGGCGTCGGGTTTACAGACTTGACGAACACGCGGTCGGTATCTTCGGCCACCATGACGATGTACTACTGGGACGAACTGGAGACGGCGGCGCCGATGTTCCTGGCGAGCGCGATTGCGGCTACGGATACGCTGCTGACCGTGGCGCCGGCCGGCAGCACGACGGGCCCCTCGGGCGGGTTCGTGCAGGCGGGGGCCGAGGTGATGCGGGTGGATGCGGTGCAGGACAACGGAACACAATATCAAGTCACGCGGGGCATGCATGGAACGACTGCGGCGGCGTACGGCGCCCAGACGCGGGTGTACGGTCTTGCCAAAAAGACGGTGATCGCTCCTTTCCCCGCGGGCTTCTTCGGGAGCCCGTACAGCGCTAGCTGGATGTATCCCATTCCCATGCCGGACGTGCGCGTGGCGAGCGCGGAACTGTTTGTCACCAACGACATTGGCAACAGCGCGACCAGCAGCATCTGTGTGACGAACAACGACGACTGCGGGCTGCGCACGCTTTCGGGCGGGCAGTACACGATACAGGTGGACGGATACCTGGCGGTGGAGGACCCGGTGGCGCCGGCGGTGGTGGTGGATGCGTCGCACGCGGTGCGCGACATTTTCGCGGTCCTGGGCCAGGCTGCCGACGCCCCGGTGCAGCTACAGGTGAACGTGAACGGGGCGGCGTACGGCACGCTGGCATTCACCACGGGGATGATCGTCTCCAATGTCATCGGCGGGCTCACGGTGCCGCCTTTGACCGCGGGGGCGCAGGTGACGGTGTCGGTGCAATCGGTGGGACAGGTTAATCCGGGCGCGAACCTGACGGTACTCATTCGACTCTGAACCCGACAGCGGCGGATACTCATGGCGGATCAATTGACCAAGCTTCGACCGGATCGCGACTTGCAATGCTACTTCCAGGAGCCCTCGGCCATTGCCGCGCTGAGCAATACCAGCGCCAACGGCTTTACGGTTTCGGGATGCTGGCGGGAGCAGTTCGACTGGGCGGTGGTGGAGTGGTGCAGGGATAACGTGTTCGAACATCCCGCCCTGCGCAACCTGCCGGATGGCGACCTGAGCGGGTTGCAGTTGAGCTATGACGAGACGCGCACCAACTGCATTTCGATGGATTCCACGACTTACGACGCGGTGGGCTGGTCGTATTTGCGGATCTGGGAGGAGTCCGCCGCGGGCGAGCTGTTCCATTGGGTGCCGCTCAAGAATTATGCGACGCCGGTGAGCGGCGGCTACACGCCCGCGACCGCGCAGTTCGAACTCCAGGGCACGGCTACTCCGGGAGATTACATCGAGCTGGCCTGGCTCGATCAGCACTTCAATTACCTGGTGGCGCAGGGCGACACCCTGGCGACGGCGATCGCCGGCCTGGCGTCGGCCATCAACAGCGGGACGGGCACGAGTGGCGTGCAGGCAAACAACGCCGGGCCTCAAATCACGTTGACCTATCAGGCCGGCGCGGGCGCGAACGGGAATCGGGTCGGCGTTTACGGAACCGTGCATGGGGCGGCGACGGAATCGTGGTCGCCGGGATGGGCCATGTTTGCCGGTGGAGCGTCACCGCAACAGTGGCGGATCAACTTGGATTTCAGCAGTCTCTACGACACCAACCAGCAGCGTGTCAACACGAACAATGTTCGGAAGCTGCGGTGGACGTGGGCGGCGGACCTGCAGTTCGGCAACTTCCAACGAAGCGAATTCGCCGTGGCGTTGTCGAACTGGCAGGTCACCGGAACGAACCTCGGGTACAACGTCGCGGGGCCGGGCAGCCCGAGGATCGAAGACAACTCGATCGACGTGGTTTACGCGGGCTCCTGGGTGGAGGAGCGCGGGAACTATTCGGGGGGATCGATTCATCATACGACTCAGGCCGGCGACCATCTCGGATGCAGGTACACGGCCACGGCGGCACACACGCTTTACCTGGGGACGAGGTACACCGATAACGGCGGACAGGCGACGGTGCAGGTGGACACGAATCCGCCTGTCATATTGGATTTGAAGCGCTCGCTGGAGGACGTGTTGATCCGGGTTCCTCTGGGGCAACTGTCCGGGGCGGCGCACACGGTGACGGTTACGCATACCGGGGCGAACGGCACCGACCTTTACTTCGACTTCCTGGAGGCGGCGGCGCCCACGGCGGCGCTGCCCTCATTTGCGAGCTATCCCACCACGACGCTGGCAACCGATTGGGACACGAATCATTCCATCGCGATCGCACCGGAGCGGACGGCATGGCTGATCAACACGCTGGGATTCCAGGGCCGCGCCAATCATTACGCCGGGGCGATGTGGTTCTACGAGCTCGTGCGCCGCGGCAACTCGTACGCATCGGGAACGATCACGTTCGCCGGAGCGCCGCAATTCGGGGGCACGACCACGGTCACGCTGGCGGGCGGCCCGATTCAACATTTGAACCTGATCGGGGATACGGCGGAAAGCATCGCACAATGCTTCGAGCTGCTGATTACGGCGGGCTCGTCGGGCGTGTGGGCGCAAGCGAATGGGGCCATTCTGACGCTCACGGCGCGCGCCATGGGCACCGCGGGAAACGCGATCACGATCGCGGCAAACACGGGCAGCCAGCAGTTCACGGCGGCAGTAAGCGGCACTGCGCTGGCGGGTGGCGCCGATGGAACCTGGCTCACGGATTTGAGCGCCGTGCCGCGATTGAACCGCGCGGCGCGCGACTGGAGCCTCAGTTACTTCGGCGCGCTGAAGCAATACGGAATCGACGGGGCCGCGTCGTTCAGCATGGAACTGGGGAATGGCGACGACAGCGCACCAGCCGGAATCGCGCAGATGTACACGGACAAACCCTGTTGGGTCAACACCCCGGCTTTGCAGACGAATTTCTCTCCCGCGAGCACTCAGTTCTGGCAACAGGCGTACCTGGACATGGCCGGAGTGATGGCGGCCGCGGGCATGACGCCGTATCTTCAGTTTGGCGAGGTCCAGTGGTGGTACTTCGGCGACACCGACACCAACAACGCCCCCGTCAGCATGCCGTTTTACGACGCCTACACCAAGACATCCTTTCAGGCGGCGTATGGACGGCCCATGGGGGTGATTCCCAGCCAGAATGCGGATCCGGCAGCGTTTTCCGAGGAGTGCGCTTTCTTGCCGGGGCTGATCGGCGCGTTCACGCAGGCGATCATGAATTTCGTGCGGCAAACGTATTCGCAGGCGCGCTTCGAAGTGCTGTATCCGCCGGACACCAACAACACGCCGCTGAACGGGATCATCAATTATCCGACTTCCACCTGGACGCCGGCGAATCTGCAATGCCTGAAGACGGAGAACTTCACGTACACGGGCAATCGGAATTTGAACCAGGCCCTCCTGTCGATCGAGCTGCCCCAGACGTTGTCGTTTCCGCCTTCGAAAAGCAGCCACCTGGTGGGCATCGGCGATTACACCACGCCATGGTCGAAGGAGCGGCGGCTGGCAATGGGCGCGGGGCTGGAGTCGGTGGTGTTGTTTGCGCTCGATCAGTTCTGCCTGATCGGGTATGGGCTGCCGCTGGACCGGGGGCCGAGACGCGCGCTGCGAATGGGGTGACTACAGCGTCATCCCGCCGTCGACCGAGAGGACCTGGCCGGTAACGTAATTGTCGGGCTCGAGGAAGAACCGGATGGCGCGGGCCACATCTTCGGCGCGGCCGAACCTGGGGATCACGCCATCCCGGATGTAGCGGTCGTACTTTCCGGATGCGATGCTGGCCTGCGCCATGCCGACGGCCGTCACGCCGGGACTCACCACGTTGACACGAATATTTGACCTACCGCGGCACTCCTTCGCCAGGATTCGCGCGGCATGCTGAAGAGCGGCTTTCTGGGCGGCGTAGGCGGTAGAGCCGGGAAACAGGGCGTTGGCCTGCATGGTGGAGATGAGGACAATCGCGCCCGCGGTGGATGAGTCCTTCATGCGCGCGGCGGCTTCGCGGGCCAGGAGGATCGGGCCGAAATAGTTGCTCTCGTGCGAGCGGAGCATGGCAGCCTCCGTTTCGGCGGGATCGGCCACACGCGCGGGATCGCCTGCCAGCACCACCAGGCCATAGAGAGCCGGAGCGGCGTCCAGCAGACGAGCGCGATCGGGGGAATTGGAGAGATCGGCCTGGACGACGGCCGACGACGCGCCGCGATTGCGGCGGTAGCTCGAGATTACATGGGCGCCTTCCGCCAGCAGGAGCGAGGCCAGCGCGGTGCCGAGGCCGCCGGCGCCTCCAGCCAGCACCACTTCCCTGCCCTTCAGGGAATCACTCGGGAGCGACATCCTTCTCCAATGCCAGGTAGCCGCAGGCAACCACGACCAGGAACATCGCGAGGACATTGCTGATGCCGAGGTTGTACTCGAAGAAGCCCTCGGCCAGCGTGGCAAGCACCACGGCAATGGCGCCGTGCAGCAGAAATCTTTGCGCGCCGCGCCCCGGCGGCAGCGCGCGCAGGCCGCGCCAGAAATCGTAGAGGATCTGTCCGAGCATCCACATCATGACCAGCATGGTGGGGATGCCGCGCTCGGCGGCGTACTGCAAATAGATGTTGTGCAGATGGCCGTACCAACCTTCGGGACGGGGCGTGCCGGTGGGGGCGTACCGATCGAATTGGTAGTGAGGGCCTTCCGGTCCCAGGCCCAGCAGGGGGTGCGCTTCCACCATGCTCACTCCGGCCCGCCAGGTGTACAGTCGGAAGGCGTTGGAATCCACGTCTTGGGGATGAACCATGGAGGTGAAGCGGTCGCGGATGACCGCCGGAGAAACGAAAAACGCCGCCACAATCGCGACGGGCACCAGAAGCACCAGCCAGCGGCGCCAGAACCATACCAGATACAAGCCGCCGATCGCGGTGGCGATCCACACGGCGCGGGTTTCGGCGAGGAGCACGGCCACGGCGATGAACGCGGCGAAGAGAATCCAGACCCAGCCGCGCTTTTTCACGGGCGGCCCGAAAAACAGGAAGGCGGCGAGCATGAGCAGCGCGAACATCTCCTGGGCCGAAAACGTGTTCCAGTGGTTGGTGAAGCCGGTGATGCGCTCGCCGACGTAGTAGGCGTACACGTTCTGGTGCAGTTCCCGCGCCATCTGGACTTTTTGGACGAACTGGACCACTCCGCGGGCGGCGCTGACGGCGGCGAATCCGGCCCACGTGAGGAACAGCCAGCGGGCCACCTTCAGGCTGCGCAGCGCGGAGAACACCACCAGGAGCAGGCTGAACACGTAGATTTTGCGGACCTGCGGCAGACCTTCGGCGATGTGTCCGGAGAACGCCAGCGCGATCAACGTGCCGGCCAGGAACAGCGCGAGCGGCAGCTTGATGCGCGGAAAGCGCAGCGGCTCGCCGGAAAGAAACAGCGCCGCCAGCGCGAGAGCCAGCAAGATCTGCCACAAGGCGATGGAAAACAGGATCGAGGCGGCGGCGGCGAACGTCAGCCAAGTGGCGGCGCGCGGCAGGAACAGCGCGCCACCCACCGGGTTATTCATAGCGGAGGGCCTCGACCGGATCGAGACTCGCGGCGCGGCCGGCCGGCCAGATCCCGAAGAAGAGGCCCACGCCAACCGATACCATCACGCCGGAAACGGCGGCCCACAGGGGCACGGCGGTGGGCAGATTGGGAAAGATCAGGCCGGCCGCGCGCGAGATCATCCAGCCGAGCAACAGTCCGAGAAGGCCGCCCAGCGCGGTCAACACGACGGCTTCGGTGAGGAATTGCACGATGATGTCGCTCTTGCGCGCGCCCACGGCTTTGCGGATGCCGATCTCGCGCGTGCGCTCGGTGACGCTGACCAGCATGATGTTCATGACGCCGATGCCGCCCACCAGCAGGCCGATGGAGCTGAGGATCACCATCACCAGGGCGACCGTGGCGGTGACGCGGTGGAAGTCCGCGATCATCTGCTCGGCGGTGGTCATGGAAAACGTGTCGGGCGCATTGAACGGCACACGGCGATTGGTGCGCAGCACGGCGCGAAGCTCGTCCTGGGCCTGGTCCACCATGCCGATGTAGGCGATGACGATCAGCATGTGCTCGCGCGCGGCGGGAAACATCTTGCGCATGGTGAAGTAGGGGATGAGGATGCGCGTGTCGTCCTGGCCGGGCAGGGAGCTGGCGGGCCGGTCCATCACGCCCACGATCTCGAGCGCGTGGCCGTCCACTTCAATCCATTTGAACAGAGGGTCCTCGTTGGGCAGCAACTGCTTCTTCACATCCTCGCCCACCACCACGACGGGCATATGGTGGGAATTCTCCAGCTCGGTGAAGAAGCGGCCGTACTTCATGGTGGTTCCGCCGTAGGCGTAGCCTTCTTCGGTGCCGCCCAACTGGCTGATGTTGTAGAGATCGTTTCCCTTGTAGCGCGCGCTGTGAATGCCGCCGCTGGGGAACAGGTAGGGACTCACGTGCTCGACCGAAGGGCAGCGCTCGGCGATGGCGCGGGCGTCCTCCAAGGTAAGCGGCTTGCGGCTGCGCTCCTCGCGCGTGGAATTCCCCATGGCGGTGGTCTTGGTGACGATGATGGTGGTGGGGCCGAAGCTGCGCAGAATGCCGCTGATGGCTCCGTCGAGGCCGGCGATGATGGAGCCCACGCCGATCACCGCGCCGGTTCCGATGATGACGCCCAGGATGGTGAGAAACGAGCGCATCTTGTGCTCGCGCGTGGTGGCCAACGCCAGGCGGATTCCGGAGTTGAGAGAAGCCAGTGTCATTTTTCCACCCGCAACGCTTCGATGGGATCGAGCATGGCGGCGCGGCGCGCGGGATAGATGCCGAAGAAGAGCCCCACCACCGCGGAGAGCGTCACGCCGATCACCACAGCGGAAAGGGGCACGGCCATGGGCACGGGCGTCAAGGTCCGCACCAGCACCGCGACAATCCAGGCGATGGAGACTCCCATAAGCCCGCCAATGGAAGCGAGCATGGAGGATTCGACGAGGAACTGGTTGAGGATGTCCCGCCGCCGCGCGCCGACCGACTTGCGGATTCCGATTTCGTGGGTGCGCTCGGTCACCACCGCCAGCATGATGTTCATGATGACCACGCCGCCGACCACCATGAACACCGAGACGACGCCGACGGCCGTGGCGGCGATGGCGCCGGTCAACTGGTCCCAGAATTTCAGAAGGGCGTCGGAGGTCAGAGTGGAGAACGTGTCGTCGTCCTGCGGTTTCAGGTGGCGGTGCGCGCGCACCAGCATGCGCACCTCTTCCTGCGCCTCGATGAGGTGGTTGTGGTCGAGCGCGATGCCCGCGTAATCCATGCCGTTGCGCGCTCCCCAGATTTTGAAGTACGTCTCCACAGGGATGATCACGAAGTTGTCTTGCGATTGGCCGAATATCGATCCCTTGGCGGTGGCGACGCCCACCACGGTGAACGGAAGGCCATCCACCGATACCGAGTGGCCGATGGCGTCGCCGTTGGGAAAGAACTTGGTCTTGATGTCGTTGCCGATGAAGGCGACGTTCATGTGCTGCTTGTTCTCGGTGTCGGAGAAGAAGCGCCCGTCCTGCGCATCGTAGTTGAGAATGACCGCCATGTTGGGCGAGAAGCCCATCAATTGCACGGCTTCGGCGCTTTCCTTGGCAAGGTGGACGGTAACGGAGCGGTAGCAGGCCATGCCGATTTCGCGAGTCAGGGTGGCGCGCGAGCGAAGGAACTCGAATTCCTCGCGATTCAACTGCGGGTTGCGCCGCTGCATCTCGAGGAACTTCTTGGGATCCCATTGCATCATGACGATGCGCGTGACGCGATATCCGTCGGCGCCCATGTTGGATACGTTCTGGGCGATGTATACGTCCATGCCGGAGATAACCGACATCACCGCGATCAACGTGGTGGTGGCCAGGATGATGCCCAGCAGAGTGAGAAAACTCCGGAGCTTACTGCCGCGCAGCGATTGGACCGCGCCGGTAACTGCTTCCCAAAACGATGCGTGTGTGGCTGTCATGTCACAACCTGGCAGGCCGGGCCAGCGGATAAACGGACCCGTTCCGCTATCCACTCCATTATCGTCTCCTCCGCCCAGAAACGATGCGGGCGGCGGCCGATGAAGCCGAGGTGGCCGCCATGCTCCGCCGCCACCAGCTCGATCCACGGGTTGGAACGCACCGGCGGCGAATCGAAGACCTCGAAAGGAATGAAGGTATCATCTTTCGCCTGGATCAACAGCAGGGGCACGCGGATACCATCCAGGAAGCGGGCCGCCGACTGCGTGGCGTAATACCGGCGCGCGTCGCCAAAGCCGAACGACGGCGCGGTGATACGGTCATCAATCTGCATTACGGAGCGGAGGCCGGCAAAGTTCCGTTTCTCATATCGGCCGGTGGCGCACAGGCGGGCGCGCATAAGGCGGACGAAGCGCCGCTCGTAGTAGCGGTTTTCGGGTTGGGCGATGCGGCCGGCACAGGCCGCGAGATCGAGCGGGACGGAAACGGCGGCGGCGCCGCGGAAAAGATCGCGCGCGGCTTCCCCCATTTCGCCGGCGAGTTTCAGGACGACATTGCCACCCAGGGAGAAGCCCACCAGAAACGCGGGGGCGCGGCCTTCGGCGCGGAACTGGCGCAGCACGGCCAGCAGGTCGCTGGTGAGCCCGGCGTGATAGAGCGTGGGGCACAGGCGCCCGGTGCCGCCGCAGGTGCGCATGTTGAATCGATGGGCGGCGAAGCCCGCGCGGAGCGCCGCGTTCGCGAGGCTGCGCATGTAAACGGCCTGGCCCGAGCCCTCGAGGCCGTGAACCATGACGATCTCGCCCGAGGCGTCCCCCGCGGGCCGCTGCGATTCCACCAGCACCTGAACGTCCGGTTCGGTCCGGTACAGGCGGCGCTCAATGGGGAAGCGGGGGTCGTCGCCCGCCCGCCGCCACAGGTGTCCCGCGACGGTCTGGAGATGCGGATTGCGGAAGAGCGGCTCGAACGGCGGCATGAAAACTGTGGAAACTTGTAGTATAAGAGATACGCGACCTATGCGAACCACCCTGATTTTCGTACTCGCAGCCGGCACGGCATTCGTCGCCGGCGCCGCCGACCAGCCGCCGCGGATGTCGCCCGCGTTTACCATCCATCAAACCGGTGGAGCGCCCGAAATCCCGCTGAGCCAGTATCGCGGAAAGATCGTGGCGCTGGCATTCATCCAGACAACCTGCCCGCATTGCCAGGACCTCACCAGGACCCTGAAGCCCATCGCCCAGGAGTACACGCCGCGCGGCGTGCAGTTTCTGGAATGCGCGTTCAACGAGGGCGCCGCGACGCTGGTGCCGCAGTTCGTCCAGCAGTTTCAGCCGCCGTTCCCCGTCGGATGGGCGGACAATGTCGCGGTAAGAGTCTACCTGCAGTACGCGTTCTACGACACGAGAGTGCTGTACGTGCCGCACATGGTATTTCTGGATCGCCGCGGCATGATCCGCGGAGATTTCGCGGGCGAGAGCAGCTTCTTCACCGATCCGAACACGAACATCCGCGCGGAGCTCGAGAAGCTGTTGAAACCCGCGGGGCCGGGGACCAGGAAGAAGTAGGGGCGGCTTCATAACCTGGAGCATGAGCGACTCACCTCCTCCGTTTCGGTCGTATAAAATCGATTGAGTCAGGCGGCTATGCCTTTTAGTGCGGGAGAACGCCTCGGACCGTACGAGATCGCCTCGCCGATCGGCGCGGGCGGCATGGGTGAAGTGTACCGCGCCGTCGATACGCGCCTGCGCCGCGTGGTCGCGATCAAGATTCTGAAGGCCACGTCCTCGGCGGATTCGCGTGCCCACTTTCTGCAGGAGGCGCGGGCGGCATCGGGGTTGAATCACTCGAATATCGTGCAGGTCTACGACGTCGGTTCCACCGATGGCACGGACTTCATTGTGATGGAGCTGGTGGACGGCGCCACACTGCCGCAGGCGATCGGACCTAAGGGCCTGGGCGCCATAGCCGCACTCGATTACGCAATCCAGATCGCGGACGCCCTCGCGGCGGCGCACTCGGCCGGCATCGTCCATCGCGATGTGAAACCGGGAAACGTGCGCATCTCGCGAAACGGCGTTGTGAAAGTTCTCGACTTCGGCTTGGCCAAGGTCGTGGAGCAGGGCGTCGCCGCGGAAGATGAAGACACACGCACTCTGGGTCCTGAGACCGTAGAGGGCACTGTGGTGGGAACGGTCGCCTATATGTCGCCGGAGCAGGCCGAGTGCAAGCCGATCGATCATCGGTCCGACATTTTTGCATTCGGCACATTGCTCTATGAAATGCTCACGGGGAAGCGTATATTTCAGCGGGACTCGACGGCCGCGACATTCTGCGCAATTCTGCGCGAAGATCCGCCATCATTGACCAAGACGGCGCCGGCGGCGCCGCGCGAGCTGGGGCGGATCGTGGCCAGGTGTCTCCAGAAGGACCCGGCTGCGCGATTCCAGCAGATGAGCGAAGTCGCCAGCGCGCTGCGGGCGGTCGGTGAGGAGTGCCGCCAGAGGCGAATGCCATGGCCTCGCGTTGGCTGGGCGGTAACCATGGCGGCTGTTTTGGCCGCGGCGTGGTGGCTGTGGCCGCGTGGCTCGACACTCCGCGCGATCGACCTGACGCGGGTGACATCGGACGCCGGATTGACGATCAATCCCGCGCTGTCCCGGGACGGCAAGCTGCTGGCCTATGCGTCGGATCGCGCGGGCGGTGCCTTGAACATCTGGGTACAGCAGGTGGGAGGCGGTGAGCCGATCCAGGTCACGAATGACACGGTGGACGACTCGGAGCCATCGTTTTCGCCCGACGGCACGCGGATCGCTTTCCGGTCGCAGCGGGATGGCGGCGGCATCTACGTCGTTCCCGCGCTCGGTGGCACGGCGCGACGTATTGCGAATGAAGGCCGGCGGCCGAGATTTTCGCCGGATGGGGAGTGGGTCGCCTACTGGGTGGGGGACGGAGGCGTATACAGCCGCAATCGGTTCTACGTGGTTCCCCGAAACGGCGGGGAGCCGCGCCAGTTGGCAGGCACGTTGTTCTCGGCGAATAGCCCGGTATGGTCGCCGGACGGCAAGTCCCTGTTGTTCGTGGGCGCCGAATCCGATCGACAACCGCTCGCCGAGCAATACGACTGGTGGGTGGCGCCGCTCGCCGGCGGTCGGCGCTGACCCAGGTTGGAATCACTAATCAGTTGAGCATCTGGCGACAGCGCCTGGCGCCGAATCCGTGGCGCGCAAAAGGCAAGCCGGAACGGATGACAGCCGGAGCGGGAATCGAGGTGCAGCCGTCGATTGCGGCGGACCGGCTTGCTCTCGCCACCACCACGGAAAACCTGGAGATCTGGATGCTGCCGCTGAATGCCGAATCGGGGCAAGCCAGGGGAGAAATGGAACGCGTCACGTCATCCAACGCTACCAACCAGTATCCGGCCGTGTCGCGCGATGGCAGCAGACTCGTGTTCGTCTCGGACCGCCAGAGAAATCTCGATATTTACGAGATGGACCTCCGCAGCGGAGCGGTGAGCGGGCTGACGGCGACCGAATTCGATGAGGTTGCCCCGCAGCCGAGCGCTGACGGGCTCAGAGTGTTGTACTACGTGTGGCAAGGGGACCGGAAGCCGTCGTTCACTTTTTGGGAGGTGAATACGCAAGGCGGCGCGTCACGGCAGGTGTGCGGCGATTGCGACGGACCGCTGTATTGCTGGTCGAACGACGAGAAGAAGGTCATCTACTTCAAGAGCCAACCGGGCGGGCCCGGCGCGTTGGTCACGCGGGATCTGGAATCGGGCGCCGAATCGTTATTCGCGTCGCACCCCAACTATGCGGTCAGGCTGCCTCACCTATCTCCGGACGAACGCTGGGTTGCATTCCAGACCGTGGTGAGCCAGACACAGCGCAAGCTGTTTGTAGCGGCCGTTCGGGACTGGCATGTCGGACCAGAGGAAGAGTGGATCTATATCCCCGACGCGCGCGCTCCCACGACGTGGTCCACGTCGGGAGACGTGCTGTACTTCCTGTCGGATCGGGACGGCTTCCGGTGTATCTGGGCACAACGGCTGGACCGGGCGACCAGGCGGCCTGTCGGCGAGGCGTTTGCGGTGCTGCACTTGCACACTGCGCGCCGGAGCTTGTCATTTAGCTTGGAGGTCGCTGCGATTGGACTATCGCTGGCGTCGGACAAGCTGTTCTTCAGCATGCCGGAGCACACGGGGAACATCTGGTTTGCACAGTTGGAAGGGCGCCCGTAAGCCCACGAAACTACTCTACCGACCGCTCCCAGAGGATGCGCCGGCCGCTGCTCCGGCTACCGAGGCGATGCGCGCGAAGTTCGTCCAGTAGGCTTACATCTGCTCGGATAAGGTGCGGTCGATGGGGGCAAGCCGGACGGTGTTCCCCCACGTGCCGAAAAGGAAATTCAACTCCGACGAGTGCGCCGTGGCCGGCCGTCCATGCCCGGCGTGTGTCATCTCATCGGCACGATGGTATCGCGGCCCTACTGCTTGGGCAAGACCTTCACGTCGGTGACGTAAACCACAGGATCGTTCACCACCACGGTGGCCTCGATACGGTCGCCCACGTGAAGCTTTTCAAAATCCGAATCGGGCTTCACGCGGTACTCCATAGTCATGGCCTCCATCCAGTCGCCGATCTTGCCGGCGTCGATGGTGGCGGTTTTGGAGTTGGCGTCCAGCGCCTTGATTTCGCCCTGCATGGGGTAGCGCTTGCCTTCGTCCTTCGCCCGGCATCCCGCAAGCGAAACCGCCAGAATGATTGGGAACACCAGTCTGCGTGTCATCACTTCACATCATCGCAGGAAGGCGCGGGCACGATCACCTCCTTCATCCGGAACGCCGCTCCGGACGGGCCGGGCGGGACGATCCGGATTGGGGGACACCGGCAGGCGGGTGGCGGCTTCGGGTGTCCTCTGTTCCGCTGCCGGGGGAGGGGCGATGCCGCCTGCAGGAAAAGACCTGAACCGCCGATATAGTTTACCAGGAGGCATCAAATGGATTACAACGCAGCGGTTCTTGCACACTCGAGATGGAAGACCCGGTTGAAGAACCACCTCATGGGTCAGGAGCAGGTAGATCCTGGCAGTGTCGCAAAGGACGATCAGTGCGACCTCGGGAAGTGGATTTATGGAGACGGCAAAAAGCACGCGACGCTCAGCGCATTTGCAGACCTGAAGACCAAGCACACAAAGTTTCACCTCGTAGCTGCAAACGTCGTAAACAGCGCACGCTCGCGTCCGCGGGACAAGGCGCTGGAACTGATCGACCCCTTGGAAAGTGAATTCGGCCGCGCGACCTCCGATGTCATCAACGCGCTGGCCGCCGCGAAGACCCTTTTTGATTGAGCGGGCCGGGAGCGATTGTTTCACTCAGCTGACGCTCCGAACAGGCCAGGCACGCGGGCCGCGCTATAGTAGTCCGGAGGATGGAGCGCGACTTTCGCAAAGGCCACATCGCCATCGACTTCCCCACCGTCCCTTTCGATTCCGTGGGCGGTCTCCTGCTGCGGTCCACCCGGCTGTTCTTTGCCACTCTTCCGTTTCTGGCCGCAGTCACCCTGGTGGTCATGGTCCCGGGGAAACTCCTGCTCGAGTTCACCTGCTATGTCACGAATGTCCCCAGCGAGGGAGTCCTTTCCTATCTCTTGATGGACATGGGCGACCTGGTCTTCGGCGCACTGGTGATGCCCGCGGCGATCTACGGGCTGGTGATGAAACTTCGCACGGGCAAGACCGCTCCCACCGGCGAATCGCTGCGCTGGGGCCGGCGACTGTGGGGCAAGAGCCTCTGGAACATGTTCAAGGTGGAGGTCACGATCATGCTCTGGAGCCTTCTGCTGGTGATTCCCGGCATCGTGGCGGCGATCCGGCTGATCTTCGTCGATCCCGTCGTCGCCATCGAAGGCCGCCCGAGCTCCGAGATCCTCGAACGCAGCCGCCAATTGTGCGCGGGCCACGGCTGGCGCATTCTGGTGGCGCTGCTCCCGGCAGTGCCCATCAACCTGCTCCACCTGCTGGCCAGCCTGCGCGCGCTCCAGTATTCGCGGTGGCTGATGCCGCCGGTAGATGGACTGTTCGCGGTGGCCGAGCACTGGATGACCGCTGTCGTCGTCCTGATGTACTTGGGGCTGGCCGCGCGATAGAGTGAAGATGCCGGGTTCGGAGGGTTCTCAGATGGTCATGTTAGGGATCGACATCGGGCGCGCGCACATCAAGGCGGGGATGGTGAACGAAGAGGGCGCCATTCTCGCGTCACGGACCATCCCGACTCCCGCGGACCTGGATGGCTTCGTGCCCTCGCTCCACGACGCCATCCGATGGCTGCTCGAAGCGACCGAGATTCCCGCCGGGGCCGGCGTGGGATGCAAAGGCATCATCAACCCCGAGAACACGCTGGTGGAGGTGCTCCCGGGACCGCTCCACTACCTGGAAGGATTGCGCCTGGCCGATCTAGTGGGCCTGCCCATCGACGTGCCCGTGTTCGCCGACAACGACGCGCGCGTGGCCCTGGCGGGCGAAATGGTGTGGGGCGCGGCGCGCGGGCGCGAAGACGTCCTGATGCTGACGCTCGGAACCGGCGTGGGCGGCGCGGTCCTGTCCGGCGGCCGAGTGCTCCGCGGCCATTCCGGAATGGCGGGGCACCTAGGGCATGTCACGGTCGAGCCGGACGGCGCGCTGTGCGCCTGCGGCAATCGCGGCTGCCTGGAGACCGTGTTCTCCGCCAGCGCCATCGAGAGCGAGGCCCGGGCGGCGGTGCATCGCGGATGCGCGTCCACGCTGACCCGCCTGTTCCGCGAACAGCCGCAACTGGCCACCTGCCGGACCATCTTTCAAGCGGCCAGCGAAGGCGATGTGGTTTCGACGGCAATCGTCTCCCAGGCGATTCACAAGCTGGGCGCGGCGATTGCGGGCCTGCTGCACGTGTTCGACCCGGAACTGGTGATCATCGGGGGCCACGTGGCGGATGCCGGAGCGGACCTGATGGTGCCGTTGCAGGAGGAGGTCTGGAGCCGCTCGCGCGGGTTGCTGGGACGCGAAGTTCCCCTGGTGGAACAGGAGGTCGCCGACAAGTCGGGAATTGTGGGCGCCGCGGGACTGGCGATGGCGCCGCGCGGGTAGCGTGTCTCGACTGACGGGAACGGCACTGCTGTACCCTTGTTAAGGAGATCGCCTATGGTAAAAACAACCCTTCTCAGGTCGAGCAAGAGCGGCTTCTTCGCCGCCGTTCTGTTTTGCGGGCTGGCGCCGGCCCAGAGTTCTTTGAGCGTCACTTCCAAGATAGTGGCCAGCGCAAACGGCTTCCTGAGTTCGCTTGACGAGGGACAGCGGTCGAAGGTGCTGTTCGATTTCAACGACGCCGCGCAACGGAAGAAGTGGTCGAACCTGCCCACGACGATGGTGCCGCGGGCAGGCCTGAAGATGGGCGAGCTGAGCGGGCCGCAGAGGAAAGCGGCGATGGAGCTGCTGGCCGCCACGCTGAGCAAGCGCGGGTATGAGAAAGTGCTCGCGATTGTCGAAGGCGACGAGGCACTGAGAGTCGCCAGCGGCGGGGGCCGGCCGATGTTCGGGCGCGACTTGTTCTACATTTCAATTCTAGGCAAGCCTTCCGTGAAGGACCCCTGGATGCTGCAGTTCGGCGGCCATCATCTGGCGCTGAATATTACCATGGCGGGTCTCGATGGGATTCTCACGCCCAGCCTCACGGCGGCACAGCCCGCGAAGTATACGGTGGACGGCAAGACCGTGCGGCCGCTCGGAGCCGAGAACGACAAGGCCTTCGCGCTGATCAATGCGCTGGACGAAGGGCAGCGAAAGCAGGCGATTCTCAATTACAAGGTGGCCGATCTGGTCCTGGGGCCGGGGCAGGACGGAAAGACGATCCAGCCAGAGGGCATCAAGTGTTCCGCGATGAACGCGAGCCAGCAGGCGATGCTGCTGGACCTGGCGGGTGAATGGGCGGGGATTGTCCACGAACAGGCAGCGGCGGCGCGCATGGCGGAGATCAAGGCGAATCTGCCCGAAACGTGGTTCGCGTGGAGCGGACCGACCACCAACGGGATGCCGGCGTATTATCGGATTCAGGGACCGGCACTGGTGATCGAGTACGCGCCCCAGCCGCTGGGGGGCGACCCGACGATGCACATCCATACGATTTACCGGGATCCGACAAACGATTACGGGAAGAAGTCAGTGGGGCATTGAGTACCTTCACGATGAGACGATTGGGAGTGAGCGCGCTGCTGGCGCTGAGTCTGGCTGGAGGCGCGGCCGCACACCGGCTGGACGAGTATCTGCAGGCCACCCTGATCGGAGTGACGCGGGACGGCATCGACGTGGAGATCCATTTGACGCCGGGCGTGGCCATGCTGCCGGTACTGATGGCCGTGATCGACCAGGATCGCGACGGACGGATTTCGCCGGGAGAAGAGCGGGCCTATGTGGGCCGAGTGGCACGGGAAGTGGAGCTGCGAGTGGATGGCGTACCGGCGCCGTTGTCGTTGATCGAGAGCAGCTTTCCGCCCCTCGAAGCCATGCGGGAGGGATTGGGCACGATCGGGATAAAACTGCGCACGGCGCGCAGGGGGCACGAGTTGCGTTTCGAAAATCGGCATCTGCCGCAAGTCAGCGCATACCTGGTGAATTGCCTTGCGGCTCCCTCGGACGGGCTTGTGGTGAGCCGGCAGGAGCGGGACGAGGCGCAGAGGTCGATCGAGTTCGAGTATTCTTTCGGCGCGGGCGCAGTAGCGGGACCGCGAGCGGCGTGGATCGCGCCAGGGCCATTCTGGCCGGCCGCGATCGGGATGCTGCTGGTGGCCCGGATGGCGGTACTGATCTACAGAGCGAAACACGGCAAGAGAGCATCCGCTCCCTGACGGTCGAGCTTCTGCGAAGCGGCTCGGCAGGGCTATTGCGAAAACAAGAAGTCGCGGATGCGCAGGTACGTCTCGGCGCCCAAAATACGCGGCGCGAAACACAGGCCCAGGAAGCGGCGCATCAGCGCATCCGGCCCGCCTGCTCGCGGATCGAGCGACCCGGCCAGCGCCATATCCTGCACCGCATTCCGGCGAATGATTTCGCGCAGCGTGGCCGGACGCGCGAACGATTGCGGCCGCGTCCCCATGAAATAGTCCGCCAGAACCTGCATCGCCGCGGCATCCGCCGCCGCTTCCACGGGGGGCAGAGCCAGAGACCTCACCACGTCCGGCGCGCGGGCGATCCCGGGGATGCGGGCCTCGAGAACCCGCGCCTCCATAGGCACGACGGTCCATATGCCCACCTTGAGCTGCACTTCCACGCGAAAGCGCGCCACATCGGCGCCGGGCGGAATCCACAGGTCCAGCAGGTACAGCCGCGTGTTCTGCCCTTCGATCTTCTCGTCGGGATCGGGCATGACTCCGAAATCCGGCAGCCGCTCGATTTCCATCAGCGGATCGGGAATCCATCCGGCGGGTGTCGCGACGAAATGCTCTTTGTACAGCGCGACACGGCACGCATTCACCGGGTTGGTGACGACATAAAGAAGGTACGACTCCCTGGGGGGCACCGACACGGCGATGTGAAACGAAGCGAATCCGTTGCGAGCCACCGCGGGGGAAAGGATTTCGCGCACGGCGAGCGCCTTGTCGGCGGCCACCACCGCTCCGAACGGGTCCAGCCGGTGGAATTCGGAGTAGATCTCCACCGACTGCGCGCAGGCCGCCGCGGCAAAAAGAACTCCGGTCACTGCCAGCCTGAAGGTCGCCACTATTCGTATCTTAGAGCGTCGGTGGGACTCAGGTGCGCGGCGCGGTTGGCGGGCAGAATTCCGAACACCAGCCCCACCAGGCAGGAGACGCCGAACGCCACCACGATCGCAACGGGCGAAATGGGAATGCGGATGTCGGCGAACAACCGCACGGCGAGCGGAATCGCCACGCCGGCGGCAATCCCCAGCACACCGCCCGAGAGGCTCACCATCATCGCCTCGGTGAGGAATTGCAGCAGGATTTCCCTGGCCGAAGCTCCCACCGCCAGCCGCACTCCGATCTCGCGCGTCCGCTCGGTCACGGTCACCAGCATGATGTTCATGATGCCGATGCCCGAGATCACCAGCGTGATGGCGGAGACCAGGACCAGCACCAGCGAGAGAATCAGCGAAATATTTTTGGCAGCGTTCAGTATGGCGGTGAGGGTATCGACGCGGTAGCTGGCGCCCGGACGGTGGCGCCCGGCGATGATATCCTGCACACGGCCCGCGATGCGCTCCACCTCCTCGGGCGCGCGCACCTGCACGTAGAGCGGGTCGATGCGCTCCACCGGGGTGAAGTAGCGCAGCACCGTGATAGGCATCAGGATGGTCTCGCGCTCCACCTCCGACTGCCCGAAGGTCTCCACGCGCTCGTGAAACGTGCCGATCACGGTGAACTGCAATCCGTACAGCCGGATCACCTGGTTCAGCGCCGCGCCCAGGCTGCCGTACATGCGCTCGGCGAGCTTGTCGGTGAGGAGCGCCACCTTGTCGCGCCGCGCGACGTCGTCCTCATCCAGGAACCGGCCGTCACTGATCACGATGTTGCGCACGTCCTGGTAGGCCTGGTCGGTGCCGATCACCTTGACGTCCTGCTCCCTGCCGCGGATCAGCATCCGGTCGGAGTTCGACATCACGCCGGTAGCCGCCACGATGTCCGCGCCGGTATCCTTGCGGATGGCCTCGACGTCCGCCATTTTGATGTAGTCGGCATCCGCCACCGCGGAGGAAGGGCCGGCCGAGACGTAGTAGGCGAAGATGATGTTGGAGCCGATCCCTTCCACCTGCTGGAGGATATAGTCGCGGCTGGTCAGCGAGATGGTCACCACCAGGATGACCGAGGCGGTGCCGATGACCATGCCGAGGCCGGTGAGGAGAGACCGAACGGGATTGGCGCGAAGGGCCTGAGCGCTGAAGCGGATGGCCTCGCCGAGAAACATGTGCCGGGCTTATGTGCCCGTCACCTGCCGAAGGAGCTTCTGCGCCTGCGACCGCGGCGGGTCTTCCGGCGTGAGATCGCTAACCAGGTAGCGCCTGAGCAAGTCCCGGGCAGCCTCCAGATTGCGGTTCTGCTTGATGTAAATCTCGGCCGTGGCGAACATCAGCTTGGCGCTGTCAGGGTTGATCTTTTGGGCGCGCGCGAGGCTCTGGTCGGCTTCCTGGTATCGTCCCTGTTTGGACAGGAACCGCGCCAGGTCGATGAATCGCCCGATCTGGCGTGGCGAGGCCTCGATGGCGCGCCGCAGTTGTTCTTCGGCGCTGCCGAATTCCTTGCGCTTCTCCGCCAGTTTCGCCTGCGACCAGTGGAACTCGCCGGAATCGACGGCCGCGATCTTCACGGCCGTGGCTTCGGCCTTGTCGAAGCCGCCACCCAGGAAGCCGGGCGCCTCCAGGTAGTATTCGAAAAGGTCGGTGAGCGCGTCCAGGTTCCGGGGATTCAATTGCACCGCCCTTTCAAAGTGCTGGCGCGCCTTGGAGGCAAGTCCCGGAGCGGTGAACGGGCTGGCGGTTTCGGCCCGCCGTCCAAAAGCGCGGCCCAGCCAGAGGGCGTATTCCGAACTGCCCGGTTCCAGCGCGACGGCCTTTTCGAGCGCCTCGGTGGACTTCCGGTAATCCCCCAACATGTAGTAATTCCTGCCGGCCAAGGCGTAGTCCGCGCCATCCTTGCCCCGGTCCGGGATGGCATGCAGGATTTTCAGCGAGCCCTCGAAGTCCGTGAGGTTATAGAGTTTATGCGCGCGTTCAAAATCCGGCCCGGCCCCCAACGCCGCTGTGGCCAGGGTCACGAACATCGCTACACCCGTCGCCTTGGTACGTATTAGTCCGTTTCGCAACATTTTGCCTTTAATTATACAGATGAGTACGTGTGGTGGAGGGTTTCAGATCGAAAACTAATTCACCGGGGCCGTAAAGCTGTCGAAGGAGGAGCCGACCATGACCCCAATGGCCGCCATCCCGGGTTTGACCGTATCCGGAACCCGGAAGGTAACCCGCGTCGAGCCGATCGTGCCCGGGTCGGGCGCCACCGATATGACTTCCGCCGCGATTCCGCCCACGGAGACGGCAACCGGGGCCAACGGCTCAGGCAGCGGCTCGGCGGCGGGCTTGCCGGTCACGCCCGGCGGATCCGTCTGCCCTTCGCCGGTGATCACAAGAGAGGCCGCCGAACCTCGGGTGTACACCACCGGATTCGCCGGACGGAATATCCCCACCGAGGACGCCGATGTCTGCAAGTTGACGTTTATGCCTATACCGCCGCGCGCGACCACGGCCAAGGCCGTCGAAGCTCCGGCGATTTCGTACGGAACCACCGCCACCAGTTCGCCCGAACTGGCCGACAGCAACGGCGCGGCCGTCCCGTTGAAGAAAACCTGCGTGTCGCCAATCGCGGAAGCCACGTATCCGGCGGCATCGAGCGACCCCGGCACGAACCGCGTGGGCCCCAGGCATACGCCCTGAATTACGACCGTTTCGCCCGGCGCGACGTTCTCGTTGCCGTACTGCGGGCAGTTGCCGCCCGTGCCAAAAAATGACGGCGTACACGGCAGCGAGACCGGTCGCTTTGTGGCCCCGTTCAGCACCGGCACGGAGGTGAGCCTGACGGGCGCAACGCCGCCGTCTGCGGCCGGCGCGGGAATGCGCCAGATGCGATTCGCGTTGGTGTCGGCCACATACAGGTAGCCATTCGGCGCGGCGGCCATGCCGCCAAACGGGTCGCCGGCCGCCGCCAGCGCCAGAACCTGGCAGTCGGTATTGAGCCGCGCCAGGCGCACGGTGGTACCGGAATAATAGATGCTTCCACGGCCGTCCACGGCAAAGGTGGTATCTCCGGGAACGGGAATGGCGCGGCCATCGGGCGTGAAGATGTAGCCGGTAGCATATACGTTCCCGGCGCTATCGACGGCCACGTTCTGGGACCCGGGGTACGGGAACGGCGTTTGGATGGTGCCATCGGGCGCGATGTAGCGAATACCCTGCCCGGCGACGTACAGTCCGCCCTGGCCATCGGCCGCCAGACCCGTTGGAGTGCCCAGGTCGGCATCGACAGCCGGTCCGCCATCGCCGGAAACGCCCGGCTGCCCCGTCCCGGCGATGACCGCCAGCGTGCCGTCCGCCGCCAATTCCAGCACCTGGTAATGGCCGGTGTCGGCAATATACACGTTGCCGCCCGCGTCCACCGCCACGCCGGAAGGGTTCAGCAGGGGCGTGGGCGCGGAGAGGCAGGCGGGGTCGTCCAGGATCGTTGCGCCGCTCCCGGCGATGGTCTGGATGATGCCGTCGGTTCCGATTCTGCGGATGCGATTGTTGTCGCGGTCGGCGAAGTAGACGTTGCCGGAGGAATCCAGCGCCATCGCGGTTGGATGGCCCAGGACCGCATCCGTGGCCAAGCCGCCATCGCCGGAGAAACCGCCGCCCGCGTTGCCGGCCACGGTTTCGATCACCCCGTTGGTCCGGATTCGCCGGACCAGGGCGTTGCCGAGATCGATGAAGTACAGGTCGCCCGTGCGGTCGAACGTCAGGTCGTAGACGCCCTTGATCCCGGCGTGAATGGCCAGCGGCACGCCGGGAGCGTCGGGCGTGCATCCCTGGCTGAAGCCCCAGGACCCGCCAGCGATGGCCTGCGTGCTCTGGTCCGGGTTGACCCGAAAAATCTGCGGGATGCCGGCGGAGTTCCAGCCCCCGACGTACAGGTTTCCCGCGGCATCCATTGCGTACGATTGCACCTGCCCGGCGAACAACCGGACCAGCATGCCGTCCGGCGTCACCTGGTCGACTCCGTTCTCCTCGACGAAGTAGACGTTGCCGGCGGCATCGACGGTCAGGTGAATCGGAACCCCCATGTTCACCTGGAGGGCGGGCGCCGTGAAGTAGCCCGGGGCCGAGGAAGAGCCGTACCCAGTGCCGGCGAAGGGTTGAAGCTGGCCGCCGGAAGAGAGTTTCCACACGCGCTGCTGCGAGGCGAGGTAGATAACCCCTTTCGCATCAACGGCTATCGACGAAACCGGGATTGGGAAGACCGGCGGCTGTCCAGGCCAGTAGAGCTGGCTGGTGACTGTCGAAACCTGGCCCGACGGGTCCTGTTCCCAGACGTACTGGTCGCCTGCGACGTAAAGGTCGCCCGCGCCGTCCACGCCGATGGCTTCCGGCCCGTGAGCCGCATGGTCCCACGGACCGGCCACGGCGGCTACGCGGCCGGAAGCATCGACGCGCCAGACGCGGCCGGTCTCCTGGACGTAGAGCGTGGCATCCGGCGCGATGGCGATGTGCAGCGGCTGCATCACCAGGTCGGTGGCCATCCCGGTGAATGGCAGCGGCGCCCCGGCGACCAGAACGGCGTCCGGCGTGGGCGGAAGTTGCGCGACGGCCTCTACGGCGCAAGAGAGCGCGATCAGCGCGCGGAACGGGTTCATTGCAGGAGTCTCATACTAAGACCCGCGGGGAGGCGGGGGAACTACACGCGCCAAGGACATGGAATTCCGAATTTTCCGGTTAACGCTTTCGTTTCCGGCTCCGTCCGATACGCAGATTGGGTATTCAGAATTCGTCACAGGGGGCGCCGGCCGGGAGGGAGAAATGACATCGGTACGATCGGCACGCATCGTCGTGGTTCTCGTCTTTCGTTGTTGCTTGCCCGGCAGGGGAGATCCGCAGGAAATCGAGGCCCAATCGCGGCCGGAAATTCCCATGGCCTCGTTCGAGGTTGCGTCTATCAAACCGCAGCCGTGGACGAACCAGGGCAGGGTTGGGGTCGTCGTCCGGGGCAACACGCTTGCGGGCGAGCATGTGGATCTGTACCGTCTCGTCGAATTTGCGTACGGCTTGAGAACGGACGGCTCGCAACTTTCGGGAGGCCCGGGATGGGCGCGCATGGGCATTCTTTCCGACGTGTCTGGCGCCGACTCGGTGCTGTTTCAGGTGATCGCCAAAGCTCCAGTGGGCCCGCCCCCCTCTATCGAACAGTTCCGGCTTATGCTCCAGGCGCTGTTGGCCGATCGATTTCGGCTCAGGCTCCACCATGCCAGGAAGGACCTTCCCGTGTTCAACCTGGTAGTAGCGAAGAACGGGCCTAAGCTCAAGGAGAACGTCTCAGACGCAAAGGTGTCGATGGCCATGAGAGACGGGAGGCTGTTCCGGATTAGGGCCGTGCATGCTCCCATCCGGAATCTGATTTCGGAACTCTCGAATCCCAACCACGGCGCGGGCCGCCCGGTATTCGACAAAACCGGACTCACGGGATTCTACGATTTCGAAATCGAGTGGGCTCCAAACGACCTCGCCGCAGCGGGGCCGGACGGCCCGGCGCCGGATACGGTGGGTCCATCCGTCTTCGCAGCTCTCCAGGAGCAGCTTGGACTGAGATTAGAACCGGGCACGGCGTCATTTGACACCGTAGTCATAGATCACGCGGAGAAACCATCTCAGAATTAGCCTGCCGTCAATCGAAAGACACCTCACTGACCTTTGGCACTTGACATACGCTGGTAAGGTGCTAGCCGAGCGCACACGCGCCTTTATGCTAGGCTCAACGCATGCCCACAAAGGCAAGGAGGAGACCAGAGACACCGGCGTCTTCGCCGTCATTGCCTGAGCAGGCCTCCTGGTTGATCGTGGGATTCGGGCCGTAATGAACCTGGGTCTTCTCGAGATCTCCGGATTCGACGCTGATCACCTTGAAGGGGCGAGTTACGATTTCCGAGTTGGCCCCAAAGCGACGGTCACAACGGCCTCAAGGCCGTTAGATTCTTACGCCATTAATCGTAAACAGAAATACTTCAACAAAGCTCAGGCTGCCTCACGGGAAATTTCAGATATTTTTGGCTAGCTTTTCGAAGGCCGCGTGACGCGGTTTACCAGAGGCGGCATTGCTTTTCGACGGGCCGCACCATAGGGTCGCCCGGTTTGCACTGGAAGGCGCGGTGGAATTCGGGCATGTTCCGGAGCGTGGCGATGGCGCGCCATTTTGAGACGGGGTGCGGGTTGGTGGAGAGCTGCAAGCGCATGGCTTCGTCGCGCATTTCGGCTCCGTTGATGCGCGCGAAGGCGATGAAGAAGCGCTGATCGCCGGTGAAGCCGTCGAGGACGGGTCCGGGCTTTTCGCCGAGCGAGCGCTGGTAGGCGCGGTAGGCGACGTTGATGCCGCCAAGATCGCCGAGGGCTTCGCCCAGGACCTGCCTGCCGTTGTGATGCAGGCCGCCGCCTACGTCTATGGAGTTGAACTGATCGACGACGCAGGCGGTGCGGGCATTGAATTTGGCGCGGTCCTCGCCGGTCCACCAATTCCTGAGGGCGCCCGAGGCGTCGAATTTGGAACCTCCGTCGTCGAATTGATGGCCGATTTCGTGACCGATGACGACGCCGATTGCACCGTAGTTGGCGGCATCGTCGGCCTGCATATCGAAGAAGGGCGGTTGAAGGATTCCGGCCGGGAAGACCACTTTGACCTCGATGGGGCTCGAGTAGGCGTTGACAGTGGGCGCGGTCATGGCCCAATCGACGTGGCTGACGGGCTTGCCTATTTTGGAGATTTCGTAACGCTCGCCCCACGTCCATGAGGCGCGGACATCGGCGAAGAAATCGCCGCGAGTGACGTTGATGGCGGAGTAATCGCGCCAGGCGTCGGGATAGCCGATTTGCACCTGGAGGGCGTTGAGCTTGGCGATGGCGAGCTTTTTGGTTTCGGGCTGCATCCAATCGGAGTTTTGAAGCTGCTCGCGGAGCGCGGCGCGGAGATTTTCAACCAGGGCCTGCATGCGGCGCTTGGCTTCGGGCGGGAAATATTTCGCGGAGTACGCCTGGCCCAAGTCGTCGGAGAGGTCGCGATCGATGAAGTCGGCGCAGGTCTCCCAACGAGGGGGGGCCTGCTGGATGCCCGTCAGCACGCCGCTCTGGAAATGGAACGACTCATCGGAAAAGGGCTTGGCCAGGTAGGGGGCGGCGAGCTGGAGATCGCGCCAGCGCAGCCAGATTCTCCAGGTTTCGAGCGGCGATTCGGAGAGCTGCCGGTCGACGGCTTTGAGGAACTCGGGCTCGGAGACGTTTACGGTGGTAGATGGGGGAAGGCCCAGATCGCGCAGCATGAGCGCCCAATCGACGTTGGGAGCGAGGGCCTTGAGCGTGGCGAGATCCATGGGGTGATAGGTCTTGTCGGGATCGCGTTTGTCGGCGATGGTGAGCGCGGACGCGGCGAGCGTCTTTTCGAACTCGAGGACAGCGCGGGCCTGTTCGGCGGCGGCGGCCCGCAGAGTTCCGGCGAGCTCGAGAAGTTTGGCGGCGTGATCGAGAAAGGCGGCGCGGATCTGCTTCGATTTGTCGTCGTCGCGCAAGTAGTAATCGCGGTCTGGGAGCGAGAAGACCGACGATCCGGTGCGCCCGGCGCCATCGCGCTCTACGACGCGGGCGACGACGCGGTCTGGGTTCTTCGCGTCCTGCCCGGAGGTGAAGCGGAAAGGTCCGACGACGGCTCCGTTGATAGCGCCGAACGGACGGCCGATTTTCTGAAAGGAGGCCAGAACAGCCATGAGATCGGCGCGAGTGTGGATGGCGGCGATACGATCGAAATCGGGCTGGAGCGGGGCGTAACCGCGCGCGTCGATGGCGGCGGTGTTCATGCAGGCGGAGTAGGAATCGCCGAGACGGCGCTGGGAGGAGCCGGGCGCGGCGTTGGAATCGGCGGCGGCCGCGTCGAGGATGGTGCGGATGCGCTCGCGATTGGCGCCGGCGAGCAGGGCGCCGGGCCCCCAGGAGGATTTGTCGGCGGGGATGGGGTTCTTGTCGTGCCAGCCACCGTTCACGTAGCGCCAGAAATCGGTGCAGGGCTTGCAGGTGGGATCCATGTCCTCGGGATGGATTCCGCTGCGGGCGGGATTCTGGCCCTCGACTGCGGCAGTGAGAAACAGGAGCAGAAGCAAGCGAGCGGTCTGCAAAGTGCCTCCTCAGATGTCGTCAGGGGTATTGATATAGTTAGCGGGAGGTAGTGTAACACGATTCCGGCCATCGTCAGTGGCGCGGATGCTTGTTTGCAGAAATCCAGCAAGCCGCAGCGAAAGGCCAAGCGGTGAACGCTCTGCCAGAGTGCCTTATTCACCCATATCGGTAGGCATCCGACGATCTGTGCTACCCCAATTCCTCTTGGTTCTGAAGGCAGAACGCCGCTTGGGGCCACTGTACAAGAAGCTCACTCTCGGTCAACTGGACGGGCGCTGGTGAGTACTCCGGGCGTGTAGACCGTTCTGAAAGCCCCTCCGATCCGGGGTCTTGACGCCGAAGTTCTTACCCCGCGTCGTCCGCCGGGATCGGTTCGGATGTCGGCGGTCCCCTTTTCGTCGATGCTACCAGGAGGACCGCTAGCGGCCGCAATGCGGCATGGCCAGAGGCGGTGCGCAGGCGTCCACACGGCCAGTCGGCGTGCGGAGCCCTTGCAGCGTGCGGCGTCGACCGGATACTTCTGGGACAATGAAGACCATCTCTATGACTCTTGGATTCGTTGGGACAGGCGCCATTGCGGCCGCCATAGTCACCGGTCTCAATTCGGAGGGTGGGGCGCGCCTTACCATCCGCTTGTCGCCGCGCAATGCGGCCGTCGCCGCCGGTCTCGCCAGCCGGTTTGATAACGTCTCCGTGTGCGCCTCCAGCCAGGAGGTGCTCGATGGGGCCGAGACAGTTGTCCTTGCGGTGCGTCCGCAGGTTGCGGAGGAGGTTCTATCCGGGCTCCGTTTTTCGTCCGGCCAGATCGTGATCAGCCTCGTAGCCGGGGTCTCCGCGCGCCGTATCGCGGAACTGGTGACTCCTGCCGGAAAGATCTGGAGGGCAATCCCGCTGCCGTCCGTCGCCCAGAGGCGAAGCCCGATTGCGTTATATCCACCGGGCGGGCCTCCCGCCGAGCTGTTTTCCCTGCTGGGTCAGGTATTCGGGATCGAGAAAGAAGACCATCTCAACGCCCTCAGCACCGCCACCTCGACCATGGCTGCATACTTCGGCTTTGTGGGCCACATTGCGTCCTGGGTCGCGCGCAAGGGGATTGCGGAAAAGCAGTGCCGGGAGTATGTAGGACGTATGTTCGCCGGACTCGCCGACGCCGGTCTGGAAGCGTGCGAACGAAGCTTCGAGGACCTCGCGACGGCTCACGCGACACCGGGTGGACTGAATGAACAGGTTCTGCGCGATCTGACCAATCACGGCGTGTTCGATACTCTCACGGAAGCTCTCGATTCCGTGCATCGAAGAGCCGGGGGCGCATCCGCCTGAGCAGGTTCTGTCCGGATGATCGGGTATTCGGAAGTTAACCGCCAGTGAAACCGCCATATCGGAGAGTGCGTTCGTGCGGCGCCCCAAACTCCCACGACCCGCTCAGCGTTCCACTTAGCTGGTTAGCCATCCCGGAGTTCTGCCGCTCCCGGCCCCAGATGCAGCAGTGCGGAGATTCTGAGCTGTGGAAATGCCGGGGCTGTGGAAAGCGTGGAAAGCCAAAAGGCAGGCTCAGTTCCAGTTCATGCACTATGACGGCAAGATCAAGTTCCCCACCATATTGGACCAGAACGACTATCTGGTGGAAGGGGCGTACTACGTTCACAAGGCCAAGATTCAGCCATTCTTCAAGTACGAAACCCAGAGTTACGTCGATTCGGCGAACGCCTCGAAAGACATCAACCGGGCGGGCTTCGGCGCCAACTACTATATTCGCGGCCAGAATCTGAAGTGGACCCTGCAATGTCTGCGAGCGACGCCGCAGAACGGCTCGACCTTGAAGCCGGCGAACGAACTCACCATGCAGTTGCAGTTGTTTTATTACTAGGCCTGTAACCGATGTCCAACCGAGAGGAGTCTTAGCCATGGCAACCAGTGCTATGCACGCAACGCGGGCGAATGTAATTCAGACCGCCGGCATCAGCCGATGGTGGCGGGTGGTGGGCGGGCTCTTGATGAACCTGGCCCTGGGCAGTCTTTATGCGTGGAGCATTTTCGTCGCTCCATTGGAAAAACAGTTCGGGTGGAAGCGCGCCGATACCACCTGGGTGTATACGTTCGCTGTGGCGGTGTTCGCGCTCACTTTCGTGGTGGCCGGGCGCATCCAGGACAAGATCGGCCCTCTCTACTGTTCTCTCGCCGGCGGCATCCTGGTGAGCTTGGGATTCTTTCTCTGTGCCTACACCACCAGCCTGACCTACCTGATCATCTGTTTCGGCGTGATCGGCGGACTGGGCAACGGCTTCGGGTATGCCACACCTATTCCGGTCATGGCCAAGTGGTTTCCCGACAAACGCGGCTTGGCGGTGGGTCTGGCCGTGGGGGGATACGGCGCGGGCGCGGCGATCTTCGGCCCGCTGGCAAGCTTACTGATACCGGCCTATGGCTTGCCGGCGACGTTCCAGATTCTGGGCGCCATCTTTCTCGTGATGACCATGATCGGCGCGTTCCTGCTCAGGAACCCGCCGGCCGGTTACCAGCCCGCGGGATGGACTCCGGCTCCTGCTTCGAAATCCGCGGCCACCACCTACGAATTCAGACCCGGAGAGGTGCTGCGCACTCCCACCTTCTACCTGATGTGGGTGGGGTATGCGCTGGGCTGCTCGGCCGGCATGATGGTGATCAGCCAATTGGTCCCCTTCGCCAAGAGCGTCGGCATCGCGGCCGGCGCGCTGACTATCATGACGATGGTGGTGGGCGCGTTCGGCAGCGCTGCCGGCCGCATTCTCTCGGGCTGGATGTCGGACAAACTAGGCCGCATCAACGTCCTGCGGATGATGATCGGCATCTCCATGATCGCCATGCCGGTGCTGTATGCGGCCGGAGGCAATATCGCCATGCTGTACCTGGCGGTATTCGTGGTCTACTGGTGCTACGGTACGCAGCTCTCGGTGAACGGCGCCGCCACATCGGACTTCTGGGGCACCAAAAACGCCGGCATCAACTACGGCATGTTGTTCACGGCTTGGGGTGTGGCGGGCATCATCGGCCCGCGCATTGGCGCGACGTTGTTCGACAAGTATCATAATTATCAGGCGGCGTTTTACACGGCGGCCGTGCTGGCGGCGGTAGCTCTGGTATGCGAAATGTTGGCCAGGCGGCCGGCGGCACCGCAGCCTCGTTCGGCGACGAGGGGAAAGACAACTTTATCCGCACTTTCGAGAAAGGATTCTTGATGTCAACTGCCACTCAAACGAATATCGACTCGGTCCTCACCGAAAATCGCGTCTTCGAATGCTCCGATGACTTTCGCTCCAAGGCCCATGTTCGCAGCATGGAAGATTACGAGCGTCTTTACAAGGAGGCCGAGACCGATCCCGAAAAATTCTGGGGCGGGATCGCGTCCGAGCTGCACTGGTTCAAGCCTTGGGACAAGGTGCTCGACTGGAACTGCCCATGGGCCAAATGGTTCTCCGGTGGCGAGATCAACCTCTCCTATAACTGCCTGGACCGCCACGTCGCCAGCGGCCGCCGCAACAAGGCCGCCATCATCTGGGAAGGCGAGCCCGGCGAGGTGGTGACGCTCACCTACCAGCAACTGCTCATCGAGGTCTCGAAGTTTGCCAACGTTCTGAAGTCGCTGGGCATCCAAAAAGGCGACCGCATCGCCATCTACATGGGCATGTGCCCCGCCCTCCCGATCGCCATGCTGGCCTGCGCGCGCATCGGCGCTCCGCACACCGTGGTTTTCGGCGGCTTCTCGGCCAACGCCCTGGTGGACCGCATCACCGACTCGCAGGCGTCACTGGTCATCACGCAGGACGGCTCCTACCGGCGCGGCGCCGAGGTGAAGCTGAAGCCCGCTGTCGATGAAGCCGTGCTCTCCTGCCCGTCGGTGAAAAATGTGGTGGTCTACAAACGAACCGGCACGCCGCAAACCATGTTCGGCGGCCGCGACCACTGGTGGCACGAGCTGATGGCCAACGCCTCCGACGAGTGCCCGGCCGAACCGCTCGACGCCGAGCACCCGCTCTATCTTCTCTATACGTCGGGCACCACCGGCAAACCCAAGGGCATCCTGCACACCACGGGGGGCTACTCGGTGGGCACCTACATCACCGCCAAATGGGTCTTCGACCTCAAAGACGAAGACCTCTACTGGTGCACCGCCGATATCGGATGGGTCACCGGCCACAGCTACATCGTCTACGGTCCGTTGCAGAACGGGGCCACCAGCCTGATGTACGAAGGCGCGCCGAACTTCCCGGAACCCGACCGCTTCTGGCGCATCATCGACCGCCACAAGGTCAACGTCTTCTACACCGCGCCCACAGCCATCCGCGCCTTCATGCGGTTTGGCACCGAATGGCCGCGGAAACACGCCATGAAGAGCCTGCGCCTGCTCGGCACGGTGGGCGAACCGATCAATCCCGAAGCCTGGATGTGGTACCGCGAAAACATCGGCCACAACCGCTGCCCCATCGTGGACACCTGGTGGCAAACCGAAACCGGCATGATCATGATCACTCCGCTTCCCGGCGCGACGCCCACCACGCCCGGCTCCGCCACGCGGCCGTTTCCCGGCGTGATCGCCGACGTGGTCACGCGCGAGGGCGAGCCCGTGCCTCTCGGCGGAGGCGGCTACCTGGTATTGAAGCGGCCGTGGCCCGCCATGCTGCGCACGATTTATGGCGACCCCCAGCGCTATCAGGACCAGTACTGGTCGCAGATCCCGGGCATGTACTTCACCGGCGACGGCGCGCGCAAAGACGCGAACGGCTATTTCTGGATCATGGGCCGCATCGACGACGTCATCAACGTATCCGGACACCGCCTCAGCACCATGGAGGTGGAGTCCGCCCTGGTGGCTCACCACAAGGTCGCCGAGGCGGCCGTGGTCGCCAGGCTGGATGATCTCAAAGGCCAGGCGATTGCCGCCTTCGTCACGCTGAAATCCGGCAACGCACCCACTCAGGAGCTGAAAGACGAGCTGCGCTTGTGGGTGGCCAAAGAGATCGGTTCCCTGGCGAAGCCCGACGACATCCGGTTCACCGAAGCCCTGCCCAAGACCCGCAGTGGAAAGATCATGCGCCGCCTGCTGAAGGAAATCGCCGCCGGCGGCGAGGTCAAAGGCGACACCACCACCCTGGAGGATCTCTCGGTGATCTCCAGACTAAGCCAGCACGACGAGTAGCGTCCGGCCGTTCCTACTCGGTCGTCCCGTAGTATCCGGGCCGCCACGAAACCATCAGATGGCGGCCCTCCACGACTTTCACCTGCACGCGGTGATACTTGCCATCGTGCCGGGAGCCGCCGGGCCGGTACCCCAGGACGTATTGGTTCCGCAGTTCTGAACTGATTCGCGCGGCAACGTCCGGAAGATCCGCCAGGTACTCCACTGCAGAATGCCGGCCGCCGCTCTCCCCGGCCAGGGCCTCCAACAGGTCCTGCCCCGGGCGCGTTGCCTCAGGCAGAATCGCCGTGCGGTGATCGTAGATCCCCATGGCATAGACCCACAGATCCGATTCGCGCACGCGCCTGCGCATCTCGGTCTCGGTATAGCGGCTATAGTTGTCCCCGCCGTCGGAAAGGATGAGCAGCGCGCGCCGCGCATTTTGGGCGCCCTTCATGGACTCCATCGCCAGGCAGACCGCGTCCAGAAGGGCGGTCCTGCCCCGGGGCTCGGCATGCCGCAGCCGCTCGCGGATCTCATCTGTGTTAGTCGTGAAAGGCACGGTCAATCGCGCGCTCTTGCTGAACTCCACCAGGAAGAATTCGTCTTCCGGATTAGCGCCGCGAAGGAACTGGTCGACCGCCTCCCGCGATTTCGCCAGCTTGTCCTTCATGCTGCCGCTCGAGTCGAACACGATGCCGACCGACAGCGGCACATCTTCGCGGGCAAACTGAACCACGGTCTGCTCGGTCTTGTCGTCGAAAATGCGGAACGCGTCGCGCCCCAGTCCGGTGATGGCATGGTTCTTGGAGTCCGTCACGCTGACCGGTATCAGCACCAGCTCGCTGTCGGCCCGAAATTCGGCTGGCGTGGGCGATGTCCGGACTCGCGTTGGAATGGACACCGGCGGTTCATCGGCGCCCGGCGCCGCGCAGGCAAACAAGCAGATGGCACCGATCAACATCGGCGCCCGATGTGGCCTAACAGTCACAGCTACCCAGTCCCCTCTGGGGTACGAGTCTAGCAAAGTTGAAGGGAGAAAACTGGCCGCGCGCACGCGTTGCATCCGGCGGCGATATAGAAGATAATCAAGCCCAGAAGTCTCAATTATGGTAATTCCAGGCATGCGGTGCCCGTGTGTCTTTCTTTTGTGCCTGCCCGCTGCTGTGTGGAGTGCCACCCCGGGAACGCCCGATTCCTGGATCCCGGCACGGTGGCCGGGAGGGCCGCTGGAATTGGCGCGGCGCGCGATGGCCAAGACCGCGCCGGCCGATCCGGCGATTCGCGATGCCATCGCGAGCTGGTACGACCCGGCAACCCTGCGGCTGCTGGAAGGATCGCCCCTCAACTGCCTGCTGGTCACCTGGAGCGCGGGCGCGGATCGCGAGGTCGAGCGGCGGCAACAGCAGCTCATCAAAACCTACACCGCCGAGGCTCATCAGCGAGGCATCGCCGTACTGGGGTTGGTCTATCCCGGCGCGGACCCGGCGCGGTCCGCCGCCGCAGCCGCGGACGCGCGCCTGGATGGCCTGGCGCTCGATGGGGAGTTCCCGGGCGGATTCCCCGGGCAGGTGGACAGAGCCCTGGCTTCGGCGAACAGCTCGGCAGTGGTGATCCCGATCGCGGCGAGTGCGGCGTCTGTACGGACCGCCAGGCGGCCGATCCTGGCAGTGGAGGGCGTTTCGCCCAGCGCCCGCAACCTTTCGGACATGGGTATCACCAGCGCGCCTTCGAGCGAGCCGTGGATTCAATCCAACGTCTGGCTAGTGCGCTCCTTTCGGCTCGGGCCTGCGTGGCGGCCCGTGTGGATCAGCTATCAGCCGGAGGGCGGCACGCCCGCGGACTACGCCAGGAGCGTGGCGGATGCGGCGGTGGCGGGAGGCCGCTGGATCGTGGCCCTCGACGACGGCCTTCGCGCCGGTTTGCGCCGCAACGACGCTGCCGCGCTGGCCGCCTGGCACGGCATCGGCGCTTGCCTCAAGTTCGCCGAGGATCATGCGGAGTGGCGCAGGTTCGCGCCTTTCGGCAACCTCGGGATTGTCGTGGACAGCGCCGCTGCGGATCCGGAGATGGCGGACGAATACCTGAAGCTGGTAGCGCGCCGCCAGGCGCCGTACCGCCTGATCGCGCGCTCCGAGCTTAGTGCCGCGTCGCTCGCCGGTTTTCGAGCGGTGCTGGCTACGGCGCTCGCGCCTCCCACGGAAGTGGAGAGGAATGCCCTGCGAGCGTTCGCGGAGAAGGGCGGACTGGTTGTGGCCGGGCCCACTTGGGGCGATCCTCCGAAGGACAAGCCATTCGCCGAGGTCCCGGTGGGCAAGGGCCGCGTGACCGTTTACAAGGACCTGGATCCCGAGTCGGTCGCCCGGGACATGCGCGATCTGCTCTCGCACCGGGATGCGGGAGTCGCCGCGTTCAATGTGCCGACGGCGATCACGTACGCGAGCACCGGCGCCGCCGGCAAGTGCCTGCTGGTGCAGTTGCTCAACTATTCCGACTCACCGGCTACCGCGATCACCATACGGGTGAGCGGGAACTTCAAGTCCGCGCGGCTGTTCACGCCCGGCGCGGAGCCTCTCGACCTGGCCATGAACTCGTCGGACGGGCAGGTCGATGTGACCATCCCCAAGCTTTCCTTGTGGGGTGGAGTGTTGTTGGAGTGAATCCGATGAAAGATGCTAACGGGTATCTCACGCGGCGCGATTGGCTGGCCGTTTCGGGGCTGGCGGCAGGCGCTCTCTCCGCCACGCGCGCGCAGGCGGCGCCACAGGCTCCGGCGGCGGCGGTCGCAATCGCCAAGGTCCGCAGCTACGACGAGGACCTCGTCGCACAGTTCCGGACGATGTTCGAACAGGTCGGCGGCATCGGCGGACAGGTTCAGGGCAGGACGATAGCCATTAAGGTGAACCTGACCGGCGCAAATCGCTTCGAGGGATACACCGCCGGCGAAACGCACTGGGTGCATCCCAAGGTGGTCGGCGCGGTCACCGCGGTGCTGGGCCAACTGGGAGCCAAACGCATACGGATCCTGGAGAGCGCCGGCGGGCGCAGGCCGGACGCCCGGCTCGAAGACAAACTGCTGCAAGGCGGATGGGACGTGGCCGCGCTGAAGAACGCCGCGCCGCTGGTGGAGTTTGAGGACACCGACGGGCCGGGCTCCGGCAAGCAGTACTCCACGTTCAAGGTCCCAGGCAAGCCGTACATTTTCCCGGCCTTCGAACTGAACCGCTCGTACGAAGATTGCGATTTCTTCGTGAGCCTGGGCAAGGCGAAGAACCACGAAGAGATGGGCGTCACCATGTCCATCAAGAACATGTTCGGCGTTACGCCCACGGCACTGTACGGCGGCCGCGAGCGGATCTTCCACTACGGGCAGGTGCAGGCGCCTTCGGGCGCGCCCGCGGAGATCGACCCGCGCTCGAATCGCTATGAAGGGTGGCGCCTGCCGCGGATCCTGGTGGACATCGTCGCGTCGCGGCCGATCGATCTGGCGATCAACGATGCGATCATTTCCACCGTCGGCGGCGAAGGCCCGTGGGTGCTCGGCGCCCGGCCGATCAAGCCCGGATTCCTGGTCGTCGGGCGGAATTGCGTCAACACCGATGCGGTGACCATGGCGACGATGGGCTACAATCCCCGCGCCGGACGGCACGAAGCTCCCTACCGGCTGTACAAGGGTCCGGAGAATCACCCCAAGGAGCAATTGGCGCCCGCGGACGAAACATTTCAGTACGCCGACAACATGATGCTGCTGGCCGAAGCGGTGGGAATCGGCTCGGCGGACCTGGGCAAGATCGACGTTCGCGGCGTGCCTATAAGGGACGCGGTCTTCGACTTCGAGGCCTTCTGGAAAAACCAGATGCCCAAACCGAAGGTCACGGGAGCCAACCGCATGCCGCCGGCGGACCGGCACGCGGCTATTTCGGAGTGAAGGTCGAGTCCACGCCGAAGCGCTTGTAATTGGTGTAGGCGATCCGCAGGCGCTCGCGCTGCGGGCCGGTGCGGAAGTGCAGCGTATCGTCGGCGTAGGTGTACATGGGAAACCAGTGCTTGCCGTCCACCGGCTTGCGAATGGTGGTGAAGCGCGGGAACAGGTTCTCGGTCTTGGTAGTCCGGATCTGGGGCACCGCCTGGCCCTCCATGCGAACGATGTCGTACTCCTTCTTGCCCACCCAGATCATGCCGTCGAAGTAGCGCAGGTCGCCCAGGATCTGCCGGGGACGCACTTGCAGCACCCAGCAATCCACGTCGTCCATGGTCTCTTCGCCGCGGAACTTGGTTTCGTAGTTCCAGAGGCGGTCCTCGGTCAGCACGAGAGGCTGGATGTCGCGGATGTCGCGGAAGTCCTCGTCGGTCAGGATGAGGAACTTCAGGGTGTTCTGTGGGTTGCCGATGAGCTGCTCGGTGCGTTCGTGTTTCGGCGAGAAGATGATGTCGCGCACTTCGCGGTAGGCGCCGCGGGCGCCGCCATGGTCGTCCAGTTCGTCGAGGGTGACGGTCTGGCGATAGGTGTACTCGTTGCGCTCGGCTTCGGTTTCCGATTCGCGATGCGCCACCAGCTGGGCGAGGTTGGGCGGAGCGTCCTGCGCGCGCGCCAAGGGGCCCGCGGCCACGGATGCTAGAATGAGGCCGATGGCCAAAACGCCCGGCGGCTTCCGAGCGGCTCTGCTGATCGGCTGGATGGCGCTGGGCGCGGCGGGCGTCTTGTTCGCTCGTTGGAAAGGCATTCCAAACTGGGCGGCTCTGCCAATCGTCGCCGCCTTCCTCGTGGCATACCCATTCTATCTGGTTGTGGGATTTCCAGCCCTGCGGGAGCGCCTGGCCGGAAGGCCGCTGCCGGCGTACCTGGTGGTGTCGGCCGTGCTGCCCTATCTGGTGACCTGCCTCGGAGGGGTCCAGTTCCACTGGGCGGGGTTGGTGCGGATGGCGGCGCTGGCCTTGGCCTTCGGGCTCTGGTACGTGGTGCTGCCGGCGGCGGCAGTTGTGGATATCGCGTTCCTCGCCCTGATCCCCGCCGTGCTCCTGGGGAAGTACCTGGACGCGGTCTTCACGACGTTCGATCCTGCCTGGCAACGGTACGCGGTGGTTCTGGGGCACGTGATATTGGTCCAACTTGCGGTCATGGTGCTTCTGGTGGAGCGCCGCACCGGCGACTTCGGGTACGGATTCCTGCCCCGTTGGAAGGACTGGCGGATCGGCGCGCGGAACTACGCGTACTTTCTGGTGGCCGGGTCGCCGCTGGCCCTGGTGACGAAGGCCGTGAAGTACAACGCGCCCTCATCCCCGTGGATCGTCGCAGGGTTCTTCCTCGGATCCCTGTGGGTGCTGTCGCTTTCCGAGGAGTTCCTCCTGCGCGGCGTGCTCTGGAACTGGATCGAGGAGTGGTCCTCGAGCCGGACGGTGGCGGCGGTTGCCACATCGGTCGTCTTCGGGCTGCTGCACATCGGGTTTCGCGGTTTTCCGAACTGGCGCTGGGTGCTGATTGCCACCGTGCTAGGGTGGTTTTGCGGGCGGGCGCGCATTCAGGCCGGCAGCATCCGCGCCAGCGTAGTGACCCACACGTTGGTGGTTACTACCTGGCAGGCGTTTTTCCGGTAGAGGGAGAATCGGGTAAATACCTGTTAGTACCGAAACTTACAGATCGTTCGGAAGATGATTTTCCTTTCCAATCAGCGTCTTAGGAGGAATGCCTGTACAGAAGCCGACTTCCAATAAAAATATCTACAGATTTTTGTTGCTTCCAAAAACGGAATCTACTATTATTGGAAGTAAGCCGGGGAGGCAACTCCCACCAAAGCGAGACTAACCTCTAAATAAAAGACCCCTGAAGCAATCCTCCCCGGCGCCCGAAAGGGCAGGGTCTTTTAAACCTCAAGAAACTTCCTGATGTAAATGTCCGCAGCCTGGGGCGTTTCGGCTCTGCGCAGCCGGTCTGATACCATACAAGCATTACCCTTGATTGACACGATTCCAGACATTCTGGCTCGTATTGTCGCCAGGAAGCGCGAGGATCTCGCCCGCGGCGCTCCTCCGATCGAGAAATGGGAGCAGGCGGCCGAGGAGCGCGCAGTCGGCCGCCGCGATTTCCGGGCGGCCCTGACCGGGCGCTTCCCGGCGATCATCGCCGAAGCCAAGAAGGCATCGCCCAGCAAGGGCGTCCTTTGCCCCGATTTCGACGCGGCGCGCATCGCGTCGGCATACGAGCGAGGGGGCGCGTCAGCGCTCTCGGTGCTCACCGACGAAAGCTTCTTCCAGGGCAGCCTGGGGGACCTGGAAGCCGCCCGCGCGGCGGTTTCCTTGCCCGTCCTGCGCAAAGATTTCACGATTGCGGCATCGCAGATCGTGGAGGCGGCCGCGTTCGGCGCCGACGCCATTCTGCTCATCGCCGCGATTCTCTCCGAAAGCCAGATCCGCGAGTTTCGCGAGAGCGCCGCGCGCTACGGCATGGCGTCCCTGGTCGAGGTTCACGACCGGCGCGAGTTGGATGTGGCCATCGCGGCTGGCAGCCGGATCATCGGCGTCAACAACCGCGATCTCGCCACGTTCGAGGTGACGCTGGAAACGTCGCTGCGGCTGGCGGAACACATGCCGGCAGACCTCATCCGCGTGAGCGAAAGTGGCATCCACGACGCGCGCGACATCGCGCGATTGAGCGGCGCGGGCTACACGGCGTTCCTGGTGGGCGAGCACCTCATGCGATCGGGCGACCCGGCGGCGGCGCTCCGGCAACTGGTGGCGCCATGATCCTGAAGATCTGCGGCATCACCAATGCCGAAGACGCGGCGGCGGCCATGGAGGCCGGGGCGACGGCCATCGGGTTCAACTTCTATCCTCGCAGCCCACGGTATCTCGCGCCGGAGCGCGCGGCGGAAATTCCGTCCAGGCCCGGTGTGCGGCGCGTGGGAGTCTTCGTGAACGAAGGGCGCGCGCGCCTGGAGGAGATCGCGCGCATTGCGAGGCTCGACGTGGCGCAGTTGCACGGCGACGAATCGCCGGAAGATTATCCGGAGTGCGTGGCGGTGTGGAAGGCAGCGCGCGTGGGCCAGGGCTTCGACCTGGCGCGGTACGATCGGTGCCCGGCCGAGGCGCTGCTGCTGGATGGCGACGCGGGAGAGCTTTACGGCGGGTCGGGCAAGAGCTTCGACTGGCGGATGGCGGGGGGCGCGGCGGCGCGCCGCATCATCCTCGCCGGAGGGCTGGACGCTTCCAACGTGGCGCTGGCGGTCTCGCTGGCGCGGCCTTGGGGCGTGGATGCCTGCTCGCGCATCGAGAGCGCGCCGGGCAAAAAGGACCACACGAAAATGATCGAGTTTCTCGAAGCGGCCAGGGCGGCGCTCGCGACATGACTCCCATGCCGGACTCGGGCGGGCACTTCGGACCTTACGGCGGGCGGTACGTCCCCGAAGTGCTGATGGCGCCGGTCGAAGAATTGGAAACGGCGTACGTGGCGGCGCGCGACGATTCCGCGTTCCAAGCCGAATTGAGCGACCTGTTGCGCCACTACGCGGGCCGCCCCACGCCGCTGTATTTTGCCAGGCGCCTGACGGAACAGCTCGGCGGGGCGCGCATCTGGCTCAAGCGCGAAGACCTGTTGCATACCGGCGCGCACAAGATCAACAACTGCCTGGGCCAGGCGCTTCTCGCCCGCCGCATGGGCAAGCGCCGCATCATCGCCGAAACGGGCGCGGGGCAGCACGGCGTCGCCACCGCCACGGTTTGCGCGTTGATGGGATTCGACTGCGTGGTCTACATGGGCGAGGAAGACATGCGCCGGCAGCGCCTCAACGTCTTCCGCATGCGCCTGCTGGGCGCCAAGGTGGCGGCCGTCTCGAACGGCAGCCGCACCCTCAAGGACGCCATCAGCGAGGCCATGCGCGACTGGGTCACGAATGTCGGCGACACCTATTACCTGCTGGGCTCCGCGCTGGGGGCGCATCCGTATCCCATGATGGTGCGCGACTTTCACAAGGTGATCGGCGAGGAGGCGCGGCGGCAGATTCTGGAATCGGAAGGCCGGCTGCCCGACACCATCCTGGCCTGCGTGGGGGGCGGGTCGAACGCCATCGGCATTTTCCATGCGTTCCTGCCCGATCTGTCAGTGGAGCTAATCGGGGTCGAGGCCGGCGGGCGCGGCGAGTCGCTCGGAGAGCACGCGGCCCGCTATCGGGGAGGCGCGCCGGGCGTGCTCCAGGGCGCCTACAGCTTCGTGCTGCAGGACCAGCACGGCCAGATCGCGCTGACGCATTCGATTTCGGCGGGCCTGGACTACGCCATGATCGGGCCGGAACATGCCTGGCTTCACGACGAGCGCCGCGCCGAGTATACGGCCGCTTCCGATCGCGAGGCGCTGGACGCCGCGCGGCTGCTCTCGCGGACCGAGGGCATCATTCCCGCGCTGGAATCGGCCCACGCCGTGGCCGAGGCGGTGAAGCGCGCGCCGGCGGCGAAAGGGAAGGTGTTTGTGGTGAACATCTCCGGGCGCGGCGACAAGGACATCGACATCTACCGCGAGAACCTGAAGGAACTCGACGAACCATGACGCGCATCGGGCGGCTCTTCGACTGTTTGAAACGGGACGGCCGCAAAGGGCTCATCGCCTACATCACGGCCGGGGACCCCTCGCCCGAGCGCACGCCCGCGCTGGTGGAGGCGCTGATCCGCGGCGGCGCGGACCTCATCGAGCTGGGCGTGCCGTTTTCCGATCCGATCGCCGATGGCCCGGTGATCCAGCGGGCTGGAGAGCGCGCACTCAAGGCCGGAACGACGCTCACCACCGTGCTCGAAATCGCCGCCGAGATCCGCCGCACTTGCGACACGCCGCTGCTTCTTTTCACCTATCTGAACCCGGTGCTGCGCTACGGGCTGGAGCGGCTTTCGCACGACGCGGCCGAGTGCGGCATCGATGGCTGCCTGCTCACCGACGCTTCGGTGGAAGAAGCCCACGAATACGTCGGCGCCATGCACCGGAACGGGCTCGACACGGTGTTCCTGGCGGCGCCCACCAGCACGGAGCGGCGGTTGCGGCTGGTGGCCGAATACTCCACCGGCTTCGTCTACCTGGTCTCGCGAACGGGCGTGACGGGCGAGCGCGAGACGCTTTCCGATACCGTGGCGCCGCTGGTGCGCTCCATGCGCGCCATCACCGATCTGCCCCTGGCGGTAGGGTTCGGCATCTCCAAGCCGGAGCACGTCGGCGCGCTGGGGCGACAGGTGGAGGCCGTAGTGGTTGGCAGTGCCTTCATGCGGCTCATCGAGCGCAACCTGGATAACCCGTCGATCGAGATCCAGCTCGAATCGTTCACGCGCGAGCTGAAACACGGGTTCGGAGTGACGGCATGACGCAGGAAGAGGCGCGCCTCCGCCTGGAAGAATATCGCGTGCTGATCGACGAAGTGGACCGGCGCATCGTGGCGCTGATCAACGAGCGCACCCGTGTGGTGGAGGAGATCGGCCGCGTGAAGCGGGAGGCCCATCTGCCCATCTACGAGCCCAAGCGCGAGGACCAGGTCTTCGCCAACGTCACCGGTTCCAACGGCGGGCCGATCACGCCGGAAGCGGTGCGGCGCATCTTCGAGCGCATCATCGACGAAATGCGCACCATTCAGAAGATGCGGATGATTTCCGATGGAGAGAAATAGATGCTGGTGGTGATGCAGCAAGGCGCCACGGAGCCGCAGATCCAGGGAGTGATCGACCGGCTGGTGGAGCTGGGATTCGACGTGCACCGTTCGACGGGCGTGATCCACACGGTGCTCGGCGGCGTCGGCGGCACGGACGATTTCGACCTGGGCATTTTCGAAGTGATGGATGGCGTGAAGGAGGCGCATCGCATCATTTCGCCTTATAAGCTGGCGAGCCGCGTTTTCCGCCCGGCCGGAACGGTGGTGAAAATCCGGGATGTGGAGATCGGCGGCGGCCGCGTGGTGGTGATGGCCGGGCCGTGCAGCGTGGAGAACCGCGAGCAGATCGAGAGATCGGCCGAAGTGGTGGCCGCGGCCGGAGCGCAGGTGATCCGCGGCGGCGCCTTTAAGCCGCGCAGCTCGCCGTACAGCTTCCAGGGGCTGGGCGAGGAAGGGCTGCGCATGTTGCGCGAAGCCGCCGATCGGCACGGGCTGCTGGTGGTGAGCGAGGTGATGGACGGCACGCAGATTCCGCTGGTGGCGGAGTATGCCGACATCCTGCAGGTGGGCGCCCGCAACATGCAGAACTTCAACCTGCTGAAGGAACTCGGCAGGCAGCGCAAGCCGGTGCTGCTGAAGCGCGGGATCGCCGCCACCATCGAAGAGCTGCTGCTCTCGGCGGAATATATCCTGGCGGGCGGCAACTACGACGTGATCCTGTGCGAGCGCGGCATCCGCACGTTCGAGACCTATACGCGGAACACCATGGACATCTCGGCGATTCCGGTGGTGAAGAAGCTTTCGCATTTGCCGATGGTCGCCGACCCGTCGCACGGCACCGGGCGGCGCGACAAGGTGGCGCCGATGGCGCGCGCGGCCGTAGCGGCGGGCGCCGACGGGCTGCTGATCGAGGTCCACCCCGACCCCGATCACGCGCTGAGCGACGGCGCGCAATCGCTGCGGCCCGAGCAGTTCGCCGATCTGATGCGGCAGTTGCGGATCATCGCGCCGGCGGTGGAGCGCAGCATCTGAAATGGAGAACGTCGCGATTGTCGGCACCGGGCTGATCGGTGCGTCGTTCGGGCTGGCGCTGCGCCAGGCCGGGTTCCAGGGCGCGATCACGGGGGTCAGCTCGCCCGGCGCCATCGCCGATGCGGCGGCGGTGGGCGCAATCGACCGCGGCGCGCCCCTGGCGGAGGCCGTTGCGCACGCAGACCTGGTGTTCCTCTCGCAGACGATCGGCCGGATCCTGGACACCATCCGCCACATCGGTCCGATGGTTCGGGAGGAGGCTCTGGTGACCGACGCAGGCTCCACCAAATGCGAAATCGTGGATGTGGCCCGGCAGCACATCACCGGCTGCCAGTACCTGGGCGGCCATCCCATGGCCGGCAAGGAGAAGCGCGGCGCGGCCCAGGCCGGCGGCGGTCTCTTTCGCGGCCGCACCTGGGTGCTGACCCCGGACGATCCCGCCGAATTGGAAACCGATGCCGCCCGCGGCTTCCGCGGATGGCTGGATCGCATCGGGGCCCGTACGGTGGTGATGGACGCCGATGAGCACGACCGCGTGGTCGCGCTGACTTCGCACCTGCCGCAACTGGCATCCACGGCGCTGGCGTCCACGGTGGCGGACCGGCTGGACGCGGCGCGGCTGGCGGTGGCCGGCACGGGCCTGGAAGACATGACCCGGCTGGCGCTCGGGTCCTACGATCTGTGGCGCGACATCGTGGCCACCAACACGGAACACATCGAGCGGGCGCTGGCGCTTTACATTCAGAAACTGGAGCACATGCGGGAGAACCTGCGGACCCGGCAGTTGCAGCAGGAGTTCGAGCGGGGCGCGAACCTCGCCGTGAAATTGCGGCGTTAACTGCGTATTGGCTTGAGGTACCATAAGAAAGGAAAAGACTCATGGAGAACGGGATCGATCGCAACGCGCCGGCGACCAAAGGGGATCTGCTCGATTTGAAAGCGGATCTGCTCGCCCCGAAGGCTGATGTGCAGAATTTGAAAGAGGATCTCCAGCATTTGAAGGCGGATCTGCTGCAACGGATGGACAATCTTCTGGAAGCCATGCGCGACATGCAGACCGAGTCGCTCAAGGCATTCTACAGCTATGCCAAGAGCACGGATGTGAAGTTGAAGGACGGCGAGATGGCGGACTATGCCCTTCGTGAGCGCGTGAGCGCGGTAGAGTTCCGGATCACCGAGGTGGAAAGGCGCCTCAACCTGCCGCCGCAGTAGGACCGTTTCCCCTGGCTCCCCACTCCACTCTTTTGCGATACACTACCCATAGGCTCATAGCCGCATCCGTGCGTAAGACGGGCTCGCGGCGTTCTCTGGCGGAGGCAGACGCTTTGTCGCGCCCCACCGAATGCCGAGTTAGGAATTTTCAAATGGAACAAAAGTTAAAGATCGCCGTGTTCATCGATTTTGACAATATCGAGATCGGCGTAAAATCCACGCTGCACCGCGAATTCGACGTCGCGGCAGTGCTGGACGCGTTGAAGGAACGCGGTGAAATCGTCACCAAGTTCGCCTACGCAAACTGGGGACGGCAGGAATCGGCGACGCGCGCCCTGAGCGAGCACGCCGTACAGATGGTGCAGCGCGACCCCTCGCCGCGCGGCGACAAGAATGGCGCCGACATCAACCTCGCGCTTGACGCGCTGGAGATGGCGTTCACCCACGACCACATCAACGCCTTCGCCATCGTCAGCGGCGACAGCGATTTCATCGCGCTAGTCAACAAACTGAAACAATACGACAAGCGCATCTTCGTGGTGGGCGGGCGCGCCTTCACGAGCACGATTCTGCAAAAGAATTGTCACGAGTTCGTGGCCTACGAGTCGGTTATCGACGAGCCGCGGACGCGCCCGTCGGGACCGCCGCAGCAGCAACAGCAGGAGCGGCAGCAGCAACAGCAGGAGCGGCCGCAGCAGGAGCGGCCGCAGCAGGACCGCCAACAGCAGGAGCGCCAGCCGCAGGAGCGGCAGCAAGATCGCCCGCAGCAGCAGGACCGGCCGCAGCGGCAGCCGCACAAACGCCAGGCCCTCGACCTGGCGCAGGCCATGCCGCTGGTGGAGCGGGCGCTGGGCGTTCTGGAGCGCCGCGAAGTGCGGCCGCAGCTCGGCCTGCTGAAGTCCACCATGCTGCAGCTCGATTCCACCTTCAACGAGAAAGCCTACGGGGCCAGCTCGTTCACCGACTTCGTGGAGAAGCTCCAGAAGGCGGATTTCGTCGAGGTCACCGGCGGCGAGGGCCGGTACATGATCCGCATGCGGGGCGGCGCGGTCCCCGAAAAGGCCAGCGCCAAACCGGAGCAGGCCATTCCGCTGCTCCGCGACGTGCTGGAAACCCATCGGCTGGAAATGGACGACGGAGCGACGGTCGACGAGCTGGCCGAGTGGGTGCGGCAGGAGCAGCCCACCTTCGACTGGCGCCAGTACGGATTCCAGGAGTTCACCGAGCTGTTGAACTACGCGCAGGATAAAGGCCTCACGCGCATCCAGGCCGACGAAGACAAGGGGTTGATCGTGTCCCTGGGGGCCGAGTTCCACCCTCCCGCTCCGCCGCCGGAGCCGGAGCCTTCCCCCGTCATGGAGGAGGAGGAAGAAGAAGGGCCGCAGCCGCTGGTGCCGGGACAGCCCACCGCCACTGGCGAAATTCCCCTTCCCGAGGCTCCGCCCAAGGTGCAGCGAAGGCCCAGGGCGCCGCGCAAGAGTTCCGGCGACGGCATGCCTAAGAAGCGCACGACCCGGCCGCGCAAGAAGACGCCGATGCAATGAGGTGACCATGCGATACCCGCCTGTCGCGGGGGTCGTGCTGCTTGCTGCTGTGGCTCGGGCGATGGACGCCTCGTGATCTCCGCCGCCACGACCTTCGGGGCGCACGGCGTGGGCGTCAACATCGATCCCGACCGGATTCGCGAGGCGCGCGACAGCGCCCGGAAAGCCGGCGTGGAGAGACTCGTGAAGTTCGAGCAGAACGACCTTTTCCTGGCCGATATTCACGGCGCATCGGTCGTGACGCTTTCCCTGTTGCCGGATGTGAACATGCGCTTGCGGCCGAAACTGCTGAAGGATCTCGAGCCGGGCACACGTATCGTTTCGCACAGTTTCGACATGAAAGACTGGAAGCCGGATCAGGAAGAAATAGTGGACGGCCGCCACCGCTATTTGTCGGCCATCCCCGAAGAAAAGGTCAATCCGTAGAAATCAATCCGTAGAAGAAGGCACAGTAGGCCGCGGCTGGCGCAAACTGCCCCAGCGGCGCCCACGGCGGCCGTATGTGGCCGTGTGATAAACCACCGCGGAGAATAATCCAATCAGAATCGCGACGAAGACGATGTTCACGTAATCTCCTGGATACCTCTATTCTACCCCCTCGATTGTGACAGTTTCGTGAAAAGTCCGGTGACCGGCCGGCGGGTGTTTACCGGGCAACACAATTCGCTACCGCCCGTCCCACAACCTCGCCACGCCGCATGCTTTCCAGAATCAAGGGAGTTTCTTCGAGGTCGTGCATGTGGACGTGGGCCCGAATGGCGCCGGCGCATGCGAGTTCGAAGACCTCCCGGAGTTCCTGGCCCGTGCCCAGATAGCTGCCCCGAATCGTGACGCCTTTCAGAATGGTGTCGGTTAGCGGCAACTCGTACGGACTCTGCGAAAGGCCCACCAGCACCAGCGTGCCGTTTCGCTTGAGCGCGCGGAAGGCCTGCCCGATGGCCTCCGGCGAAGCTGTCAGCACGATGGCGGCATCCACGCCGCCGTGTTCCTTTTGCAGGGTGCGGCCGGCGTTAGCGGCGTCGAGCGCGATCTCCGCGCCGTTCGCGCGCGCCATTTCCAACTTGGATTCCGAGACATCCGCCACGGCCACCCGCAGATGGCGCAGGCGCGCCATTTGGAGCGCGAGGTGCCCAAGTCCGCCGAATCCGAAGAGCGCCACGGTCTGGCCGCTCGCGAGGCCCGCCTCCCGCAGGGCTCCGTAGGCCGTCCATCCCGCGCAGCACAACGGCGCCGCTGCGCCCGCCGAGAGACTCGCCGGCACGCGCACCAGCGCCGCGGCGGGCACAACCGCATACTCCGAGAGCGCGCCATCGCGGCTGAATCCGAAATTGGACTGTTTCGGGCAGAACCTTTCGCGCCCCGAGAGGCACCACTCGCAAGCGCCGCAAGTCGTGGCCAGAAACGTGATTCCCGCGCGGTCGCCGTGGGCCCATTCCGTCACGCCGGGTCCCACGGCTTCCACCAGGCCGATGCCTTCGTGGCCCAGCGTTACCGGCGCGCGGGGCAGTTTCTCCAACCCTGCGACGAAAAGATCGGAGTGGCAGATGCCGCAGGCCTCCAGGCGCAGCAGCACTTCTCCCGGACCCGGGTCCGCCAACCAGACCTGCCCCACTGCCACGGTTCCCCGGGCCGCGGGCAGGATCACGGCTTTCGATTGCCGCATCACGTCAAGCCCTGCAAAAAGTAGTTGAACCGCCTCTCGCGCCCGATCGTCGTGTTCTCGCCGTGCCCGGGGATCACCACCGTTTCGTCGGGAAGCGGCAGCAGCTTGTCGTGGATCGACCGCAGGATCTGCCGGCCGTCTCCGCCGGGCAGGTCCGTCCTTCCGATGCTGTCGCGGAACAACGTGTCGCCGGCCACCAGCTTGCCCTCCGAGGGAATCCACAGGCTGATGCTCCCCTGCGTATGGCCGGGCGTGTCGAGCACGTGAAACTCCGCGGCTCCGATCACCAGCCGTCCGCCTTCCTTCACTGGAACATCGATCGCCACCGGATCCACCGGCGCCATTCCCAGCCACGCCGCCTGCACGTCCAGCATCTTCTGCAATTCGGCATCGTTCAAGTTCATGTAGACCGGGCTGCCGGTGGCCAGCTTCAGTTTCTGCGCGCCGCCGATGTGATCGATATGCGCGTGCGTGATGACGATGGCCTTCACCTTCAGGCCGTGCTTGCGGAGCACTTCCAGCACGCTCTCGATCTCGTCGCCCGGATCCACCACGATGGCTTCGCGGCTCTCCTCGTCGCCGAAAATCGAGCAGTTGCACTGGAGCACTCCCACCGTCAGGATCTCGTGGATCATATGAGTCCGGTAAACCTCAGACTCCGATTGTATACTCACGGTATGGCTGACGTGCTCTTCGTGATCATGCGGTGGCTGCACCTTGCCTCGATGGCGACCCTGGTCGGCGGCATTCTTTATGCGCGCCTGGTGCTGGTTCCCGCGCTCGGCTCCCTGTCCCCGGAGTCCGGCGAAGCGGTTGGCTCGAAAACCGCGGTGTCGTACCGGCCGCTGGTCCTGTTCTCTATTTGCGGCCTGATCGTCTCCGGCCTGTATAACCTGCTCACTACGCCCGGCCACAGGCCCATCTATCACATGCTGCTGGGCGTCAAGCTCCTGCTCGCGCTGCACGTGTTCTTCGTCGCCTGGCTCATCACCCAGCCGCAGAATCCGCGGCGCGCCCGCATGATGACCGGCACCCTCATCTCCAGCGCCATCATCCTGGTGATCGCCGTCTATCTCCGCCACATCTTTTAACATGGAGTCATGAGCGAAGGTTACAGAGCGTTGCGGCACGGCGCCGCCTGGCTGGATCTTTCGGCGCGCGGCCGCATAGTGGCGCGCGGCCGCGACCGCGCCCGATTTCTGCACAACGTCACCAGCAACGAAGTCAGGAAGATGACGCCCGGCTCGTCGTGCTACGCGTTTCTGCTCAGCCCCCAGGGGCGCATCCAGGCGGATCTTTACCTGCTCTGTTTCGAAGACCATTTCCTGATCGATACGGAGCCGGAGCTGCGCGAAAAGGTGCGGCAGCACATCCTGAAATACAAAGTTGCCGACCAGGTGGAGCTGGAGGATGTCACCGGCGCCACCGCTTCGCTGGGCGTGGAAGGGCCGGACGCCGCGGGCATCCCGATCCCGTCCGGGGACCACTTCACGGGGCCGTTTACCGTCACCGGGCAGCCCGGATTTCGAATCTACTGCCCCGCGGAGCAGAAGGCCGAGCTGGTGGCGCATCTGGAGCGCGCCGGCGCGCTGCGGGCGTCCGCCGAAGATGCGCGGCTGGTCCGCATTGAAAACGGCAAGCCGGTCTGGGGAGAGGACATCCGCGATACTTCGCTGCCGCAGGAGACGCAGCAGTTACAGGCCGTGAGCTTCACCAAAGGTTGTTACATCGGGCAGGAGATCGTGGAGCGGATCCGCGCCCAGGGGCACGTGAACAAGAAGCTGGAGCGCATCGAGCTGGACGGCCTGGAGCCGGTCCTTGCGGGCACGAAGCTAATGGTGAACGGGCATGAGGCGGAGGTGACCTCTTCGGTCTATTCGCCGCAGGCCGGCAAGGTGGTGGCGCTGGCCTACGTCCGCACCGCCTGACGCAGCCGCTCGACGACGCCGGGCGGGATTTTCAGATTGCCGTCGCGGCCCGTGCCCAGCTTCACTTCGGGCTTCGCCTCGCCGTGAAAATCCGAGCCGCCGGTCACCAGGATGCCGTGCTGCTCGGCAATCGCGAGGTACAGCGCCGTCTGGCCCGGGTCATGATCGCTGTGGTAAGCCTCGATGGCATTCAGGCCCCACCGGCAGAGTCCCGGCATCAGCGCCGGGACGTCGCCCGAGATCCGCACCGGGTGTGCCAGGGAGGCGATCCCTCCGGCGCCCCGGATTCTTTCCACGGCATCGGCAAGCTGCGGCTCGCGGCGGTAAACGTAGCCTTGGGCCGATTCGTCCAGATAGTTGTCGAAGGCCTCGCGGTAATTGGAGACGTACCCTTTTTCCACCATGATCCGGGCGAAGTGCGGGCGGCCGGTCATGCCCCGCCCGCGCGCCTCCGCCTCTTCGACCGTGATGTCGAAGCCCAGCTCGCGGAGCCGGGCGGCGAGCCGCACGTTCCGTTCCCGCCGCGATTCCTGCATTTCGCGAATCCAGTCGCGGAAACCGGGAAGGCCGCCGTCCTCCAGAAAATACCCCAGCAGGTGGACCGAGTGCCCGTGAAGCTTGGTGGAGATTTCGATGCCGCAGACCAGTTCGATGCCGTTTTTCCGCGCCAGCGGCAACGCCTGATCGTACCCCGCGAACGTGTCGTGGTCGGTGATCGACAGTACTTTCACGCCCGCGGACGCCGCTTCTTCCACCAGCCGGGCAGGCGAGTAGCTGCCGTCGGATTCATCAGTATGCGAGTGCAGATCGACCAAGGCGAACCAAACCTGAGTGTTCCAGTTTAGCCCAACACACTTGGCCTTGGCACAGGCGGGGCGTTCTCAGGTCCGCCCGTGATGTCGACCTTGCCCCCGAATCGCCGCTTTACCGCCGGGGGAAAGTGAACTCCGCCCGCTCCTCGCGCAGGCGATCGAGATCCAGCTCCTCCGCCGCTGAAAGATCCAGCACGCGGACGCGCTGCCCCTCCCGGAGTTCCTGGAGCCTCAACTCCCGGCCGTTTTCGAACCTGACGGCGTCCCGGTAGCTGTTGACGGCCGCCGAGATCTGCGTGAAGGTTACAATCTCCGCCGGCCCTACACCCATCTCGTTTTGCAGCCGCGATGGGATGTCGCGCAGTTGAAGCCGGGCGCCCGGCGGAATGCAGACCGCGGGAACCGATGCTATCTTCGGCGGGTTGAAGAACTCCTTCACCGCGCACCACAAACCACGGCGCGCCGGCAGCGGTGGATCGGCCGCGCGCTTCACATCCGCGGGTGAGGCCAGCCCTAGCGATCCTGTCGGGAAACGGTGAGACACCAGTTCCTCGCCCTCCCGAGCCAACCGGTTTGGTACAGCCATTAACGAGTAATCACACATTTTTCCTTGAACCCTCCTTACCTCGATTGGGCGAGGTCGCCCTACTTAGAGTTTGAGTTTGACCTTCGAAAATGACAAGACGAAACTGGGGCATGTGGTTCACTACAGGACGGTCGGACGGTGCGGACGCGCACAATCCCCGCCCTTGATGACCCCTGTTAAGATGTGTGAGTGGATTCCGATCAGAACCCGGGCGTCGCCGCGGCCGCTCCCGAACTCCATCCGGCGTGGCGCCGCGTCCAGTTGGCACGGCATCCGAAGCGGCCTCATTCTCTCGATTACATCGAGCGCCTGGTGACCGACTTCCAGGAAATCCACGGCGACCGCTCTTTCGGCGACGATCCCGCCATCGTGGCCGGCCTCGGGCGCTTCGAGGGACAGCCGGTCATGGTGGTGGCGGAGCAGAAGGGCAGGGACACCAAGCAGAAGCTCTACCGCAACTTCGGGATGCCCAAACCGGAGGGCTACCGCAAGGCCCTCCGCGCCATGAATATCGCGGCCAAGTTCGGGCGGCCCATCATTACGTTGCTGGATACGCCCGGCGCCTACCCGGGAATTGACGCCGAGGAGCGCGGCCAGGCCGAAGCCATCGCCCGCAACCTGCGCGAGATGGCGCGGCTCCCCGTGCCGGTGATCGTAGTATGTATCGGAGAGGGCGGCAGCGGCGGAGCGCTGGCCCTCGGGGTGGGTAACACGGTCCTGATGCTGGAGAACGCGGTGTACAGCGTCATTTCGCCGGAAAGCTGCGCCGCCATTATTTATCGCGATTCCGGGAAGGCGGAGCAGGCCGCGGCGGCTCTCCGGCTGACCGCGGAAGATCTGCAATCGCTCGGGCTGATCGACTGCATCGTGCCGGAGCCGCCCGGCGGCGCACAGGAAGATCCCGCCGCCGCCGCCGAGAGCCTGCGCGCGCAGTTGCGCCGGAGCCTGGATGAGCTTTCCGCGATGAGCGCCAGCCAGTTGGTGGAGCACCGCTACGCCAAGTTCCGCCGCATGGGGAACTTCTTCGCGTGAGGCCGCTCCGCCTCGGGAAATCGGGGCGCGCCGATCAAGCGCCGGCGTGTTGACGCCACCTTGGGGCGTTGATCTGCCGGCCCGCGTGCGTCAGCCCGCGGTATCCGGGACGGCAGGCGCTAATTTCCGGGCTCCCGGCGCGTCTCTCTAAGGGAATCTCTGCATGCCCCCGGCAAACAGATGCGGCGGTGTAAAATAAGAACTGAACTCCCAGCCGTCGATTGGCGTCTATAACGGGTGACAGGAAAAAGGGGAGATTTGCGCCGTGAAACGTAAGTGGAAGATTTTTATCGTTCTGGTGGCCGTACTTTTGGCGGTCGTCGGAGTTTACGCAAGCACTGTTTACAGTAAGCGCGGGGTTGTGACCGTGCAGACCGGCAAGGTCGCCCGCATGGATCTCACCAGTCTGGTTACCGCCTCGGGCGAAATCAAGCCCAAGAATTACATCAATATCGGCGCCAACGCGGTGGGCGATATTACGGAATTGCTGGTCAAAGAAGGCGACCGCGTGCGCCGCGGGCAGTTGCTGGCGAAGATCGAGGACATCCAGCCCGAGGCCGACGTGAAATCCCAGGAAGCCAGCCTTGCGTCGGCCGAGGCCGACTCGAGCGCCTCCGAAGCCGGGCTGAAGGCCTCCGATGAGAACACCGCCACCATGGTGGCCACCCTCGAAAAGGACAAAGCCGACCTGGATCGTATGAAGTCCGAGTTGGACCGCGCCGAGTTGCTCTACAAAGAGCAGCTCATGGCCAAGCAGGATTACGACCTGAAGCGGTTCACCTACCTGTCGCAGCAGGCCGCCATCAAGGAGTCCGAAGCGAGGATCACCCAGGCCAGGGCCCAGCGGGAGCAGATGGCGGCGAATCTCACCTCCGCCCAAAAGCGCGTCGCCCAGAACAGGGCCGGCCTGGTGCGGGCCAACGACATCCTGCATAAGCGCAGCTCCTACGCGCCGATCGACGGCGTGGTGACGAATCTGCCGGTGCGGGCCGGCGAGTCCGTGGTGCCCGGCCTTCAGAACCAGTCCGGAACCCTCATCATGACCATCGCGGACATGTCCCTCATCACCGCGGAAGTCAAGGTGGATGAGACGGATATCGTGAACATCAAGCTCGGGCAGATTGCCGACGTCACCATCGACGCCATCCCCAACAAGACCTTCAAAGGGCACGTGACGGAAATCGGCAACACCGCGATCCTTCGGTCTACCGGCGTGGCGGCCAACCAGAGCGCCATCTCCAGCCAGGAAGCCAAGGACTTCAAGGTGGTCGTCGCGCTGGACAATCCGCCCGACGACGTCCGTCCCGGACTTTCTTGCACGGCGAAGATAACCACGGCCACCCGTGCGAACGTCCTAACTATACCGATCCAGGCGCTGACCGTTCGCCAGAAGGGCGACCTGGAGGTGCAGCCGGCGGCGCCGGCTGGCGGCGCCCAGGCGGCCACGAAACTCGACCCGGCCGCGGAAAAGGCGAAAAAGGAAGAACTTACCGGCGTTTTCGTGGTCAACGGAGAGAAGGCCGTCTTCCAGAAAGTGGATACGGGAATTACCGGAGCCACCGATATCGAGGTGGTCGGCGGGTTGAAAGAAGGCGACCAGATCATCACGGGAACCTACCAGGTGATCCGGACCATTAAGAACGAGACCATGGTGAAGGTGGACAACAAGACGCCGGCTCTGCAGCAGAAGACGTAACGGCGGCCTGACGGCCAGTCCCACCAGACGTAAAACTCAGAAACGAGAACCATCAAGATGGCAGCGGTTGCAGAAAAGGAACTCATCCAGCGCGGCTTGGACCTCAAGCGGGACGGCATCGTCATCCGCACCTATGGCCTGTGGAAGACCTACGTCATGGGCGATCAGGAAATTCACGCCGTTTCCGGCGTGGATATCGAGATCAAACGTGGCGAGTACGTCGCCATCATGGGTCCGTCGGGATCGGGCAAATCGACCCTGATGAACCTCATCGGATGTCTCGATACGCCGAGCAAGGGGCAGTACTACATCAACGGCAACCTGGTCAGCGAAATGACCGACGACGAGCTGGCGCGCATCCGCAACAAGGAAATCGGCTTCGTTTTCCAGACCTTTAACCTGCTGCCAAGGGCCACGTCGCTGCACAACGTGGAACTGCCGCTGATCTACTCCGGCCTGGGTTCGGAGAAGCGCCTCGAAATGGCCAAAGCCGCCATGCGGGCGGTGGACCTGGAATCCCGCATGTACCACAAGCCCAACGAGCTTTCCGGCGGCCAGCGCCAGCGCGTGGCGGTGGCTCGGGCGCTGGTGAACAATCCTTCGATTCTGCTGGCCGACGAGCCCACGGGCAACCTGGACACCGCCACCGGCAACGAAATCATGGGCCTGTTCGAGCGGCTGTTCCAGCAGGGCAATACCATCGTGCTGGTGACCCACGAACACGATATCGCCATGCACGCGCACCGTATCATCCACGTCCGCGACGGAAAAGTGGAGAAGGACGAGCGCATCAAGTAGTTTCCCGGCGCGGGCCCAACAGCCGCTCGGCATTGAGCGCCCCTTCGGGCGATTCCTCGTGCTTGAACATCAGGTACAGGTCCCGGCCGCCGGCCAGCAAGTCGCCGGCGCGCGCGGCGATCGCATCCACGTCCGCATCCGTGTAATCCGGCTTGCGCAGGCGGTAGTACACGAAGTCGGCCGTGATCACCTCCGGCACTTCGAGCCTCTCCGATTCCGCCACGCACAGGGAAATGTTGCGCTCCCGCAGGGCGTCGTACACCTCGTCTACCAGCCACGATGCGTGGCGGAATTCGAAGGCGTAGCGCATGCCGTCCGGCAGCAGCGGCAGGAAGCTCCCGAGCAGGCCCAGGTCGCACTTCAACTGCGGCGGCAACTGGAAAAGCACCGGACCGATTCGCCGCGAGGTGCGCAGCGGGTCGATGGCTTTAAAAAAGATCTCCGTGGCCTGTTCAGCGTTTTTGAGCCGCAGGATGTGGGTGATCCGCTGGTTGGCCTTCACCGCGAAGACGAAGCCCGGCGGCGTGGCCTCCACCCAGCTTTGCAAGGTGGCGGCCGAGGGCAGGCGCCGAAACGTGTAATTGATCTCCACCGAGTTCAGCCGCCCGGCATAGTGTTTCAGGAATTGGTTGGACGGAAGCTTGGCCGGATAGAATCCGGGCTTCCAGGCGGGGTATGCGAAGCCGGAGGTCCCGGCATACAAAGTTGCCATGGCTTATCATTATCTCTGGCCGGAGGTTCAAAATGCTTCAGCTTATTGTAGGCTGGCTGGTCAGCGCGCTGGCGTTGTGGATCGTGGCCGAGATCATCCCCGGGATTCAGGTCCGCGACTTCGGAGCGGCCCTGCTCGCCACCATTGTCATCGCCGTCGTGAACGCCGTCGTCGGTCCCGTGATCAAATTCCTCACGCTTCCCTTCACCATCCTGACGCTGGGACTTTTCCTGCTGGTGGTGAACGCTTTCCTGTTGAAGCTGGCGTCGCTGTTCACGCCCGGCTTTCGGGTGAACGGGTTCCTGAACGCGGTCTTGGGCTCTCTCGTCCTGACCATCCTCACGTCGGTTCTGCGCCGCCTGGTGTTTGCCTGATGCCGCAACCCCTGACGCCTCAAACGCCCGAAGAATTGGCCGAAGCGCTGCACTCCGCTCGGTCGCGCGGCCGCACCATCGCGTTATCCGGCAATCGGAGCAAGCGCGGAATGGCCGGCCCGGCGGGGCCCGCGGAGGAATCTGTTTCCACCGCCCGCCTGCGGCGCGTTCTGAAATACGAGCCGCACGATCTGACCATCAGCGTGGAGGCGGGGCTTCCGTGGCGCGAGTTGTCGTGCCTGCTCGCGGAAAACCGGCAGATGGTGCCGCTCGATCCGCCGTTTGGCGCCGCCGCCACCGTCGGCGGCGTGATGGCGTCGAACTCCAGCGGCCCAAGACGGCGCTTGTACGGCACGGCGCGCGATCTCGTCATCGGCATGCGCTTCGCCACGCTCGAAGGCAAACTGGTGCAATCCGGCGGCATGGTGGTCAAGAACGTCGCCGGCCTGGACATGGCCAAGCTCATGATCGGCTCCTTCGGCACGCTGGCGGCCATCGCGGTGGTCAATTTCAAGCTCTGTCCGGCGCCCGAAGTGGAGCGCAGCTTTCTGCTGCGATTCGACTCCGCCGCTGCCACCGTCGCCGCGCGCAACCGCATCCTCGCCGGCGCCCTCCAGCCGTCTGCCATCGATCTGCTGAATCCCGCCGCCGGAGCCACCGTCGGCAACGCCGCGTGGCTGCTGGCCATTCGCACCGGAGGCAATGCCGCCGCCATCGACCGGGGCGAGCGCGAAATCGCGCAGCTCGGCGAAGGCGTGGCGCTGGACGACTCCGCGCAGGCGACCCTCTGGCGCCATATCGAAGAGTTCACGCCGCGCTACCTCGCCAGGCACCCCGATGGCGCTTCCGTACGCGCCTCGTGTACCCTGAAAGAGCTGGAAGCCGTCATGTCATCGTTCGGCGGGCCGGCGGTGGCGCGCGCGGGCTCGGGTGTCTGTTACGGCTTCTTCGAAGCGCCGGAGGCCGCCGCTGATTGGGCTGCGGAAAGCGCCGGGCGCGGATGGAAAGCGGTGATCGAGTTTTCGCCCGAAGACCGGAAGCAGTCGCTCGACCTGTGGCCCGCGCCGGGCGGCGATTTCGAGATCATGCGGCGCGTCAAGAATCTGTTTGACCCGGAGAACCTGTTAAACCGTGGCCGTCTCTATAACCGCATCTGAAACAACCCGCCTTGGCCCGCGCCAGTTCGACCTGGACTGCTGCGTGCACTGCGGCCTGTGCCTCAACGCCTGCCCCACCTACCGCGAGCTGGGGCTGGAGATGGACTCGCCGCGCGGCCGCATTTATCAGATGGTGCAAGTGTCGGAAGGGGCGCCCATCACGCCCTCCTACGTTCAGCACATCGGCCTTTGCCTGGCCTGCCGCGGCTGCGAATCGGCCTGCCCTTCGGGTGTGCGCTACGGCCGCATGGTGGAGGATGCGCGCGCCGAAATCGAAAGCCAGGTGCGCCGCGGCTGGTTCGCGCGCCGTCTTCGCCGCTACGTCTTCGACCGCCTGCTCCAGTCGCGCTTCCTGCTCACGGCCGCCGGAACGCTGCTCTACCTATATGAAGCCAGCGGCGTCAAAGCGCTGGTGCGGGGCATGACTTTTCTCAGGCTGCTCGGCAGTCTGGGCGACCTGGCGCAGTTGGCTCCTTCGGCCGAACCGCCGTTCTTCTTCAGCCAGATCGGCCGGACTTTTCCGCCGCAGGGCGAGCGCCGGTATCGCGTCGCCTTCCTGGCCGGCTGCATCGCCAACGTGTCGTTCGCGCGCTTGAATGAGGCCACCGTGCGCGTGCTCCAGAAAAACGGCTGCGAGGTGGTGGTTCCCGACGACCAGGGCTGCTGCGGCGCACTGCACCTGCACTCCGGCCTTCGGGAGGATGCCCGGAGTCTCGCCCGCCGCAATATCGATGCCGTGTTGGGCGGCGGCTTCGACGCGATCATCACCAACGCCGCCGGATGCGGTTCCACTCTGAAGGAGTACGGTGAATTGCTCGCGGACGATCCCGCCTATGCGGCTAAAGCCCACGAGTTTTCTCTCCTGATGCGCGACATCACCGAGTTCCTTGCCGGAATCGAATGCAACACCCAGATGGGTCCGGTCAACGCCGTCGCGACGTACCAGGATTCCTGCCACCTGGCGCACGGGCAGAAGATCCGCTCGGCTCCGCGCAAGCTGCTGGCCGCCGTGCCCGGGCTCACCTTGCGGGAGATGGCGGGTTCGGATCTCTGTTGCGGCAGCGCCGGCATCTACAACGTGGTGGAACGTGAAATGTCGGGCCAGATCCTGGCGCACAAGATGGAATCCATCAACGCCACCGGCGCCGCCATCATCGCCACCGCCAATCCCGGATGCATGCTGCAGCTCCAGGCCGGCGCGCGGCTGCACGGTTCCCGCCAGCGTGTCATGCACGTGGTGGAGCTGCTGGATCTGGCGTATAAGAACTATCAGGCTCCCCGCCCCTCGCCCCCCGCGTCCGCTTGACCTCGCCCCCGCGTGCGGCGCTCACGCCTGCCGCAGCGTCACCACGGGATCGACCTTCGTCGCCCGCCGCGCCGGCAGATAACTCGCCAGCAGCGCGACAGCGCCGAGGAACAGCGCCGAGCCCGCAATCGCCACCGGATCGCCCGGACTCACGCCCACCAGCAGCCCCGCCGCCATGCGCATCGCCGCGATCGCCAGCACCGCCCCAACCAGGATGCCCGCCACCGTCAGCGCCATGCCGCGGCGCAGCACCAGGACCACCACGTCGAACGGCGCGGCGCCCAGCGCCAGGCGGATGCCAAACTCGTGCTCGCGCTGGCTCACCGCGTACGCCAGCAAGCTGTACAAGCCCAGCGCCGCCAGCAGCAGCGACACCGCACCGAGCACGCTCAGCAGCGCCGCCGCCACCTTCTGCGCATAAAGCGAGCCGGAAATCACTTCTTCGAAATCCACTACCTCCGCGGCGCCGGCGTTCGGCTCGATCGCGGCGGCCTCGCGGCGGATCGCGGCCGCCGAAGCCCGCGCGGGCCCCACGGTCCGGATGAAGAAGCCAGTCCAGAACTCGCCCCCGTGGTTCTGGCGGTACGGCAGGTAGATGTAGGGCGTGGACGGTTCCGTCAGCCGGTGATATTTGCTGTCCTTCACCTCACCGGTTACGGTCGACCAGGAGCCGTCCACGCGGACCCTGCGCTCCACCGGGTTGCCGCCTCCGAAGTAACGCTGCGCGAATGCCTGATTGACCATCAACACGGGCGCGCTGCCGCTATCGTCCTGTTCGGTAAAGTCGCGGCCCTGAAGCACCGGAATGCGCAGCGTGTCGAAATAGCGCGGTGCGACCGTAGCGCTCATCACGCTCATTTGCTCGCTCGGACCGGGGACGTATCCTTCCACTTCTATCGCTGAGAACTGGCCGGTGCCGATCTCCAGCGGCACCGTATTTGCGAAGCTCAGGTTGGCGATGCCCGGAAGATCGCTGATGCGGTCGCGCAGGCGAAGGCAGAACCGGGCCCGCTGATCGGCATCCGTACAAAAAGTATCGAGGTGGAATTTCGCAAACAGGACGTTGCTCGCGTCGAAGCCCGGATGAATGGCCCGCGCGTTTTGAAAGCTCCGCGCGAACAGCGCGGTGCCAACCAGCGCCACCAGCGCCAGCGCCACCTCGGAAACCACCAGCAGCCCGCGCGTCCGGTTCTGGCCGGCGCCGGGCGTCCCGCTCCTCCCTCCTTCCTTCAGAGCCTCCATCAAACCGCTTCTCACCGAGTGCACGGCGGGCGCGAGGCCGGTCAGCAGGGCACCGGCGCAGCACAACAGCGCGGTAAACCCGAGCATGTCCGCGTTCAGCCTGAAATCGAACTCCACTGGAAACCCCGCCGGCGGCAGCATCCAGAGGAGCGCGCGTCCCAGCCAGGCCGCCAGCGCAATGCCCGCCAGTGCGCCCATCGCCGCCAGCAGCAGGCTCTCGGTAAGAAGCTGCCGCACCAGGCGCCAGCGGCCCGCGCCCAGGGCCATGCGCACGCACAACTCTCTCCGCCGTGCGGTGGCGCGGGCCAGCTGCAAGTTGGCTACATTCGCGCCCACGATCAGGAACACTACGAAGCAGACGGCCATCAGAATCCGCAGAGGCGCAAGCAGCACCGACTGCATTCCCAAGTGCGCCTTCCGCACGGGCATCAGGCTCGCGCGGAAGCCGCCGCTGGTCTTCGGCGATTCCTCCGCCAGGCGCCGCGCGCACACTTCGACTTCCGCGTTCGCCTGCTCGAGCGCCACGCCGGACTCCAGCCGCGCGGTCACCCACATCTGCCGCACGTTCCGGTCTTCCAGCAGCCACCCGCCCTGACCGTTCAGCAGCGGCGCCATGCTCATGGGGATCCAAATCTCCATCAGCATGCCGGGCATCGTGCCGTGAAACTCCTCCGGCGCGATGCCGGCCACCCTCAGTTCGTAACGGTTCACGCGGACGGTCCTGCCCACCACGCCCGGGTCGCCCTGGAACAGGCTCCGCCAGAGCCGGTAGCTGATCACCGCCACCGGAAAGGCGCCCGGCTTGTCGCCATATTCCGATGGCAGGAACGACCGCCCGCGCACGGGCTTCACGCCCAGCACCGCGAAATAGTTGCCGGAGACGTATTCGCCGTAAATCCGGCGCGGGTTGTCGGCCGTTCCAACGTTGAACGCGTTTGCCAGCGAGGCGGCCAGACCGGAAAAGGACTTCAGCCTGTCGCGATAATCGCGGTAATCGCGGTAGGAAGTGTTGGTGTATTCGCCGCTCGGCGACACGGTTTCGAGCGCCGCCAGCCGTCCGCCCCCGGCCACCCCGGGGAACGGGTGGACCAGCAGGGAGTCGATCCAGCCGAAGACAGTCGCGTTCGCCGCTATACCGAGCGCCAGCGTGAGCACGGCCACCGCCGTGAACCCTGGACTGCCCCGAAGAACTCGGAGGGCATAGCGCAGGTCCTCGTAAAGGCTGCGCATGATGTTCCTATTCCAGTATGCATCCGGAATGCCAGGCCTAAGTTGCGGATTCTCCGCGCCGGCCAGGCCGCGCTGCGTTCAATTCCGGACCTTCGTGTCCGCTACTGGGACGCCGTGAAAGCCTGTGCCGCCTGCGTCGCTCGCTCCCGCGTCCACTTGACCTCCACCCGCGAATCCAGCAGACTTGTTCCAGAAGGAGCAATTCCCATGAAGCGTCTGCTGGTTTTGATCGCCGTGTTCGCCCTTTCCGCCGTCGCCGCGGATATCAGCGGTAACTGGAAGGCCACCGCCGACGGGCCCAACGGGTCCATGGAGCGAACTTTCGTCTTCAAACAGGACGGCACTAAGCTTACCGGCGAAACCACAAGCTCGATGATGGGCAAGTCCACCCTCATGGACGGCAAGGTGGAAGGCGACACCGTGTCCTTCACCATCACCGTTAAGTTTCAGGACAACGAGATGAAGCTGAGCTACAAGGGGAAGATCGTGGGCGGCAACGAAATCAAGTTTACCGTCGAAAACCCCGCGGGCGGAAATGCCATCCAGTGGGACGCCAAAAAGACTAGCTGACGCCGCGGGCGCGCGATGCCGCCCTACCGCGCCCGCACTTCCTGGTCCTTGTACTGTAGCTGGTACAGCTTCCAGTAGATTCCGCGCTCGGCCAGCAACTGCTGGTGCGTCCCCGATTCGCGCAGCCGTCCCTTGTGCATCACCAGGATGCGGTCGGCGCGCTGGATGGTCGAGAGGCGGTGCGCGATGACGATCGAAGTCCGCCCTTCCACCATGCGGCCCAGCGCTTCCCGCACGCGGAACTCGGTCTCGGTGTCGACGCTCGAAGTGGCCTCGTCCAGAATCAGGTACCGCGGATTGTGGGCCAGCGCGCGCGCGAAGCTGATCAACTGCTTCTGTCCCGTCGAAAGGCCGCTGCCGCGCTCGCGAATGGGATGCGCGAAGCCCTCGGGCAGGCCGCGGATGAAGTCCAGCAGGTTCACCTGCTCCGCCGCCGCCTCCACTTCTTCGCGCCGGATGGTCTCGGTTCCCAGCCGGATGTTCTCCTCCAGCGTGCCGGTGAACAGGTACGGGTCCTGCAACACCACGCCGAACCGGCGGCGCAGCTCCAGCGGATCGAAGTCCCGCACATCCACGCCGTCCACCCGGATGCTGCCTTGCTGCACGTCGTAGAAGCGCAGCAGCAGGCTCGTGAGCGTGGTCTTGCCGGCGCCCGTGTGCCCCACCACCGCGATCGTTTCCCCCGCCGCGATGGTGAAGCTCACGTCCCGCAGCACCCATTCCTCGCCGCGGTAAGCAAACCAGACATGCTCGAACTCGATGGCGGCGGCGCTCCGCGGTTCGGGATGCCCATCCGCCGGCGGCAGCACCGTGGCCTCGGTGTCCAGCAGCTTGAAGATGCGCTCCGACGATGCCATGGCCGCTTGCAAGATATTGTACTTTTCGCTCAGGTCCTGAATCGGGCGGAAGAACCGCAGGCCGTACTGCAGAAACGCCACCACCACGCCCAGTGTCAGCCTGCCGCTCTCGATGCGCAGCCCGCCGTAGCTCAGGATGCCCGCCAGCGCCAGCATGGAAATGAACTCCACCACCGGATAGAACCATCCGTACGCGGTGATGGCGTCCTTGTAGGCGTCCATGTGGTCGCGATTGATCCGTTCGAACTCGCGGCCGCTCTCGGCTTCGCGGTTGAAAAGTTGCAGCACCGCGATGCCGGTGATGTGCTCCTGAAGGTACGCGTTGATGCGGGCGATCGCCACCCGGATGCGCCGGTAACTCTGCGTCACCGTCCGCCGGAACACCAGGGTCGCCACGATGACCAGCGGCATGGCCGCCAGCATGATCAGGGTGAGCAGCGGGCTCAGCCGGAACATGATCGCCACGATCAAGGCCAGCACCAGCACGTCGCCCAGGATCGTCACCAAGCCCGAGGCGAACAGGTCGTTCAGCACGTCCACGTCGGTGGTGACGCGCGTGACCAGGCGCCCCACCGGATTGTGGTCGTAGAAGGCCAGGTCCAGCCGTTGCAGGTGCCCCATGAGCTGGCGGCGCAGGTCGAACATGGCAAGCTGCCCGGTGTATTGCATCAGGTAAGTTTGAGCGAATTCGCAGACCATCGTGCCCAGCAGCACCCCCAGGTAGAGGAGACCGATTTTCGACAGCCCGGTCCAGGGGTCGGAGGGCAGAAGCGGATCGAGAAAGGTCGGCGCGGCGTGCGTGCTGTGCTCGAGGTAGCGGTCCACCGCGATCTTGGTGAGCAGCGGCCCCAGCACCTGCAACCCGGACTGCCCCATCAGAAACAGCAGCGAGAATGCCACCAGGGTCCGGTAAGGGCGCATGTAGCCCAGCAACCGGCGCATCAATTGGGAATCGTATGCCTTGCCGAGGACCTCTTCTTCCACTGCTTCCAGTCTACCGGACGCGCGCCGGCTGCCTCACCGCCGCAACCCCGCTCCTGGTACCGCTCAGGTAGTAAGTCGGGCCGCCCTTCGAACCGCAATGTTATGATAGCGAATGGGCCTCGGAAACTGACCTCATGGACTTCCTGCGCAACAGGTACACACTGGTTCTCACCGCCGTCCTGCTCTTGCAGGCCGCCGTGTATTATACGGTTGCCTTCCGTTCCGAACGTGTGCCCGCCATGGCGCCGCTCAGCGACTTTCCCCAGTCGATGAACGAGTGGCGCATGGTCTCGGACGTGCCCGTCGAACAGGAGATCCGGGACCTTCTGAAAGCCGACGATTTGCTGAATCGGGCTTATGCGAGTTCTTCGCAATCTTCCTCCGTGGGCCTCTTCATCGCATTTTTCAAAACCCAGCGCTACGGCCAGTCTCCCCATACGCCCAAGAACTGCCTACCGGCTAACGGGTGGGAAGAGGTCAGGAACACCACGATCTCGTTCGACGTCCCGGCGTGGAACAGGCCCATCGTCACCAATGAGTACGTGGTGGAGCACGGCGACAATAAGAGTGTGGTTCTCTACTGGTACCAGAGCCATAACCGGGTGATCGCCAGCGAGTATTCCGCCAAGATCTGGCTGGTGTTGGACGCCTTGCGGTATCACCGCAGCGATACTTCGATCGTGAGAGTTATCGTGCCGGTTCGCGATGGCCAGATCGACGCCGCGACCGAAATCGGCAAAGAGTTCATCCGGGCTATGTTTCCTCAGCTGTTGAAGCAATTGCCCACCTGACGGGCTCCGTGCTGCCGCGGTGCTGGCCCTACGCGAATTCCCACGGCCGGAAGCGGTGCTGGTGTTCCGCCATGTCGACGCGGCTGCCGCGAAAACGGACGCCTTCCATTTCCAGGCGCGTGCGCTGCTCCAGACCGGCCTCGTAGCGCAACTTGATCGCGCCGCTCGCGCCGACGACCCGCTGCCAGGGCAGCGAATTGCCGCAATTGTGCAGCAGCCGGGCGACGTGGCGGTGATATAGCGGATATCCGGCGGCGGCCGCTACCTGCCCATACGTGGCCACCTTGCCACGGGGGATCTGGCGGATGGCCTTGCGGAATGCCGCGTCGCGCTGCTCGCTCTCAGGAACGCGCATCAGGCGGCGCTCCGCCTCCTGCCGGGTCAGTTTGCGCATGGCGCCGCGTGCAGCAGTTCCTTCTCGACGCTCAGCAGGATGCAGCCCGGCGTATCGATTTTTTCGAGCGTAAGCCCGTTCCAGTAGAGCCTGCCGCCTTGCGCCCAGTGCGGCGGGATGGTCACCCGCAGCTCCTTGACGGTCCGGCTGACGATCTGGATGTCTTTGTCGTCGGGCACGTATTGGGCCTCCACGCGCGCCGACACCACCATCTCGCGCCGCGGAAGAACAATGCGGGTTTCCATCCGGACGCGCTCCTTGCCGCGCTGCACCGTGGCGACCGCCGGTTTCTCGTCGGTGATCTTGGCCATGGTCTCGCCGTACTGGCGCGCGTTTTCGATGGGCTTCCCATCCAGCGCCACGATGCGGTCGCCCATCTTCAGCGGGCCGCTGTACTTTTCGGGCAGGAAGGTGACCAGCACGCCGGGTCCCGGATCGTCCGTCTTGAAGCCGAAGCCGCCCAGGTCGAGCGCGGCACTGGAGGCGGCCGCGAGGCGCGTGGACGGCAGGACGTCGTTGCGCTCGTTGACGTCGAACTTGGTCAACTGGATCCAGTAGCAGTGGGCGAAGGTGGGGGAGTTGGTCTCGCAGTCGATTTCCGCGGGGAAGTCGTCGCGCCGGTGTTTCGCCAGCCAGTCGAACACCGCGGTATTGGTGGCGCTCGCCGGCGAGAGCCACTCCACGTTGAGTTTGGCGGCTTGGAGCTTGCCGGCGAGGGCCTGATCGCCGGCGCCGCCACCGACCCACAGGACGGGCACGTTGGTGAAGTTGGCGGTGAAGATCCGGTCGGAATCGATAGCCGGCTGGGGCGAGCCGCCTAGTGCCAGGCCGGCGGCCCACAGGTCGGGCACGCGGGAGATGGTGTAGAAAACCGCGGCCGCGGCGTCACCCCGGCCGGCAAGATAGATGCGCGCCGGGTCCACGCTGGAGTCGCGGATGGCATTCTGCACGGCGGTAGCGAGCGCCTGGACGCGGAGGTCGATGTTGGCCTCCGAAGCGGCGGGGGTGATCACGCGCCAGCCGAGGTCTTTCGTCCACGCCTGCCATTGGGCGGCGTCGGACGCATCGATCAGCGCGATGGCAGGCGTTTTGGCGGCGGGCCCGGACGGCGCCCCGCCTTGGGCCCGCGCGCGCACCGGCAGGAGTGCCTGTGCCGCGAGACTAATAATGCCGCATGCGAGAACGGATCTTCTTGACCAGTTTTTCGATATCATCCGTTTTCTTCAAGGTGGAAAGGGAAAGGACGTAGCGGTCGTTCTTTTCCAGGTCTTCCTTCAGTCCTTCGGCCAGTTCGATGAGTTTGCCGGCGTCCTTCAGGTTTTCTTCGTGCTCGGCTTTGAGGATTTCGTCGCGCTGCAGTTTGCCGCTGGGCAGGCGGGCACTGTCGTCCTGGACGGCGCCTGGCAATTGGCCGCCGGAACCCCCGCCGCCCGCGCCGCCCCTCTGATTCAACGCCAACGCGCTCATGGCGGCGAGCGCCACCGCCATAGTGCATCGCCGGAGTGTCGATTTCATGGGAGAACCTGCCTTCATGATAGCGGACGCGGTCCCCCGTGGTTCCGCACCGGACCCCGGATGTTAAAAGTGGAAACGGACCGCCAATCGATCCTCTTCGCGTCACTCCTTGGTTTCGGTGCCGTCCGCTTTCACCAGCACCGAGTGTCTCTTGCCGTCCTTGCTGGTGTAGCCGGCCTCGTAAAGGGTCTCGCTCCCTCGCGTCATGATCTCGACCGTGCGTATCTTGCCCCCCGCGGCCTTCTTTTCGATGGCGGACCTGGCGCCGGCCGGAATGCCGTCGAGGGAGGATTCCACCTCGACCACCGTCACGTTCCCCTTGGTGTCCACATTGAAGTCGCGGTGCTTGCCGTTCACTATGGTCTCGACTTCGTACTCCGTCTTGCCGTGTTCGGTCTCCTTGGAGAGGCCCTTGATCTCGGCGCCCTTGGCCTCGTCCTGCACGGTCTTCTGGACCGCCGGCGGCAGGTCCTTCATCTGGAGCTTCTGTGCCGCGGCGCCTCCGGCAAGTGCTCCGATGGCCGTCACGATGATCCCGATACGCATTGAGTAAGTCATATGGAAACCATACCCGATTCATCTGAAATTTGCTCCCGCGCCATGCCGCTCCCACCCCCCTGTTATCATGAGTGGAATATGGAGGAAGTCAACGTCGGCATAGTGGGGCTGGGCAATGTGGGCTCGGGAACACTGGCCATCCTGGCCGAAAACGGCGACCAGATCGCCCTCAAACTGGGCTACCGGCTCAAAGTGGTCGCGGTTTGCAGCCGCTCGGTCGATCGCAAGGAGATCCCCGCGGCGCTCGAGCCCGTCTTCAAGACCACCGACTGGCGCAAGGTCGTGACCCATCCCGACGTGCACATCGTCGCCGAGCTTGTGGGCGGCACCAGCGTGGCGGCCGAGATCGTCAACGCCTCCATCGAGAACCGCAAGTCCGTCGTCACCGCCAACAAGGAATTGATGGCCGACTGCGGGCCCGAAATCTGGGACCGCGCCATTCGCGCCGGAATCAACCTCGCCATGGAGGCCAGCGTTTGCGGCGGCATTCCGATTCACGCCGTGTTGCGCGAAGGCATCTCGGGCGACAACGTCGTGGCGCTCTACGGCATCCTCAACGGCACCTGCAACTACATGCTCACCGAGATGGAGAAGCGCAACGTGCCGCTCGCCGAAGTGCTGGCCGAGGCCCAGTCGCTGGGCTACGCCGAAGCCGACCCGACCTACGATATCGACGGGTTCGACGCGCGCTCCAAGCTGGTTCTGCTGGCGGCCCTGGCGTTCGGCGAGAAGATCACCCCTTCGGACATTTTCATGGAAGGCATCCGCCGCATTTCGCCCATCGACTTCCGATATGCCAAGGTCCTGGGGCATACCATCCGGCTGGTCTGCGGCGCGCGCAAGACCGCCAACGGGCTCATCCTGTTCGTGCGGCCGGCGCTCATTCCCGTGAGCACCATCCTGGCCGGCGTCCAGGGCGCCTATAACGCCGTCTGGGTGAAGGGCAAGTTCGGCGAGGACACCTTCTATTACGGATGGGGCGCCGGAGCGCGGCCCACCGGCGTGGCCGTGGTGAGCGACCTGATGCGCGTCGCGCGCGAGATCCGCGGCGGCAGCCCGGAGCGCGTTTCCCCGTTCGCCCACGAGCGGCTGGGCGAGAACAAGCCGGTCTCCATCACCTTGCAGAAGCGCGCGTACTACATGCGCTTCCGCGTCGACGACCGCCCCGGAATCATCGCCAGGCTCGCGGGCATCCTGGCGAGCAAGAATATCAGTATGGATGCTGTCCTGCAGGAGCCGTGCGACACCAAGCACGACCTGCCGTTCGTAATCACCGTGGAGGAGACCGCCGAACAGTCGGTCCGGGAGGCGTTGGAGGAAATGTCTAGTCTGGATTTCATGCGCGAAGAGCCGCTGGCCATGCCTTTGGAGCCGGGCTTATGAGACCGCGGGCGTTGGTGGCGGCGTTGGCGCTGGCCGGTTGTCTCTACGGCCAGGTGGCTTCCCAGGCGAATTCCGGCTTGAAGACCGAAGAGGGTCGCAAGGCGCTCGCCGCTGGCCTGGGCGACCCAGCCCGCGACGAGAAGCAGAAGCCGCGTGAGTTGGTGGAAGCCATGGGGCTCGAGCGCGGCATGGCGGTCGCCGATGTGGGCACCGGCGTCGGCTACATGCTGCCGTTCCTGAGCCGCGCTGTCGGCCCGCGCGGGCGCGTCGTCGGCGAGGACATCTTCGACGATTTTCTGGCCTCGGCGAAGCAGCGGGCCGAGGTTCAGAAACTCAACAACGTCACCTTCGTCAAGGGCACGGAGTCCGATCCCATGCTGCCGGATGGCCAGCTCGACCAGGTGCTCGTGCTGGACACCTATCACCATTTCGACTATCCCGAAAAGATGCTGGCCGGCATCTACCGCTCGCTCAAGCCGGGTGGGAAACTGGTGATTGTGGAGTATTACAAAAGCCCGGAGGCGATGCCCAACGGGCGGGCGATGACGCACATCCGGCTGGACAAGCCGGACGTCATCAAGGAGATCGAGGCCAACCACTTCCGCCTCGTCTCGGAACGCGAGCACGTCCCGGGCAGCCAATACATGCTGATCCTGGCGAAAAACTGATGAGGATCGTGGCGCGCACTCTTGCGTGCCGCGCCGGGAATCGTCCCGGCGCCTGGCGAGGGTTCAATATGAAGAGTTTCTTTCGATACGCGGGATTCGCGGCGCTGCCGCTGGCATTGGCGCTCCGGATGGGCGCGCAGGAGCCGGGCATCACGCGCCAGCAGGCCGACGACATCCTCAAGGAGCTGCGCCAGATCCGGCAGTTGCTCGAGAAACAGGGCGCGAAGCCGGCGGAGGAGCCGAAGGACCAGGTCACTCGCGCGAAAGTCAATCTCCAGGGCGCCCCCATGCTCGGCTCCAAGGACGCGCCGCTCACCATGGTGGAGTTCACCGACTACCAGTGCCCCTTCTGTCAGAGCTTCCACGTAAAGTCCTTCGGCGAGCTGAAAAAGAACTACATCGATACCGGAAAGGTGCGGTTCTACAGCCGCGACTTGCCGCTCGATTTCCACCCCAACGCCATGCGCGCCGCCCAGGCCGCCCGGTGTGCCAACGACCAGGGCCAGTTCTGGAAAATTCGCGAGGTCATGAGTTCCAATCCCGACAAGCTCGACATGGACAGCCTCGTGGCGGATGCCACCGGGCTCAATATGGACGTGGGCGCTTTCCGTGCGTGCGTGCAAAGTGAGAAGTATAAGGACGCGGTGCAAAGCGACGTGATGGAGGCCATGCGCATCGGCGCCAACGGCACGCCGTCCTTCGTGGTGGGCAAGAGCACCTCCGAGGGCGTGGATGGCGAGTTGGTGGTGGGCGCGCAGCCGCTCCCCGTCTTCGAGATGAAGCTGAAGGAACTGGCAGCCGGAAGGTAGGCATGCCGCGCCCGATCGTGGTCTCCGTCCTCGCGCTGGCATGTGCCGTCGTGGCTGGCGGCCAACCGGCCCTCACGTCCGCCGGGCGCCAGGCCAACATCGATTCCTTCGAGCACGCCTGGAAGACCGTCCTCGATAAGCATTGGGACCCCAAGCTCGGCGGCATCGACTGGCAAGCCGTGCACGATGAGCTGCGGCCCGGGATCGAAGCCGCGAAAACCATGGACGAGGCTCGCAAGGTGATGTCGTCCATGCTCGAGAGGCTGAAGCTCACCCACTACGGCATCATCCCCGCGGACGTCTACCGCGAGCTGGACCCTTCTGATGCATCGGGCGGAGGAGCGCGCGACGCCGATCCGGGCATCGACCTCCGCGTCATCGAAGGCCACGCCCTGGTGACGTCCGTGGAACCGGGATCGCCGGCCGCCGCGCACGGAGTCAAGCCGGGCTGGGAAATCGTGCGCGTCAACGGCGCGGAAATGGCGCCCGCGCTCCAGCGCATCCAGCAGCAGTTCGCCGCTTCCACGCTGCTCGACCTCCGCCTGGCGCGGTCCGTCCTCTCGCGCCTTCAGGGACCGAAGGGCGCCACGGTGCATCTCGATTTTCTGGACGCCGCCGATCGCACCGTCTCGCTCGGCCTGGACCGCGTCCAGCCGCGCGGCCAGCTAGCCCACTTGGGCAACATGCCCCCGATGTACTTCTGGGCGGAATGGCGAAAAGTGCGCCCCGATATCGGTTACGTGCGGTTCAACCTGTTCCTGGAGCCCGACGTCCTCTCCAAAACCTTCGCAGACGCCGTGAACGGTTGTGGCGGCTGCAACGGCTTCGTCATCGACCTTCGCGGCAACCCCGGCGGCATCGGCGGGCTGGCCATGGGGGCCGCGGGCTGGTTTATGGGCGAATCGGGCGTCGAGTTGGGCACCACTTATCTGCGCGGCGCCACCCTCAAGTTCGTCGTCTTTCCTCGCCCGCAGCCGTTTCTCGGTCCGCTGGCGATCCTGGTGGACGGCTGTTCCGCCTCCACCGCGGAGATCCTGGCCGCTGGGCTGAAAGACGCGAAACGCGCGCGCATCTTCGGCACGCGCACCGCCGGAGCGGCCCTGCCCTCCATTATCGAAAGGCTGCCCAACGGCGATGGATTCCAGTATGCCATCGCCAACTACATCTCCCAGGGCGGCAAGCCGCTCGAGGGAATCGGCGTGATCCCGGACGAGGAAGTGCGCCCTACGCGGCGCCAGTTGCTGGCGGGACAAGACCCGGCGCTGGATGCCGCGGTCGAATGGATTCGAAATCAGAAGAAGAAGTGAGGAAGCCATTATGAACCGGTTTCAATCGGGACGGACAATCAGGATCGGCCTGTCGCTGCTGTTCGCGGCGGCCGGCGCCTTGGCGGCAGCCGACGATCTGCCCAAGGCTGAAACCATACTCGACAAGTATGTTGAGGTGACCGGCGGTAAGGCCGCGTACGCCAAAATCCACGCCGAAATCACCACCGGCAGCATGGAGTTTGCCGCCATGGGGCTCAAAGGCAAGATGGTGGAGTTCACCGCCGAGCCCGGCGAGAGTTACGCGGAGCTCACCATGCCCGGCATCGGCAAGATCCTGGAGGGGACCAGCGGCGGCGTGGCGTGGGCCTCGTCGGCCATCCAGGGCTCGCGCGTCAAAGAGGGAGACGAAAAGGACGAGACTCTGCTGCGCGCCAGATTCAACTCCGACGCGAAGTGGCGGGAGATCTTCAAGAGCGCGGAAACCGCCGGCATCGAGAGCCTCGACGGGAAGGACTGTTACAAGGTCGTGTTGACTCCCAACGCGGGTAACCCGGTGACTAAGTGGTACGACAAGCAATCCAACCTGCTGTCGAAGATGGCCATGAAATCCAAGACTCCCATGGGCGAGATCGAGACCGAGACCATATTCAGCGACTATCGCAAGGAGGGTGACATCCTCCTGGCGCACAAAGCTGTGGCTCACGCGGCCGGCCAGGAAATCGTCCTGACCATCGACAGCGTGCAGCACAACGCCGAGATCCCCAAAGACAAGTTCGAGCTGCCCGACGAAATCAAGGCGCTGCTGAAAAAAACGGCCAAGTGACAAAGTCGCCCTTACGGTATGTCGTACGAAACGGTTGGGTAGTGGGGTTTTTTCCAAAAGAGCCCACTGCCAACGATTGACGCTGGGAGGTGCGGCGGGGTAGGGTAAATAAACAGAAGGAAAAGACGATAATCTTAGATAGGGACTGCCGTGACGACCACCGTTGACATTAGACCCGAGGTTCAGGCTGAGCTTGCCCGTCAAGCTGCCGCGCATGGCCGCGCGAATCGCGGTGGGAACCGCTCGACAGGCCGGTCGCTAGACGGTGAGAGTAGAGCACCGCGCCGTCCGCCCGTTCGAGTTGCAAAGCAGGCCCCACATCTCCGTTGCCGCGATGCTGCAAATGGGCTTGGAGGAAAAGGCGTTGGACCTCGCGACCTTTGGCCTGCTGATGCCGCTCTGGTAATCCTGCCTGAAACGCATCTGTCCTGCCTGGGTGCGCTCCTGTACCGTTGAATTAAAACTGCGGGTGCAAGCGCAGCTTCTTGGCCGTCAACGCGACGCTGGGCAGCCTGACGTTGCGAGGAACGGCTGGCATGTTTGTCCTGAGGTGGAAATGTGCGATGGCAGTGCCCGGATGCGCGCGTTGTGATCGATTCCGCTCAGATCCGGCACCTGAAATGTCTCATATCGGCTTTTCCCGTGAACTGCGCGGTTCATGACCGGGACCTTATCGGTTCATCCGAACGCGGTCGATGGCCGCAAACGGCGGCACTGCTTTTGTGTTCGCAGGAGTTCAAGAGCACGGGAGATTGTGGCGCGCGAATTGCCCTTCAGGTCCGTGCCTGTTGAAGTCTTCAGGCACGCACAACCTGGAAGCCCCGGCGCGAAAGAAGGTTCTGTTATGCCCCGAGCTTACCGTCATGGCCGCACAGAATCTAAGTGCTACGGTTTCGTTAATAGAAATCCTGGCTGAAAGGAATATGCGGCGATAGGATTTGGCGGCGCCTGGAGGGTGTTGGTGTAGGATGGTGCCAGTTCGGACAGCCAAAATGGAAATCCCGGAAATGAGATGGTCATGAGCGCAGTCAAGCAACAGAGCGAAGCGGCGACAGCACTCCTGCCCGCGAAACGGTCCTTCGCGGTCGCCGTGGCTATTCTGCTTGGTTTTTCGAGTTCGGGATGTCCCAGCAGCGCGCTGATCCCTTGGCCGGGCTATTCGTCTCTCCAGACTCCCAGCAGCATCGTTCGTCCCTGGATCGTGCTGAAATGCACACTGTCCGATGACCCCAGCACCCGCAGTCTGCCTGGTGACCTCAATCCCGCCATAACAGACCTCGATACTTATATCGATTTGTTCCTAACGATCGAAGGGGCCGGAACGGGGAACATGATTGACTATTACAGCGATGTGAGCTACGGAACGATTTCACTCAGCGGTAGTAAGGTATACGGTTGGTATCCCGCGCCCTTCAACGGAACTGAGCCTGGGCTGGCAGGTTCAGGCAATCGGTACAAACGTGTTCAGCTGTGCGCTGATGCGATACCCGCTTCCGAAGCGGCGGCCATCGGTTTCGGCGCAGGGTGGTGGGGCATCATCATGGTGACCAACCACCGGCAGGATGGCGGTTCGTGCTACTATGGGCAGGGTTCGTTGACGATTCAGGGTAAAACCTACAATCTGGCCTGCGTAGTCTTTGACCCCTATAGCATGTGGACGGCCTTCGCGGCCCAGGAGGTGGGCCATGGTCTGGGCATGTCTCACTCCTGGGACAACAGCCCGTGCGAGTACTGCGATCAGTTCGACGTCATGAGCACCCTGAACGCCTGGCAATTCTTCTCGGCCAATTACCCTCCCGAGTATGCTGAGACAAATCACCAGAACGGCCTGGGCAGCGGGGGATCGGGGCCGGGCCTTAACTTGCCGAATTTGCTCTTCTTGAATGCCGTATCTCAATCTCAGCTCGCGACCTACAAAATCGGGAGTGCGCCGCAACAGTTTGTAGTAGGGGCTCTCAGTCACCCGTTTTCGGCCGGCTTCTTGGGCGTGAAGATCGTTGGGAGCACTCCGGACGATATTTTTACAGTCGAATACAGACAGGCCGACGGGTGGGACCAAGGGTTTCCCTCAAACGCTGTGCTAATTCACGAATACAAAATTGGTGCGAGCCCGTACTCCTATTTGCAAGAAGGCCCAAGCATTCCATGTGGTGGATGTTCGGGATCATGGCCGGTCAATTCCACCTGGTCCTCGGCGCATGCCAGCGTATATGTTAGCAGTATTGACCCGTTGTTCGGGACGGCAACGGTTACGATTAGCTCTCACTAGCGCCCGGGCGAACAGAGGGCGACCGGATTTCGCAGCTCCGAAGAACAACTCGCCGAGCGCAACTGCCGGTATGAATACTACGAGCGCCCGGACCAGATTAGAAAGCACCCCGTCATCCCCCTCCAGCAGGGCGATGACGATGTTCGTGTCTGGCAGGAATCTACCACTCGCTGGCGTCAACCCGCTCACACTCCTCATCAATCGCTTGAGTCATCTGCCGGGCGGAAACGGAGTCGAGAGACGATGAGAACTGGCGTAACCGCGCGCCGTTTTCGCCCAGCGGCGCCGAAGCGCAGAGAGAAGCGACGAACCGGAGGACTTGTTCCTGCATGTCCGCGGGTAATTTCTCGACTTGCCTGGCGATCTCTCGTGTGACGTCCATGGGCCGAGTCCCTCTTCCGTCCAGGATCACTTCCGCAACGCCATGCCCACTCCATTGGCCCATAACGCCAAACCGTTGCAGTTAGCCCTGACACCCGATTCGTGGCTAAGTCCCCTCCTCACCAGTGCTTCCGAACGACGCGCCCGGCATGCGGCCGATTTCCTGTCTTCCTCGAATTCTCAGTCACAACAATCTTTCCCAGTAGTTTCAACAACTTGCGCGAAATCGCTTGGACCCGCGTTGTATAGTGGAATTGTAGTAGAGCGGTTCGCTCACCGGGAGCAGCCAGGCCGTCGGCGGAGAGGAGCGAAATTCCGCAACTTTAGTTGCCGAATTTAGCAGCTAAGTCCTTTGTTTCTGGCGTCAAAAACGCGGATAAAGTTGCGGTTTTCAGCCGCGACGCGCAGTGCCCGCGCCGGCCAGCCCTCGAACCTCTCCCGCCGTCGGATATAATCGTTTCTAGTCCCCGAAACGAGCTTTTAAGGAGTGCCATGCAGTCTCGCCGTAATTTCATCGGCAAAGTAGCGTCCAGCCTGGCCGGCACGCTGGCGGCTTCCAACGTCCTCGGCGCCAACGACCGCGTTCGCCTCGGCATCATCGGACACGGCGCGCGCGGCAGCGAGATCCTGCGCGAAGCGTTGAGCTGCGCCAACGTCCAGTGCGCCGGCGCCGCCGACGTCTACACCCGCCGCCTGGAAGAGGTCAAGACCGTCGCGGCTGACGCCAAGACGTATCTCGACTACCGCTACCTGCTCGACGACAAGAGCATTGACGCCGTGCTGATCGCTACTCCCCAGCATCTGCACGCCGAGCATTTCGCCGCCGCGCTCGCCTCCGGCAAGCACGTCTACCAGGAAAAGACCATGGCGTTCACCGTGGCGCACGCCAAGAAGATGCGCGCCGCCGTCGAGGCCGCCGGCCCCGGCCGCGCCGTGCAGATCGGCCACCAGTGGACCTCCTACGGGCACGTGGCCGACGCCGCCAGCTTCCTCAGGCCCGAGTTGATGGGCAAGGTCACCTCCATCGAAGCCCACATGTATCGCAACACGCCGCACGGCAAACCGCAGTGGGCCCGGCCGGTCTATCCCGATATGACCCCCGAGAACATCGTGTGGAAGTCGTTCCTGGGCGACGCGCCCCCGCACCCGTTCGACGCCAACCGCTACATCAACTGGCGCTTCTTCTGGGACTATTCCGGCGGCAACGTCTACGAGAACATGTGCCACCAGATCGCCTTCTGGTACAAGACCATGGGCCTCAAGATCCCCGCGGAAGTCACCATGACGGGCGGCCTCTTCCTCTGGAAGGACGGCCGCGAAGTGCCCGACACCATGAACGTCTCCATGCTGCACGAGGACGAGCAGATGATGTTCAACTGGACCTCGGGCTTCGGCAACGACGAGTTGAACGTCACCGAAACCGCGCTCGGCGACAACGGCTCCATCCGCCACACGCCGCAGAGCATCGCCTACGCGCCGCAGAAGGTCAACCGCAAGGACGCCAATGAAATGGTGGGCACGACGCGCAACGCGCGCGCCGCCCACATGCAGAACTTCCTCGACTGTGTCCGCGATCCCGCCAGGAAGCCCAACTGCCCGTTCGATCTCGGCTTCCGGGTCGCCATCGCCTGCCGCATGGCGGTGGAAAGCTACCGGCAGCGGCGCACCGTGCGCTGGGACGCGGCCGCCGAGGAAATCGTCTAAGGCCGTGGACTTCGAGTACACGCCGGAGCAGGTCCAGCTTCGCAAAGCGGTTCGCGAGTTCGCCGAGGCCGAAATCGCGCCGCACGTCGCCGAATGGGACGAGGGCCAGATCTTTCCCCTGGAAGTCGTCCGCAAGCTCGGCGAGCTGGGCTACATGGGCGCAATCTTCCCGGAGGAGGTGGGCGGCGCCGGCCTCGGCTACATCGACTACTCCATCATCATCGAAGAGTTGTCGCGCGTGGATGGCTCGGTCGGCATCATCCTGGCCGCCCACACCTCGCTCTGCTCCAACCACATTTTCAAAATGGGCAGTGACGCGCAACGCTGCCATTATCTTCCCAAGCTGTGTTCCGGCGAATGGATCGGCTGCTGGTCTCTCACCGAACCCGAAGCCGGCTCCGATGCCGCGGGCACCCGCACCAACGCCGTCCTGGACAACGGCGAATGGGTGCTCAATGGCGCCAAGACCTTCACCACTAATGCGCACCACGCCGATGTCTGTGTGGCCATGGCGGTCACCGATCGCGCGGCGGCGCAGCACGGCATTTCGGCCTTCATCGTCGAGAGCGGCACGCCCGGCTTTCGCGCCGGCAAGAAGGAAAACAAGCTCGGACTGCGCGCCAGCGCCACCGGCGAAGTGATCTTCGAATCCTGCCGCCTGGGCCCCTGCCAGTTGCTGGGCAAGCTCAACGAGGGCTTCGTCGACAGCCTCAAGGTGCTGGATGGCGGCCGCATCTCCATCGCCGCGCTCTCCATCGGAATGGCCCAGGGCGCTTACGACGCGGCGCTCCGGTACTCCAAGCTGCGCAAGCAGTTCGGCCGGCCCATTTCGGAATTCCAGGCCATCCAGCACAAGCTCGTCGACATGGCCGTCGATATCGATGCCGCCCGCCTGCTCAACTATCGCGCCGCGTGGAAGCTCGACCGCGGCATGCGCGTCACCCGCGAATCGTCCATGGCCAAGCTGTTCGCCTCCGAAGCGGCCGTGCGCATCGCCGGCGAAGCCGTGCAAATCCACGGCGGCTACGGCTTCATCAAGGACTACCCCGTGGAGAAGTTTTACCGCGACGTCAAGCTCTGCACCATTGGCGAAGGCACCAGCGAAATCCAGCGGCTGGTGATCGCGCGCCAGCTCCTGAAAAGCTGATGAACGAGTGGGCCCGTAAAATCCGCGAAGGCGACACCCGCGCGCTGGCCCGCGCCGCCACCAGCGTGGAGAATCGAGATCCGCGCGCGCTCGAGACTCTGCGCGACCTCGCTCCTTTCGCTGGCCATGCCCGCACCATCGGCATCACCGGTCCGCCCGGCGCCGGCAAGAGTTCCCTGGTGGATGCCCTGGCGGCGGCCCTGCGGCAACAGGGAAAAACCGTCGCCATCATCGCCGTCGATCCCAGCAGCTCCCTTACCGGCGGCGCCATCCTGGGCGATCGCATCCGCATGCAGCAGCACCACGCCGATCCTGGCATCTTCATTCGCTCCATGGCCACGCGCGGCAACCCCGGAGGCATCGCCCGCTCGACCGCCGGCCTCGTGCGCCTGATGGATGCCGCGGGCAAGGATTTCGTCTTGATCGAGACCGTCGGAGTCGGCCAGGACGAGATCGCCATCGCCTCCCTCGCGCAAGTCACCATTGTTGTGCTGGTCCCCGGCATGGGTGACGACGTGCAAGCCCTCAAGGCCGGCATCATGGAAATCGCCGGCGTCTTCGTGATCAACAAGTCGGACCTCCCCGGCGCCGATCTCGTGGAGCGCGACCTGCGAGCCGAGCTGCCTCACGCGGCCATCGTCCACACCGTCGCCACCGAAGGAAAAGGGATCGGCGAATTGCTCGCCGCGGTCGAGCAGGTCCATGCCCAGCCACGGCACGCGATCGACCTGCCCCGCATCGACCACCTGGGCATTGCCGTGCCCGATCTGGAAGCGGCCGTGGCCTTCTACCAGACCCTCGGCCTCGCCGCTTCCCATCGCGAAACCATCGAGGCCGAACAGGTGCGCCTGGCCATGCTTCCCGCGGGCGACTCCCGCATCGAGCTGCTCGAGCCCACCGCGCCCGATTCCCCCATCGGAAAGTTCCTCGAAAAGCGCGGCCCCGGCCTGCACCACGTGGCGCTGCGCGTCCCCGACCTCCCGGCCGCCGTCGCGCGCTTGCGTGCCTCGGGCGCACGCCTGTTGAACGAGCCGCGCGAGGGCGCCGGCGGCCACCTCTACGTTTTCGTGCACCCCGCCTCCGCCGGAGGCGTGCTGTTGGAACTCATTCAGGAGAGCGAAACTTGAAAGCAGAAATCGGCATCATCGGCGGCAGCGGTCTCTACACCATGCCAGGATTCGAAGCTCACGAAGAGGCGAACATCGACACCCCCTTTGGCCGCCCTTCGGACAATTACGTGGTCGGCACGCTGGCGGGCCGCCATGTGGCGTTCCTGTCGCGCCACGGCCAGGGCCATCGCATCTCGCCTTCGGAGCTCAACTTCCGCGCCAACATCTACGGCATGAAACTGCTGGGCGTGGAGCGCATCCTCTCGCTCAGCGCCGTCGGGTCGCTCAAGGAGGAGCACCGCCCGCTCGATTTCGTCATCCCCGACCAGTTCTTCGACCGTACGCGCGGACGCATCTCCACCTTCTTCGGAGAAGGCCTTGTGGCCCACATCAGCTTCGCCGATCCCGTCTGCCCCGAGCTGGCCGCGCTCCTCGCCGGCGCCTGCCAATCCTCCGGCGTCAACGTCAAACGCGGCGGCACCTACCTGTGCATGGAAGGGCCGGCCTTCTCCACCAAGGCCGAGTCGAACGTCTACCGAAGCTGGGGCATGGACGTGATCGGCATGACCAACTTGCAGGAGGCCAAGCTCGCGCGCGAAGCCGAGATCTGCTACGCCACCGCCGCCATGGTCACCGACTACGATTGCTGGCATCCCGCGCACGACGCCGTGACGGTCAACGACATCATCGCCAATCTCGTGAAGAACGCCGAGAATGCGTGCAAAGTGGTGGCCGCGGCCGTCGCCCAAATGCCCGCCGCGCGCGCCGCCTGCAAGTGCGGGTCGGCGCTCTCCCACGCCATCATCACCGATCGCAAGATGGTTCCCGAAACCACCCGCCAGAAGCTGGGGATTCTGATTGACAAGTACTTCGTGTGACGAAATCGCGCGCAATGTCCTCGATCGGTCGGTGGCCGGCAATCCGCCTGGCGAGCTGCCGCGGGCCCTTCTCGAAGAGCCCTGCGGCAAGGCGTTGTTCGGAATCCTGGTGGAGGGTCTGGCGGACCGCTTCGAGCCCTCCCTGTGCGATATTTACGCGCGCCTGTTCTCGCAGGCCGCGGCGTACGCCGACAGCGCCCTCGAGCCCGCCGCGCTGATCGCGCGTTACCAGCGCGTGCGCAAGCCCCGCCTCGTATCGGCGGAGCCGCGCCGCGTTTTCGTTCTCTCGCGCGTCACCCTGGGCGCCGATGTGGCTGTTACCAGCGTCCTGCTCGACGCCGCCAAACTCCGCTTCCCGCATGCGGAAATCGTCTTCGCCGGCCCTCGTAAGAACTACGAGATGTTCGCCGCGGATCCCCGCGTTCGCCACGCCGAAGTCGCCTATCGCCGCGGCGGTTTGCGCGACCGCCTGGCCGCCTCGGAAGACTTGGAGCCGCTCCTCTCCCCGCCCGATTCCCTGGTGATCGATCCCGATTCGCGCCTCACGCAGCTCGGCCTGTTGCCCGTGTGTCCCGAGGATCGCTACCGCCTGTTCGAGAGCCGTGCCTACGGCGGCTCCAGCGACAGCGCC
>DASQZT010000016.1:0-24721 GCA_035638575.1 Bryobacteraceae bacterium
CGCCCAACTTCGCCCCCGCCCCAACCACTCCCGGGCCCCAACCTCCCCCGCCCCAACTTCTCCTGTCGGAAAGCTGGTAGATTGGCCTATAGGCCGAAACGGGGATTTCGCATCCATCACTCGTTTAGACGGGAGGCACGAAAATGGCAAACGAACCAGAAAGCACGCAGGCAACCCGCCGAGGTTTCCTGGGCACCATGACCGCGGTGACCGCGGCCTCGTACAACCGCGTCCTGGGAGCCAACGATCGCGTCGGTGTCGGCTTCATCGGCTTCGGCCTGATCGGCAAACAGCACATCACCAATTTCAAGAACTCCTTCCCCGACGTCGACCGGGTGGCGATGTGCGATGTCTACAAACCCCGGCTCGAAGAGGGCTTGGCCTATATGGAAAGCCCCAATGCCAAGGGCTACAGCGATTTCCGCAAGATGTACGAGGACAAAAACATGGACGCCGTGGTGGTCGCCAGCCCCGACCACTGGCACGCCCTGCTCACCATCACGGCCTGCGCCGCGGGTAAGGATGTCTACGTCGAAAAGCCGCTCACCGTCTTCATCGACGAAGGCAAGTGGATGATCCAGGCCATGAACAAGTACAAGCGCGTCGTGGTCGTGGGCACGCAGCGCAACCACAACCCGGGGCATCAGGTTGCCAAGAAAATCATCGAGAGCGGCGTGTTGGGCAAGATCCAGATGGTCAAGCTGGGCGCCGGCGTACGCAACATCTACCCGGGCTTCGGCAGGACGCTGGTCGCCGATCCGCCCTCCAATTTCGATTACGACATGTGGCTCGGCCCCGCGCCCAAGAAGCCCTATCAGGCGCACCGCGGCTTGTACCATTTCCGTTGGTTCTGGGATTATTCCGGCGGCCAGTTGACCAACCTGGGCGCCCACAGCGTCTCCGCGTTTCTGCTGGTCATGGGCGTCAAGGGTCCCACCAAGGTGGTTTCGTTCGGCGGACGCTTCACCCTCGAGGACGACGGCGAAACGCCCGATCTGCAAGAGTGCCTCTACGATTTTCCGGGCTTCATGCTGACCATGGGGGTTCGCGAGGCCAACGGCTACCGCGACTCCTCGGGCTCGGTGGTCATGGGCAACAAAGGCAACCTCGTCCTGGGCTCCAACCAGGTGGTTCCCGAAATGCACGGCGATCCGGTCAACCAGATTCCGCGGTTCATGGGTCATCCGACCGGCGGTCCCGTGTACAACGACACCAGGGCCACGCCGTGGATCGAGGCCCAGCCTGGAACCGGCGGCAGGGGCGCGGGTGGCGGCGGCGGACGCGCACAAGGTGACGCCGCCGGAGGCGCCGGCCGCGCGCCGGGTGGTGGCGGTGGCGCTGGCCGCGCGCCGGGTGGCGGCGGCGGCGGCGAATCCATGGAAGACCGCATGTTCAACGCCAACAAGCGCGACTGGATCGATTGCATCAAGTCCCGCAACAAGCCGTTCTGCGATCTCGACATAGGCCATCGCACGTCGATCATCTGCAACCTGGGCAACATGTCGCTGCGCCTCGGCGGGCGGGCCATTCGCTGGGATCCCGACAAAGAGGTGGTCATCGGCGACAAGGAAGCCGCCGCCATGTGCACCAAACAATACCGCGCCCCCTGGGACGGTGTCCTGCGAAGCATCGTCAAGGTGTGATGGCTATGCATACGCGACGCCTGTTCCTGGGCGGGGCTGCCGCCGCGCTGGTCTCATCCTCGCCGGCCGCCGCGCTGGACTTCCCGATTGTCGATTACCACGTTCACCTGAACGCCATGACGCTCGAGCAGGTGGCCGCCACCTCGAAAGAGCGGGGCATCAAGTATGGCGTCGCGGAGCATGCCGGCACCAAGGAGAACGATTACCCCATCGTCCTGTCGAATGACGCCGACTTACAGGCGTGGATCGCCAAGCTCGATCCCTACCCCGTATATAAAGGTGTGCAGGCCGAGTGGATCGACTGGATGCCGTGTTTTTCCAAAGACGCTTTCGCGCGGCTCGATTATGTCCTGTCGGATGCCATGACGGTTCGCGATGCCGGCGGCAAGCGTGTCAAAGCCTTCGGGCGCGACTACGACCCCGGCGACGATCCCGAAGCGTTCATGAATTGGTACGTCGACTGGATGGTCGAGATCTGCGAACGGGAACCGCTGGACATCTTCGCCCACCCCACCTGGCTCCCGCGGAAATTCAATCCGGATTTCGACAAGCTGTGGACTCCCGGGCGCATGAAGAAGTTCATCGACGCCTTGAAGCGGACCGGGACTGCGTGTGAGATCGACTGCGGCATGAAACTGCCGAAGCTCGCTTTCCTGAAGATGGCGAAAGAGGAAGGAGTGAAATTCTCGTTCGGCTCCAACAGTGGCGGCCGGACCGTCACCGATATCGGTTACAGCGTCGAGATGGCCCAGGCTCTCGGCCTGACGGCCAAAGACATGTTCGTCCCCGCGGCGCGAGGCCGCAAACCGATTCAGATCCGGAAGCTCCGGTCTTGACTCGCGGCGAGCCGGATTCAGGCGATCGCGCCGGCCTTTCGCATGACGGCCAGCGTAGTTTCGAGACCGAGGCGCGCGCCCTCTTCGGCCGACATCTCCTTGGGGACGCGGCCTAGGGGTTCCGGGCTGACCCCGTCTTCGTAGCCGATTGCCCTGAGGGCTTTGAAGAACCCCGTCAGGTCGATGACACCATCGCCGGGCATCAGGCGCTGGTTGTCCCGCACGTCCTCGGGAGGCATCTTCGCCGCGTCCGAAACGTGGATGGTGACGATCCGCGACTTCCCCGCCCTCACGATATCGTCCACCGTGCCGCCGGAATGATGCCAATGCCACGAGTCCAGCACCACGCCGAAGTTGGGGCCACATTCCTTGGCGAAATCCACCATCTCGTTCATGCGCCAGATGAACTCGTGGGGCGCGCGCGTCCGGAGCTGCAAGGGGCCTAGAAACTCGAATCCCAGCCGGATTTTCTGGCGGTCCAGGATCTCCCCAATCGCCGTGAAGCGGTCTTTCAAGGTCTTCCGCAACTCGTCCTTGGGAACCTGGCTGGAAGGCGGCATCACCACCATCATGCGGTCGCATCCCACCGCGGAAGCGAACTTCGCGGCGTCCTCCAGAACGTCCATTCCCTTCCGAAACGCATCCTCGTCCCGCGTAGGTGCGCCCGGAAGGTTGCAGAACGATAGCCGGAGCTTTAGGTCCGCCAGCAGCGCGCGCGTGGCATCCACTCCTTCCTTCATCGCCGCCCCCAGGTTGAGGTCGACTCCGCCGTAACCCACCCTGGCTGCCAGGCGCGCGAATTCCGGCCATTGCACTTTTCCGCCGGTGAGCGAGGTATTCAGCGCTACGAACATGCCCGTCCCCGCACCCATCGCGTTGTTCGCCAGTCTCGCCACCGCTCCACATCCGGCCACCGACCGGACGAAGCCTCTTCGATTGATACGTCCTTCGAGCAATGACATTGGTGCCTCCGTGCCGCCGTTTCGCACTCAGGGTAGCAGAATGCCGCCTCGCGGGCGAGACGAACATCGAGCCGAGCGCTCCATCGAGCCGGCATGCCAAGACACAAATTCTGTTCGGAAGTGAGCAGTTTTGAACACACGACAAAGGAAGGCTTCGGGTACTATTCATTAGTACTATCCGAACTGGGATCGTGGGCATGAGGCGATCCGGAGCATCCGGAAGCTCGCGATTCTCGCGCTTTAACTACCGGGCTCGGGAGCTCGGCGTCCTGACCAGGCTGGGCAGCGGGACTTGGCTGGGGCGAGCAGAGATCTGAATTGTCAGAGGGAGGGAATGCACCATGGCAACCCAAGCGACGAAGATGAGCTTGATCCGGCCGGACCAGTCCGAACCGGCGAAACAGCGGAGAATCGCAGCCCTGGCCTTTGAGTATTGGCTGGCTAGAGGCTTCCGCGGCGGGTCACCCGCGGAGGATTGGCTCCGGGCGGAACGAGTGGTACGAGGCAAAGAGGGAGCGGTAACACTGAAGGTAACACCGATCGGAAACTTCTTGGTAGCGTAGCCCCGTTCACAAGCTGAGATTGGCGCGCCAGCGAGGGTGCCAGGAGATCCTGACGCTCTTACGGCAACCGGCAGGCAGTGGAGAATCTACGTCCTGTATCTGAGGCGCGAAGTTACTCATGTCCAAGCTCGCTCCCGATTGGCGGACGACCAGTGTGTTCGAAGCGGTGTTCGATCAGCTTCCCGACGCCCTGGTTCTATGGGATCCCGAGTTTCGCATTACAGGGGTCAACCGTTCGGCGGAGACACTCTTTGGCATGTCCTCCCGGGAGATGCTTGGCAAACACTGCCGGGAGGTCTTCCGATCTTCTGTGTGCGAGGCAGGGTGCGGAGTGTTGGTCGGATTGGAAAAGGCGCCCTCGGCGCGCGGCACCCTCCGTCTGAACACTGGAAACGGAACGAGGCGGCTGGTGGTGATGCGCACCAGCCAGATACTCGATGGCGACGGCCAGCTCGCTGGCGTGGCGGCGACTATCCAGGACATCACCACGAAAGCGGCGCCGCCCACGCGCCCCGTGATTGCCGAATCGGCAGTCATGCTCGAGATCCTCAACTTCGTACGGCGCATAGCGGCGAGCGATGCCGCTACCATCCTGCTGGATGGCGAGAACGGGACCGGCAAGGACCTCATCGCCAAAACCCTCCACTACCAAAGCCTGCGGCAGGCCGAGCCGTTCATTGCCGTGAACTGCGCCGCCATCCCCGATACGTTGCTCGAAAGCGAGCTGTTCGGCTACGAGAGGGGCGCCTTCACCGACGCCCGCGCACAGAAGCGCGGCATCTTCGAGTTGGCCGACAGAGGCACGCTCTTCCTCGACGAGATTGGCGAGATCCCCATGGTTCTTCAGGCCAAGCTCCTGCAGGTCCTGGAGGCGCAAACCATCCGCCGTGTGGGTGGTTTGACTGACATCCAGCTCGATCTTCGCGTGGTGGCCGCGACCAATAAGAATCTGCGGGAGGCCGTGAAGACAGGAGCGTTCCGCCAGGACCTCTACTTCCGTCTCAACGTCATCCAGATCACCGTTCCGCCCCTCCGCCAAAGGACCGCCGACATCCAGCCCCTGGCCAGGTTCTTCATCGAGCACTACAATCGCAAGTTCAAGCGCAGTATCGCGGGTTTGAGCGACCTTGCGGTTAAGATGCTTCTCTCCTACGACTGGCCGGGCAACGTTCGGGAACTGCGCAACGCCATAGAACGCGGCATGATTCTGGAAGAATCGGCGTTGATTACGTCGTCCAGTCTTCCCGTCGCCATCTCGCGTCCCGGCGGACACGTTCCACCCGGCATTCCGGAAAACACGGACATCCACAAAGAGTGGACCGCGCTCGAAGATAGCGAACGCAGTCTGTTGGCCCGCGCATTGCAGCAGACCGGCGGCAACCAGACTCGGGCGGCGCGGCTGCTGGGAGTCACACTCGACACCCTTCGCTATAAGAAGAGAAAACTCGACCTCTCATAGGTCCGCCCCTGACATCCACACGCGCATCCGCCGCGCATGTCCCCTCATCTGTGGTACGATGCCGCCCATGAAACTGGAGCTGAAATGAACTCCCGCCAACTCGGTTCCACCGGCCCCTCGGTTTCGGCGCTGGCCCTGGGCTGCATGGGAATGTCCGGCATGTACGGACCCAGCGACGAGAGCGAGAGCATCGCCACCATTCACGCCGCGATCGACGCCGGCATCAACCTGCTGGATACCGGCGATTTTTACGGCATGGGCCACAACGAGATGCTGATCGGCCGGGCGCTGGAAGGCCGGCGGAACCGCGTGCTCCTTTCGGTGAAGTTCGGCGCCATGCGCGCGCCCGACGGCGCCTTCGTCGGCGTGGATGGGCGGCCGCAGGCCGTCCGGAACTTCCTGGCTTACACGCTGCAACGCCTCAAAACCGATCACATCGATATCTACAGGCTGTCGCGCGTGGATCCCGCGGTTCCGATCGAGGACACCATCGGCGCGATCGCCGACATGATCCAGAGCGGATATGTCCGCTACATCGGCCTCTCCGAAGCCGGCGCCGCAACCGTGCGCCGCGCCTGCGCCGTGCAGCCCGTCTGCGATTTGCAGATCGAATATTCGCTCGTCAGCCGCGGCATCGAAGAGGCGATCCTGCCCGCCGTGCGCGAGCGGGGCATCGCGGTCACCGCCTACGGAGTGCTTTCGAGAGGCCTGTTGACCGCGTCGCGCCCGGCCGCGCAATACGACATCCGCGGCCGCTTGCCGCGTTTCACCGGCCCGAACTACGAGCAGAACCGGAAGCTCATCCAGGCGCTCGCGGATTTCGCGGCGGCGAGAGGCGCCACTCCGGCCCAGCTTGCCATTGCCTGGGTCATGAGCAAAGGCGCGGACATCGTCCCCATCATCGGCGCTCGCACACGCCATCAACTGGCGGAATCGCTGGCCGCGCTGGACCTGGCCCTGCAGGCCGATGACCTTGCACGTTTGGAAGCAATGGTGCAGGCGGCGCCCATCGCGGGAACCCGCTATGACGCCGCCCAGATGAACATGCTCGACAGCGAACGGAAAGCCTGATGGCCGTGAGCTGTCCCTCATCGGGACGCTCTTCTTTTTTCAAATCCTGCCGAACTTGGCCACCGCCTCTTTGATGGAGCGGAACTTCTCGATGAACGGCATCATGGTGTGCTCGGTGTTGTCGAGGTCCTGGGCCTTTTTCAGCACCTCCGCCGCCTTGTCCTTGGGCACCACCACCACCCCGTCGTCGTCGGCCGAGATAATGTCGCCGCCCGTCACCCGCACGCCGGCGCACGTCACCGGCACGTTCACGCCGGCAAAGCGGTAGTGGTTGATGGTTGTCGAAGGGACGATTCCGCGGCTGAAGACCGGAAACTGCAGCCGGCGAATCTGCGGTGTGTCGCGTATGGAGCCGTCGATGATCGCTCCCGTCATGCCGCGCGCTTTCATGGCCGTCGCCATGAGCCCGCCGATGCCCGCGTAATCCGCGCCGTTCTCCACCACCATCACGTACACCGTTCCCGGACCGGCCGCGTCGATCGCGTCCAGCATTCCCTGCGAGGCCGCCGAGCCTTCCTTGTGCTCCTCTTTCCTCAGCAGAACGGTGATGGCCGGTCCGGCGAACTTGGTCATGAACAGGGGCCGCATCTCGTGCGCCATGTAAGCGCGCTGCCCGTAAAGCTGCTCCATGGCATCGGCCACCGACGCCACTTCCACGTTCCGGAATCCTTCGATCAGCGGATCGCCCGCCGGCTGGGCCATCAGCCATACCGCCGCCACCACCGCCGCCACCGCCGCAACACACAACGTCCGTTTCATTCCGATTCACTGCCTCCGTGAAAAGAGTATCGCAAATCTCAGGAATATGCCCGCGGGCGGCGGCATATAATTACACCATGCTGAAGACTCTGGTCCCGGTCGAAGAGTACCTGGCCAGGGACTACAGTCCGGATGTCGATTACGTGGACGGTACGCTCGAGGACCGACACGTAGGGGAAAAGGACCACAGCAAACTGCAGTTCCGGATCCAGCTATTGCTGAGCGCGATTGCCGGAATCCATATCTTTCCGGAAGTCAGAATCAAGGTGGCGCCAACCCGCTTCCGGGTGCCGGATGCCGCCGTGTACTATGAGGAGCCGGACGAACTGGTTTTTACGGCACCGCCTTCCCTGGTGATCGAGATCCTGTCTCCCGAAGACCGCATGAGCCGAATGATGGTACGGGTTCAGGACTACCTCAACATGGGCGTCGAGAACCTCTGGCTGATTGACCCGGCGCAAAGGGAAACGTACACATGCAATCCTTCCGGAATGCATAAAGTCACTGGCGCGATCGAAACCCAGGACCGCAAGATCTCTCTGAGCCTGGATGCCGTCTTCGATCGGCTGTGAGCAGTAGCAGTAGACTGAAGTCATGCGCTGCCTGGCCGGTTGGTTCCTTCTTGTCTCGCCGCTGCTCGCCGGGACGGGCGCCGACCTGGCGCGCGCCATCCGCGAGAACAGTTTCGATCGCGACGAGTGCTACCGCGTGCGCGATCTCACCCTGACCAAGGAAGACATCCGCATCTTTCTCACCGACGGACACCTCATCTTCAGCAAACCCGTGGCCGGACGGCGCATCGCCGCCGTGTTCGCCGCCGATGTGGAAGGGGGCGACGGCGAAGTGCTTCTCATGCCGCCCGATCGCGCCGAACGCCGCTCCCTGGCCGGCTATATCGACTCGCCCAACCTCGACGACCATTTCCGCACGGCGCTCTTCCTGTTCACCGGCGACGATTACGACCGGCTGGTATCCCAGTTCGCCGGGAATCCCACCATCAAGAAAACTCCCGAGCTCGGCGCCGTCATGGATGAACAGTGGACCCCCGTTCTGCGCAACCTGAGCGAAAGCTACCAGACGCGTCTCACGCTGGATCTGCTGGGAGGTCCCGGCCGCGCTTCCGGCCTTTTCGCCGCCGTGTTCAGCAGTCCCATAAACGGCAACTTCGACATCTCCTACGACCCCACCAATCCGGAACAGATCCTGGCCGGACGGCTCAACATGCGGGACAATCGCCTCTACTTCGACGTGTGGACCAGCTTTCCCGCCCGGTCGTTCCGCCAGAACACCGCCCCGCGCCAGAACGACATCGTGATCGGCGACTACCGCATCGACGCCACGCTCGATCCGGATCTCACGCTCAGCGTGGTGACGCGCGTCAAGGTCAAGCCGGTGGTGGATGGACTGGTCGCCACCGCCTTCGACATCGCCGCCCCGATGGAGATCAGCCAGGTCACCGTGGACGGGCGTCCGGCCGAGGTGCTCCAGCGCGAGTCGTTGAGACAGAACGCCACCCGCGGCGGCAACAATCTCTTCCTCGTATTGCCGCCCGAGCCGCTGCGCCTCGGACGCGAATACGAATTCGAGTTTCACCACTCCGGCCGGGTCATTCGCGATGCCGGCGACCGCGTGTTCTACGTCACCGCCCGCGGCAACTGGTATCCCATGCATGCGGACCAGTTCGCGCTGTACGACATGACGTTCCGCTATCCCAAGGACCTGGACCTCGTCAGCGCCGGCGAAGTGGTCGAGGACCGCACCGAGGGCGAATGGCGCATCACCCGCCGCCGCGCCAGCTCCCCCATACGGGTGGCGGCTTTTAATCTCGGCAACTATGCGCATGTCCGGCTGGAGCGGGGCGGATACGTGATCGACGTCTGCGCCAACCGCGCGCTGGAACGGTCGCTGCAACCAAAGCCCACGGTGCAATCCATGGCGCCGCCAACTATGACGCTGCCCAACGTCCGGCTGCGCCGGAACGAGTTGCCGGATGTGCCGGTCGCTCCAGCGCCCCCCGATCCGCTCGGCAGGCTGCGGCAACTGGCTTCGGAAGTGGCATCGGCGCTCGAGTTCATGGCTTCCAAATTCGGGCCGCCGGCAACCGCGCACCTCACCGTCTCGCCCATCCCCGGCGCCTTCGGACAGGGCTTTCCCGGACTGATCTATCTCTCCACGTTCTCGTACCTCAACAAGGTCCCCGGTCCGCAATACACTCAGGGGGAATCGCAGACGCTTTTCTTCCAGGACGTCCTCCAGGCGCACGAGGTGGCGCACCAGTGGTGGGGCAACCTCGTCACCGTGAACACCTACCGCGATTATTGGCTCATGGAGGCGCTGGCCAACTATTCCGCGCTGCTCCATGTGGAAAAGAGCAAGGGCCAGCGCGAGATGGATCGGATGCTCGACAGCTACCGCAGCGAACTGCTCCTCAAGGGCGACAGCGGCCAGACGGTGGAATCCGCCGGGCCCATCGTGCTGGGAAGGCGCCTGGAGACTTCGCTGGAGCCCCGCGCCTGGCGCGCCATCACCTACGGCAAGGGCTCGTGGATCCTGCAGATGCTGCGCCGGCGCTTGGGCGACGAGCGCTTCTTCTCCATGCTCGGCGAGGCGGTGAAACGCTACAACCGCCGCAACATCACCACGGAAGCGTTCCGCGATCTGGCCGCGCACTACCTGCCTCCCAAATCCGACGACCCGGACCTGGAGAGCTTCTTCGAACAATGGGTCTACGGCACGGGCATCCCCACCTTGAATTTGACCTACGCCCTCAAAGGCAAGGCGCCCGCCCTGAAGCTGGTGGGAACCCTCAGGCAATCCGACGTGGACGGGGATTTCAGCGCGCTGGTCCCCGTGGAGATCCAGATGCCGCGCGGCCGCGGCATCACGCATTGGGTAAGCTCCGGCAATTCGCCGGTGACCTTCACGATCGCCTTGAAGGAGGCGCCGCTCAAGGTCGCGCTGGACCCCCATCACGCGGTGCTGAGGCGGTAGTTCCGGCGCGGCGCCGCGAGCCGCCCATCCCTGAAACTCCTCAGTTCATCCAGGCGCCCTCATATGCTAATTTGAATTCAGGGATGCCGGCTGGCTGGATCCGAAGACTCGTGCTGATTGGCGCGGCGGCGGTTCTCGCGAACGCCTGGTGTTACGCCAGGTGCGTGAGCACTGCCTGCGGTTCGAGTCATGCGCCGTCCAACAGTTGTCATCACCATAAGTCCTCCCAGGGAGACCCCGCCCCCTGTCCACGTCAACATTCGGAGGTCTCCGGTCCTGAAGCTGGTATCGCCAAGGTCGGCCTCGAGGCCGCGACGATTCCGGCTCCGCCTGTGCTTACGGGCGATTCCGGTGTGGCCATCACGGAGCTGCGGTTTCTCTCACGCGTCGATACCGGCTGGCCGCCCGGCGGCGATTATTGTCCGACGATTTCCGTTCTCCGGATCTAGCCTCTTTCTTCCAACCGCTTCGGGCGCCATCCTACCCACCTGAGGGTCCGGGAGCCCGCATTCCAAGTTGACGCAGGCGAAAGGAGAGGACCATGAATCCCAGGAGAAGCTTTTTCAAGACCGTTCTTAGCTTCGCGGCCGGCTCGGCGGCGCTGTCCCGCGCGGCCAGAGGGCAGCGGCCTATTGCAACCCCGCAGCCGAATTCCGGCGCCGCCGTACCCGTCGTGACCCCGGATATCGACGACTTGCCGTTCACCACGGACAGCGGCGTGAAGGTCTTTCATCTGGTTGCCGAGCCGGTGAAACAGACCGTCGTGCCGGGCAGGACCTTCGACCTTTGGGGCTTCAATGGAAGCGCCCCCGGACCCACCATCCAGGTGAATGAAGGCGATCGTATCCGCATCGTCTTCGATAACCATTTGCCCGAGCCCACGGGCATACACTGGCACGGGCTCGAATTGCCGATCGAGATGGATGGCGTTCCCGGCGTGAGCCAGGGATTGACCATGCCCGGCGAGCGATTTGTTTACGAGTTCGAACTGCGCCAGAACGGCACCTTCTTCTACCACTCGCATATGGCCATGCAGGAGATGGTGGGGATGCTCGGCGGCTTCATCATCCATCCGAAAACGCCCTATGCGCCGCCGGCCGACAAGGACTACCTCTTCGCGCTCCAGGAGTATGCGGTGCTTCCCAACAGCACGATCCCCAACAGCATGAACATGGAATTCAACTGGCTCACCTTGAACGGCAAGGCAGGCCCGGCTTCCACGCCGCTGATCGTCAGGCGCGGTGAGCGCGTCCGCATCCGGATCGTCAATCTCGGCATGGACCACCATCCCATTCATCTGCACGGGTTCACGTTTTGGGAAACGGGACGCGAGGGAGCGCGGCAGCCGGAGGCCATCTGGCCCCGCGGAAACACCACGCTCGTCGGCGTAGCTCAGGCTAGGGATATCGAGTTCGTGGCGGACCGCGTGGGCGACTGGATGCTCCACTGCCATCTTCCCCACCACATGATGAACCACATGTCCTCCAACGTTGGGCCGATGAGCCGTCTCGGCCAGGGCATGCAGGCCGGTGCAGGCATGGAGGAAGCCATGGGCATGTTGCGCGATGGACACGCCACGTCCCGGAACATGGCTCCGAGTCTGGGGCGCGGTCTTGGAATCGGCGCCACAACGGAGATGGCGCTCGCCAACGGCGCGCAGAGCGATGCGGGCAAGGCCACAACCGCCACCGGAGGAATGAGCATGCCGCAATTGCCGAAGAATGCGGATCAAGTGCCGCTCTTTCCTCAAGACGCCTATATGGAAGGCCCCATGATGGCCATGGACAAGGAAGTCGAAAAACCCGAGACCTACGGGCTGCCAACCGGCTGGAGCGGATTTGTCGGCGGCATGATGACGCTGGTGCGAGTCATGCCCCCCGAACGATACCAAATGATTATGGACCTCAAAGCCAAACAGCGGGCCCAAGCGCCGCCGGAGGATCGCGCCAGATGAGGCGCATCGCCATGAGACCGAAATTAAACGAAACAACGGCGCTGGCCATGGTCTTCTCGCTCGCCATGTGTTCCCTTCCATCGGCGGCGCGCCCACAGCAAAGCGGCCAGAAGGCGTTCTCGTTTCGCGGCAGAGTGGAGCGGGTGGACCCCGCCGCAAAGCGGCTCACGGTCCACAGCGAACCGATCGCGGGCTGGATGGGCGAGATGACCATGGAGTTCGCCGTCGATAGCGACGCCGTGTTCGATCGCGTGAAAGCGGGAGATGAGATCGCCGCGACGGTCTACGCGGGCGATCTCATATTGCACGACGTGCAGGTGGTTCCGCCCCCCAACACCGTCCCGCCGGCAGGCACGCCGGCTCCAGGCGGCATGCCTTTGGAGGAGCTGGAGCGGATGGCCCTGGCCAACAACCCGACGCTGGCTCAGGCGCGGGCCAACTTGCGGGTCGCCGGCGGACTGGCCAGGCAGGCCGGTCTTTATCCCAATCCCACGGCGGGCTACTACGGCGATGAAATTCGGGGGGGCTATAACAACGGCGGTAAACAGGGTGGCTTCGTCAACCAGACCATCGTGCTGGGGGGTAAGCTCGGCGCCGCGCGCCGGGTGGCCGAGCTGGAAGTGAACGAGGTCCGGACGAGCGGGGAGATTCAGCGCTTGCGCATCCTGAACGACGTCAGAGTCTCGTTCTACCACGTGCTTGCCGCGCAGAGACTGGTGGGCGTAAGGCAGACTCTGGCCAGGCTGGCTGCGGATGCCGCCAGGACTTCCTATCAACTGGGCAATGTAGGCCAGGCCGACCGTCCCGACATTCTGCAAGCCGAGGTGGAGCAGCAGCAAGCCGATGTGAGCGTCAGGATCGCTCGGCAGAACCTGCAAGCGTCCTGGAGAATGCTGGCTGCGGTGGTTGGAAAACCCGATCTTGCCGTGGCCCGCCTGGAAGGCGACCTCGAGCCCGTTCCGGATCTCGACTACGAAGAATGGGTGGCCACGGCGCTGCGGGAGAGTCCGGAAGTGAAACTGGCGCGGCAAGCCGTCGAGCGCGCGGAAGCCGCTCTGGTTCAAGCCCGAAGAGCGCCGATTCCCGACCTGCAAGTGACGGGCATATTGGCCCAGAATTATGAGCCCTTGCTGCATCCGGCGCCAAATTCCACCGGGTTGCAGGGCGGCGCGCAGATCGGAGTCGAGTTGCCGGTCTTCAATCGCAATCAGGGCGGCATCGCCGCCGCGAAAGCGCAAATCGAGAGCGCCCGGCGGGAACTCGATCGAGTGAGACTGCAACTGCAGCGCGATCTGGCAGGCATGTTTCAAAATTACGATTCCGCCCGCGCCACGGTTCAGCAGTACAGCAAGGAGATGTTGCCCCGCGCGGAACAAGCGTATCGGCTGTACCAGGCGAATTACCAGGCAATGGCCGGCGCATATCCGCAGGTGCTCATCTCCCAGCGAACGCTGTTTCAACTGGAAGCGGAATACGTCCAGGCGCTCGAAACTGCCTGGCAGGGCGCCCTTGCGATTCGCGGCTTCGGGCTGATGGACGGGCTTTCCGGGCCAAACGCCGGTTCGGTGTCAAGGCGGTAATCTCGACGCGCGCGTCGCCCGCAACCCCACAGGGCAAACGCCAGAACCGGAAGCAGCCACACGCTACTTTTCAGAAAGTTCGGAAACCGGCCCATCGACGTCCTCGATCCGGATCAGAAAGCGCTTGCGCGATTCGAGTTTCGATTCCGGCGCTTCGAACCGCGCCGCCACCATGCGGTCCATCGAAGCCCGCGACGGGATCTTGTCGCGGATCACGAGCGTATCGTTGTACTTTTGCCCCAGCAGCGGCAGCCCTTCGAACAGCCGCGTGGCATCCATGTCGGAGATCGTCGAGCTGGTGTACTGGGTGCCGGCCTTGTCTTCCATCAACACGCTGACCGTGTGAACCACGAAGACCACGTCCGCCGGATTGACGAACCGGAAATCGATCACCGCCACGGAGCTGTTGTCATCCAGCGGCGCCGTGCGTACTTTGAGAATCTGGCCGGTCACCCCCACGCGCGCGCCGCGCTGCATGTACAGGATGCCGCACACCGCCACCGCGATCACCGCGATCCCCACTCCAAACGCCACCAGAAAGCGGTTGTTCATTTCACAGCTCGCCCACGATGCGCATGATTTCGTCCATCGACGTGTGCGCCGCCGCAATCAGGGTGCCGTCGAAGATGTGCGTCTCGAGCCCGATCTTGCCCTTGTATCCGTCCTTGTCCAGGGCCAGCATGATGGCTTTCCAGTCCTCTTTTTCCGGGCTCGCGGGCATCACCCCCTTGGCCTTCACCTGAACGTTGAGAATGCGATTCTTGGGCAGCGCCTCGTACCCGTCCGGATACGATGTTTCCCTGCCGTAGGCGTTGTGCGGGTCCCAGTTGAGCCCCACCCACCTGGAAGGAATGAGCTTCATGATGTCGGCCAGTTCCTGCGAAGTTCCTATATTCTGCGAGCCTTCGTTCTCGATGAGCAGGTGGACTTTCTCCTTCTCGGCCACCGCCGCCATCTCCCCGCCGACCGTCTCCGCGATGCGCGAGTACATGGTCTGGGGATCTGCCACGCGCGACCCGGTGAACACGCGCACCTTGTCGCAGCCCATGATCTGGGCGCAGCGGATGGCCTTGTGGAGGTCCTCCAGGCGCTGGTCCCAGCGCGCCTTTTCGGATGCCAGGCGCTTTTCCTTGGCGGCCGGTTCCTCGGGCCTGCGCCGCGCCGGCTCGCTCCCCGGCCAGCCGAACTTCAGCAGGCTGGTGTTCACGAACGACACTTTCAGTCCTTCGTTCTTGAACCGCACGGCATCCGCCTTGATCTCCGGCTCCGTCAAGGCGAAATACTCCTTCTTGTTGCCGGGAGGATTCCGGATTTCGACGAACTGCAGCCCGTACTGATGGGCGAACGCGATCGATTCGTCGGGGGACATTCCGATTTCGTCGGTGATGGCGCTGATGCGCGTTTTATCCATGCGGGACCGTGCCCAAAGGGTGGAAGCGCACGCCGCTCCGGCAGCCAGAAGCTCACGCCTTGTCATAGTTTTGATTGTACCCGACCCGCCGGCGGTCAACCCTTCGGACCCGCGCGCGTCGCAAGCGGTCCAAATGCTGTATACAAGTGATATGGAATGGACCAGCCAATCCGGCCGCAAGATCCTTCTGCGCGAAGGCGACATCACAGGCGTGGCCGCGGACGCCATCGTGAACGCGGCGAACTCGGCGCTCGCCGGAGGCGGAGGCGTGGATGGCGCCATCCACCGCGCTGGCGGCCCCGACATCATGCGCGAGTTGGACAGCAACAGGATCGTAATCGGCTTCTGTCCCACCGGCAGCGCGGTGGCCACCGGCGCGGGCAAGTTGCCGGCGAAGTACGTGTTCCACGCGGTGGGGCCGATCTATCGCGACGGCCGGCACGGCGAGCCGGACCTGCTGGCCTCGTGCTATCGCAAGTGCCTGGAGCTGGCCGAGGAGCGCGAAGTCGAGACCATCAGCTTCCCCTCGATCAGCACGGGCGCCTACGGATACCCGATCGAGGAAGCGGCCCGGATCGCCCTGCGCGAAGTGAAACAATACCTCGAGCGGCCGGACGCCCGGGTGCGGCAAGCGATTTTCGTGCTCTGCGGGCGGAACGCATACGAGATATATGCCGCGGCATTGCACGAGCCGGGAGGCCTGGCCTGATATGCGGAACTTCGATAGTCTCTCGGAACGCGAAATCCTCGCCCTCGCCATCTCGCTCGAAGAGGAGGACGAGCGCGTCTATGCCGATTTCGCCGAAGGCCTGCGCGACAACTACCCCGGGTCCGCGGCGGTGTTCGATGGCATGCGCTCGGAGGAATCGGGCCACCGCCGCAGGCTCATCGAGCTCTACCGGCTACGGTTCGGCGAGCACATCCCGCTGATCCGCAGGCAGGACGTCAAAGGCTTCGTCCAGCGCCGGCCCGTCTGGCTCGTCCGCCCCCTCGGACTCGACATCGTCCGCAAGCAGGCCAGCACCCTCGAGGTCGAGACCCGGCGGTTCTACGAAAGAGCCGCCGCGCGCGCGCAGGATGCGGGCATCCGCCAGCTGCTCGACGACCTTGCCCAGGAGGAGCGTACTCACGCGGACCGGGCCGAACGGCTGGAGGAGGCCACGCTCCAGCCGGACGTCCGGCGCGAAGAGGACGAGGCCCGCCGGCGCCTCTTCGTTCTTCAGATCGTGCAGCCGGGCCTGGCGGGCCTGATGGATGGCTCGGTCTCCACGCTGGCGCCGGTCTTCGCCGCCGCCTTCGCCACGCGCAACAGTTGGGACGCCTTCGCGGTTGGCCTCGCGGCATCCATCGGCGCCGGCATCAGCATGGGTTTTGCCGAGGCGCTCTCCGACGACGGCAGCCTTACCGGCCGCGGCCACCCGTGGGTGCGCGGCCTGATCTGCGGGCTCATGACGTCGCTCGGCGGCATCGGCCATACCCTGCCCTTCCTCATCCACGACTTTCGCGCCGCCCTGTTCGCCGCGGTGATCGTGGTCCTGGTGGAGTTGGGCGTGATCGCGTGGATCCGCAACCGCTACATGGAGACGCCGCCGCTCTCCGCCGCCTTACAGGTGGGCCTCGGCGGCGTGCTGGTCTTCCTGACCGGCGTGCTGATCGGCAGTTCGTAGCTGCGGAGAGGCCCTGACGGAGATACTACTTCAGCGTGTACACCGCCTGCGTAGCCGACGGCCGCTCGATCGTCAGGCTGGCATTGCCGCGCTTGTCCGGCGTCAGGCCGTCGGCCGGAAGCGGCGTGGTCTGCTCGATCGTCAGCACGTTCTGCGTCAGCCGCGCGGTGCGCTTCCAGCCTTTCCCCACGAACTCCAGCGCGTCGCCGTCCGTGCGGACTTCCACCGGACCCGCCGCGGCGAAGGCGCCCGCTTCCGGCAGGAAATTCACGTTGGCGTCTTTCCAGTTCAGCTCCATCCACCGCCCGCCGTCCTGCGCGGAAAAAACGGCGCGCACCTTTTGTGTTTCGAGCACCCACTCCCCGGCGCCATCGCCATCCAGGTCCGCGCTCCACGCCACCGTGCGCCCGCGCGGCAGCAGCAGCACCCGCATGGGCATCTCCACGTTCGCGCCCCCGGCCACGCGCAGCCGCCAGTCCCGCAAGCCAGCCGCGTCGCCGGTGGCGAACACCCGCAGCGCCACGCGGCGCTCCTCCGTGCCGGCGATGATGATTTCGGTCTTGGGCGGAAAGAACTCGAGCCCCTCGCCCGAGGCCTCCAGGCGATAGGTCTGAATCCCCGTGTCGTTGTTGCGAATCGAGACCTCCAGGTTGCCGCCCGCTTTCGGTTCGATGGGCGCAATCGGCGGGTCGGGCGTCAATTCGGTCTGCGAGCCGAAATGGATCTGCATGGCTTCCATGTTGCGGATGGATGCGGGCCGGAACAATTGCAGGCGCGCCCGCCCCAGGAACACGCCGTCGGCTTCCAGCGCCAGGTTCACCCAGTCGCCGTGCAGCAGGTCGGCCGGCGCCTGGACCTCGTAATCGATTTCGTTCGGCGATTTGACGGTCTTCTCCGCGGTGAATCCCGCCGGCAGGCGCAGCCGCGACCGGTTGGCCACGTCGGCCGAGGAATACGTCGTCGAAATCACATTCTTCTGGCCGATGATCAGTCTCTTCGCTTCGGTGAAGAACGCCGAAGTTTCCGGCTCCTCGATGGCGATGCCGATGCGAACGCGATTCCCCGCCGCCAAGCCCGCGGGAATCTGGAGACGCGCGCGGAGCGTCTTGTCGTCCCAGTCGAATTCGGTGGGCCGGCCCGCCGCCAGGTACGGCCCCACCGGCTGCCGCGCGAGTTGCAGGATCACCTCGCCCGGCTCCGGCGCGCAGAATTCCATGGCCAGGATGCCGTTCTCGAACTCGATGCCCAGCAGTTCCGCGGTGGCGTAAACGATGTGCTCGGCCCCCGAGAAATGCGAGCACTCGCGGCACAGGCCGCCCGGACCGATGGAGACGCCCAGGGGCAGCCAAAGCGAATCCCCCGCCTTGACCGTCACTCCCGGAACCACCAGCGTGCGCCGCGAGGCCGGCTCCACCACGCGCAGGTCGTCGTGGTAGGCCTCGGTCCCGCGGTTGGTGATGCTGACGGCGGAAGCCGCCGCCGAGACCAGTTCCACCGCACTCACGCCGTTGGGCAGTTTGCCCGCCAGCGGCTTCGGCATCGGTATGCTCTGCATCTTGCCGAACAGCGGCGTCCAGTAGCCCAGCAGCGCGGCCTCGCGCCGCAAAGCGCCGGTGCCGGGATGCTCGTCGCCGCTGAGCCCCACCGCCCCTTTGCGCACCACCGCCAGCGAGGCGGACCAGCCGGCGGGATACAGCGCGTCTTCCACATCGGTCCACAGCAGCGCGCCCGATGACCCCGAGGGCGCCCCGGCTATCACCTCGCGGCTGCGCACTAAAGCGGCCGCGTCGGTGGCCGAAATGGTGGATACCCGGGCCGGCGGCGCCGCGGCGTCGATCGCCAGCGCGCGGCCCTCCACATACGCCACCGGGCCGCCGTGACTGGCCGTCTGCGTGGCCAGCAACTGTTCGAGTTGCCGCAGCCACGCCCTCTGCGACCGGGCGTCGTTCGCTGCCGCGGGGAGACCGCCGTTGAGCCAGCCCGCAACCGGAGGCAAAGGCCGCACCCAGGCTTGCAGATCGAGCCTCCGCAGCAGCCGGATGAACCCCGCCAGGTCGCGCCGCGGGCTCGTGCGGCCCTTGAAATCGAAGTCCCCGGCGCCGACCTGGTGCCAGTTCCACGGAATGGAGAATTCCACCGTGCGCACCCCGATGGTCTTGAGCCACACCAGCTCCCGCTCCCACAAAGCGCGCGGATACAGATAATACGGGAACTCCACCGCTTGCAGATACTCGTGCTCCGGCGGGTTCGCCGGTTGCGCCGCCAGGGCGGCCGCGAAGACCAGCAGGGCGATGGCGCGCATCAAAACGTCCGGGCCTTTCTCAGGCGGTAATCCTCCACTAGCGGCATGCGCACCACCGTGCACATCTCGAACAGCCGCGACCGCGCCCGCGCCCCGATGCGCTCCCCCAGCGTGGTCCGGTACTCCGGCCTGCCCAGCGCCGACTTGTCGATGAGCGAGCTGCCCGCGTCTCCGTCCGGCAGGTTCGTGGTAGCGATCAGCGCTTTCCGCTGGTTGCAGCGCCACGTGACGATCGAGGTGACCGTGTCCTCCACCCAATCCGTGACGCGGTGCGCGCCCAGGTCGTCGAGCAGCAGCACTTCACTGTCCAGCGCCACCCGGTACACTTCTTTGTCGGCGGAATTGGACGCTGCATCGTAGCCCGAGCGGATGCGGTCCAGCAGGTTCTGGTAGTCGCAGAACAGGCACTCGAAGCCCTTCTCTATGATTTTGCGCATGGCGGCCACCGCCAGGTGCGTCTTGCCCGTGCCGGGCTCTCCGATCAGCAGCAGCCCGGGCCGGGCTTCGTTCGGAAAATCCCGGACAAAGTTCTTCACCGCCAGCAGCGCGTTGGTGAGTTCTCTGCGGGCGATGGGGTTGTCCGGACCGGGCACCGCGAAATTGTCAAAGGAGGCGTTGCGATAAAGCGGCGGGATCGCCGCGCGGTCTTCCATGCGGCCGGCGCGGCCCTCGAAGCTGCAATCGCATCGCTTTGCGCCGGAAACCGCCGCGCCTTCGACGATGATGAAGCCCGTGCCGCCGCACTTCGGACAAACCGAATCCGTAGCCATCGGTTCTATTGTACTGGGCCGCGCGCGTCAGCAAGCGGTTCTTGCCTTTCCTACTGCAACTGCCCCATCGAAAGCGTGTAGTTGCCCACGTGGTAGTAGTCGCTGAACGGCTTGGCAACCACGAAATACGTTCCGGCCCCGAGCGGAAGGTTCATTCGGGCGTTGGTTCCCCCGCCGCTGTCGTCGTCTTCGTCCACCACGTTTCCCTGGGCATCCAGCAGCACCAGGTATGCGTCGAAGTCGCTGGAATTCAGGCCCACGTCGATGGTGGCGCTCGACGCCAGGTCGATTTCGTAAAGGTCGGCGAAGGTCCCGTCGATGTACTGGCAGCCCGTAAAGCTCAGCGTCGCGTTGATCGTGGCGCCGGGCGCCAGCTTCCCTCTGGACGCGCAAAATGGCGGGCGCGGTCCCGGCGCGGTCCGCAGATCGACTTCGTAATATCCGCCCACCGTGCTCCCGGCGGCACGCGCCGCCAGTTGGTAGGTTCCCGCGGGCAGGAACTCAACGATCATCGGATCGTTCGGCGAATAGCTGTTCTCGTCGGTCCGCAGGACGTTCCCCGCGGTGTCGGTGAGGCGCAGCAGGCCGTCGACGTCGCTCGACGTCATGACCGCCAGCACCACTCCGTCCGAGGGCAGCGTGAAGCTGTACAGGTTCATGGGCTGGCCGTCCGCGTCGCGGCAACCGGCCGGCCCCAGCATCTGAATGTAGCCGCCGTTGATGTCCAGCGGCTGCACGTAGCTGCACGCCGGGATGTCGTGCGCCGTGAACGCGGTGGTGAGTTGATAACTGCCCGATCCGAAACCGGCCGCGGCAACCACCGTGTACGCGCCCGCGGCCAGGTCCGCGCTGAGTTGCGTTACCCCCAGGCCCTGCGCGTCCTGGGCGGCAATCAGCAGGTTGTCCTTCGCGTCGCGGATCCCCAGCACGCCGCCGAAGCCCGTGGCGTTCAGGGTGAGATCGAGAGTGCCGGATGCCGCCAGAGCGATGCTGTAGATATCCGTCAGCCCCAGGCTGCTCCGGCAACTGGCGGGGCCCAGCGATCCCGCCGGCGCGTCGCCTGCATTCGCCGCCACCGGCACGCACGATGGCGCGGCGCCGCCCGGGAACTGGTAAGCCAGAGAGTACGCGCCGCCCGATGGAATCGGGCTGAATACCTGGGCCGTATAGTTGCCCGGCGTCAGGAACAGGCGGATCTCCGACTGGCTCGCCGTTGCGCCGCCCGAATCCGTGGCCAGCACGTTGCCGCCGTCGTCCAGCAGGTAAAGCGTGGGTAGGAAGTCCTGGCTGGAGACGCTCAGGTCCGCCAGTCCCGCGGCGCCCACCGTGAAGTTGTAGTAGTTGAAGTACGACAGGTCTCCGCTGTCGGCGATCGTCATGAAGCAACTGTTGCCGGTGATGGAGTTGTTGTCGCTGTCGCCGCCCGGATCCAGCACCTTCGCCGCGCGGCACGTTTCGCCGTCGTTGGGTTGGAAACCGGTGGTGATCTGGTAAGCGCTGCCGGCCGGATCCGCGCCCACGGCGCCCGCGACCACCACCTGATACTCGCTGTCGTCATCCACCGGCGCCGTCACGTGCGCCGGATCCGACGCCAGGATGTGGCCGTCGCCGTCGCGCAGGATCAAGCTCGCATTCCCGCCCGCAACCGAAATGTCCAGCGTGCCCGAGCCGAACGTCGTGAGCGTGTACGCTTCGTAGGGGCTCCCGTCGGGCATGACGCAGCCCGATGCGCCCACCGTCCCGCTGGCCGTCTGGTTCAGTCCGATCGATGGAAACGCGGAGCACAGCGTGCCCGCCTCGGCGGTGAACGCCGTCCGCACCGTATACCCGCCGACCTGTCCCCGCGTGCGGCCGTTCACCAGCAGGGTGTAGCTTCCGGATTCCACCGGCCGCCCGATGCTCGTTCCCCAATCCACCTTGGCCCCCGAACTGTCTTGCAGGACGGCGATCAGGTCGCCGGCGCCCGCCGTGATGTCGATCCGGATCTGGCCGCGCGTGGCCAGGTCGAGCCGATACGCCGCATAAGCCGTGCCGTCGGAAAGAATGCAGCTCGCGTCGTCCAGAACTCCGTCAACCTGGTCGACGGGAAGGATGCGCGCCGGCACACACGTCTGGGCGCATGCCGAAACGAGGCTCGCGATCAGGAGGAGGAACAGGCGCATCTATATTCAAAATAAACCCCTGGGTCGTGGAAATGTTACGCGCCGCAGTCCGAGCCTCGCGCGTCGGCAAGCGGTCCGCGGTCGGCCGCGACCCGCCTGGTCCAAAAAAACGAACCTTTTCGGTGCTATCGTCGTCTTGTAGTCTCGGAGGTTCCATGAAGATATTTTTGTGCGTGCTGTTGACGGCCGTGTTCGCGATCGGCGCGGCCGCCGCCGATGTCAGCGGCAAGTGGACCGGCAGTTACACCTTTGAGAATGGCAATAGTGGCGCCGCCTTCATGACTTTGAAGCAGGCTGGCGCCGTCCTCTCCGGTACGGCCGGACCGGCTGAAGACAGCATGTGGCCCATCCAGAACGGCAAGATCCAGGGCAATACGCTCATCTTCGAGATCAAATCGTCCGACGATGGCACCATATACAAATGCCAGCTCACTCTGTCCGGCGACAGTCTCAAGGGCGAGGTCTCCGTCTCGGCCGGCGACCAGAGCATGAAAGGCAAGCTCGAGCTTTCCAAAGTGAAATAGCGGCCCCGGCCCGAGCCGCACGTGAACCGGCGCGACATCTCACTATCTCCCTGGCCTTTGCCTCCGCCACTGTTCACGCCTCTTAACGATTCCGTCACGATACTGACACATTCCAACGGTGCCATTCGCTACACAACACTACCCAGCATCGCGCTGACCGTCACGTTCGGTTACGCGCCGAGCCGGTAGCGGCGCTTAAGAAGCCACTGCCCTGACCAACTCCACCGCGCCGTAAGCCAGGCAGGTGCCGATCGCCGCACCGGCCAGCACGTCGCTCAGAAAATGCATGCCCAACAGAATGCGCGAAGCGGCCACGCTGAGCACGCAAAACAGCAGGCCGAGCGCCAGGTCGGGATAGAACCGGCTGAGCGACACCGCTACCGCGCAGGCCGTGATCGTGTGGCCCGAGGGAAACGAGAACTGATCCGGCGGCAGCAAGGTGGCCCAGCAGTGGGGCTCGAACACGCCGGGCCGCCGGCGGCCCGCGGCCTTCTTGATGCGCAGAAACAGGGCCACCCCTGCCAACGCCGCCAGGGCGGCCGCGGCGACGGCCCGGAAGCGCTCTTCGCCGCCGAATAGCAGGATCACCGCGCCCATGGCGTACCACAGCCAGCCATCGCCGGCGCGCGTGGCGTAGAGCATCCACAGGCGAATCCAGCGCGGCGCCGGCCACCGGTTGACGCGGCGCATCAGGTTCTGCTCGCGGTCGGCGATCAAGCCCAGCATCGCGGTGGTGCGCGTCACACTGCCACCTCGGCCACCGGCCCGGCGGTGCGCGTTGCGCCCTTGGTCCCTCTTGCCCGCTGGTAGCGGGCCATCCACCAGCGTGCGAAAACGCTCTCCACCACCGTATTGCCGAGAATCACCAGCGGGACCGCGCCGGCGAGGACCGCCAGCGGGAGCGTCCAGGGATTCTCGCGCAGCATGGCTCCGCCGATGTGCAGGACGTCGCGCGTGAGCTTGAGGTACCCGCCGGTCTCGCCGCGTACTCTGCCCAGGCCGCGCCGCAGGCCTTGAAGATACTCTTCCTTGTTGCGGGCGCCTGGCACCACCGTCCAGGCGCAGCCCACCGACGCCATGACGTGAGCATCGCTGCCGCCCACCTCGGCCCGGCCCGCGAAATCCGCCAGCGCGGCGGCGTTCCGGTTGGCTCGCGGCAGCATGTGGCCGTTGTGGGTCTCCACGGCGGGAAACACCGATTCGAACAGCTCGAAATCGGCCATCGCGCGGCGCCCGGTAAGGCTCGAAAAGACGTGGTTGGCGCTGAACAGCAGCCCGCGCTGGCCCAGCCACGCGGCCAGCGACTCGAAATCGTCGCGCCTCCGCTGGAGCTCGACGTGGTCGCGTTCGCTGATGTCGTACACCCCGATGTGCAACTCGGTGCCGCTGGGCAATCGGCAGGTGACTTCCTCGCTCAGAAAGAAATCGGGCCGCGGCCGCAGTTCCTCCACGCTGTCGATGGAGTCGTGGTCCGTGACCGTTACCAGGTCCATGCCTCGCCGCTTCAGTTTTTCGTAAACCGCCGCCGGCTGGTTGTAGCTCTCCCTGCAAACGGCCCGCAAAAGAGGCACGTTGCACATACCCGAGTGCCTGGTGTGGACGTGTAAGTCGCACCGCATACCCCAGTTTTACGGCCGGTTCGGCTACAATCCGATTACGGCCGCAAAAAACATACGTTAATCGACATGTTTTTGGCGTTCGTGGCGCAAACACTCTTGTGGGGCAGGTTGGCAACCACTGCTGTCCAAATTAGACACGTTCAGCCAGACTCCACGTGCCAAACATAGGACATAGGCTCCCGTTCCGGCTGATTGGAAAAGCAGGTTGGTGGCTGTCGTCGTCCCGCGGGATGTCAGTTGCTGTCCGAATTCGAGCGCTAGGTTCGTCCTGTCTGTTGAGTTTGGTGCGTGCTCCGGGTCGGCTGCTGTCCCATTTGTGGAGGCCTAGAATCCCAGCTGCAGTTGGGCATCGTGCACACCGGCGAGCGCCGGCGGAGCCTGGAAGGGGTCATCCAACCACACCCACAGGTCGCGATACACAAACAGCTGTTGCCGCACCAACGCAACC
>DASQZT010000017.1:0-25953 GCA_035638575.1 Bryobacteraceae bacterium
CTATGCTCGAGACATCGCCGTTGTGGCCTTTCAGCGGATCGCCCAGCGGCTGGCGGCTGGCCACGTCCCACAGCCGCACCGTTTGGTCACGGCTGGCCGACGCCAGCATCTTGCCGTCCGGGCTGAACGCTATGCTCAAGACATCGTTGGAGTGGCCTTTCAGCGGATCGCCCAGCGGCTGGCGGCTGGCCACGTCCCACAGCCGCACCGTTTCGTCGGCGCCCGCCGAGGCCAGGATCTTGCCGTCCGGGCTGAACGCCACACAAAAAACGCGGTTGCCGCTGGGATTCAGGAACGAGATCAGGCCGGGATTAGATAGGAGCGACATGAGGAGCGAACTGCGGACTTCTAAACTATCGGCGACCCGCCTGCCCTCGACACTCAGGAGCGCGGCCAGGTCCGCGTGACTCTCCTTGTTGAGAATGGCCGCTGTGGCCAATCGTCCCGAAGTCGCCGAAACAGCCTGTTTCTCCGCCTCGCGGCGGGCCTCAACTGCGAGCTTTGTCTGCCGCTCGGCGGCGGTGCGCTGTTTCGTCGCCTCGGTAGTAAGCTGGGCGCTGATTTCGCTCTGGGCCTCGGCTTTCAGTCGCTGTGTTTCAGCCTCAATCGCGCTCTTCTCCGCTTCGCGGCGGGCCTGAACTGCGAGTTTTGTCTGTTTCTCGGCGGCGGTCCGCTGTTTGGTTGCCTCCGCGGCAAGCTGGGCGCTGATCGCGCTCTGAGCCTCGGCTTTCTTTCGCTGTGTTTCGGCCTCGATCGCGCTCTGATTTGCGTGGTCCGCTTGCATCTTGGCTTCCGCACGCTGCCTCTCCGCTTCCCCTTTTTGGTGGTAGGCATAGGCGCCGAGAGCGGTAGCGATGAGAAACGCCACGCCCAAAACCGCCGCTGTAAGCCGCGCGCGCCGGCTCCGCTCCTCCGCCTGTTGCCGCCTTTCCTCCTGCCGCCGGCGCTCCTTCTCGGCCGCCTCCTCCACCAGGCGCTGGCTCTCCGCCACCCAAACCACAACGCCGGACATCTGCTCACCGCTCAGATACCTCAAACCCCATTCCCCAGCCAGGCGGCCGTCCCTCTGCCACTCCAGAGCCTCGCTCAGCGCCAGCCCGGTCAAGTAACTCTTCCCGATGGCATCCAGCAGGAAGCGCAGTTTCTTGGCATCTTCGGCTTCCACTCGGATCCAATCCTTGAGCCTCCGCCACTTCAAACACAGGCACTCGTGAGGGAGATCGACCTTTTCGCCTTCGTCCGTCTTCCGCACCACCAGCAGTCCCCGCTCTTCAAAGGGCCGCACGACGTTGCCTAAGACGGCTCCCGAGCCCTCTGCCAGCTTCGCCAGGTCCGCCACGGTCTGTGGCCGCCGGACGGGCCGGTCCTCGTCCTCCCGATCCGCGCGCCGCGACTCCGTGATGCGCCGGAACAGCGCCTCGGCGACTCGTTGTTCTTCGGTCGAAAGCCCGCTGTACACTGTCTCCGCGTCCCGATCCAGCGCTTCCGAGAGACCACCCACATCCTTCGCGATCTCACCCGCTATGGGCCCCTGCCCGCCGTCCTTTTCCCACTGCTCGTACGTCCGCCGCAGCAGATGCTGTAGCAACGGCAGGTTGTCCGGCTCTTCGTCGCACTGGTTCAACAGATCCTGGACAAGCGCCGGGTGGATCGAGACTCCGGCCGCCGCGAGAGGGCCTTCGATGGCCTCCTGCAACTGCTGGCGCGTCATGCGCGGCACCAGGTATTGGCCGTCGTTCAACGCTTCCGGCAAGCCGTGGAACTTGGCGCATTCGCCCAGATAGTCCGAGCGCATGGTCAGCAGGACATAAACGCGCCCGGTCTGGTCCTGCGCCGCCCGGAGCAAGTAACTGACAAACAGCTCGGCCTCGCTGCCCGCGCCTTCGCGCAGTTTGCGATCGCGAAACGGAAAGATCTCCTCGAACTGGTCCACCACCAGCAGCAGATTCTCGCCGGCGGGCAGATGGGTTTCCACCGCCTCCAGCAGGCCGTACGTGCGCTCCGCCAGTGCTCCGCCGCCGAAACCGAGGCAACGCCCCAGCTCCCGCAACGGGCCGTCGCCGGGCCGCATGGTGGCCACGCGCCACCGTTGATCCGGATCTCCGGCCAAGCCCATCTCCAGCGCCGGCACCATGCCGGCGCCGACCAGCGAACTCTTGCCGCACCCCGAGACACCCACCACCGCCAGCAGCCGCTGGCGCAACATCCGGTCCAGCGCCTCGCCGATCTGATCGTCGCGCCCGAAGAAGAGGGTTGAGTCCTTCGCCCCGAACGGGCGGAGCCCGGGAAAGGGGTTCTGAGCCGGAACGTCCGCGCTCATTTTGGAGGTTCCCATCCCAGTTCACGGAGGAAGGGCTCCAGCGTAATCAGTTCCACATCCACGTCCGCGGTCTTTTGCTGCAGCACCATCTCGGAAGTCTGGCTCAGTTTTTCCTTCCCCGGCACGTCCAGGGGTGGCGTCAGATACCAGGCCTTCGCCTTATACCGGCAGCGGGCATCCTGTTCGAGGCGCTTTTTCAAACCCTCGCCTTCGGCCTTGGCCCAGTAACAGAGCAGCGCCTGGCTTTGCATGATGGTGGTCCGCAAGGCCTGGAGTTTTTGGGTGATGCTGGCGGCGGTGTCAAACGACGGGTACTGCGCCCGCACTCCCTGCTGACTGATCAGGCCCGCTACCGCCTTCGCCCCCACGAGATCCCGCGCCTCGCAGGCAATCCCCACCTCGTACTCGCTCTTGTTCTTTTGGAACCGCGCCGCCCGGACCTCCCGCTTCACGGCGTCCCAAACCTGGTCGTCGGTCTTGCCCTCCAGCCGCGTGTAGGCGGCGCCAGCGAAGCGGCCCCCGGCGCCCAGTTGCGTATCGATCTCGGCCAGCACGTCCGCTTCTTCCTCGAACAGAGTGGAACCGAACGGCTGGATCAGCAGGGTCTTCCCGGCCGACAGGAGCGACTCCTCCATGGCCTTCAGCCCGTCCAAATCGATTCCATCGCCCGGAAAATGGATCGCCAGCAATGCCGCCTTCAGAAAAGCCCGGACCTCCCCGGCGTCCTCATATACATAGTCGGCTTCCGGTACCACCCGGTATCCGGACTTCTCGAGCTCATCCCGCAGGCGGCTCCGCGTCGCGAGACCGCGGCCCGCCGCTAGGCCCAAGAACACGGCACTGACTGCCCAACGCATCGTTGTCAGGGCATCGCGCAGCTTGAGAGCGAATTCCTGGGCGCTCTTCACTCGTCCCTCGGGTGGCATCAACGCTAAGCAAGACGTACCGGCGGGATGGCGCTCCGCCCTCTCGAGCTCCTTCGGCACGGGATTATGCCCAATGGGCAACCACCCGGCAACTGCGAAAGGACACCCGTTTCCTACATGAGATTGCGTGGCAAACCAAACCCGTTCCTTGCTGCAATAGGTCGAACTCAGGTAGTTCGGCGATAGCAGCGGCACTAGTAAAGCGGACGAGGAGGCCGCAGCCTTCAGATGTTCCTCCCAATTCACGGCAGTTTGGCTGGCGAGCCGCTCGCGGTCGAAATAGATGCTGATCTTCTCCTGGGGGGAGAAGCAATTCACCAGATTGTCCGAGATGTGCTTCTTTATGACGTCGACGAACTCCTCTACGGCGCCGTGGCCGTTGTCACCGGAATCGTAGCTCAGGAATATGTCGTTATCGAAACCCGGAACGTAAGGCATGACCGGCCAGGTTTAGAGATTACCATCAGAATTGGGCGCTTACAAGTGCGGGGCGGGGTCCGCTAGTTGCGGCGATTGCGAGGGTTGGAAATGGCCGCGCGTCAGTGCCGACCCCGATGCGGGAACCTAGCGGCTACAAGTGTATCGGGAACTGTTGAGATGCCACCCTTTGAGTGGACCCTTTAAGTGAGCCGTCTTGGGCTTAACCCGCCGGAAACCCGCCCTACTTTTCGTCGTCCACGGCGATTTTCAGGGCGCGCAGGAAGCGGTGGTCCTGCGTGGTGAACTTGATCTTGCCCGTGGTTTCGAAGTTCCGTTTGGGAGCATCGGCAACCTCGCCCTGCTGCTCCTCCGCCTCTTCATCCTCGCCGCTCTCATCCCGACGGTTGAAACCGATCGTGGCCTCCAAAACGAGGAAGACGTCGTAGCCGGCCCTTTTGATCTCGCCGATCGCCTCCGCGATCCGGTCGGACTCGGACAGGGAATCGTTAATCGCGTTCCCCAGGTCCTGCATGAGGTGCTTCAATGGCTCTTCCACAGAGTACTCCCTTAATGGTGGATGCGCCGGACCCTACCGGCGTTTCCCAACCATGGGTCAAGATCCCCCGTTCCGATTGTAGTGGACCTCAACCAGGTTCACAAGCGGAACCCGTATTATCTATCGGCAATTTCGCGCCGCACGGTATAGCCGGAAGGGTGGAAGGCCACATGTTTGTTACGATGAAATAGTGTGGCAACGTGTGGCAATCCGGCACGGGCGCTTTGCAGTCCGGCACGGACGGGAGTTCGCGCGGCACGTCGTTCCGGCCGTCGTCAAGCCGGCGCGCACCTTGTGGAACGAGTTTATTGCGTTTCTTTTCTGTGTGTTCGCAGCCATCTTCGGATTCAGGACGTGGCGTCTCGCCATGGATTACACGGCTGCCGCACCCACCGAGCAGTTCGGCGCCATCCTGCGCCTGGTGGCCGCTGGCTTCTGCACGCTGCTCATGCTGGGCTTCGGCATCAGCTCCTTTTTACGGGCACGTAAAATCTCGCGATCATGAGTGACGCCGCGATCACCGGTCGGCTGGGCAATCCCGGGGAGTTCCCTTATACCAGGGGCATCTACCGCGAAATGTACCGCGGGCGCCTGTGGACCATGCGGCAGTACGCCGGGTTCGGCACCGCCGAGGAGAGCAACCGCCGGTACCGCTATCTGCTTTCGCAAGGGACCACCGGCCTTTCGGTGGCCTTCGACCTGCCCACGCAGATGGGCTACGATTCCGACGACCCGATGGCCGCCGGCGAAGTGGGCCGCGTCGGGGTGGCCATTTCTTCCCTGGCCGACATGGAGCGCCTGTTCGAGGGCATCCCGCTCCAGGATGTCTCCACGTCGATGACCATCAACTCCACGGCGGCGATTCTGCTGGCGTATTACGCGCTGGTGGCGCGGCGGCAGGGCGCCGATCCGCGGGGGCTTTCCGGCACGATTCAGAACGACATTCTGAAAGAGTACGTGGCGCGCGGCACCTATATCTATCCGCCGCGTCCGGCCATGCGGATCATCACCGACATCTTCGCCTGGGCGGGGCGGGAGATGCCCGAGTGGAACACCATTTCGATCAGCGGTTACCATATCCGCGAAGCCGGCTCGACCGCCGTTCAGGAGCTGGCCTTCACGTTCGCCAACGCCATCGCGTACATCGAGGCGGCCATGCGGGCGGGGCTCGCGGTGGACGCGTTCGCTCCGCGGCTGTCGTTCTTTTTCAACTCGCACAGCGATTTCCTGGAGGAGATCGCCAAATTCCGCGCCGCGCGGCGGATTTACGCCTGCCTGATGCGCGACCGCTTCCAGGCGAAAGACCCGCGCTCGATGATGCTGCGGTTCCACGTGCAGACCGCGGGCTCGACCCTGACCGCGCAGCAGCCGGACGTGAACATCGTGCGCACCGCGCTGGAAGCCATGGCCGCGGTGCTGGGAGGAGCGCAGTCGCTGCACACCAACTCGCGCGACGAAGCGCTGGCGTTGCCCACCGAGGAATCGGCGCGAATCGCGCTGCGCACGCAGCAGATCATCGCCTGCGAAACAGGTGTGACCAACACCGTGGATCCCATCGGCGGCAGCGAGCACGTGGAGGGGCTCACCGATTCGATCGAGCGGGGAGTGATGGACTACCTGAAGCGCATCGACGAGATGGGCGGCACGCTGCGCGCCATCGAGACCGGGTACATTCAGAACGAGATTCAAAGCTCGGCTTACCAGTACCAGCGCGCCATAGAATCGGGCGAGCGGGTGGTGGTGGGGGTGAATCGGTTTCAATTGGAAGACGAACACCCGGTTCCCACGTTCCGCCTGGACCCCGAGCTGGAGCGTTCCCAGATCGAAACGCTGCGAAAGGTGCGGGCTTCGCGCAGCCAATCGGCGGTCGAGCAGAAGCTGGCCGGGCTGGAGAACGCGGCGCGCTCCGGCGCCAACCTGATGCCCGCGATCCTGGATGCCGCGGACGCCATGGCCACGGTAGGCGAAATCTCAGGCCGGCTGCGGGCGGTCTTCGGGGAATACCAGCAAAGGTAGCCGACTCCGCGCGGGGGTCAGGCTGAGCCTTCCCGCCCCTGTATCGGGAAGGCTCAGATCCGGCTCGGTTTTCGGAGGCAATCAAGCCACGGAGGTGGTGGCTTCGGGCCGGGTGAGAATGGTGCCGGGCATGGTGAAGAATCCCTCGCCGCGGCGGGACCGCCTGCGTTCGCGCAAGCCGAGGCGGTGCATGATGCGGCCCACGTGGTCGGGGTCGTATTGCACGCCGAAGCGGACGCGAATGGCCTCGGCGAAGCGGGTGGTGGTCCAGCGCTCCGAATCGAAGCCCGCGGCCCGCGGCCCGGCCTTGTAGACGTCGGTGACGCCGTCGAGCTGTTCCGAATTGAGACGGCAGGGGCGGCCCGGCGCGCGGCGCTTCCGCAGCGCCTCTACCCCCCGTCCGCTCAACGCGCGGTTCCACCGGGAGGCGGTTGTTCGGCTCACGCCGAATTTTCGGGCTACCTGAGATTGGGAGAGCCCTCTTTGCAGGTCCTGAGCGGCCATCAGGCGCCTGCTTTCCATTTCATCGCGAGTCAGAATACCTTGCGCGGCTGTTTCCATACGGTGCTCGCGCGGTTAATTGAGTGCCTGAGCGATTTCAGAATATCAGAAAACAATTTTTATGTAAATTGTTTTTTACAGGGAAATCAAAAATGTTTTGGGGGGCGCAAGGGGCCGCGGCCCGGCTTGGACAGGCCGCGCGGCATGTCCTACAATCTCTGTCTATATGAGGAAAGCACTCGGAGCCGGCCTGTTCACCCTGGTTTTGGCGTTGCAGGGCGCCGTGCAGTCGCCCGAGCAGTATTTCGGGTTTCGCATCGGCAGCGACAGGAAGCTGGTGCGCTGGGACAAGATCGTCGAATACATGCAGAAGGTGGCCGCCGAATCGGACCGGGTGAAGTTCCACAACCTGGGCCCGACCACTTCGGGCAATCCCTTCGTCGTGCTGGAGATCAGCTCGGCCGCGAACCTGAAGAATCTCGATCGCCTGAAGGATCTCGAGCGCAAGCTCTACTTCCAGGGCGGTGCGCCGACCGAGGCCGAGCGCGACGAGATCTTCCGCTCCGGCAAAGCGGTCGTCTTCATCACAAACAATATTCATTCCACCGAGATCGGCGCGTCGCAGATGGTGCTCGAGCTGGTGCACCGGCTGGCCACGGAGGACTCGCCCTACGTCAGGAAGCTTCTGGACAACGTGATCCTCCTGCTGGTGCCGTCGCTGAATCCGGACGGCCAGATCCTGGTGACGGACTGGTATAACAAGGTGGTCGGGACGCCCAACGAGGCCAGCCCGCTGCCGTGGCTCTACCACCCGTACACGGGCCACGACAACAATCGCGACATGTTCCTCTTCTCGCAAAAGGAGAGCCGCATGGCCGCCCAGATCCTGTGGCACGACTGGTTCCCCGCCATCTGGCTCGACGAGCACCAGCAGGGCACGTCCGGGCCGCGCATCTTCACCATGCCGGCCACAGACCCGATCAATCCCAACGTCGATCCGCTGATCTACCGCCTGAACGCCGTGTTCGGCCAATCGCAGGCGGCGGCGCTCGAGGCCGAGGGGAAGACCGGCATCATCTTCAACGCCACCTACACCAACTTCTGGCAGGGAGCGATGGCCTGGGCCGGGTGGTGGCACAACCAGGTGGGCCTGCTGACCGAGGTGGCCAGCGCGCGCATCGCCACACCCGTGGTGCAGCAGAAAGCGGACCCGTCGAGGCCCGCCACGGGCGCGGCCGGGGGTGGCGGCGGCGGGCGCGGGGCGGCGACGGGACCGGCCAATGCCCCCACGGATTTCGAGGCTGAGCGGCGCCGCATGTTCGAGCATCCCGACGATCCGCTGCCGCCGCCGCGCGACATCACGCCGCGCACCGAATATCCGCGGCCCTGGCTGGGCGGCAAGTGGACCCTGCGCGACATCGTCGACTACGAGTTGACCGCCACCTTCGCGCTGCTGGACGCCGCGGCGGACCGGCGCGAATCGCTGCTGCGCCAGATCTACGACGTCAACCGCAACACCATCGAGGCCGGCAAGCGGGGAGAGATCGGCGAGGGCGAGAAAACCTTTGCCGCCCTGATCGCCGCGGCCGAGCAGCACGACCCCAACGAGGCCATCGAACTGGTGGACAAGCTGCTCATCGCCGGGGTGGAAGTTTATCGCGCCAAGGCCGACTTCCAGCAGGATGGCAAGACGTACACGGCCGGCACGTTCGTCGTCCCGTTCAACCAGGTGTTCGGACGCTATGTGAAGGACCTGCTGGAGCGCCAGACCTATCCCGAGGTGCGGCGCGCGCCGGGCGCTCCGGCCGAAGCACCGTACGATGTTTCGGCGTGGTCGCTGGGGATGCAGTTCGGGGTGAAGACGGAGTTCGCCAAAACGGCGCTGTCCCCGGACCTGGCGATGGAGAAGGTCCTCGCCACGCCGAAGTACGTTCTCCCGGCGGCGAGCGCGGCCGGCACATGGCGCTTCCCGTACAACGGCGCGCTCGCGGCGCGGGTGGTGAACCGCCTGCTGAAGTCCGGCGCCAAGGTAGGGCTGACGAAGCCGGACTCGAACGGCATTCCGTCGGTGATCGCCACCACCAAGGCCGACGTGTGGAACCGGGCCGTGGATGGATTCGATGTGCGGCCCCTGCCCCGGTCCGCGGGCGCGGCGGCGTTGGTGACATCGCTGCGCGCGCCGCGCATCGGGATCTATCAATCCTACGACGCGTCGATGGACGAAGGCTGGACGCGGTACGTGCTCGACCAATATGCCTTCGAGTACACCAGGCTGCACAACCCCGACATCCAGGCCGGCAACCTGAAGAAGGGCTTCGACGCGATCATCCTGCCCGACCAGCGGCCCCAGGCCATTCTGAACGGGCTGGACTTCAAGACGATCGTTCCGGAGTACAAGGGGGGCATCGGCGATAAGGGGTGGGAAGCGCTGCGGCAGTTCGTGGCCGATGGCGGCACCCTGATTTCGCTGGGCGAGGCGTCGAACCTGCTGGTCGACAAGCTGCCGCTGGGGGTGAAGGACCTGAAGCGCGCCACCACGCGCGATCAGCATTTCGCGCCGGGCACCATCGTGAACTTGCAGGTGGACACGTCGCATCCGGTGGGATGGGGAGTTGCGCCGGAGACCTGGGGATTCTATATCAACTCACCGTTCTTCCAGCTCATGGAGGGCTTCTCCTCGCAGAAGGTGAGCGTGGTGGCGCGCTACCCGAACACCGAGGTGCGCGCGTCCGGCTGGCTGCGCGGCGAGGACCTCATGTACGGCCGCGCGGCGGTGGTGGCGGTAGAGATGAATCCGGGCAAAGTGGTGCTGTTCGGGATCCGCCCGCAGCATCGCGCGCAGACCCACGCGACGCTGCCGCTGTTGTTCAACGCGCTCTACTGGTCGGCCGAGGGGGACCTGGCGCGGGGGCAGTAAGAAGACCGCTTACTGGCTCGCGCGGCTCGGAAACGGGACGTCGGAAACGTGACGTACACGCGCCGGAAAACGCGGGTGACGAATCGGGCCGTGAGTGGGGAAAAAATCATGCGGGGGTAAGTCCCTTTAGCGAACTAGAGACAAACCAGTTGCTGAGCCTGAATTTGTCCTGGGACGCGCCCGAAGGGCAAAAGACAACAGCCCACCGCACCTCTTACAATAAGTAGCCGGAGGTATGGACAAGCCACGCCATCCAAATGTGGTCCGAACCTGGAAGGTGGAACGGACGAAGATCCCGATCCGGGCGCCACAGGGCCGAAAACCGGGGGCCCGCGGGCCGGCGAAAGGCCCGCGTCCGCATTGAACGGCTTCTGCGAGGAGGCAGAACATGGTCCTGGCATCGCAATTGCGCGCCGGAATGGCAATCCAGTTCGAAGGGAACACATACAAAGTGCTCGCCGCGGAGTATCACCCCGGCCAGGGGAAGATGCCCGGCGCCACGCATTCGCGGCTGCGGAATCTCGGCACCGGTACCTTCTGGGAGCACAGCTTCCGCCCGGAGCTGAAGCTTGAAGAAGTCTCGCTCGAAAAACGCAGTTTCGAGTTCCTGTACGCGGACGACTTTCAGTGCTGTTTCATGGACCCGGAAAGCTTCGAGCAGACCGAGGTTCCTATTGCGGTGGTGGGGGCGCAGGCGAAGTTCCTGGAAGCCGGGATGCGGCTGCCGCTGGAACTGCTCGAAGGACGGCCGGTGAGCGTGGTGTTTCCGGATGTCCTGGAAGTCAAGATCGCGGATACCGCACCGCCCTCGCACCAGCAGCAGACCAGCGCTTTCAAAACAGCCAGGCTGGAGAACGGCGTCGAGGTGATGGTCCCGCTGTTCGTGAAGAACGGCGATGTGATCCGCCTCGATCTTCAGAATATGCGGTACATGGACCGGGCCAAGGGGAAGCACTCGTAGGCGGGCGGGGGGACGTGGCTGCGCCACCGTGGCCGTGATATCATTTTGATCGCTTTCCGTGCCAATTCTATTTTTGCGAAAGGATCTCCGATGACACGACAATGGCGCGTTCTCCTGGCACTCAGCCTGGTTTGTACTGGCGCGAGCGCGGCTTCCGCGGATCGCATTACCCGTCCGGTCACTTCGGGCGAAACGGTCGTGGTGAAGGGCCACGTCCATCCGGCAGTGCAGGCCCGGTACGATCGCGGCGCCGTCGATCCGGCGTTCCGCATGAACGACATCGTGATGCTGACGAAGCCGTCGGCGGACCAGCAGGCGGAATTGGACGGTTTGCTCCGGGATCAGCAGAATCCCTCTTCCGCGCGGTACCACCAGTGGCTGACACCGGAGGAGTTCGGCAATCGGTTCGGCTTGACCCCCAGCGATCATTCCAAGGTGGTGGCGTGGCTCGAGTCGCAGGGCTTCACCGTGCACGAGTCGGCTCGCGGGCGCAACTGGGTGCATTTCAGCGGGACGGCCGGACAGGTTTCGCACGCGTTTCACACGCCCATTCACCGCATCGAAGTCAACGGGGAAAAGCACTACGCCAACATCGCCGACCCGGCGGTCCCGTCGGCCCTGGCCGATGTTGCCGGCGGCTTTTTGGGGCTCAACGATTTCAACCCGCGGTCGAGCGTCAAGGTCAGCATGCCGGACTACACCACCGGCAGCGCCCACTACCTGGCGCCCGACGACTTCGCCACCATCTACGACGTGAAGGCGCTCTACCAGGCGGGCTACGACGGCACCGGACAGAGCATCGCGATCGTGGGCGCATCCGATCTTCTGCTGAGCGACGTGCAGGCCTTCCGCACGCGGTACGGCCTGCCGGCCAACGACCCGAAATTCATGCTGTTCGGCGCCGACCCCGGCGGCCTTTCGGCCGAGGGCAACCTCGACGTGGAATGGTCCGGCGCGGTGGCGCCCAAAGCCACCATCTATTACGTCTACGCCACCAGCGCTTTTACCGCGCTGCTGGACGCGGTCAACCTAAATATCGCGCCGGTGATCAGCAACAGCTACTATAGCTGCGAGGGCAACGCCTCGCCCCTCGCCTACCGCAGCGTCGGCCAGCAGGCCAACGCGCAGGGCATCACCATCCTGAGCGCATCGGGGGACGGCGGCGCGGCCGGTTGCTTCGACCAATTCACGCTGTTCGCCACGCACGGTCCGCTGCTGCAATTCCCCGCCAGCTTACCGGAAGTGACGGCGGTGGGCGGCACTCAGTTCACCGAAGGGACGGGCACATATTGGGCCACCACCAACTCGACGACTTTTGGCTCGGCGCTCTCCTATATTCCCGAGAGCGCATGGAACGAGAGCATCCCCGGCGACAGCATAGCGGCCAGCGCCGGCGGGCCCAGCACAATGTACGCCAAACCCGCGTGGCAGCAGGGACCGGGCGTGCCCGACGACAATGCGCGCGACGTTCCCGACATCGCTATGTCGGCCGCCGGCCACGACGGATATTACATTTACTACAGCGGGTCCAACGTGATCGTGTACGGAACCTCGGCTTCCGCGCCGGCCATGTCGGGAGTGATCGCGATCCTCAACCAGTACCAGGTTGCCAAGGGCTACCAGAAGACAGCCGGGATGGGCAACATCAACCCGCAGCTTTACCGGCTGGCGCAGGCTGCGCCGAGCGCCTTCCACGACATCGTCACCGGCAGCAACATGGTGCCGTGCACGCAGGGCTCGCCGGGTTGCCTGACCGGCTCCTACGGATACCTGGCGGGCCCCGGCTACGACATGGTGACGGGGCTCGGATCGATCGACGCCAATAACTTCGTCGCGCAGTTCAATGTTCCGACCCGCGGCGTGACGGTGAACCTGGTCGCGAGCGCGGCGCGGGCCACGCTGAACGATTCCGTCTCCTTGACGGCGCTGGTGGCGGCGGCAACGGGCAGTGGCTCTCCGACCGGCTCCGTCGATTTCAGCGTGGGCACCACCGCGCTCGGAACCGTCGCCCTGGTGGCGCGCGGCAACCAGATGGCGGCCGACATCAGCTTTCCCACCTACCTGTTCGGCGGGACGGGAACCTATACGCTGTATGCCGCTTATTCCGGTGACGCGGCCTTCAGCGGCGGCGGCAGCCGGATGACCATTACCATCACGCTGCCCACCGGCGTCTCTTCGATCGTGCCGTCGGTGTCCAACAACCCGGTGTGGCCCAGCTCCGACAGCCAGGGCCTGGTGTGGCAGGAAACGGTGCGCGTGCGCGAAGCCGCGGGCGTGGCTTCCATCCTCACCGGGTTCACCATCGACGGGCAGTTGCAGCGGCTCTCGGATTATTTCCCCTCGCCCAGTATTCCTCCCAACACGACGGTCAGCAGCAATCCGCTGATTCTCCGCAACCTCGCGTCGTATCCGGTCACCAAGACGTTCGGCTTTACGGGCTTCGACACAACGGGGCAGACGTGGTCTGTGCAAATCACGGCGCTGTACCTGCCTCCGCCGGAGACCACCGCGGGCCTCACCCCCACGCTGGTGCCGCTGACCGTGACACAGGATCCTGGGGCCGATCCTTCCTGCCAGTGGTCGCAACAGTTGTTCCTGGACGAGACCAGGGGCTATAGCAGCTCGTTTACGAGCCTGACGCAGGGGGCGGTGGGCTTGTCGACGGAGATTTCCGCGATGTTCGGAACCACGCGGCTCCAGGCCTGGGGTTCCTTGCAGGGCACTCTTTGCTGGAGCGGCGTGACGCCGGGCAGCAGCAGCACGGTGCAAGTGGGCATGAACAGCGGGCTCAGCCAGACGCTGCAAGTTACGTTCGCCGGGCCGGCCGCGAATCCCACGAAGATCACCGCATCGCCGGGCGCCATCAGCCTCTCGGCGGACGTAAAAGCAAAGGCCACGGCGAGCCTGGCGGTCAGGCTGGCCGACAAGACCCAGACATGGTCCGCAGCGGTCTTTCCGGCCAACGCCACGACCACCTGGCTGCAAGTGAGTCAGCTTTCGGGCACGGGAACGGGCAACCTCACCCTGACGGCCGCGGGAGACGGATTCGAGCCGGGCGTGTATCGGGCGACGATCGTGATTCAATCTCCCAACGCCGTGCCTGCCGCGGTAAATGTACCGGTGATGTTCGTGTACGGCAGCTCCGAGGGAACGTCAATCAAGGGGACGGGCAACGCCGCGAGCTTCCAGAACCCGGCGAGCCCCGGGATGCTGATGAGCATCTTCGGCTCGCAACTGGCCAACTCGACGAAATCCGCCTCCGCCACACCGCTGCCGTTCGTCATGGATGGCGTCTCGGTGCGGGTGAACGGCCTGGATGCGCCCATTCAATTCATCTCGCCGAACCAGATCAACATCCAGGTTCCCTATGAAGCGGGCGCCGGACCGGCGGTGCTGGGCGTGAACAACAACGGCCAGATCGCAGGGTTCCAGATGCAGATCGCTCCCACGAACCCCGGCATTTTCGCGATCGCTCCCACCACGATCGTCGCCGGCGGGACGGCCACGCTGTATCTCACCGGCGATGGCGACATCGCATCGGGAATGCTCACGGGCTTCACTCCGTCCTCGAGCATCGCGGCGGCGAGCCTGCCGAAGGCGCGGCAGGCGTTGTCGGTGACCGTGGGGGGCACCCCGGCGTTCCTGCAGTTTTACGGGATTCCCTCCGGGCTGGTGGGCATCACGCAGGTGAACTTCACCATTCCGGGCTCGGTGACACCGGGAGTGCAACCGGTGGTAGTCACCGTGGGCGGCGTTTCGAGCCCGCCGGTCAACCTGACGGTGCAGGCGCCGGCAAGCACCGTGGAGAACTGAGCGGCGGGGGCTTACTGCGACGGCGCCAGCACGGTGCCCAGCGGCTGCCAGCCGGAACTTTGCGTGTTACTGCGCGCGGCCAGGAAGACCGCGCGATTGCCGGCGAAATTGACGCCGTCGAAGCCGATGGAGAGCGTCAGGGTCAACAGGTTGCCGCTGGCGCTGACGGAGCTGGCGCCCGCATTGAGGGTGCATTGGCTGTTGCGCACGTTGACCGAGCCGGGCAGCAGCACGCCGCCGGCGTAGGGGCCGCCCGCATCGCCGGCATCATCCACCAGGAACAGCGTGCCGGAGGAAGGTCCCGAAGGGACAAATGCGACGTAACAGGCGCCGCGGCCATCCAGGGCGGTGTTGATCAGGATATCGGCGACGGAAATGTCCTGGAACCCGTTGGGGTCGGAGAATGTGAAGGTGAAGGACTGGGTGGCGGCCGTGCTGTGCGCCGGCGACACGCCGAGGGCTTCGGGGCCTGGAGGCGGCTGACCGGGGACAGACCAGGTGCCCATGGGCTGCCACCCCGAGTTATTCCCGGCGTTGTCCCGCGCCGCCATGGAGATCAACTGGTTGCCCGCGAAGGCGGGCGTGAATGCCAGCGGGAGAGTGAGGGCCACGGTGTTGCCGGCGCCGGTGATGTAGCTTCCGGGGCCCGTGACGGCGCACTGGCTGTTCTGCACGTTGCCGGCGCCGAGACGCGTGCTGCCGGCGAACGGGCCGCCCGAATCGCCGGCATCGTCCACCAGGAAAAGGCACTGCGAAACCGGGCAGGCGTCGCTAGCCGGCAGGGCGAAGGCGAGATAGCAGGCGTGGCGGCCGTCCACGGCGTTGTTGATCAGGATGTCGAGGACGCCCAGGTTCGGAAAGCCGCTGGGCGCAGTGAAGGAGAACGTGAAAGTCTGGGACAGCGCGTTTCCGGACTCCGGAAAAACTCCCGACGGCCCAAGCGCGGGAGGCGGCAGCGGCGCCAACGCCAGGGCGAACACGCTGGCTCCCGCGGGAAGGCCGTTGTTGGCGCCGGTCCAGAACGGGCCGCCGGAATTCTTGAACACTCCGGCGGCGGCGCCGGCGTAGACCGTCCCCGGCGTCACCGGATCGATTGCCAGGGGCAGGTGGGGCGTGGAAATCTGGGTGGGCAACAGGGAGGGGTTGCTGGCGAGCCAGGTGTTTCCACCGTCGAGGCTCTTGAAGACTCCGTTGACATTCGTGCCGGCATACAGGTTGGTGGGGCTTGCCGGATCGACGGCGATGGACTCGATTTGCAGGTTCAGGAATCCCGAATTCATCGCGGTCCAGGTCACTCCGGCGTCGATGGTGTGGAAGACGCCGCCGCTGGTCGAGGCATAAAACGCCGAGGGCCGCGACGGGTCCGCAACGATCTGGCTCACGAAGACATTGGTCATGCCCACATTCGCCGGCGCCCAGGTCTGGCCTCCGTTGAAGCTCTTGAAGACGCCGGCAAAATTGGTTCCCGCGTAGAGAATCGCGGTGTTGGCGGGGTCGATCGCCACGGTTTCGATGATGACCAGGGGCAACCCGGAGTTGGCGACGGTCCAGCTCTGGGCGCCGTCGGTGCTCTTGAAAAGCCCGGAGCCGGGGAGGAATCCGGCCGCGGCGGTGGCGGCATAGATGGTCTTTGGCGAGGAAGGATCGATCGCCAGTGCCAGGATGTTCAGGTCGCTGAGGCCGACGCTTGCCGGGGCGAAGCTCTGGCCGCCGTCGGTGCTCTTGAAGACGCCGCTGCCGGCGGTGCCCGCGTATAGGATCAGGGGGTTGGAGGGATCGATCGCCAGGGCGAAGACGTTCACGCCGCCCAGGCCGAAACCGACGGGGGTCCAGGTGACGGCCCGATCGATGCTCGTGAAGACACCGGCGTTGGTGGCCGCATACATGACCAGATTGGGAACACCAGCCGCCGGGATCGCGGCGGCGAAAAATGCAAAGGCAAGCAGTCCTCGAGACCATGCTCCGGTCATCATGACGGGCCTCCTCTTCACCACTCTACCAGCGCCGTTGCCGTGGTGTGGGCTACTCCTCGTGCAGGGCGGTGTTCGGATCGAGGCCCGCCGCACGGGCGGCCGGGACCCACGATGCAACCGCGGCGACCAGCAGGAAGACAACCGTCATGGCGGCGAAGGTGGACGGATCGGTGGCCCGCACTCCGACCAGCATGGTGGTCATCACGCGCGTCAGGCCGAGGGCCGCCAGCAATCCGATCGCGATGCCCATGGCGCTGAGACGCAGTCCCTGGCCGACCACAAGTTTGAAGATGCCGGAGGGAGCCGCGCCGAGGGCCATTCGGACGCCGATCTCCGCGGTCCTTTGCCGCACGACGGTCGCGAGCACGCCGTAGAGCCCCACGCCGGCCAGCAGCAGCGCGATCGCGGCGAATACTCCGATGAGCAGAAGCGACAGGCGTGTGGGAGCCTGGTCGCGATCCACCAGCGCTTCCATGGTCTGTATCTTCGAGATCACCATCTGGCGATCGATTTTCGAGATCCCGGCGCGGACCGCGGCGGCGTACTTCGTGGGGTCGCCCTTGGTTCGGACCATCCAGTACCGCGAGACACCGACTCCCCAGAAGCCGTCGGAGAAGTAGATCGTGCCCCGGCCCGGGTCGGCCAGGGAAAACAGGCGCTGGGGCGCGACGACGCCGATCACCTCGGCCCACGGCGCGGCCGGATCGGGCAAAAGGATGCGCTTGCCCACCGCGGATTCGCCAGGGAAGGCCCTTTGGGCGAGAAGCTGGTCGATGACTACACGGTTTCGCCCGGGCGCGTTATCGTCCTCGGTGAAGGTGCGGCCCGCCAGGAGCGGCGTGCGCAGCGTTTCGAAATAGCCGGGCAGGACCTGCTGGAAATCGGCGCCCTCGGAGCTGGCCAGCGGCGGCCGGGCCTCGCGGGCGGCCGGCCTCCGCGTCGGAGAGCCGCCGCCGAGCGGCAGAACGAGAGCGTTCGTCGCATTCTCGACACCTGGCAGCGCGCGCAAGCGGGCCTGGATTTCGCGCAACCATGCCAGGCGTCCCTCCTGCCGGGTCAACTGCCAGTCGCGCGTCACGTAGAAGGTCAGAAGGCCGTGCGGATCGTAGCCGGGATCGACGCGGCGCAATTCGAGGAAGCTGCGGAGCATGAGGCCCGATCCGACGAGCAGGACGAACGACAGCGCGACCTCGGCCACCACGACGGTGCTGCGGAGCAGACGGCCCGCACCCGATCCGGCGGTGCGTCCGCCGCCGCGCAGGACCTGGATCACGCCGGGGCTCGCGGCGCGCAGCGCGGGCATCACGCCGAAGACGGCGGCCGCGGCCAGACCGGAGGCCGCGGCAAACGCGAGCACATGCCAGTCGATGGAGGTGGACTCGATGCGGGGCAGGTTCGCCGGCGCGATGCCCAGGAGCCCGCGGATGCCGAGCCAGGCCAAGGCCACGCCCAGCACTGTGCCGAGTCCGGAAAGAAGCAGGGCCTCCGCCAGCATCTGGCGCACAAGGCGCCACCGGCTTCCACCGAGCGCGGTGCACACCGCCAGTTCGCGTTCGCGCAGGGACGCGCGCACCAGCAGGAGGTTGGCCACATTGGCGCACGCGATGAGCAGAAGAAAGATGACCGCGCCCATCAAAGCGAGGATGGCGGGGCGGACCTCCTCGACCAGTTGCCGGTGCATCGGCTCGAGGCGCAGGGCCGCCGAGGGATCGAAGGAATTCTTCCGCAGTGCGCGCGAGAGCGCATCGAGCTGCTGCTGCGCCCGGGCCAGCGTCAGGCCGCTTTTCAGCCTGCCGATCGCTCCGACGGTCAGCAGGTTGCGGTGCTGGTTGTCGTAGCCCACGTTGTTGGCGACCCAGAAATCGGGTGCGGCGCCGGCTCCCCCGCCGGGCGGGAAATACAGCTTGAAGCCGGGCGCCAGCACCCCGACGATTCGTGGGCCGGATGCGCCGCCGGAGCCGAACATTTCCTGGCCGAGGATAGAAGTGCTGCCGCCGTAGCGCCGCTGCCAGTATTCATAGCCGAGGATCGCCGCGCTGCCCGGCGGAATGAGGACCTCCGCCTGGGCGGGCTGCGGCACGCCGTCCGCCTCCGTGAAATCGCGGCCCCATGCGATTTTGGCGCCCATCAGACGAAAGAAGCCGGCGGTGACCAGGGCCTTGGCGATCTGCTCGGTGCTGCCGTCTTCGCGAGGCACGAAGGCGCGAAACAAGGCGACGCCGCCGATGTCTTCGAAGATCGTCCTGGTGCCATCGCGCAAATCGAAGAAGTCGGCGTTGGAATAGAAAAAGTTTCTGCCGTGAGTCGCCCGGTACTCCCAAGGCACCAATACCAACCGGTCCGGGTCCCGGTAAGGAAGGGGCCGCAACAGCACGGCGTTGGTCACGCTGAAGATCGCCGTGCCGGCGCCGATTCCCAAAGCGAGGGTGGCCACCGCTGCCGCCGTGAAGATGGGACTCTTACGCAAAGTGCGTCCCGCGTAAGTGAAATCGCGGATCAGGTTGTCAATTCCGTTCGTATGACGCATATCCCGGCACTCTTCCTTGCATCGCTCCACGCCATCGAGCGCGAGGAGGGCCCGCCGCCGCGCCTCGCGCGGGTCCTTGCCGCGCGCGACATTTTCGTGGATCTCGCGCTCCAGGTGAAAGCGAAGCTCGTCCTCCAGCTCCTGTTCGACCCGGCGGCACCGGAACAGGCTCCGCCATCGCAGGGGCGCGGTGTAGATCCAATGCTCCGGGCGCACGTTCAGGTCTCCTTCAATTGCATGACGCGGCTGATGGCATCGGAAAGGCGTTCCCAGTCCGCCGCCTGTTTCGCCAGTTGTCCGCGGCCGAGGCGGGTGAGGGAGTAGAATTTCGCGCGGCGTCCCAGCTCGCTGGTCTTCCATTCCGCGCGGATCCAGCCTTCCTGCTCCAGCTTGTGCAGCGCGGGATAGAGCGAGCCGTCGCTGACTTGCAGAACGTTGGCGGAAACCTGTTTCAGGCGCTGGCCGACGGCCCAGCCATGGAGCGGCTCGAGCGCCAGGATCTTGAGGAGCAGAATGTCCAGGGTGCCCTGGACCAGGCCGGACGGTTTGCTCACGCCGTTATGTCCTCGGTTACCGAGAACATGATAGTACAGCCGGCGGCGAAGCGCAACCGTCAGCGCCACTCGCTTTCGCGCCACTCCACGACCATGTTGTCGTCCGTGACCATACGCCTTCCCGCGGTGCGGCGCAGGATGTTCTCGCGCGTTTCCATACCTTCGGAGTCGTAGGTATCGCCGGGCAGCGCGTCGGCGTAATGCAGGAGATCATTCAGAATCCCCACATCTTCGGGTATCGACGGATCGAGGATCGGCTTGCCCTCCAGCCGATAGGCCAGCAGGATGCGGCGCCAGCGGTCGCGGTCGAGCGGGATCGGGCTGTCGCTCACCGCCAGCAGAGGGCCGAAGCGAAAGGCATAGGGGAAGTGCGCGGCGCCGGTCCGCTGCGCTTCGAACGAGAACGTGGTGTTGTAGTAGAGAATGCCGCCCGGCTTCAGCATCCCGCGCGCCAGGTCCAGGAATTCGACACTCAGGAGGTTGGTGGCGTGCGCGCGCCAGGAATAGGTGGTGTCCATCACGATCATGTCGAACTTGCGCTGCCGGTTGCGGAACATCCAGCGCCGGCCGTCATCGAAGAACAGCTCGATCTTCGGGTTGCGGAGCAGCGGCGCCACCTGGGGGTAGCGGCCAATCACCTGGACGTAGCCCGGATTGATCTCGACGATGGTCACCTTCCGCACCTGCGGATGATTGGCGATCAACTGCGACCAGGCTCCGCCGGACATCCCCACGATCAGCACTTCCTCGGGATCGGGATGGATGAAGCTGATGGAGAGCGGCCGCCGCACGGTGTCGGTCACGTGAATGTCGGTGTACATCCAGCCGTCGAACACGCCGCCACCGAAGATGGCGCCGTCGGCGTCCACGGTGACCACGCCGCTGCGGGTTTCGACCACGTCGGCGAGGCGCGCTCCCGGATCGCGGTAGTCCTGCCGGTATTCGAGCTGGCCGTAGACGGTGGCGAACAAGGGCCGCGCGGAGAACACCACGGCTGCGCACACGCCCGCGCACAGGAGGGCCGCGGCGGCCTTTTCCGCGGCCCCTAGCCGCCCGGCGGCTAACAAGGCCGCGGCGAGCGCGACGCCCAGCAGCGCCAGGAAAACCGCAATGCCGCGCAACGGCCAGAAGTCCATCAGGATGAAGCCCACCAGCCAGCTTCCCCCGGCCGAACCGACGATGTTGGCGAGGTACAGGTAGCTCAGGCGCGAGCCTGCCCGGTCGTCGGGCCCCACCGAGATGTGGCAGATCAGCGGGAAGGTCGCGCCCAGCAGGCCGGCGGCCGCCGCCACCAGGGGCAGCGTCCACACATAATCCGCCTGCCGCGCTACGAGCGCCACCAGCGGCACGATGGCGAAGCCAAGCAGGTTGGCTCCCAGCACCAGCGCCGCGATCCAGCGCGCGAATCGCGGCAGGTCGCCCGAGGCGCGGAGGCACAACCGGCGGCTGAACAGCGAGCCAAACGCGATCCCCGCCAGAAACGCGCCCAGCACGAAGGCGAAGCTCCGAGGGTTGGTTCCGGTGGCGAACGCGTACAGCCGGTACCAGACGATTTCGTAGCACAGCGAGAGGAACCCGGCCACCGCGGCCAGCGCCATAGCCACGCCGAAAGGCATGGCGGTCGCGTGCTTCAGCGTGCCTTCGGGCGCGCCGGTCTTTGGCCGCGCGAGCCCGCGCCAGCGGAAATGCAGCACCACCACGGTGAAGCCCACCAGGAGATTCAACCCCACGGCCACGGCGACCGAACCCGACATCCCCAGGTAGCGCATGGTCGCCAGCGCCGCCGCGAAGCAGGCCACCGCGGAGCCCAGCGTGTTGGCGAAATACAGCATCCCGACCGACCGGCCCACGTTGCCCGAAAGCCGCACCAGTTGCGCCACCAGCAGCGGCAACGTGGCGCCCATCAGGATGGTGGGCACCACCACCAGGAGGAAGGAAAGCAGGCCGGTTTCGACCGCCGGAGCACCGGCCGTGAATGCCGCCACCCGGTGGAACAACGCGAGCGAGCACGCGCCATAAACCGCGATCCCCAGCTCCGACCCGCCGAACAAAAGCAGCAGCGGAGCGGCCGGCTGCTTCGAGATGCGCCCTCCGATCAGGCTGCCCAGTCCCAGCCCCAGCATGAACGCGCTCACCACCACCGTGACCGATTCGATGTTCACGCCGTAGATGGCGAACAGGGAGCGCTGCCACACGATCTGATAAATCAGCGCCGGAAAGCCGGAGACGAAGAACAGCAGGTAGATCCAGCGGAAACGAGTGTTTTCCATGGGGCGATCGGCCATTGTAGCTCGCGGCCTAGAACACCGGGCACGGCAGCACGCGCGTCCACCGGTAATCCCTGAGGCCGTCCACGGAAGTCCAGGTTGGATGATAGCGTCCGTAAGGATTCTTGTCGTTGAGGTCGCCCCAGCTTCCGTCGGGATTCTGCACCGACAGCAGATAATCGAATCCTTTGCGAATCATGTCGTCTTCGAATGTCAAGCCGAACGAACGCAGCGTGTCAAGGTATTCGCCCATGGTTTCCGGGTCCTTCTCCCGAACCGCCTGCTGGAGGTTGTCTCTCAGATGCTCGAACTCATCCGGGAAGCAGGCGCGCGACACGCGAAACCGGCTGTACTCGTTGTAGGTGTAGATTACGTGCGTGATGGCGTAGACGCCGCCATAGTAATCGTCGTCGTTGCCCGGCTTGCGGACCGGCCAGGGCCGCATCGCGGGCAGCCAGTGGAGCACATCGCGGTAGCGCACGCCCAGCGATATGCCGGCCTGATCGCAGGAGAAGGTGTCGATCAGCGCATCCTGGAAAAGCGCGTAGCGGTTGAAGATGTCGAGTTTGGAACCGCAGCGCGCGCACACCGTCGCGCCGCGGGCGTTCTGGCGCCCGCATTTCGCGCAGGGCTTGGGCAGATCGGCGGGTGGCGGCTCCACGGCGGGATCGAACCCCAGGTAGTCCACTACGGTGAATCGCGCCGCCGCCCGCCGAAGCGCCTCGCGCAGGCGGGGGTCGGGCACGCCGAACCGCTCGGCGGCGTCGAGGCCCCAGATGAGGTCGGTCACTTCGTCTGGGCCGCTTTCCGGAGGAACGTCGCTGTGCAGGCGCCGCCATGCGAGCGCCCGTTCGCGCCCCATGCCCCAGGCGATGCGCCGAAGCTCCGCATCGCCGGAAGTGACGGCGATGTTATAGAACGCGCTGAGAAGGTCGTGTCCCCAATCGCTAAAGGTGTCGGGCTGGCGGGCGAACCGATACATGAACTCGAGCCCGCGGATCACGGCCCGGTCGCGCTCTTCGACCGTGTGGCGCGCGCCCGGCCACAGCGGCGTGCCCCGCTCCGGGTTGCCCGCCAGCATGGCAGCCATCGCCGCCGCCACCAGGGCCAGGGACACCAGGGCGAGCCGCATTATCGGATCCTGCCGGTCTCAGGCCGCATTCAACAATGTTACACGATCGCTCAGACACGCCATCCAAACCGGCTCGCCAGCCGCCGGAACCTGCGACCTAAGAGGACTTTTGGTAATACGGCGACCGAAGTGGGTCGGGCGAACGCGGCCGAGAGTGCCCGAGCGAATCCCCAACCTCCTCCCAATAGTTAGTACTTTTCAGTACGAATGGCGCTTCGACTCAAGGGGAGCGCTTGGCAAAAAACGTACTAAATTCAACAATTTAGCTTGCCTTCCCGCGGTGGGTACCGCGCCTTTCCTGGATGCTAACCTTCGACTAGTCAATAGGTTAACCTTTTCCAGCTTGGGCAGCGACAGCATAAGTGGGTAACATCAAGTTGAGTACTTTTAGTACTTTCAGGACTTCTAGTACGAAATTTGGAAAGGACCACTTGACATGGGCCGCCGGCCGCTTCTCCTCGCACTCCTTTTCGTCCTCTCGTTGCGTCCCGGTTCCGCACAGACAGATTCTCTGCAGCTGTCATCGGGAACCGCTGCGGCTAACGGAACCGCCTCTCTGAGCCTCAATCTGACATCGCCGGCGGGCAGCGAACCGGCAGCCCTCCAGTGGACCTTAACGTACCCTCCCAGTAACGTCGTCTCCATCTCCGCGATTGCCGGGACAGCAGCCACCAACGCGGGCAAGACGTTGACTTGCGCCTCCAGCGCCGGCACGTATACCTGCGTGGCTGACGGCATGAACGCCGCTATCATCGCCAACGGCACCGTCGGCGTGGTGAACCTGACCATAGCTTCCGGCGTTACCAGCACATCCATCGGGCTCACAAACACCGTGGCGGTCTCACCAGCAGGGAGCACCGTCACAGATCTGGGAACTGGCGGCGTCGTTACCGGACCTGGAAACCCGGCACCGACGATTACAACGCTGGCGCCAACGAGCGCCACGGCGGGGGGAGCAGCCTTCACCTTGACAGTGAATGGAACGGGCTTCGTGAGCGGCAGTTCGGTGGTGAACTGGAACGGAACCAGCCGGACAACTACGTTTGTGAGCGCCACGCAACTCCAGGCGGCGATCACTGCCGCGGATATCGGGAGCGCCGGAACGGCGCAGGTCACGGTGTTCAATCCGACACCGGGCGGAGGCACGTCGGGGAGCCTCCCGTTTACCGTTAGCCCGGCGAACAACCCGGCACCGACGGTCACATCGCTGGCGCCAGCGAGCGGCACGGCGGGGGCAGCAGCCTTCACCTTGACAGTGACTGGGACTGGGTTCGTGAGCGGCAGTTCGGTAGTGAACTGGAACGGGAGCGGGCGGGCGACGACGTTTGTCAGCGCCACGCAATTGCAGGCGGCCATCACTGCCGCGGATATCAGCGCCGCCGGAACGGCGCAGGTCACGGTGTTCAATCCGACACCGGGCGGAGGGACGTCGGGGAACCTTGCGTTCACCATCGGCCCAGCGAACAACCCGGCACCGACCGTCACAACGCTGGCACCAGCGAGCGGCACGGCGGGGGGAGCAGCCTTTACCCTGACAGTGACTGGGACTGGGTTCGTGAGCGGCAGTTCGGTGGTGAACTGGAACGGAAGCGGGCGGACCACGACGTTTGTGAGCGCCACGCAATTGCAGGCGGCCATCACGGCGGCGGATATCGGGAGCGCTGGGACGGCGCAGGTCACAGTGTTCAATCCGATACCGGGCGGAGGGACGTCGGGGAATCTCCCGTTTACCATCAACAACCCGGCACCGACGATCACAACGCTGGCGCCCGCGAGCGGCACGGCGGGGGGAGCAGCCTTCACCTTGACAGTGACTGGGACTGGGTTCGTGAGCGGCAGTTCGGTGGTGAACTGGAACGGGAGCGGGCGGACGACGACGTTTGTGAGCGCCACGCAACTCCAGGCGGCCATCACCGCCGCAGATATCGGCGCTGCCGGAACGGCGCAGGTCACGGTGTTCAATCCGACACCCGGCGGAGGCACGTCGGGGAACCTTGCGTTCACCATCGGCCCAGCGAACAACCCGGCACCGACGGTCACAACGCTGGCACCAGCGAGCAGCACGGCGGGGGCAGCAGCCTTTACTCTGACAGTGACTGGGACTGGGTTCGTGAGCGGCAGTTCGGTAGTGAACTGGAACGGAAGCGGGCGGGCGACGACGTTTGTGAGCGCTACGCAATTGCAGGCGGCGATCACTGCCGCGGATATCAGTGCTGCAGGAGCGGCGCAGGTCACGGTGTTCAATCCGACACCGGGCGGAGGGACGTCGGGGAATCTCCCCTTTACCATCAACAACCCGGCACCGACGATCACAACGCTGGCCCCAGCGACCGGCACGGCGGGGGGAGCGGCCTTCACTCTGACGGTGAATGGAACGGGCTTCGTGAGCGGCAGTTCGATAGTGAACTGGAACGGGAGCGGGCGGACGACGACGTTCGTGAGCGGCACGCAAGTGCAGGCGGCTATCACTGCCGCGGATATCAGCGCCGCCGGAACGGCGCAGGTCACGGTGTTCAATCCGACACCGGGCGGAGGGACGTCGGGGAATCTCCCCTTTACCATCAGCCCGCCGAACAACCCGGTACCGACGGTCACAACGCTGTCACCGACGAGCGGCACGGCGGGGGGAGCAGCCTTTACCCTGACAGTGACTGGCACTGGCTTCGTGAGCGGCAGTTCGGTGGTGAACTGGAACGGAACCAGCCGGACGACTACGTTTGTGAGCGCCACGCAAGTGCAGGCGGCTATCACCGCCGCGGATATCGGCGCCGCCGGAACGGCGCAGGTCAAGGTGTTCAATCCGACACCGGGCGGAGGAACGTCGGGGAATCTCCCCTTTACCATCAATAACCCGGCACCGACGGTCACAACGCTGGCGCCATCGAGCGCCGCGGCGGGGGCAGCAGCCTTCACCCTGACAGTGACTGGGACCGGGTTCGTGAGCGGCAGTTCGGTAGTGAACTGGAACGGGAGCGGGCGGACGACGACGTTCGTGAGCGGCACGCAAGTGCAGGCGGCTATCACTGCCGCGGATATCAGCGCCGCCGGAACGGCGCAGGTCACGGTGTTC
>DASQZT010000018.1:0-38617 GCA_035638575.1 Bryobacteraceae bacterium
GTCACGTTCACAGGCGGGCAGAAAGCTCCAGACTGACGCCGACCTCCTGTCACGTTCGCGACGGCATAATCATACGCCTGTTCGGGCCCGTTTCATCCCCCGCTGCGGGAATCGGCCCTGGGGCGTTCACAGATTTTCAAAAGAATTTTTCTGAGGCAATTCAACCACTTACAGTTTTTCTCCCTCATAAATCTATTGACAGACCCTGTATTATTAAATTGGAATAGGGCCTGCGCCCCACCGCGCAAACCCCGACAGTTTCTTCGCTGCGCAGCGAACGTTGCAAATCAGGTGGTGCTGGGCTCCCGGAGGCCGTCAAACGCCTTGCGGTGTCAAGCCGTGCTTCACGCATTGCTTGGGAAGCATCGACGGGAGATCTTGGCTTCGAAGCCAGTCGGTGAATCTGTTACCTCTTCACCGTTTTCAGAGGATCGCGTCGAAACGATCGATTCACCCGCCATCCAGCGGGTCGACATCATCGTAGATGTGGTTCAAGCCATTGGGCGGCCGACACGCACGGCGATAAGTCCGGGAGCTTGCTCCAGGCCCGGCCGCCCGCAACGTCACACAGGCGTTTCGAGCCTGTGTTTTTCACCCTCGGTCTTCCGCCACACGTGTCTCTACCCCTCCCTGCCCTCTCCGTTCGCCCCTGCAAACCAGCCGTACAACCCTGTAAATTCACACTTTAGCGCCCGATTGTAGTCTCCCCGGCCGCACCACCCTACAATGACGGGTCATGGCGCAATTCCAGGTAATACAACCCGATACTACCTATTCAGGTTCGCGCATTCAGCCTCTCCGGAAGGGCCTCCCCAAGACCACCCGCTCGCTCTGCCCGGAATGCACGCAACTGATTGATGCCAGGATTTTCGAAGAAGGCGGCAAAGTCGTGATGGAGAAGCGTTGCCCGACCCACGGCGACTTTCGCGACATCGTCTACTCCGACGCCCGCCTGTACCTCAAGATGGAGGAGTGGAGCTTCGGCGACAACCGCGGCCTGGACAACCCGGCGGTCACCAACGCCACCCGCTGCCCCGACGATTGCGGCCTGTGTAACCTCCACACCAGCCACACCGGCCTGGCCAATGTCGATCTCACCAACCGCTGCAACCTGACCTGCCCCGTGTGCTTCGCCAACGCCAACGCCGCCGGCTACCTCTACGAGCCGGATTTCGAGACCGTCCGCAAGATGCTCCAGGCGCTGCGCAACGAGCGCCCCGTGGCCGGCCGCATCGTGCAGTTTTCGGGCGGCGAGCCCACCATCTATCCGCGGTTCCTGGATGTGCTGCGCCTCGCGCGCGAAATGGGCTTCTCCCATAGCCAGGTGGCCACCAACGGAATCAAGTTCACCGACCTGGAGTTCGCCGAGCAGTGCAAAGAGGCCGGACTGCACACGCTCTACCTTCAGTTCGACGGCGTGTGCGACGACATCTACCGCCGCACGCGCGGCGAGTCGCTCTGGGAAAAGAAGCTGAAGTGCATCGAGAACGTCAAGAAGGCCGGCCTGAAGATCGTGTTCGTGCCTACCATCGTCAAGGGCCTGAACGACCACCAGATCGGCGACATCGTGCGGCTCGCGCTCGAATACATCGAATGCACCAGCGGCATCAGCTTCCAGCCGGTGGCGTTCACCGGGCGCATCGCGCGGCACGAGCTGGAGTCCAAGCGCTTCACCCTCTCCGATTTCGCGCATGCCGTTCAGCAACAGACCGGCATCGCCGATCCCTACCAGGACTGGTTCCCGCTCTCCTGCGTCACGCCGTTTTCGAAACTCATCAGCGCGCTGCGCGGCGACCCGACCACTACCCTGAGCTGCCATCCGCATTGCTCGCTCGGCACCTACCTGTTTGTGGACCAGAACCGCCACGCCGTGCCGGTGACCCAGTTCGTCGACGTGGGCCCCATGCTCCAGGAGATGGACCTGCTGGCGCGTAAGGCCGGCAAGCGGAGCGTCCAGTTCTTCACCAAGCTTCAGGCCTGGAACAACCTGCGCAAGTTCTTCCACGAGGAGAAGGCGCCCCAGGGCCTGACGTTCAAGATGTTCTTGCAGACGCTCCAGGGCATGACGGACAAGCGGCTCGGCCGCGGCGACAGCGAGAAGCAAGGCTACACCTACCGCACCCTGATGCTGGCCGGCATGCACTTCATGGATTCGTACAACTACGACATCGAGCGGGTGAAGCGCTGCGTGATCCACTACGCGGCGCCCAACGGCCTGATCTATCCCTTCTGCGCCTACAACTCCGGCCCGGTATACCGGGAGCGCATCGAAAAGGAATTCTCGGTGCCGTTCGAGGACCAGGAGGAGATGCGCCGCCTGCGCGTCGAGGCTCGCCAGGGCTGCGGGACCTGCGAGCCGGAGCTGGTGGGCTGACGCATCGGCCGATCAGCCGCCACTGGCGCATCGTGAAGCCGGAGGTGGTTGTCACCGGTTCGATCCGCCGGTAATCGGTTCCCCATGAAACGCATCATCCTGGCGGGCCTGTTGGGCGGCGCCGCGCGCCGGTTACGGGCAGCGGGTATTGCTGGCCGGCCTGATGGGCCTGCTGCCGGCGCGCACGCGCTTACGGCGTCTTGAACCGCTCGTCGATCTGCACCTGGTATCCGCTCGAAAGGCGGTTGGTTTCGTTCGCCATTCCCACCACCGCCATCAGCTCGGCGAACATCTCGTCCGTCATTCCCGCCTTCCGCGCCGAAGCCGTATGCGACGCGATGCAGTAAGGGCACTGATTGGTGGCACTCACCGCGAGATAGATCATCTCCTTGGTGACCGCATCCAGCACGCCCGGCGCCATGATCTGCCTGGCGCTCTCCCAGGTGCGCCGCAGCGTCACCGGATCGTGCGCCAGCGCCTTCCAGAAGTTATTGATCCAATCGGTCTTGCGGGTGGTCATGATGTCGTCATAGACCGCCCGCACCTCGGGGCTGGCGTTCTCGTACTCGACAAATCCGAAAGTGGCCATGCGCCGATTATCGCGCAACCGGCCGCGGCGGTCTTACGCGTGCGCCCCGCCGAACATCTTGTCCGCTCGCGCCTGCGCCTCCTCGGGCGTGACCTCTTCCTGGCGCGTGGCGATGGCCCAGTTGACTCCGAACGGATCCTTCACGGTCCCGTAGCGGTCGCCCCAGAACTGGTCGCTGATCGGCACGGTCACTTCGCACCCGGCGGCGACCGCCTGGCTCCACGCGGCGTCGGCGTCCGGAACGTACAGGTGCACGACGAAGGGCATCCGGCCAACGGCGAACGGCGGCTGTCCGAATTCGGCACAAAAATCGTCGGCCAGCATCATCAGGCTGTCGCCTACCTGGACCGTGGCGTGCATCAGCTTCCCGCCCGGACCGGGCGAACGGCCAAGTTCCACGGCATTGAATGCACGTTTCAAGAAATCGATGTAATCGGCCGCGCCTTTCACCATCAGGTGCAGGGTGAGCGAATGAAAACCGGGAGGTATGGGAGTAGGTTTTGGCATTCCGATAGCATACCAGCAAGGACCGTGACGCGGTATGCTTGCCCCATGCGCTTCCTTCCGATATTTGTAGCCATCCTCACCATCGAGGCCCAGAACATCGGCATCGACAGCCATATCGATACGGCCCAGCGCATCCTCATCGACCAGGCCAGTATCGCCCAACGCTCGCCGGTCGGCCACGTGGATATTCCGCGCCTCAAGGAGGGCGGCGTCAACGCGCCGTTCTTCGCGCTGTGGGTTCCGACCTATTACAAAGGACCGGAAGCCATCCGGCGCACGCTCGACCTGCGCGACGCCATGCAGCGCCTCTTCGATACGCATCCGGAGCTGATCGCGCCGGCCCTCACCGCCGCCGACGTGGAGCGCATCACGCGCTCCGGGCGGATCGCCGCGATCCTGGCGCTGGAGGGCGGCCACCAGATCGACGACGACCTGGCCGTCCTGCGCATGTACTACCGGCTGGGCATCCGCGCCATGACCCTGACCCACTTCCGCAACACCAATTGGGCCGATTCCTCCACCGACACGCCGGCGCACAACGGGCTCACCGAATTCGGCAAGCAGGTGGTGCGGGAAATGAACCGGATGGGCATGATCGTCGACGTCTCCCACGTCTCCGACAAGACCTTCTTCGACGTGCTGGCTGTTACCTCGAAGCCCGTGATCGCTTCGCATTCCTCCTGCCGCGCCCTCTCCGACGTTCCCCGCAACATGACCGACGAAATGCTCGCCGCGCTGGCCAAGAACGGCGGCGTGGTGGGAATCAACTTCGGCGAGGGCTTTCTCAATCCCCAGGACGCCGAGATCCTGAAGAACACGGTCAACAGCGTGGCCTTCAACGAGCCGTCCCTGACGGGGAAAGCGCTCGACCAGTACGCCGCCGACGAGTTCCACAAAGACCTGGCGCCGAAGGCCGTCAACGCGACCATCGACGACGCCGTCGACCACATCGACCACGCCGTCAAGATCGCGGGCGTCGATCACGTGGGAATCGGCAGCGATTTCGACGGCATCTCCGGCCCGCCCAAAGGCCTGGAGGACATCTCCAAAATGCCTGCCTTGAAAGCGGCCCTCCGCAAAAAGGGCTACAGCGAAGAAGACATCCGCAAGATTTTCGGCGCGAACACGCTGCGGGTCCTGCGCGAGGTCACGGGGAAGTAGAATCGGTGACGGTTTTCAGCGCAGCCTCGAGTCCCGCCGGGTTGAAACCGAAGGGTCCGGGTTCGGTCTTGAATACCAGCCGGCCGTCGCGGCCGATCAGCACCAGCCGGTCCGGCCATCCGGTGTACTGCCGCTCGACCACGTTCTGAATGCCGTCGATCAGCGCGGGAAACCGGATTCCCAGTTTCCGCACGCAACTCTCCGCCACCTGGAAGCGCTCGCCGTCGGTTTGCGGATTCCGGAAAATCACGCCGTCGCGGATGTTGCTGCTCATCTGCCAGATGTCGCTCGGATGCGCCTCCTCGATGTACACGGCAAAGAAGGCCACGCGATCGCCATACGTGTCGAACAATCGATTGAGCGCGGGAACCTCCCGGCGAAATGGCGGTCAAGTGTAGCTGCCGAAGACCAGGACCACGGGCCGCGACCCGCGAAACGACGACAATCGCACGGTATCTTTGCGGTCCAGCGTGGGCAGCAGAAAATCGGGCGCCGTGTCGCCGGGCTTCAGCACGCCGGCGCGGGCATGCATCCACAACGGCTCAAACGGCAGGACGATCATGAACGGGAGCGGCGTCCGTGCCATGACGCGGCCAAAGACGTCCGGCGGCCGGGTCATCGCCCAGTACATCCCGGCGGACAGGGAAACGTAAAGCAGCAACAGAATCCCCGCAATGCGGAAGAGTACCCGGAGACCGCGCCGCGCCGTCATGACTCTGGCATTCTATCTCATTCGGGCTCGCTGAATCTCGCCGCGAAGCTTGATAAGGTATGGTGTGCGGGTCAGGTCGCCCGCCGGTTGGAGGGTTCCAGGCAGCGGATGCAGGTCTTCGCATTGACAGCTTTGGTGGTGTACTGGTTTGCATGGGGGTATCCCTTCATCTTTCGAGCGCCGCATCACCAGAAGCGCGAATCGGTCACCGTGGCGCCGCCCTCCCAGGTGGGACTCCTGCTCGAAGGCATCTCCATCTTCATGGCCTTCGCGTTCCGCCTTCCGGCCTATGCCGCCCCGGGGTGGGCGCGCGTAATTCCCGCGCTGATTTTGGGAGCGGTCGCAGCCATCTTCGCCTGGACCGCGGTCCAGCACCTCGGAAAGCAGTTCCGCATTCAAGCCGGCCTCTATGAGGACCATGAACTGGTACGCACCGGGCCGTATGCCATCGTGCGCCATCCCATCTACCTGTCGCTGCTGGCCATCCTGTCGAGCACGCTTCTGATCCTGACGCCCTGGCGGTGGGCGCTGGTCTCGCTGGCAATCTTCTTCGTGGGCACCGAAATCCGCGTTCACGCCGAAGACAAACTGCTGGCATCGCGTTTCGGCGAGGAGTTCGAGGCCTACCGCCAGAAGGTTCCAGCATACCTGCCCTTCGTGCGATAGTGAGCAGTATGCGTCGTTTCGCACTCACGTTCTTGGCGTGTGCATTGGCGGTATTCGCCGCCGATCAACCTGGCCTCACCGATCAGTACCGCGCGGTGGCGGATAAGCTGATCGACGCCGCGCTGGCCGATACGGAAGGCTACAACCGCCTGGCGTACCTCTGCTACCGGATCGGCAACCGGCTGAGCGGCTCCCCGTCGCTCGAGCGCGCCATTCAGTGGTCGGCGGAACAGATGAAAGAGGCGGGACTGAGCAACGTGCGGATCATACCGGTCAAGGTGCCGCACTGGGTGCGCGGCGCGGAATCGGCGCGAATGGTGGCCCCGCTGGACAAGCCGCTGCACATGCTGGGGCTGGGGATGAGCGTGGGCACTCCTCCGCAAGGGATTACGGCCGATGTCGTGGCCGTTTCCACCTTCGAAGAGCTGGCCAAACTCGGCCGCGAAAAAGTGCAGGGCAAGATCGTGGTCTACAACGAGGAGTATCTGGGTTACGGCCCCACGCGATACTATCGCTCGAGCGGCCCGTCGCGCGCGGCCGCGTTGGGCGCGGTGGCGGCGCTGGTCCGCTCGGCCACGCCGCTGGCCATGCAGGCTCCGCATACGGGCGAGATGGCCTACGACGAGAGCCAGCCCAAGATCCCGGCGGCGGCCATCTCTCCGGAGGATGCCATGATGATCGCGCGCCTGACCGCCGACGGCGTGCCGGTGAAGGTGCACCTGGAAATGGCTGCGCACATGGAGCCGGACGCGGATTCGGGCGACGTGGTGGGCGAGATCCCCGGCAAGCTGCACCCCGAAGAGGTCGTGGTGCTGGGCGGCCACATCGATTCCTGGGATGTGGGCCAGGGCGCGCAGGATGACGGCGCCTCGATCATCGCCTGCCTCGAGGCGTTGGCCCTGATGAAGAAGCTGGGGCTCCAGCCGAGCCGCACCATCCGGGTGGCCTTCTGGGTGAACGAAGAGAACGGCGGCCGCGGCGGCGTGGCATACCGGGAATGGATCGGCGCCAGGATCAAGGACCAGGTGGCGGCCATCGAAATGGACGGCGGCGCCGAAGCGCCCCGCGGCTTCGGAGCGGGAGTGGACGCCGGTTCCATGGAACTGCTCCAGCAGGTGGGCAAGCTGCTCGACCGCGTGGGCGCCGGCGAGATCACCGGCGGCGGCGGGGGCGCCGACATCGCCCCGCTGATGCGCGACGGCGTCCCGGGGCTGGGCGAGCGCACGGTGGGCACGCACTATTTCGATTGGCACCACAGCGAAGCCGACACGCTGGACAAGGTGGACCCGGAAGACTTCCGCAAGAACGTGGCGGCCCTGGCGGTGATGGGCTACGTGCTGGCCGATATGCCGGCCCGCCTGAGCGCCGGCGGAGGCGGGCGCCGCAGCGGGCAATAAAGGCCGGGTCGAGCGCCATCCCCGCTATACTGGAAAGAAAATGAGGCGTGGTCTCGGTGTTGCGCTTGCCGCGGGGTTTGGTCTGATGGTCTGCAGCGTGTTCGCCCAACGTCCTTTTCGCCAGTATCCAGCCTGGGAATACAACGATTATCCCTTGCCGGGCGACTACCAGGTTCCGGGCGAATGGACCTTCGCGCGCCTGATGTACCCCTCGACGCATTACCAGATCGACTGGCAGTCGGAATACCGGCGCGGTTGGGACTGGCGAGCCGGCAACACCAACTGGACCATCGACTATCCCCGCTCGGACCGTCACCTCGCGGCCGCCGTCCGGCGCCTCACGCGCGTGGACGCCAAGAGCGCCGAACAGCCGATCAACCTGGACGAAGACGACGACGTGTTCAACTACCCATGGCTGTACGCCGTCGAGGTAGGCCACTGGGAGATGACCGATTCCCAGATCGACAAGTTCCGCGAGTTCCTCCTGCGGGGCGGTTTCTTCATGTGCGACGATTTCCATGGCACCGACGAGTGGAACGTCTTCATGTTTACCATGCGAAAAGTGTTTCCCGACCGCCAGGTAGTCGATCTGGCAAACAGCGAACCGATCCTCCACACGGTGTTCGATCTGGACGACCGCTACCAGGTGCCGGGCGCGCAGTTCATCCAGACCCACAGCATCTGCGAAAAATGCCCCACCTCACGCCCGCCGGGCCTCGGCGGCTCCGGCGCCAAATGGCGCGGCATCTACGACGACAAGGGCCGCCTGATGGTCGCCATCTGCCACAACGTGGACCTGGGCGACTCCTGGGAGCACGCCGACAACCCGGAATATCCGGAGAAATTCTCCGCCCTGGGCATCCGCATCGGCGTCGACTACATCGTGTATGCGATGACTCACTGACATGATTCGCACGCAACCCGACCTCACGCCGGCGGCGCTTCGGCCGAAGGTGCAGCGGATGTTCGAGCTGTCCGCCGCGAAGATCCGCTCCATCGAGAATTCCTGGGCGCCCTCGCAGGGATCGCCGGTCATCACCGCCGGCGGGCGCTACATCAGCCGCGGATGGACCGAGTGGACGCAGGGGTTTCAGTTCGGCTCGGCGATCCTGCAGTTCGACGCCACCGGCGAGCGGGAGTTTCTGGAGACCGGCCGCGAGCGCACGGTTCGCCTGATGGCGCCGCACGTGACCCACACGGGCGTTCACGATCACGGCTTCAACAACGTCAGCACCTACGGCAGCCTGCTGCGGCTGATGGCGGAGGGGCGCATCCCGGAGAACGACTGGGAGCGGCGGTTCTACGAGCTGGCGCTCGAGTGCTCGGGAGCGGTGCAGGCGGCGCGGTGGTCGCGGACGGCGGATGGCGGCGGCTACATCTACTCCTTCAACGGGCCGCATTCGCTGTTCGTGGACACCATCCGCTCGCTGCGGGCGCTGGTGGTGAGTCATCGGCTGGGGCACGCGCTGATGGCGGAGAACGACCGGCGTATTTCGCTGCTGGAGCGCGCCATGGACCACGCGCGCGCGACGGCCCGGTACTCCGTATATTACGGCGAGGGGCGGGACGCTTTCGACGTCCGGGGCCGGGTGGCGCACGAGAGCATCTTCAACGTAAACGACGGCCAGTACCGCTGCCCCAACTCGCAGCAGGGGTATTCGCCGTTCAGCACGTGGACGCGCGGCCTGGCGTGGGCCATGTGCGGATTCGCCGAGCTGCTGGAGTTTCTGGACACAGAACCGGAACAGGCGGGCGGGCTGGAGACATTGGAGAAGGCGGCGCGCGCGACGTGCGATTTCTATATCGAGAACACGCCGCCGGACGGGATCCCGTACTGGGATACCGGCGCGCCCGGGCTGGCGCAGTTGGGCAACTGGCGCGGCCGGCCGGCGGATCCGTGGAACCCGCACGAACCTGTGGACAGCTCGGCCGCGGCGATCGCGGCGCAGGGGCTGCTGCGGCTGGGCAAGCGCTCGGGCGAGGAGCGGTACTGGCAGGCCGGGATGGCGGTGGCCAGCGCGCTGTTCGACGATCCGTACCTGAGCCGCGATCCGGCGCACCAGGGGCTAATTCTGCACTCGGTGTATCACCGGCCGAACGGCTGGGCGGCGGGCGCCGGCGAGTCGTCGATGTGGGGCGACTACCACGCGCGAGAGCTGGGGCTGTATCTGCTGCGGCTGGCGGAGAACGGACCGTATTTGAAGTTCTGGGTGTAAGTGACTGGGGCGACGGCGCTGGGCATCGAGTCGTTGGCGCAGTTGTCCGTCCGTTCCCTCAGACCCTGAGCCGGGACCGCGCCCGAGCGGGGCAGCCGAACCGCCTACGCAGCCTTACCGGAAGAGTTCGCTCGATTCGAAACTCCAGCGCATGGTTTACGATCGTCCCAGACCCAGCGGGCGCCGACCCATTCCCGTTCCCATACCTCCCAATGTCCTTGCGTTCCGTGCGAAGCGAACTCGGCCACTATTTCGGACTCGGTGCGAGTCTCGCCGCGGGAGACCGATGGACGTCTGACCTGATCTTCGCGCTTCCCGGCGAGTGCGTTTTTGATCGTCGCCTCCGCCCGGAACCAGTCTTCTCGATCCGATCCAATGGGACTGCCCCTCTCCATCCATAATTGATACGCAACTGTGGCGATTTCGCTTTCAGTTGGGCTAACGGTCGCGGCGGTTTTCACGGATTCACTTACGGTGCTCATTTCAGGCCTCATCTTTGCGTGACTCAGGCAAGCTCGAGGTTTTGCTGCATCCAACCTCACGCTTTTGAATTATCTGGTGGTGGCTCACGACCGCAGAGCAACGGACTTGCACGCCACGACTAAAAAGCCCGAAGATAATAAGACCTTCAGCGCTGGAACAATTATGGAGCGACTCTTCGACATATGCAAGGGGAGCGAGGCTTCCAAAAACCGGGCTGAGAAGTTGAACGTACCGATGAGTACAGCTGCTGTGCTTTTCAACAAATCGGGCTCAAGCTCCCCTGGGTGTGTAATGGACCCCAAAAGTTGGTAAGAGTCACCCACCCAAGCCTGAAGGCCGACAGCCCAAATTGCGCAGATGTTCGGCGTCCACCCGACCCAGGTCGGGGGCTGGAAGAAACAGGCGCTAGCCGGTTTGCCCGACGTCTTCGGCAATGGTCGCGAGCAGATGCGCCAGCAGGCCGACGCCGAAAAGAACGAACTCTACAAGCAGATCGGCCAACTGAAAGTGGAGCTGGACTTTTTAAAAAAAAGAACTGGCCTTATCGATTGAAGACCGCCGCTTATGGATCGACCCGCAACATCCGCGCCTGACCGTCCAACAGCAGTGCGAACTGCTCCGTCTGCCAGGACGTCAACCGGAGCAGACACAGGTTCTCCGCGCTCTTCCAGACATAGGAAGGGGTGGCCGGCACCATCCTCAAATCCCACGACAGGCGGCGCCGCTTTTAGCGAGTGTCACAGATGATCATGTCTGTTGCGCCGGGTGGACCACCTCGGCCGGATGGACGACGCGGAGCCCCGTGAACCGTTGGAAGTCCCGGACATTGACGGTCAGCAATTGCGTGACGCCGTGAACGTACATGCTCGCGGCCAGGCGGGCATCATGCACCTGCACGCCCTTCACTTGGTGCGCCACGGCGACACTCAGTCCAAATCCATTTTTGTCGAGCGGACGTGTCGAGGCATTCCAGAACTCGCCGAGCGTCTGCGACGTGAAACAGAGCTGCAGGAGCTGCTCGAAGAGCGTCCAGGTCCGCATGGTCAAAACTCCTGACTGATGTTAGACGATCAGCGCCGCGAGATCGTTCGCTTATTTGGGAGGAAGGTCACCGGGCGCCGGAGTTTACGCGATGCCACCCCGCAGGAGCGAAGCCGCGGTAGGAGCGGCAACGCCCGCCATTCGTGCGCGCGACGGAGCTTCCGGCACGCTGTCGCCTTCGCCGGGGGCGAGGAACAGGTTGGCGTCGATGCCGTGCTGGCGGGTGTAGAGGTCGAAGTAGCGGCCGCGCAGGTCGTAGAGCGACTGGTGATTGCCGCGCTCGACGATGCGGCCGTCTTCCACTACCAGGATCTGGTCGGCGCGGCGGATGGTCGAAAGACGATGGGCGATCACGAACGTCGTGCGGCCCTTCATGAGGTAGGCGAGACCCTCTTGAATCGCGGCTTCGGATTCGGAATCCAGGCTGGAAGTGGCTTCGTCCAGGATCAGGATGCGCGGATCGGCGAGTATCGCGCGGGCGATCGAAACACGCTGCCGCTGGCCGCCGGAGAGCTTCACGCCGCGCTCGCCGACGATGGTGTCGTACTGCTTCTCGAAGCGTTCGGCGAACTCGTCCACGCGGGCGATGCGGCAGGCGTCGAGGACCTGCTCTTCGGTGGCGCCGGGACGGGCAAACGCCACGTTTTCGCGAATGCTCCCATCGAACAGAAAGGTGTCCTGCAACACTACGCCGAGCTGCGTTCGGTAGGCGTCGAGCCGCACGGTGGAGAGGTCCGTTCCGTCCAGGCGGATGAGGCCTTCGCCAGGCTCGTGGAACGCGGCGATGAGGCTGATGATGGTCGACTTGCCCGAGCCGGACGGGCCCACGAGCGCGGTGACGGTGCCGGGCTCGGAAGCGAAGCTCACGTCGTGGAGGACGGGCTTGCCATTGTCGTAAGAGAAGGTCACGTGCTCGAAAGCCACTTTGCCGAGGATGGGGCCGACGGCGGCGGTGCGGCGCGGGTCCTGATCTTCGGGCTTTTCGGCGAGGACCTCCTGGGTGCGGTCGAGGCCGGCCAGCGCCTCGGTCAATTGCGTGCCGATGGCCACCACCTGGAACATGGGCGCGATGAGAAAGGCGAGGAAGGCGGTGAACATGAAGAAGTCGCCCAGCGTCAGGGAGCCGCTGAGGATCTGGCGCGCGCCGAGGTACATGACCGTGCCGCCGACCACGCCCTTCAGCACGGTGGCCGAAAGGCTCATGAAGGAGATGGCGGTCAGGCTGCGCAGCACGTTCTCGAGCAGGCGGGCGACGCCGGCGGAGAAGACGCGGGCCTCCTGCGCCTCGGCGTGGTATCCCTTCACCACGCGAACGCCGCCCAGCGATTCGGTCAGGCGGCCGGTGACCTCGGCGGTGATCTTGCCGCGCTCGCGAAAGATGGGACGGATGTTGGTGAAGGCTTTGTTCAGAACGCCGGCAAAAATCGAGATGAACAGCAGGGCCACGCCGGTGAGCAGGGCGCTGATCTTCAACAGGTAGACCATGGCGAACAGCGCGGTGAGGAGTCCGCCGACGAGCTCCACGAGGCCGGTGCCGACCAGATTGCGCACGCCTTCCACGTCGTTCATGATGCGCGACACCAGCATGCCGCTCTTGTTGGCGTCGTAGTAGGCCACGGGCAGGCGCCCCACGTGCTCCTGGACCTTGCGGCGCATCTCGGCGATGAGGCGCTGGGCTTCCTTGGAGAGCAATTGCGTGAGGGTAAAGGAGGTCGCGCCCTGGATGAGCGTGGCGATCAGGACCACGAGAACCAGGGGGCCCAGTAGCTGCGACTGGTGCTGGACGATGATCCTATCGATCAGGATCTTGGTCGAGCCCGGGAGGACCAGGCCGGCTCCGCTGTTGATCAGGGTGAGAAAGAGGCCGAGGGCCAGGAGCTTGCGGCGCGGGCGAATGAGCTCCTTGAGCAGTGGAAGAGCGCCGCGGAGGTGCTCGGAGACTTTCCCCTTCGGTTTGGTTGGACCCATTCCCTCTAGTGTACCGTCCCGGGTACCGATTGCTGCACGCGCGGGGGTGAGGTCACGAACCTCGATTGACGCTGGCGGAACGGTTCTGTTAGAGTCAACAGGCGTTGTTCCTGGCGGCAGTAAAATGCGGCGAGTGCTATTCCGTTGGCGTGGAATCGAAATTCACGCCTATCCCGCGATGCTTTATCTGGGCCTGGTAGCTGGTGTGCTGGCGGGCACTTTCACCGCCGCCCGGCGGAATCTCGATCCGGCTCGGGTATATGTGGGCCTGCTGCTGCTTGTACCGGCGGCACTGGTAGGCGCCAGGCTGCTCACGGTCGTATCGCATTGGGATTTCTACCGTCACCGGACGCGACGGATTTGGCGGCGGTCGGAAGGCGGCGCGGCCCTATACGGTGGCCTGGCAGCCGCCGGCCTGGCATCTCTGCCGTTGCTTCCAGCCCTCAGGATTCCGATCGCAGCGTTCTGGGATGCGGCTACCGTGACCATACTCACGGGCATGATCTTCACCAAAATCGGGTGCTTGCTAAACGGCTGCTGCGCCGGAAGGCCAACTCAGGGAAGGATCGCTCTTTTTCTCCCGAATGCCCAGGGAGTCTGGCGCAGGCGCGTGCCCGCCCAACTTTTGGAAGCTGCGTTGGCCTGCGCGCTGCTGCTCGGCGCATCGCTGGCCTGGAACCGGCTGCCGTTCGATGGAGCGCTGTTCCTCTCCGCCTTGGCAACCTATGCAGCCGCACGCTGGGCTCTCGAACCGATCCGCGAAACGGTTGACCGGATCGGCCCAGTCAGCCTGAATCGCGCGATATCAGCCTCGCTCGTGGCGCTCTCTTGGGTGGGCCTTCTCCTGGGATGGTCCCATAAGCGTGGCTGAACGGAGTGAAGCATGATCCTTGGGCCGCTGATCGCAGCCACTTCCGTATCCGCGCTGGATCAGGCTACTAAGGCACTCGTGGCCAGACGCCTGGCCGCCGGCCAAGCAACGGAGACCCGGGTGAAGATCCGGCGCGTAAACAACGTGTATGACGGGTCTCCGCGCAGCGGGCGCGTGCTTCTCCTCCTGTGGGTGTGCCTGGTGGGTTTCATCTGCCTGGTCCAGCGGTATGGCCCTTTTTTTCAGCATCCGGCGGCGCGGCTCGGGATCGGCGCGGCCCTGGGTGGCGCCGCCAGCAATCTCTACGACCGGCTGCGCCGCGGGGCCGTGATCGATTTCATCGACCTGAGCTGGTGGCCGGTTTTCAATGTCGCCGATATAGCGATCACGGCTGGAGCAGCCCTGGCGTTGTGGTACCTGCGCTGATTACGGCGCACCGTCCGCGGAGAGCCGCTGGAGCACCAGCGCCGCCACCTCGCTCGGATGCTGGACGGCGAGAACTTCGAAGCCGGCGGCGCGCCCGCTGGCGATGCCAGCGGCGGAGTCTTCGACCACCAGCGGGGCGCGCGCATCGAGACGCCGGGCGGCGAGCAGGTACGGATCGGGCGCCGGCTTGAGGCGATCGGCTTCGCGGCCGCAGACCAGCGTATCGAAGAAGCCCAGCAGGCCGCCGGCTTCGAGCAGGGGCTCGATCTCGGCGCGGGCGCTGGAGGTGACCACGGCCATCTTGTAGCGCGGGCGCAGGCCGTCGAGGAAGGCCGGGAGTCCCGGCGGAAACGGCGACGCCTGAATCATCCGGGAGCGGAACACCTTCTGCTTGGCGGGGTATTGGTCCCACATTTCCCGCCAGTCGCGCGGGGGATCGGCGCGGGCAGCCATCATGCGCAGCATTTCGCGATCGTCCACGCCAATGCAGTTGTCGCGGTACCACCCCCATTCGAGGCGGACGCCGAGCGGGGCCAGCACTTCGGCCCAGCAGGCGCAGTGCATGGGCTCGCTATCGATCAGCACGCCGTCGAAATCGAAGAGGATGGCGTCGAACCCGGACATGGGGAAAGAGTGGGCAGAGCCTCGCCCACGGTTTCAGCGTATCATTGAACTGAATACCGAATACCATGCAGACAGAAGACGAGCTGAAAGCGGAGATAGAGCGGTTGCGCGCCGAAAACGAGGCGCTGAAGAAGCCTGCCGCGCGCGGGCAGTTGTCGCTGAGGGTGAGCGAGAAGGGCGCACTCTCGGTATACGGGTTGGGGCGTTTTCCCGTCACCCTGTATCGCGAGCAGTGGGAAAAGCTGCTGGGACTGAGCGACGAGATCCGGCGGTTCATCCAGGAGAACGATCACCTGCTGAAAAAGAAGGAATAACGGATGCCGAAGGGGACTGCCCTAATCACGGGAGCATCGAGCGGGATCGGGGCAGAGCTGGCCAAGCTGTGCGCGGCCGATGGATACGGCTTGATCCTGGTGGCGCGCAGCGGAGTCCGGCTGAAGGAACTGGCGGAGGAACTGGCGCGGGCGCACGGCGTTCCGGCGCGGACGCTGGCCGCGGACCTGGCGGACCAGGCGGGCCCGAAGTGGGTGTTCGAGCAGACGCGCGGCGAGCCGATCGAAATCCTGATCAACAATGCCGGCTTCGGCGTGAGCGGCCGGTACGCGGAGACGGACTGGGAGGCCGAGTCGCGGCTGATCCGGCTGAACATCACGGCGCTGGCGCACCTGACCAAGCTGTACCTGCCGGAGATGCTGGGGCGGCGATCGGGGCGCATCCTCAACGTGGCTTCCACGGCGGCGTTCGTTCCGGGGCCGTTCATGGCGGTGTATTATGCCAGCAAGGCATTCGTGCTTTCGTTTTCGGAGGCGATCGCGAACGAAGTGCAGGGCACCGGAGTGACCGTGACGGTGCTGTGTCCGGGGCCCACGCGCACGGGATTCGACCGGGCGGCGGGGATATCGGACAGCGGCTTGTTCCACGGCCCGACGATGGAGGGGGCGGCGGTGGCGCGCGAGGGCTACCGGGCGATGATGGCGGGCAAGGTGGAACACATCGCCGGCGCGCGCAACCGTTGGATGATGCGGGGGGCCCGGCTAGCGCCGCGGACCATGTTGGCCAGCGTTACGCGGCGTCTGAATTCGAGCGCGTAGAGACCATGGACGAGGAACTCCAGGCGCAAGGAATCCGCGGCCTGCTGCACCGGCCCGAGAGCTGGAACGGCGACGCGATCGCGCTGACGCACGGCGCCGGTTCGAATTCGCACACGCCGCTGCTGGTGGGGCTGGCAAACGCGCTTTCGGATCGCGGGTACCTGGTGCTGCGATACGATCTGCCTTTCCGGGTGGAACGCCCCAAAGGCGGGCCGTTTCCCGGCGTCGGAGTGCGCGATCGCCAGGGAATCGTGCTGGCCATGACAGTGCTGCGGAGCATGACACGGGGACACATCATTGCGGGCGGGCATTCGTACGGCGGGAGGCAAACCACTATGGCGGCCGCCGAGCACGCGGGGATCGCGGATGCTTTGTTGCTGCTGGCGTATCCGCTGCGTCCGCCGAAACGGCCCGACCAGATCCGGACGGCGCATTTTCCGCAATTGCGCACGCCCTCGCTGTTCGTGCACGGGACGTCGGACCCGTTCGGATCGGTGGCGGAGGTGCGGGAGGCACTGGAGCTGATTCCGGCGCGCACGGACCTGCTGGCGGTGGAGGGCACGGGCCACGATCTGAAGCGCGCGGCGGACCTGTCGGCGGAGATCGTGACGCGTCTGCGGGCTCTTCTGTAGCGATGCTATTCTGAGGAATGGCCGAATCCCGCTACGTGTCACCTCACGGTATCGAGGTCACCCGCACCGCTTCGAAGGCCAATTACGCGAAAGGTTTGAAGCATCTTTTACGCGAGTTGGACCGGCGCCGCGGCATCTATCTTTCCTCGGGGTACGAGTATCCCGGGAGATACTCGCGCTGGGACATCGCCGCCACCGCGCCGCCCCTCGAGATCGTCTGCTGGGATCGCAGGGTGGAGATCCGGCCGCTCAACGAACGCGGGCAGAAGATCGCGGAGCTGCTGCACCCGGTGCTGGCGGAGCATCCGCACTGGGAGGAGTTCGGGCGGGAAAACGGCGGGCTGGCGGGGCGTTTGAAGCCGCTGCCGAAGCTGTTTTCCGAAGAGGAGCGCAGCAAGCAGCCATCGGCGTTTTCAATTCTGCGCGCGCTCATCGAGGAGTTTCGCGGCGAGCCGGACTCGCGGCTGGGGCTGGTGGGCGCGTTCGGCTACGACCTTCTGTTCCAGTTCGAGCCCATCGCGAAAAAACTGCCGCGCGCGGGCCACAAGGATTTACACCTTTTTCTGTGCGACGACATCTGGTTCATGGACCGCAAGAGGGAACAGGTGGAGCGCTACCGGTACGAGTTCAGGCGGGACTCGGTATCGACGCGGGGACTGCCGCGGGACGGGGAAAAGATTGCGCGGCCGCGCGCCGGGAAGCCGGGCCCGATCGTGTCCGACCACACCCCGGAAGAGTACATGGCCAACGTCGAGACGGTGCGGGAAGGGATGCGCCGCGGCGACTACTACGAAGTCGTGCTGCGCCAGACCTTCAGCGCGCCGTTCAGCGGGAAGCCCTCGGAGCTGTTCGAGCGGGTGCAGCGCGCGAGCCCGAGCCCGTACGAATTTTTCCTGCAATTCGGCGAGGAGCAGTTGATCGGGGCGTCTCCGGAAATGTTCTTGCGGGTGGAAGGGCGGCGGGTGGAGACGTGCCCGATTGCCGGAACGGCGCAGAGAACGGGCGACCCGCTGCGCGACGCGGACAATATCCGCGAGCTGCTGGATTCGACCAAAGAAGAATCCGAGCTGACGATGTGCACCGATGTGGACCGCAACGACAAGTCGCGGGTCTGCGAACCGGGAAGCGTAAAGGTAATCGGGCGGCGCCTCATCGAATCGTACGCCGGCGTGTTCCACACGGTGGACCACGTGGAGGGGTACTTGCAGGAGGGCTACGATTCGCTGGACGCGTTTCTGAGCCACATGTGGGCGGTGACGATAATCGGCGCGCCGAAGAAGGCGGCGGCGCAGACGGTGGAGGCGCTGGAGAAGGACGCGCGCGGCTGGTACGGCGGCGCGGTGGGGATGATCTCGCTCGACGGCGACATCAACACCGGTATCCTGATTCGCACGACCTACCTGCGGGATGGGGTGGCGCGGTATCCGGTGGGCGCCACGCTGCTCTACGATTCGATACCGGCGATGGAGGAGCGCGAGACCAGGCTGAAGGCCACGGGATTTTTCCGCACGATCGGCGGCGCGCAGGCCGAGGCGGGCGCGGCGGCCGCGGCGGGCGGGGGCACCGGGGCAGGCGCCAGGCTTTTGCTGGTGGACAACGACGATTGCTTCATCCACACGCTGGCCAACTACGCGCGGCAGACCGGGGCCGAGGTGGTGACCTACCGCGCCGGATTCCCGCCGGAGCTGATTGCCGAGGTGGCGCCCGACCTGATCGTGATATCGCCCGGTCCCGGGCGTCCGGCGGATTTCGGCGTGCCGGACGTGGTGCGGACCGCGGCGCGGCTGGGCGTGCCGGTTTTCGGCGTATGCCTGGGGCTGCAGGGAGTTGTGGAGGCGTTCGGCGGTGAATTGGGCGTGCTGGACTACCCCATGCACGGGAAGCCCTCGACGGTGCGGCACCGCGGGATTGGGGTCTTCGAGGGCCTGCCGGAGGAGTTTGCGGTAGGCCGGTACCATTCGCTGTTCGCGCGGCGCGAGACCTTCCCGGCGTGCCTGGAAGTGACCGCGGAATCGGCCGATGGAGTGATCATGGGAGTGCGGCACCGGGAACTGCCCATCGAGGCGGTGCAGTTTCATCCGGAATCGATTCTGACGGCGGAAGGCGGCCACGGGCTGAAGCTGATGGAGAACGCGGTCAAGCTGGCCAGAAGGCCCGTTCTGCCGTGCTATCCTGGGTCACATACGAAGGTTGGCTGAATGTGCCGGCTGTTTGTAACTCATTTGAGCGCCGGGTACGTCCATATATTCATCGAAGTGTAACCTTAATAATGTGGCCTTCATGTTCGAGATATTGTTCAAGTATCCGTTCAGCCTGTTTCACAAGGGACAGTTTGTTTTTCTGACGCCGTGGCCGATGTGGCTGATGGCGGCCGCCATTCTGGCGGCGGCCGGACTGCTGTTCTGGCACGTGCATCGGAACCACGGCATGTTGAGCGGGTTGCGGCCGGTCGCCATCTGGGTGCTGGAAGCCTGCATGGTGGCGCTGATCCTGTTTCTGCTGTGGCATCCGGCGTTGAGCGTGGCTACGCTGCGGCCGCAACAGAACGTGGTGGCGATCCTGGTGGACGATTCGCGGAGCATGTCGATCGCCGATTCCCCGGGGACGCGCGAGGCGGCTGCCAAGGCGGTGCTGGACAACGGCCTGCTGAAAGCGCTGGGCGACAAATTCCAGGTGCGGCTCTACAAGTTCGGCAAGGAGCCCGAGCGCATTCAAAAGACCGATCAGCTCGCCGGGACAGCGCCGGCGTCGCGGATCGGGGACACGCTGGAGCGGGTGCTGGCGGAATCGTCGTCGCTGCCGTTGGGAGCGCTGGTGCTGCTGAGCGACGGCGCGGACAACGCGGGCGGCATCGATCTTCAAACCATCAGCGCCATCCGGCGGCAGAGGATCCCGGTGCATACCGTGGGGTTTGGGCGGGAGCATCCGGACAAGGACGTCGAGGTGGTCGATGCGGTGGTGCCCGCGCGCGCGCTGCCGCAATCGAAGCTCACGGCGGTGGTGGCGCTCCAGAGTTACGGGCTCTCCGGAGGCCGCGCGAAACTCACGGTGCGGGACAGCGGCAAGGTGCTGGCGTCCGAGGACGTCGTGCTGAAAGCCGATGGGCAGGTGCAGAGCGAGACGCTGGTGTTCAATTGCGGGGACGCGGGGCCCAAGACGCTGGACATCGGGGTGGAGCCGATTTCGGGCGAGGACAACGCGCTGAACAACCGCGTCACGCGGCTGGTGAACGTGGAAGCGCGCAAGCCGCGGATCCTGTATTTCGAAGGCGAGCCGCGATGGGAATACAAGTTCATCGGGCGCGCGCTGGACGATTACGAGGGCATCGAGCTGGCGCGGATGCTGCGCACCACGCAGAACAAGCTGTACCGCCAGTTTCCCAAGGGCATGGGCGAGAACGAGCTGGAGGATGGCTTTCCATCCAAGCCGGAAGAGCTGTTCCAGTTTCAGGGCCTGATCATCGGCAGCGTGGAGGCCAACTATTTCACGCCGGCGCAGCAGCAGTTGATTCACGACTTCGTGGACCGGCGCGGCGGCGGCCTGCTGCTGGAGGGCGGGCGCGCGTCGCTGTCGGACGGCGGCTACCAGAACACTCCGCTGGCGGACCTGGCGCCGGTGAAACTGCCGGAAGGAAGAGGCACGTTCCATCGCGATTTCACGGGCCAGGAGCTGACGGCGGCGGGCGCGCAGAGCATCCTCTGCCGGCTGGACGACGACCCGGCGCGCAACCTGGAGCGGTGGAAGAAGATGCCGCAGATGGCCAACTACCAGGAGGTGGGCGATCCCAAGCCCGGCGCGACGGTGCTGCTGGAATCGACGCCGGCGGGCAAGCGCAAATTTCCGCTGCTGGCCACCGAGAACTACGGGCGCGGCCGCACCATGCTGTTCGCCACCGAAGGCACCTGGCGCTGGAAGATGTGGATGGACCATGCCGACAAGACGCACGCCATGTTCTGGCAGCAGATTCTCCGCTACCTGGTGGCGGATACGCCCGGGCAGGTGGTGTCCACGACCCCCAAGCAGGTGCTTTCGGACGAGACGCGCGTGCCCATCCGCGTGGAAGTGCGGGACAAGCAGTACAAGCCGGTGACCAACGCCAAAGTGCAGGCGCGGTTCACCGGGCCGGAAGGAATCAGCGCGACCATGGAACTGACGCCGGTGCCGCTCGAAGAAGGCATCTACGGCGGCGAGTGGACCGCGGAGAAGTCCGGCACGTACGTGACCGAGATCATCGCCGGCCGGGAGCAGGAAGAGGTGGGGCGCGACATGCTCACCTTCCGGCGCGAGGACGGAGTGGCGGAGAACTTCCACACGTCGCAGAACCGGGAGTTGCTGGAGAAGCTGTCGCAGCAGACCGGCGGCCGGTACTACCGGCCGGATGAAGCGTCCAAGCTAGCGAGCGAGATTTCCTATTCCGAGGCGGGCATTACGACGCGGGAAACCAGGGACCTTTGGGATATGCCGGCGATATTCCTGCTGGCGCTGGGGATTCGGGCGGCGGAATGGCTGCTGCGGCGGAAGTGGGGTGTGGTATGAAGATTCGCGCCGCGGGGTTGTTGCTGCTGGCCGCGCTGGGAGTGCACGCCACCACCTTTTACGTCACCATCTCGGGACTGGGCGGAGAGCCGGATTACGACCAGCGGTTCAAGATGTGGGCGGAAGATATCGACGGCAGCCTGAAGCGCGCGGGGGGCGACGCGAAGGTCGTCACCATGACCGCGCCCACGCGGGAACAGATTCGCACCGAGTTCGGCGATCTGGCCAGGCAGGCGAAGCCGGCCGACGCGGTGGTGCTGATGCTGATCGGCCACGGATCGTACGACGGAGTGGAGTACAAGTTCAATATTCCGGGTCCGGACATCACGGGCGCGGAACTGGCCACGCTGCTGGATCACATTCCGGCGACGCGGCAGCTGGTGGTGAACATGACCAGCTCCAGCGGCGGATCGATCGAAACGCTGCGGCGGCCGAACCGCATCGTGATCTGCGCCACCAAGAGCGGCACGGAAAAGAACGCGACGGTCTTCGCGCGGTACTGGGCCGAGGCGTTGCGCGATCCGGCGGCCGACACCGACAAGAACGAGGCGGTCTCGGCGCTGGAGGCGTTCCACTTCGCGCAGCGGAAGACCGCGGAATTCTTCGATGCGCAGAAGCGGCTGGCGACCGAGCACTCGGTTCTGGAAGACACCGGCAAGGGCGAGGGCGAGCGCAGTCCATCGCCCGAGAAGGGCGAGGGGCGCCTGGCGAGCGCATTCCCGTTGGTGCGGCTGGGGGCCAACGCGGCCGCCGCGCGCGATCCGGCCAAGCGCCCGCTGATCGACCAGAAGGAGCAGCTCGAGCAGGCTATCGACAAGTTGAAATTTGAAAAGGCCGCGATGCCGGCCGAGGAGTACAAGAAGCAATTGACGCAGCTGCTGATCGAGCTGGCCAAGGTCCAGGAGGCGCTCGACAAGTGAGACAGGTCCTGCGGCTCGGCGCCACGGCGCTGGCGCTCGGGCTGGTTGTTTCGGCCCAAACCCTGCAACAGGCGGAATCGCTGTGGAAGGCCCGGCAGTACCAGGAGGCCAACGAGGTCTTCCGCCAGTTGGTGGAGAAGAATCCGAAGAACCCCGATTACCGCGTGCGCTGGGGGCGGATGTACCTGGAGCACAACCAGCGCGGCGACGCCGACACCGCGCAGGGACTTTTCAACGAGGCCCTGGAGCTGAAGAAGGACCACGCCGGGGCGCTGGTGGGCATGGCGCTGCTGGCCGCCGAATCCTACGAGGCGCGGGCCGCCGAACTGGCGGAGAAGGCGCTCGAGAGCGATCCCAAGATGCTGGAGGCGCGGGAGCTGCTGGCGCGCCTGGCGCTCGAAGACAACAACAACGCCAAGGCCGTGGACGAGGCCAAAAAGGCTCTCGCGATCGACGCGAATTCGGTTCAGGGCAGGGCCATTCTGGCCACCATCGACTGGCTCGCCGATAAGAAAGAGACTCCCTGGGATCCGCACGCGGCGACCGGTTACGAGACGGCCGGCCACTTCTTCACGCTGAACCGCCGCTACGAGGAGTCGAACGAGTATTACCGCAAGGCGATCGCCATGGATCCACACCTGGACAGCGCGCGATCGGCGCTGGGCATCAACCTGATGCGGCTGGGCCAGGACAAGGAAGCCTACGACCAACTGGAGACCTGCTACAACGACAACTACAGGAGCAGCGCCACCGTCAACTCGCTCCGGTTGATGGACTCGTACAAGGACTTCGTCACTTTCAAGACCGACACTACGATCCTGAAGCTGAACAAGAAAGAAGCGGACCTGCTGCGCCCGTACTTCGAAGCGGAGATGCGGAGGGCGATCGCGACGTACGAGAAGAAGTACAAGATGAAGCTGGATCGTCCGGTGCAGGTGGAAGTCTATCCGAACCACCCGGATTTCGAGGTGCGCACGCTCGGCATGCCGGGGCTGGGCGCGCTGGGCGTCACGTTCAACTACGCGATTGCGATGGACAGCCCTTCCGGGCGGAAGCCCGGCGAGTTTCATTGGGCCTCCACGCTGTGGCACGAGATGAGCCACGTGTACACCCTGGCGTTGACCAATCACCGGGTGCCGCGCTGGTTTACCGAAGGCATGGCGGTGCACGAGGAGACCGCGGCGTCTCCGGAATGGGGCGACCGGCTGGGGCCGGACGAAGTGGCCGCCATCAAGAACAAGCAACTGCTGCCCATCGCGGAGCTGGACCGCGGATTCATCCACCCCGTGTCGCCGCCGCAGGTGGTGGTGAGTTACTTCCAGGCGGGCCGCATCTGCGACTACATCAACGACAAGTGGGGCTGGGACACGCTGCTGGCCATGCTGCACGACTTCGCCGCGGACGACGATACCGCCACGGTAGTCCGCAAAGAACTCCATATGGAGCCGGCGGACTTCGACAAAGTGTTTCTCGCCGACCTGGAAGCTTCGACGAAGAACGTGGTCACGCACCTGGAGGAATGGAAGAGTGGACTGAAGGCGCTGGCCGAGATGTCGGCCCGCAAGGACTACGATGGCGTGATCCGGGCAGGCCCCGAGATTCGCGACTGGTATCCGGATTACGTGGAGCAGCACAGCGCCTACGAAGCCCTGGCGCAGGCGTACCTCGCCAAGGACAACAAGGAGGCGGCCACCGCGGAGCTGGAGCGCTACATCAAGATCGGCGGGCGCAATCCCGAGACCATCAAGCTCACGGCCAAGCTGCTCCAGGAGGCGGGTAATGAAAAGGAAGCCGCGGCGGTGCTGGAGCAGCTGAACTATATTTATCCGATGGACGACGCGGCGCACGAGACGCTGGGCGGCCTGTGGCTCGACCAGAAGAACGCCGCCGGCGCCATTCGCGAGTATCAAGCGGTGGTGGCGCACAGTCCTCTGGACCCCGCGAAGGCGCACTACGACCTGGCGCGGGCTTATCATCTGAATCACCAGGACGAGCAGGCGAAAGACGAATTGCTGGCGGCGCTGGAAGCCGCACCGGGTTACCGGCAGGCCCAGAGACTCCTGCTGGAATTGAGTGGCGCCGATACTGGAACTAAGCCCGAGACCGTTAAGAAATAGGATTGGAACCGAATACATGTCAACCGTGACGACGCAGTTGGAGCCCGAAGTTTTGAAATCGCGCATCGAGCGCTTCCGCCAGGTTCAGGCCGAGATCGTGCGGCAGGTGCGCCGGGTGATCGTGGGCCAGGAGGAAGTGCTCGACCAGGTGTTGATCTCCCTGTTCGTGGGAGGGCACTGCCTGATTACCGGCCTTCCGGGCACCGCCAAAACCCTGCTGGTGCGCACGCTGGCCCAAACCCTCGGGCTGGTGTTCAAGCGCATCCAGTTCACGCCGGACCTGATGCCCAGCGATATGACCGGTACGGACATCATCGAAGAAGACCCGGTGACCGGACACCGCACGTGGACCTTCGTGCAAGGTCCGATTTTCGGCAACATCCTGCTGGCCGACGAAATCAACCGCACGCCGCCGAAGACGCAGAGCGCGCTGCTCGAAGCCATGCAGGAGATGGCGTGCACGGTGCGCGGCAACAACTACAAGCTGCCCGCGCCGTTCTTCGTGCTGGCCACGCAGAACCCCATCGAGCTGGAGGGCACCTATCCTCTGCCCGAAGCGCAGCTCGACCGGTTCCTGTTCAACACCGTGCTCGACTACCTGAATGCGGAAGAGGAACTGAAGGTGGTGGACCTGACCACGGTGACCACCATCCCGCACGCCGACCCGGTGACCAACGCGCAGGAGATCCTGGACTTCCAGCAGTTGGTGAGGATGGTGCCGATCGGCGAGAGCGTAGCGCGCTATGCCGTGGACATGGTGCGGGTCAGCCGGAGCCGTGACGAAAGCGCTCCCGACTTCGTCCAAAAGTACGTCAACTACGGCGCCAGTGTGCGCGCGGCGCAGTTCCTGGTGCTGGCGTCCAAGGCCAGGGCTTTGATGAAGGGCCGGTACCATGTGACCTACGAGGACATCCGGTCGCTGTACATCCCGGTTTTGCGGCACAGGATCCTGCTGAACTTCCATGCGGAATCGGACCGGATGAGGCAGGACGACATCTTGAAGAAGCTGCTGGAGTGGAAGCCGGCGCCGCGAGACTAGCAGGATGCGGAAAAAGCACGAAGACCGCTTGCTAACGGGGCGTCCCCTGGGCCCGGCTCGGAAATGGGCTTGCGTGCCCGACGGGAGGGCCTGCTGATGTTGCAGCGCTTCCTGGACCCGGCCACGCTGTCCTCCATCTCCGGGCTCGACCTGGTCGCCAAGACCGTGGTGGACGGCTTTGTGGCGGGCCTACACCGGTCGCCCGACTTCGGATTTTCCCAGGAGTTTGCCGAGTACCGGGCCTACTCGCAGGGCGACGACCTTCGCCATGTGGACTGGAACGTCTTCGCCCGCACCGACAAGTGCTTCCTCAAGCGGTATCGCGGGGAAACCAATTCGCAGCTCCTGATCCTGCTGGACACCTCGGCATCCATGGCTTACGGATCGCATCCGGTCTCGAAGCTGGACTACGCGCGGTTCGTGGCGGCGTCCCTTTGTTATATGGCCAACGGCCAGCGCGATGCGGCGGGGCTCATCATTTTCGACGAAGACGTGACCAACTACGTGGCGCCATCGACGCGCCAGGGGCAGTTGTTCCGGCTGCTGCACGCCATCGAGAAGGCCGAGCCGGGGACGCGCACGGATTTCGCCAAGCCGTTCGTGCATTTTCAGAACTTCTTGCGCCGGCGCGGGATCGTGGTGGTGCTTTCGGACTTCTACGAGAAGCCGGAGACCATCATCTCCACGGTGGAGCCGCTGCGGTACCGCGGCAACGAGGTCATCCTGTTTCACGTGCTCGATCCGCAGGAGATCAAGCCGAAGTTCCGCGAGCCGGTGCTGCTGGTGGACATGGAAAACGCCGCGGATGCGCTGGAGGTTTCGCCGGAGTATGCGCACAACGAATACCGCCGGAAGATCGGCGCGCATATCGAGGCGCTCAGCAACCAGACGCGCGGCGCGGGGATGGACTATTTCCTGATGAACACGGCGAGGCCGCTGGATGAAGGCCTGCGCGAGTACCTGGCGGTGCGGAAGGGGAGATTCTAGTGGGCTTTTTCACTCCGTGGTTCCTGGCCGGCGTGGTCGGAGTGGGGCTGCCCGTCTGGCTTCACCTGCTGCGAAAACACAGGACCACGCCGCAGCCTTTCAGCTCGCTGATGTTCTTCGAGCGCCATATCCAGAGCTCCATCAAGCACCGCCGGCTGCGGTACCTGCTGCTGTTTGCGGCGCGCACGCTGCTGCTCCTGCTCATCGTGCTGGCATTCGCGCAGCCGTACGTCCAGCAGAAGATCCTGCCGGTGAAGCGGACCGGTGAAGTCACCGTACTGGCCATCGACAATTCGCTGAGCATGCGGTCGGGGAACCGGCTGCAGCAAGCCAGGCAGATGGCGAAGTCCGTGGTGGGCGGGCTGCACGCGGGCGAGCGCGCGCAGGTGATGGCTTTCGGACAGCGCGTGCAGGTGATGAGCGAAGTCGCCGACGACCATGCGCCGCTCAACGCCGCGATCGATGCCATAGAGCCGTCGGACGCGCGCACGTCGTTCGGGGAATTGACCCGGACGCTGCGCTCGGTCGCGCAATCGCTGCACCTGCCGCTGGCGGTGCATGTCTATTCGGACATGCAGCAATCGGGGATGCCGTCGAACTTCAACGACCTCCGGCTGAACTCGGATATCCGGCTGGAGCCCCACGCCATCGAGAAAAAGCAGGAGCCGAACTTCGCGGTGGAGAACGTGGTGGCGCCGCGGCGCGTGTACGACAACAAGAAGACCCGCGTGCTGGTCACCGTGTCGGGCTACGGCACTCCCAAGGCAACGCGCAATGTCACGCTCTGGCTCAACGGCCGGGTGACCGACACCAAGATGGCGCAGGTGCCGGAGAACGGGCGCGCCACGGTGGAGTTTCTGTCGCTGGATGTGCCGTACGGGCGGAACAAAGGCGAGGTCAGGATCGATTCCGCGGACACGCTGCCCGCCGACGACACGTTCTACTTTTCGGTGGAACGGTCGGATCCGCGGCACGCCCTGTTCGTGCACGAGACCGGCAATACGCGCGGGCTGCTGTACTTCAAGGCGGCGCTGGAGGCGTCGGGGCAGTCGGCTTTCGAGATCGACGACGCCACGGTGGAGCAGACCACCAACCTGAACCCCTCGAAATACGCGTTCGTAGTGCTTTCGGATGTGGGCGCGCTGTCGGGGAGCTTCGAAGCCGGACTGCGCAGCTACGTGCGCGGCGGCGGATCGGTGCTGATCGCGCTGGGCCACATGTCGGTGGCGCGCGCGAAGGTGCCGGTCTCCGACGACCACATCGAGGAGACGCGGTACGCCGGCCGCGAAGGCGAGCGGTTTCAGTCGGCCGCGTGGCTGGACTCCTCGCACCCGTCCATCCTGAAGGACGATCACTGGGACGACGTGAAGTTTTTCCAGGCGATCCGCATCGCGCCGGGCAACGCGCGGGTGGTGGGCAGGCTCACGGACCAGACACCGCTGCTGATGGATCAGCAGGTGGGCGATGGCCACGTGCTGGTGTTCGCCTCGACGTTCGACAATGTGGCCAACGATTTTCCGCTGCACGCCTCGTTCGTGCCGTTCATCGAACAGACGGCGCGGTACCTGGGGCGGCTGGAAGGCGGGCCATCGAGCGTGGCGGTGGGGTCCTTCGAGGAGTTGCGCGATTCGAGGGAGGTAGGCGCGGCGGTGGATGTGCTCGACCCCAAGGGCGAACGGGCGCTGACGCTGGCGGAAGCCACCAAGGCGCAGAATATCCAGTTCACCGAGACCGGGTTTTACGACATCCGGCGGCCCAACGGGCGGAACGAGCTGGTGGCGGTAAACGCGGACCGGCACGAGTCGGATCTGACCCCGGCTTCACCGGAGACCCTCGCGTTGTGGCAGAATACATCCAACGGCACTACGGCGAGCGGTGGCGGGACGACGTCGGAGGAGCAGAAACCGCTTTCGCTGTGGTGGTACGTCATGGTAGCGGTATTGGTGCTTGCACTCGCCGAATCGTTGCTGGGGAATCAACATCTTTCTGTGGACAAAGAGGCGGCATGAAACCATTGGATCGCTTGTCCGAGTATTTGGGCGCCATCGAGCGGCGATTGCGGCTGCTGACGCTTTCGCGCGGCGCGGCCGTAACGGCGGCAGCGGCGCTGGCCCTCACGGTCATTGCCGTACTGGTGGCCAACAAGTTCGCGTTCTCCAACCTGAGCGTGATCGGGGCGCGGGTGTTCCTGTTCCTCGGGCTGGCGTTTGCCCTGGCCGCGGCGCTCATCGTGCCGGTGATCCGCCTCAACCGGCGGAACGCGGCGCGGAGGGCGGAGCAGCGGTATCCGCAGTTTGAAGAGCGCCTCCTCACGTTTACCGAGAAGGTGGAGCACAACGCCGGAGATCCGTTCCTGGAACTGCTGGCGGCCGACACTCTGTCGGTGGCGCAGAACGCGGAGCCCAAGGAGGTTGCCCGGACGGCGTGGATCTTCAGCTTCTCGTCGGCGGCGGTGGTGGCCGCGCTGGTGCTGTTGTGGCTGGGGATGTCGGGGCCGGGCTTTCTCGGCTACGGCACGTCGCTGCTTTGGGGCGGGCTGCCCAAGGGCGACATGAAGCCGTTCTACGCGGTCAAGGTGGATCCCGGCAACAAGACCATCCGCAAGCGCGCGGACCAGATGATCACGGCGACGCTACAGGGCTTCACCGCGCCGAAAGTCCGCTTCTTTGCCAAATACGCCAGCTCCTCGCAGTGGGAGCAGGCGGAAATGCGGACGGAGCCGGGCGGCAACGGTTACCAGTTTCTGATCGCGGGGGTTCCCGAAACGCTCGAATACTACGTGGAGGCGGGCGGGGTACGCTCCGCTTCCTACAAGCTGACGGTGATGGACCTGCCGTCGGTCAAAAAGATCCGGGTCACGTACCACTATCCCGCCTGGGCGGAGATGAAGGACGCCGTGGAGGATCCCGGCGGGGACCTGCGCGCGGTGGAGGGAACCACTGCCGAGGTGGCGATCCAGACCGACCGGCCGCTGCCCAACGGAGCGCTCCTGCTGGACGACGGCTCGAAGCTGCCGTTGCGTCAGGGCGGAAACGGCACGCTGGTGGCCAGCGTTCGCATCCAGAAGGACGGCATGTATCACGTGGCCGCGGTGGAGAACGGCGAGGACGTGCGGCTCAGCGACGATTACTTCATCGAGGCCATGAAGGACAATCCGCCGGAAGTGAAGATCACGCGGCCGGGGCACGATTTCAAGGCCAGCCCGATCGAAGAGGTGACCATTGCGGTGGATGCCAAGGACGACTTCGGGCTGAAGGACGTGGATCTGCACTACTCGGTGAACGGCGGAGCGGAGAAGACTGTTTCGATGATGCAGTCCAAGGGCGTCAAGACCGCTTCCGGCACCCACACGATTGCGCTGGAGGATTTCAAGGTAGAGCCGGGCGACATCGTGAGCCTGTACGCGGTGGCCAAGGACGCGCGGACCACCACCAACACCGACATATTCTTCATCGAGGCGCAGCCCTTCGAGCGGAACTACTCGCAGTCGCAGGACGACGGCGGTGGCGGCGGCGGTGGCGGCGGCGATCAGGGCGATCAGCAGGACCAGATTTCGCAGCGCCAGAAAGAGATCATCACCGCCACGTGGAACCAGGCCAAGGGGCAGGGCGCCAGGGGCACGGATGCCGAGAACGCGGCGTTCCTCGCGTCGGTGCAGTCGAAATTGCGCGACCAGGCAAAGTCGCTGGCCGAGCGGGCGAAAGCGCGGCAGCTCGAAGGCGCGGGCGACTCCTTCAAGAGTTTCGTAGACGACATGGACAAGGCCGTGGAGGCTATGGGACCGGCCGCGGACAAGCTGAAGGGCGCGAAGTGGCAGGATGCGCTCGCGCCGGAGCAGAAGGCGCTGCAGTTCCTGCTGCGCGCCGAAGCGACGTTCCGGGATATTCAGGTGGCGTTCGGCGGCCAGCGCGGCGGGGGCGGGGGCGGCGGCGGTGGCGGAGGCGCCACACGCGACCTGCAGGGGCTCTTCGACCTGGAACTGGATACGGAGAAGAACCAGTACGAAGGCGCATCGAAGGCCGGCGGAACACAGTCGCCGGACCAGCAGCGGCAACGCGAAATCGACGACGCGCTGCAAAAACTGAAGGAGCTGGCCAAGCGGCAGCAGGAGCTGGCCGATCAGCAGCGCAGGGGGCAGCAGACGCCACAATCGCGCTGGGAGCAGGAAATGCTCCGGCGCGAGGCCGAGAAGCTGCAGCAGCAGATGCAGCAGTTGGCTCGCGGCGATAACTCCCAGTTGAGCCGCAACGGGCAGCAGGGACAGCAAGGTCAGCAGGGGCAACAAGGGCAACAAGGGCAGCAGGGGCAACAAGGCCAGCAAGGTGGTCAACAGGGCCAACAAGGCCAGGCAGGCCAGCAGGGACAGCAGCAAGGCCAGCAAGCTCAGCAGGCCCAGCAGGCAATGCAGCAGCGCATGAACGACCGCATGCGAGGCGCCGACGCCCAGCAACTGCAGCGGACCATCGACCAATTGAACCAGGCATTGCAGAGCATGCGCCAGGCGGCATCTTCGCAGCAGGCGGGCACGCCGCAGGGCGAGGCGGAAGCGCGCCGCGCGGCCGAAGGCCTGAATCAGGCCATGCAGTCGTTGCAGGGGCTTCGCAGCTCGCAGTCCAGCACCCAGGTCGAGGAAATGGCGAAGCAGGCCGAGGAGTTGGCGCGCAAACAGCAGGAGTTCGAAGGGCAGATGCGCCGGGCTTTCGGTTCGGACAGCCAGAACGTCACCCGCGACCAGGCGGAGCGGCTGGCCGGACAGAAAGAAGGCGAGATCGCCGACCTGACGAAACTGGAGCAGGAGATGCAGGCGGCGGTGCGCGATCTGCAATCCACGCAGCGCGGGGCGGCCACCAAGCTGCGCGATGCGTTGGGCGGAGTGCAGCAGCAGGAGTTGTCGCGCGGCATGCAGCGCAACGCGGACTGGATCCGCCGCGGATTGGGCGGATACGCCGTCATGTCGGAGGCCCAGGCCACGCAGGGGCTGAACCAGTTGCGCGACGAGCTGAAGCAGGTGCAGCAGGCCTTGGGCAGCGGCGCCAGGAGTCCCGAGAATGACAAGTCGATGGAGCAGGCGCTGGCCCAGGTAGAGCAACTGCGCCGTCAGATGGAACAGATGCGCGCGCAGGGACAGCAGGCCGGCCGTCAAGGGCAGCAGGGCCAACGCGGGCAGCAGGGCGGCCAGCAGCAGGGCCAGCAGGGTGGTCAGCAGGGTCAGCAAGGTCAGCAGGCCGGGCAGCAGGGTCAACAAGGCCAGCAAGGCGGGCAGCAGGGGCAGCAGGGTGGCCAACAGGGTCAAGGCGGCCAGCAAGGCCAGCAAGGTGGCCAGCAGGGTCAGGGCGGCCAGCAGGCTCAACAGGGCGGCGGCCAGCAGGGCGGCGGCGGCCCGCAACAGGGTCAATGGGTGGGCGGCGGACAGCCGAATACCGGCGCGTGGGGCGGCGGGAACCCGTGGAATGGGAACCGCGGGGGCGGCCCATGGGGCGGGTATTGGACGAATGGCCCCATTCGCCCGCAGGACTTCCAGCAAACCTACCAGGACACGGTGCGCAGCCTGACGCAGCTCGAGCAGCAGTTGCGCAGCGACCCGGCCGCGGCGCGGGATATCCAGGGCATGATTCGGGACCTGAGGCAGTTCGATCCCTTCACGCTCACCAACGATCCGCTTCTGAACGAGCGCATCCAGGCCGCGCTCGCCGGCGTGGAGCAAGTGGAAATGGAGTTGCGCCGCAAGGTGGATGACTCCACCGGTGGCGGCACCGTCCGCAGCCCCGGCGGCGAGAAGGTGCCGGAAGGCTACGACGCGGCTGTCGCGGAGTACTACCGCAAGCTCAGCAAGGGCAAGTAGCGCTCAGAACGGCGTGCGCCATCGAAGGCCGGGGAACCGGGCGAAGCCCCGGTCGCTGGTAATCCACTCGCATCCGGACTCGATCGCCAGCGCGGCGAACCAGGCATCCGGCACCAGGTTGGCCGTTGCATTGGCTTTGCGGCACAGGTCGCAGAAAATCTGCCAGTGGCGTGGTCCGGGCTGAACGATCTGGCAGTTTGGCTGGCTCAGAAGCGCGTCGGCAAATGCGAGGACCTTCTCGAGAGGTCGCGGATTCACGATGGCGCGCCGATTCGTCACAATTCGAACGACCGAACTCAGCACCTGTGGCGACATGCCGTAGACCGCATCACTGTTGATAACCGACTCAAGCCACTCCCGGTAAATAACGTGGTGTGCGTCGTCCGGACGGAATGCGGGAATCAAAACGTTGACGTCGGCAAGAATCACCGCAGTTTATCCCAGGGGACTCCCTCTTCCAGGAGGTCCAGAAGTTCCGCGTTGTTGTCCAGGTTCACACCGGGCATCAGCCCGCCGTCGTGATCCCCGACCGGCAGCTCCACTCTCGGCCGGGGCGTTTTGGCGCGCGCCAGTTCGAGTCGCAGGCCCTCTTCAATCAGAGCGGTCAGGGTCATGCCGCGCCGCTGAGCTTCGCGGCGAGCCTGGTCCAGAAGTCCGTCATTGAGCCGAATCGTGGTCCTCATATGTCCAGACATACCAAGTTGTATGTCTGTATGTCAACCTCGGGCGATTGCATCCCCGCAACAAATGCAGTAATCTCTATAGATGTATAGGTGATTATGTCAACCGCCATTGAGCAGGAACTCACGGCGCGGGAGCAGTTCGAGCAACAGCACGAGCGCACCGTCCGGGACGAGATCGAAACATTTCGCCAGAGAGCCGAGTCCTTCCTGGCCGGCGAAATCTCCGAAGATGAGTTTCGACCGTTTCGCCTCAAACACGGCATCTACGGGCAGCGGCAGCCGGGCGTTCAGATGGTGCGCTGCAAGATCCCGGGGGGCCTGCTGACGGCGCGGCAGACCGAGCAGATGGCCCGGATTGCGGACGAGTTCGGCGGGGGCAAGGGCCACCTCACGACGCGGCAGAATATCCAGTACCACTTCGTTCCGCTGGCGCGGGTGTCCGGCCTGATGCACATGATGGCGGATGCGGGCCTGACCAATCGCGAAGCCTGCTACAACACCGTGCGCAACGTGACCACGTGCCCATGGGCCGGCCTGGCGCCCGACGAAGTGTTCGACGTGCGGCCCTACGCGCAGAGGGTGGCGTATGCGTTTCTGCGCAAGGACCTGACCGGCAACCTGCCGCGCAAGTTCAAGATTGCCTTCGATGGCTGCGGCCACAGCGATTGCATTCAGGGCGCGATCAACGACATCGGGCTGCGCGCGGTGATCCGCGATGGCCGGCGCGGGTTCCGCATGATCATCGGCGGCGGGCTGGGTCCGCTGCCGGTCGAGGCGCAACTGCTCGACGAATTCGTTCCCGAGGAGCGCTTACTGAACCGCTGCGAGGCGGTCATCCGGGTGTTCAATCAGTACGGCAACCGCAAGAACAAGAACACGGCGCGCATGAAGTTCGTGGTGCGGGAGCGGGGCTTCGCCTGGATGAAGGAGCATGTGGACCAGGAGTACGCGGACATCCTGGCGAACGGCGGGATTGCCTGGCCGGAGATCGTGCCCGAAGGATTCGGCGGCTATCAATCCAATCCGCAGCCCCTGGGCAACGGATCGCTGCTGCCGGTGGTGAACGCGGCTTCCACGGGAGACGCGGAGTACGACCGGTGGCTCGAAACCAACGTCGTCCGGCAGAGTCAGACAGGCTACGCGGCGGTAGTGGTGCGGGTGGAACAGGGCAATCTCTCGTCCGGCCAGTTGTACGCGATTGCGCGCATCGCGGCGACGGCAGGCGACGGCCTGGTGCGGATCTCGATCGACCAGAACCTGCTGTTGGGGTTCATTCCGCTGGGGCGGCTGCCGCAGGTGTACGCGGCGCTGGGGGAAGTGAAGCTGGCGGGCTCGCGGGCGCGGCGGATCGACGACGTGACCACCTGCCCGGGCGCGTATTCGTGCAATCTCGGGCTGACCAAGTCGATGAACCTGGGAGCGGCGCTGGAGATCGCGGTTCGCGGGTACGACGATCCGCAAGTGCAGCGGATGACGATCAAGGTGAGCGGGTGCCCGAACTCCTGCGGACAGCACTGGATCTCGGACTTCGGTTTCTACGGGAATGCGCGCAAGATCGACGGCAAGGAAGTGCCGTACTACCAGATGCTGGTGGGCGGCGGATACGACGGCCAGGGGCTGATGCGGTTCGGCCTGGCCGTGCAGAGTGTTCCGGCGCGCCTCGCGCCCGAAGCGGTGCGGCGGATTCTCGACCATTTCCTGGCCCAACGGCTCGCGGGCGAAAGCTTCCGCGAATACGTGCTGCGGTACCGCGTCGAGACCTTCCGCGAGATGACCAACGACCTCGCGAAGCCCGCCGAATTGTTCCCCGAAATCTACCAGGATTGGGGCGACGACATGGACTACTCGCTGAAACTCGGCCGCGGCGAGTGCGCCGCGTAGCACCGCCGTTTCGCGCGCCGGCGCCGTGGTATGGTGCCAGTAGATGCGAAAAATCGAGCGGGTGCTCATCAGTGTCACCGACAAAACCGGCATCACCGACCTGGCGCGCGAGCTGAACCGGTTCGGCGCGGAGATCGTCTCCACCGGCGGCACGGCGCGCCTGATTCGCGAGTCCGGCACGCCGGTGCGCGATGTGGCCGAGGTCACGGGCTTTCCCGAAATGCTGGACGGGCGCGTGAAGACGCTCCACCCCAAGATCGCCGGCGGCATCCTGGCGATGCGCGGGAACGCCGCACACATGCGGGCGCTGGAAGAACACGGGATCGTCGCGATCGACATGGTGGTGGTCAACCTCTACCGCTTCGAGGAGGCCGCGGCGAAGCCGGACGCCAGCCTCGAGGACATGATCGAGAACATCGATATCGGCGGCCCCACGCTGATCCGGGCAGCGGCGAAGAACTACAACGATGTCGCGGTCGTGGTGTCGCCCGAAGATTACGCCGCCGTCGTGAAAGAGATGAGTGAAACGGGCGGCGCTCTTTCGCCCGAGACGCGGTGGCGGCTGGCCGGGAAGGCCTTCCGCACCACCGCCGATTACGACGCGGCCATCGCCACGCGCCTGGCACGAGTGGACGGCGGGGGCCCGCTCCCCCGCGACCTGAGCCTGCGCGCGCCCAAGTTGATGGACCTGCGGTACGGCGAGAATCCGCACCAGGCGGCGGCGCTTTACGGGAGACGGGGCGAGGGCATCGCGGGGGCGGAGCAGTTGCAGGGGAAGGAACTCTCCTACAACAACCTGGTGGACCTGGACGCGGCGTGGCAACTGGCCTCGGAGTTCCAGATGCCTGCGGCGGCCATCATCAAGCACACCAATCCCTGCGGCTGCGCGGAGCAGGCCACCCTGGCGGAGGCGTATCGCAAGGCCTTCGAGTGCGACCCGGTATCGGCGTACGGCGGCGTCATCGGACTGAATGGCGTGGTGGACCGGGAGACCGCGTCCGAGATTGCCAAGACGTTTGTGGAAGCGATTGCCGCGCCGGACTATTCGCCCGAGGCGCTGTCCGTCTTCGCGGCGAAACGGAACCTGCGCGTGATGCGCGTGGCAGGGCAGCCAGGGGAACGGCTGGTGGTGAAATCGATCCTGGGCGGGTTTCTGGCCCAGACCGCGGACGAGGCAAGACTGGACCGCGCCGCGGCGGTCGTGAAGACCAGTCGCGCGCCGACCGATGCGGAATGGGCCGCGCTGGAGTTCGGCTGGAAGGTGGCCAAGCACGTGAAGTCCAACGCCATCGTGTACGCCCGGCCGGGGCAGGAGGTGGGAGTCGGCGCGGGCCAGATGAGCCGCGTCGACTCGGTAAAGATCGGCGCCATGAAGGCCGTGCTGCCGCTGGCCGGAACGGTGGTGGCGTCGGACGCGTTCTTCCCCTTCCCCGACGGCGTGGAGGAGGCCGTGAAGCACGGCGTGACGGCGTTCATTCAGCCCGGCGGCTCGGTGCGGGATGCGGAAGTGATCGCGGCGGCGGACCGGCTCGGCGCGGCCATGGTCTTCACCGGCGTGCGCCACTTCCGGCACTAAATCAGGAAGCCCATCACGGCCAAGACAGCGCCCACGATTCCGGCTATCAAGCCCATCACCGGGAACATTTTGCGGCGCGAGATGAAATAGAGGGAAGTCAGCACCAGGCCGATCTCGAGCAGTCCTTCGCCGAAATCGTAGCGCAGCGCGCGGTGCTCGTCGGCTTCGGCCAACTCCTCGTCGTGCTTGGCCTCGCCCTGGATTTCCTTGCCCTGGTCCTCGTACTTCTTCTTCTGCTCGACGGTGTCGGCAAGCATTTTGTCGAGGGCGGGTCCTTTGGCGGCGAGGATGCCCGCCAGGCTTTCGCCCAGTTCCAGGTTGTGCAATTTGACGCGGGTCGACTGGTAGTGCGCCCAGGCGTCGTTGGCCTCGGAGTTGTGCAGGATGGCGCTGGTGTGGGTGCGGTGCGAGGCAATCGTCACGACTGCCAGGGCCACCGCCAGGAGTGCGGCCAGGACGCCCACCTTCTGACCGGTCGGGTCAATGGCGTGTTCCGATTCGTGATGGATCTCGAGTTCCGGCATGGTGGAAGATTCTCGTATTATAAACTAGTGGCCTCGGGGCATTGGCTTTCCTGCCGATGCGGCCGGCGCGCGGAGTTCCCAATGATCTCGGGCGACGAACTGTACATGCGGGAAGCCTTGCGCCTGGCGGGGGAAGGACAGGCTGAGGGAGAAGTGCCGGTGGGGGCCGTGCTGGTGGTGAACGGGGAGATCCGCGGGCGCGGCTGGAATTCGCCGATCGGCCGGAACGATCCGACGGCGCATGCCGAGATCGTGGCGCTGCGGGAGGCCTGCTCGGCGGCCGGGAACTACCGGTTGCCGGATGCTACGTTGTATTGCACGCTCGAACCTTGCGTGATGTGCGCCGGCGCGCTGGTGGCCGCGAGGGTGGAACGGCTGGTGTTCGGGGCGCGAGACCTCCGGTTCGGGGGGATTCGCAGCAAATTTCAGGTGGCGGATTCGGAAGCGCTGAACCACCGCGTACTGGTAGTAGAGGGAGTCCTTGCAACCGAGTGCGTGGAATTGCTGAAGGAGTTTTTTGAGAAGCGACGCTAGTACTGGACATCCAAATCTGAAGATCTATTGCTCTCAAGAGCGCTGGGAGGCTATCTTGGTTTGCTCAAGGAGGCGTGTTTGCCCACGGAAACGGATGCAGACTTTCGGGAACGGCGGAGATTTCGCCGGTTTTCGCTCGCGCTGCCATTGCAGTTCAGATTGGGTTCCGGAGTTACCGGAATCGGTGAAAGCATCAACATGAGCAGCGGCGGCCTGCTGTTTCGCAGCGCCGCGACCTTGCCGCTGGGCGAACTGGTCGAGGTGGAACTGTATTGGCCGGTCATGCTGGACGAACAACGCCCCCTGCGGCTTCGTCTTTCCGGGATGATCCTGCGGAGCAGCCTGGACGGGACGGCGATGGCGATCAGCAAGTACGAGTTTCAGACCGCTCCGCCAAGCCCGTAGCCGGAAAAGGCTCCCGCTAGTGCCTGGGACTCGAGCGCCAGAAGTCCTGGACCTGGCTAGAGCCAAACTCCCGCGGCTATTTACAGCCCTTTACCCCAATAGCGCAGTTACGTTCTAGGAGTGCCTCGGCCAGTTCCGGCCACGATCTTCGGGCGTGATACGGCGCAGGGTGTAAATATCGGAATCCCGCAGATCGTCCGCGTGCGCCGCGAGAGACTCCCACGGGTCCCAGACCGCGCTTATGATTTTGCCGTTGATGCCGGCGCTTTCGCTGGATGCCAGGAAAACACACAACCGGGCGGCGCGCTCGGGCGGAACGGCGGAGGAAGCCACCTGGCTGGTAATTCTCCGGAACTCCTTTTCGCCGAGGCGCTCGGGGCCGGCCGCGAGGATCTCGTCCACGAGCGCCGTGCGCATCAGTCCGGGGGCCACGCAGTTCACTCGGATTCCATCGCCGGCCACTTCCTGGGCCAAGGTCTCGCTGAATCGCACCAGCGCCGCCTTCGCCGTTCCGTAGGCCGAGAAGGCCGGCGACGGGGTGGTGGCGCCGCCGCCCGAGACATTGATGATGCTGCCGGCACGCGCGTCGCGCATCCACGGAACCGCCAACCGGCACAAATCCAGCGGCGCCAGCAGATCCACGGCCAAGGCGCGCTTCCACTCGGCGGCATCGGTCTCCCAAAAATTTCCCAGCGGCCCGACGATGGCGGCATTGTTCACCAGCACGTCCAGGCGCTCGAAATGCTTCCGGGCCTCGGCGAAGATGCGTTGCGGCGTCCCCGGATCGGCCAGGTCGGCCGCCAGAACGTGCGCCC
>DASQZT010000019.1:0-87451 GCA_035638575.1 Bryobacteraceae bacterium
CTTCTTTGGCAGTGGGACTCCGGCGAACAACCCCGCACCGGCGATCACATCGCTGGCTCCATCGAGCGCTACGGCGGGGGGCGCGGCCTTCACCCTGACGGTGAACGGGACCGGATTCGTGAGCGGCAGTTCGGTGGTGAACTGGAACGGGAGCGGCCGGCCGACGACGTACCTGAGCGCCACGCAACTGCAGGCGGCCATCACCGCCGCGGATATCGGAACAGTCGGAACGGCGCAGGTCACGGTTTTCAATCCGCTGCCCGGCGGAGGCACGTCGGGGACCTTCGCGTTGCCCATCAACCCGGTGAACAACCCGGCGCCGACGATCACGTCGCTGGCTCCATCGAGCGCCACGGCGGGGGGAGCGGCCTTCACCTTGACGGTGAATGGGACCGGGTTCCTGAGCGGCAGTTCGGTGGTGAACTGGAACGGTAGTGCCCGGGCGACCACGTACTTGAGCGCCACGCAACTGCAGGCGGCCATCACTGCCGCGGATATCGGCGCCGCCGGAACCGCGCAGGTGACAGTCGTCAATTCACCTGGCGGAGGCACCTCAGGTGCCTTCCTGCTCGCCATCAACCCGGCGAACAACCCGGGCACGACGGCCAGTTACGTGAAAACCGACACGACGACCGCCGGTAATTGGAAGGGCGTGTACGGAGCTGATGGCTTCAACGTTATCAATGACACTGTCAACTATCCCTCATACGTGACCGTGACGCCCTCCGCGAACGCCTCTTACACTTGGGTCCCTTCCACCAGCGACGGGCGGGCGTTGCAGAAAGCCTTATCGACGACCGACCGCATCGCCGCCTGCTGGTATACGGGCGGTGTCTTCACCATCGACCTGAAATTCAACGATACGAACACGCACCAGGTGGCGCTGTATTTCTTGGATTGGGACGGCGGGCGCAGCGAGCGGGTGGACATTCTGGATGCCAGCAACAACGTGCTGGACACGCGGACGGTGAGCGCTTTCACCGCGGGCGAGTACCTGGTGTGGAACGTGAGCGGCCACGTCGTAGCGCGCGTCACCAACACGGGCAGCAACGCCGTCGTGAGCGGGATCTTCCTTAGCACTCCGGCGGCGAGCGGCGGCACCGCCAGCTACGTGAAGACCGACACGACGACCGCCGGCACGTGGAAGGGCGTGTATGGGTCCGATGGCTATAACATCATCAATGACACTGTCAACTATCCTTCGTACGTGACCGTGACTCCCTCCGGGAACGCGGCCTATACCTGGATCTCTCCCACTAGCGACATGCGGGCGTTGCAGAAGGCCTCGTCCGCGACCGACCGCATCGCCGCCTGCTGGTATACGGGCGGTTTTTTCACCATCGATCTGAAATTCAGCGATACCAACACCCACGCGCTGGCGCTGTATCTGTTGGATTGGGACGGCGGGCGCAGCGAGCGGGTGGACATTCTGGATGCCGGCAACAACCTGCTGGACACGCGGACGGTGAGCGCTTTCACCGCGGGCCAGTACCTGGTGTGGAACGTGAGCGGCCACGTGGTAGTGCGTATCACCAACAACGGCAGCAATGCGGTGCTCAGCGGGATCTTCTTCGGCAACGGGGGCACTGTTGCTTCCCCGCCGTCGAGCGGCGTTTCCGCCACCTACCTGAAAACCGACACGACGACCGCCGGCACGTGGAAGGGCGTATATGGGGCCGACGGCTCCAACGTTATCAATGACACTGTCAACTATCCCTCCTACGTGACAGTGACTCCCGCCGGGAACGCCTCTTACACCTGGGTCTCTTCCACCAGTGATGGGCGGGCGTTGCAGAAGGCCTCGTCCGCGACGGATCGCATCGCCGCCTGCTGGTATACGGGCGGCTTTTTCACCATCGATCTGAATATCAGCGATACGAACACGCACCAGGTGGCGTTGTATTTCTTGGATTGGGACGGCGGGCGCAGCGAGCGGGTGGACATCCTGGACACGAACAACAACGTGCTGGACACGCGGACGGTGAGCGGTTTCGGCGCGGGCGAGTACCTGGTGTGGAACGTGAGCGGCCATGTGGTGGTGCGCATCACCAACACAGCCAGCAACGCCGTCGTGAGCGGGATCTTCTTCCGGTAGTGCGGGAGGCTGCCGCCATTCATCGGACCTCGGGGGATGCCACGGGCTTGCCGCGGATCAATGCCGGGCCGATGCGCCACGGCAAAGTCTCTCCGGGCGGATCAGCCATGCCTTGCGCTTCGGTGCCGAATACCCAGCGTCCGTTCATATGGCTGGCCACGCAACACACGTCCGACGGCACCTCGGAGACGTAGCCGCCTACCGAGAGGTAGCGTTCTGGGTCGCGGTTTGCCTGCATTCCCCACGGAGGGGGGCAGGTCCTGACGCCGAAAAACATGTCGATGGCCGCCTGCACGAGCCTCCCGCGGCTGGCGATGCACGAAACAAAAATCGTTACGCGCCGCACGTTGGCTCGTTCTCGGCCGCTCGATCTGAGCGGGCATGCTGCGCCAGACCACTCAGCGGGCCAGAGCCGGTTGCGCGGTCCAGACCAGCGAGACCCGCACCGCGCTCTGCGAGCCGCTGTACGCGGCGCTACTGAACGAGCCGGAATAGTTCAAATACGCATACTCGGTCTGCCAGGCGAGGTGCGCTCCCAGCGCTCGTCCGAAACCTGCTGTGGTGCGCCAGCCTGTGGTGTTTGTGAGTGCCGTTCCCTCCATTCGCTGCCAACTGAAGGCGCCGGTGAGCCACCACCCGCTACCGGGACGACTGAATCGCCAAGTAGCCGTGGCAGAGGATGTGGTGCTAACGCCGAGACCATAAGAGTCGCCCGCGGTGCGGTCATACGACCCCAGCAACGTGTGGGAGAAAGTCCGGAAGCCCAGGCTGCCGCCTGCTACAGGGTGGCGTCCCGTTGGCGGGATGGAAATCTGCCGCAGAGGGTTCATTACACCGATCCCGCCATGGATCTGCCAGAACCAGTGCTGCCCTAAGGTCCGGCCTAGAGAAGCCGTTGAAGCCGTGGTGTAGCCATCATAGAGCGACGAAGAGAAACGGCTCGACGTCACACTCCCGCCGATCTGGGTTTGCGGCGAAAGGGAATAGGATATCGCCACGCTCGCGTTGCCCGACGTAGTGGTGGGGAGCAGAGATAGGTTTTGAACCACACTGCTGTCCGCGACCCGTTGACTGCGCGTCGCACCGCCACTGAACGTGACGGAGAGCCGGGGCGAGTGCGAGTAGGCCACGGAAGTCTGCATCGCGGAAGTGAACATCCGTTGGCCGTACAGCAGGGCGCTGACGGGCGACTCGACCAGCGTCGCCGTGCTCAGGGCGGAGGCCAGTTCCGTATTGGTGGATCTCCCTGCCAACATAGCCCCCGACAGGTCATTGAAGCTCGCCGATACGGATGCCGCATTACTGAACGCCGTCGGAGAGAACAGAAACTGCTCGATGGTACTGAGGTTCCCGTTGAGCGAGAACCCCAAGCTCCATCGGGGAGCAACCTTGCTCGTGGCGTTCAGCGACAGCGCGTGATTCAAAGCATTCACCGACGAGTAGCGCACGCGGCCCGTGTAGGAAGGAGTATAAGTAAGCGAGAACGTGGAGTGCTCGCCGGAGGTCGCCCACCGGATCTCGGCACTTCCTCCCACGCCCAGATCGGAAGGGAGGCTGGTCGGGCTTGACTGGAAGCCGCCGCCGGCGGGCAAAGTGGTGGAGTAGTAGGCGCCGTAGGCGGAAACGCTCCGAATCTGCAACCCCCCGCTGGGTTGAGCGGGAGCAGGTGGCTCTTGAGCCCGGACTACCCGCGGCGCGGAACCCAATCCGAGGACCAAAAAGAAAGCCGGGCAGCGGACCAGCACTTTTGCCCATGTCCAACCCCGAGGGGGCGTGAAAGATACGCGGCGCATCGAACCCTTTCTCCTGCTGCTCCCACTGCGCGGCCAAGGCTCACGGCCCAGGGCTGGCGCCGAACAAGGAGTCCAATCTGATCGTGACAGCCAGCGGCAATTAGTCTGCCAAAAAATGGCGAACCCAGAAACAGGCTTTATTGCCGATCAACGCATATACCTCCCACTTTTTTGGATACGACAATAATCTGTTGCACCCGATTCCCAATAATTTGTCCGGAACGCCGCCTCCGATCATGCCGGGGCAACAGGCTGCCAAGGCTATTGCCCCGAGTCTCGCGAGCCCCCCAGGACACCGCCTTTTGCGGATGTGCGTCGTCAGGGCACGGTCCACGTCCCCCATTGCTGCCAGCCGGAATCGCTCACGCCGTCGTACACCTCCGTGTAGATGCTCTTCGTTCCACTGAAACCGGCCTTGAAAGTCAGTGTCAGGTTTACCGTCAGGTTGTTGCCGCTGCCGGAGGCCGACGAGTTCAGCGGATTCACCGAGCACTGGCTGTTTTGCAGGGTTCCGGTCTGGCCCAGGGTGACCGGGTTCTGCCACGCGGTGCCCGCATCGTTGGTCAGATAGATGGCATTGTTCGGACGGTAGTACAGCAGGTAGCAGCCGCCCGAGGTCGTCATGGGATTGTTGAGCAGCAACTGAGCCGAGACGATGGCGGAGTAGCCGGCGGGATCGGAGAACGCGAATGCGAAGCTCTGGCTGCTGCCGCTGCCGGACGCAGGGGTCACGGAAACGGTGGCCGGCGGCCCGCTGGCAGGCACGGTCCAGGAGCCGCGCTGCTGCCAGCCGGAGTCGCCCGCGCCGTCAGACACCTCCATGTAGGTGTTCTTCGCGCCGCCGAATGCGGTCTGAAACGTGATCGCCAGATTCAATGTCAGGTTGTTGCCGCTGCTGGAGGCCGACGAGTTCAGCGGATTCACCGAGCATTGGCTGTTTCGCAGGGTTCCGCTCTGGCCCAGGGTGACGGGGTTCTGCCAGACGGTGCCCGCATCGTTGGTCAGATAGATAGAGTTGGTCGATCGGGAATACAGCAGGTAGCAACCCCCGGAGGCGGTCATGGGATTGTTGATCAGGATCTGCGACGAGACAAGTGCCGCAAAACCGTCGGGGTCCGAGTATGCGAAGGTGAACGTCTGGCTGGCGCCGCTGCCCGAACTCGGCGTCACGGACACTGCCGCCGGCGCGCCTGCCGAAGGCACGGTCCAGGAGCCGCGCTGCTGCCAGCCGGAGTCGCCCGCACCGTCATACACCTCCATGTAGGTGTTCTTCGCGCCGCCGAAGGCGGTCTGAAACGTGATCGCCAGATTCAATGTCAGGTTGTTGCCGCTGCCGGAGGCCGTCGAGCTCAGCGGATTCACCGAGCACTGGCTGTTTTGCAGGGTTCCGCTCTGGCCCGGGGTGACGGGGGTCTGCCAGGCGGTGCCCGCATCGTTGGTCAGATAGATGGAGTTGGTCGATCGGGAATACAGCAGGTAGCAACCCCCGGAGGCGGTCATGGGATTGTTGATCAGGATCTGCGACGAGACGATGGCGGAATAGCCGGCGGGATCGGAGAATACGAAGCTGAAAGTCTGGCTGCTGCCGCTTCCGGAAGCAGGGGTCACGGAAATGGTGGCCGGCGGCCCGCTCGCAGGCACGGTCCAGGAGCCGCGCTGCTGCCAGCCGGAGTCGCCCGCGCCGTCAGACACCTCCATGTAGATGTTCTTGGTTCCGCCGAACGCGGCCTGAAAGGTCAGAGCCAAGTTTAGCGTCAGGTTGTTGCCGCTGCCGGAGGCTGACGAGTTCAGCGGATTCGCCGAGCACTGGCTGTTTTGCAGGGTTCCGCTCTGGCCCAGCGTGACCGGGGTCTGCCACGCGGTGCCCGCATCGTTGGTCAGATAGATGGAGTTGCTGGATCGGGAATACAGCAGGTAGCACCCTCCAGAGGTGGTCATCGGATTGTTGATCAGGATCAGCGACGAGACAATTGCCGCGTAACCGCCGGGGTCCGAGTACGCAAAGCTGAACGTCTGGCTGGCGCCGCCGCCCGAACTCGGCGTCACCGACACTGCCGCCGGCACGCCTGCCGAAGGCACGGTCCAGGTGCCGCGCTGCTGCCAGCCCGAGTCTCCCGGACCATCGTATACCTCCGCGTAGATGTTCTTCGTACCATAGAAAGCGGGCTGGAAGCTCAACATTACGTTCAGCGTCAGACTGTTTCCGCTGCCCGAGGCTGACGAACCGGACGCGTTCACGGCGCACTGGCTGTTTTGCAACGTGCCGCTTTGCCCCAGGGTGAGCGGATTCTGCCAAGCCGTGCCTGCATCGTTGGCAAGGTAGATGGCATTGCTCGGCCGGTAGTACAGCAGGTAGCAGCCCCCGGAGACGGTCATCGGATTGTTGATCAGGATCTGCGACGAGATAATTGCCGCGTAGCCGTTGGGGTCCGAGTACGCAAAGCTGAACGCCTGGCTGGCGCCGCTGCCGGAGTTCGGCGCCACCGACACCACCGACGGCGGAGTAGATGCGTAGACGGTGATGGCTCCGGCCTGACCCTGAATCGCCACGCTGCTGCCGCCCGGCGAAGCCGCGAACACGTTCGCCAACTGCACCGAAAGGCTCCCGGAAGCCGCTGACGACAGACTGACGCTCAGCACCGCGACCGTGCCATCCGGGATCGCATTGCTATTCAAACCCCACGCCAAACAGCGGACACCCGAGCACGAAAGTGTCTTGCCGCCCGCTACGGCTGCGGCACCGGCTGCCTCGGTGGTGACAGTAACTCCCGAGGGCGCAATCACGTCCCATTGCAGCGCCGCGGGCGGTGTTCCAGTCGAGGAATTCAGCGTCAGGTAAATAGGAAAGATGGTTCCGGCTCGAGCGGTTGCAGATGAAACCTGCAACGAAACCGTTTGGGCCGCGGCCAGGCTGGCCGTCAGGCACAGGAGAACCGAGCATTCAACCTTGATCCCCATGTCCAACACATCGGCTGGTTTGACGAAATCCGGTACGCCGCGGGACAACCGAGGAACCACCGGAGCGGTAAAGCCCATTCCACCGGCCGGCGATGGTCTGCCGGAAGCATTTTCAAGAGACGGAGGTGCCTCTCTAACCGGAACCCACCGGGTGATCTCCTGGTTCTGCCATCGGGACGTCACCCGTCATCTGCAACCCGGAGACTGCCTCTCACACCCGAGCCCTAACCACTCGATCCGCAGTTTCCATCCCGGTAGCAACTGAAGCGCCACGATCCAGCCTTAAAGCGGGAACAATCTCGCAAACGTCAGCAGGATTGCGCTTTTGCCGGACCACACCATTGTTGTGCGCCGATGGAGCACGGTTTTCCCAAAGTGTTGCCAGCAAAGTCCAACTTTTTGGCCCTCTGTACGGAGTGCAGAGTCTTTGGCCCTGGCAGTTTTCAGGATTCGACCGAGGTTCCACGGCAAAGGGTCGGCACAGCCAGGCGCCCCCTTGGTGGAAACTCGCGTGCACTTCCATGGCCGGTCGGTGTGGAAGGATGGCACGGTGCGATTGAAACGAAGGACTCTTTCTGTCGGTGTGGTGATTCTGGTTTTCTCCGGGTGCTCGCAATCGCCCGAGGTGCGGGAGGCCCGGTATTTGGAAAAGGGCAGGAAAGAGCTTCAGCAAAAGAACTACGCCGTCGCGGTCCTGCACTTCAAGAACGCCATGCAGGCACAGCCGAGAGACGCCGAGCCATATTATCAGCTCGGGTTGGCGTACCTGGCGTCAAACGACTTCAACACGGCCGCCTCTTACTTCCGGAAGGCCTCCGAAGTGAATCCCAGGCATACCGGAGCACAATTGAAGCTGGCGGAATTGATGTCCACCAGCCGCAGTAAGGAGGTGGTACAGGAGGCTCGGAGGCGCACGCAGGATGTGCTGACGTTGCTTCCCGAGGATACCGATGCCCTGGACGTTCTGGCATTCACGGAGTTGCGGTTGGGAAAGCCCGACAGCGCGGAAGCGCACCTGGAGCAGGCTCTTCGGAAATCCCCGAGTCATCTGAAGTCCTCCGTTGCTCTCGCCCAAGCCAGGCTGGCGCGCAAAGATGTGGCAGGCGCCGAGGAAGCGCTCAAACAAGCCGCCGCACAAGCCCCGAAGTCGCCCGAACCCGCGGTCTATCTGGGCGGGTTCTATCTTGCTCTGGGGAGAACGGCCGAGGCGGAAAAGGAGTTCCGGCACGCACTCGAAATCGACCCAAACCACGGGCCTGCTCTGCTCGCCCTCGGCGCCATGCAGGTGCGTGCGGGGCAATCGGAACAGGCCGAACAGACCTATCGGCTGGTTGCAGCCCTTCCGGAGAAGCAGTATAAGCCGATGCACGCGCTTTTTCTTTTTCAATCCGGCAAGGGCGACCAGGCTGTCGCGGAGTTCGAGAAGTTGGCTAAAGACGATCCGGCGGACCGCAATGTACGCACCGACCTGGTGAGAGCCTACCTCGCGATGAACCGCGTCGGCGATGCCGAAAAGGTCTTGACGGCCGCTTTGAAGAAAAATGGGCTCGACATCGACGCGATGTTGCAGCGGAGCCGGATTTATCTCGCTTCGAGGAAGTATACCGAGGCGGAGACCGATCTGAATCAGGTCCTGCACTTCCGGAGCAATTCGGCGGAAGCGCATTACCTTCTCTCGAAGGTTCAACAGGGCCGTGGAGCGGCCGCGATGCGGCAAGAGGAACTGGGGCAGGCGCTGCGGTTGGCCCCGGGACTCCTCGCGGCCCGCCTCGAACTGGCTCAAATATTGATGGCGAGCCGCGGCGCGCCATCCGCGCTGCAACTCCTGGATGAGGCTCCGCAAGATCAGAAGGGAACGGTTCCCGTGGTTGTGCAGCGGAACTGGGCCCTCCTGGCTCTGGGGCAGATTGCCGAGGCTCGCAAAGCGATCGACCAGGTGCTGTCGGCCGGCAAAGTTCCGGAAGCGTTGTTGCAGGACGCCGCCTTGAAACTGGCCCTGAAGGATTATGCCGGAGCGCGGGCCTCGGCTGAAGGAGTCCTCGCTCAAAACCCCGAAGACCCGCGCGCGCTGGACGTGCTGGTGAGGAGTTATTCGGCGCAGAACCAGACCCCGGCCGGTTTGCAGAAAGCGCGGGAGCACGCTGCCCGGCACCCGGCGTCGGCCCCTGTGCAGCAGTTTCTGGGGCAACTTCTCTCCGCAAACGGCGACCGTGTGGGAGCGCGCAAGGCCTTCGAAGCGGCCAAGGCCGCCAAGCCGGATCTGGTCAACGCGGAACTCGCGCTGGCGGAGATGGACACCACCGAGGGCAAGCGGGACGATGCCCGCAAGAGGCTTTCCGCAGTGGTCTCTTCAAACCCAGGCAACATTCCCGCCCATATTCTTCTCGCTCAACTGGAGATTACCGAGGGGAAAACCGCGGCGGCCATCGAGCAATACCGCAAAGCGGTGGCGTTGGACGACAAGAATGCCTTGGCGCTGAACGGCTTGGCATACTTGCTCGCCGAGAGCAATCAGCCGGACGAAGCCATAAAATACGCACAGAAGGCCAAGGAACTCGCTCCCGACAACGCCGCCGTGGACGACACACTGGGATGGACGTATTTCCAGAAGGGCCTGTACACGATGGCGGTGACGCACCTGGAAGGCGCTATCGCCAAGGAGGGTACGGCCATCCGGAAATACCATCTGGCGATGGCCTACCTAAGAGCCGGCGACCCGAAACGGGGGCGCCAGATGCTGGATGCGGCCTTAATAATGGATCCGAACCTGCCCGAGGCGCAGGTGGCCCGCCGGGTCTTCGGAATCGGTCCGAACTAAGAGAAGCTTTACCAAGCGCAAGAAGAGGAGAGGCCCGGGCTCGCGTCGGCCTCGTCAGGCTGGGATATATAGGGCGCCGCTCGCGGTGGCGTTCGCAGGGCCGGTTCCCGCTGTTGCGGAGCGGAACTCGCTTCGCGCTCTCGGCCAGACGGTGGCACCCCGCAACGCAAGCGGCCAAGTGCCGACCGGATTTGGAGGAGAGACTGCAGCACGTGGGTACGCTGCGCTCTGGGCACCTGCTAAACTCGCGAACGAGATCAGCGTCTCTGGTTACGCGTTCCGGCGGGTGCGGCGGCGCATGAGGAGGATGATGCCGACTAGAGCCAGGAAATTGAAAGCCAGGAAAGCAACGGTTGACGCCTCAGGGACCGAAAATCCGATGAATTCCTGTGACGTAACCCCGTCTGGTGTGTAAATCCTCATTGTGGAATCCAGGTACTCATCAGTGCCAGGGTTGGCGATTGCCGCAAAAGCGGCCACCATGGCCATCGAGACTTGGTCCTGCTGGGCGCCGGAGAGACTCTGTCCGTTATATCCAAGGTACGCCGTTGGATCGAAGATCTGCCAGATTGCGTAGGAATAATAGGCCCCTTCAAGTGACGCGGGGTCGACGCTACCGTTCAGAAGCTGATCGGTCAGCCATGCTGCAGCGTAATACTGCTGCTGGATTGTGGGGTCGGTCGGCGCGGTCGATGGAGGCGTGTAGTCTTTGTCGTAGGGATACGTCACAGCATTGGTTGCGTGGGTGAACTTTTGAGGGCCCATAGCCCCGACGCTGTCTAGTGTATTTACCGTCGCGGGCCAGCTGAAACCAAAGTAAATTTCCGTTAAGAAATCGTCGCATGCGAGCAGCGTGATCGTGGGGCCGTTGTTAATCTGAAATTGGTAGGGGCTAGTATAGACGCCTCCCAGAGAGTTATATGTCGGGGTTCCGATGACCGTCAGTTGGACATCGGCCAGAGCGACCCCTTGGAACAGCGTTAGCCCGACCAGGAGGAACAGGGCCACCGTCAGGGTCTTAAGAGTTTTCAGATTCATGAGATCACCTCGCACGGCGCATCAGTATACAACGAGTCCAATCAAGCATTCTTGGGGCCAGTCCGATTCAGAGCATGATGCTATTTGTTTTCAATAATTTAACATATTAGCCTTCCAGTGCCCATTGCCGCCAAATGGGATATGCGTTCCGAAGGTGTGAGAGTCTTGAGCGAGATTGTGGGGCTTGTGGACTTTTTCAGCAGGATAAGTACTAGAAATATAGACAGTTGTTCATGGCCTAGTCCGAGTTAACGGGGCTCGGCAAGCAATTCCGCGGCAAGCCGAGGAACTTCGCTATCGGTGCGATCTTGACCATCAACTACAAAAGTAGCGCGAGATATGAAAAACGCCAGTCTCAGTGTCGATTTTCTACAGGACATCCGGATGCTCCGCGTGTAATATCCTAAATCTTAGGAAACACCAGGAATCGGGCCTGACAGGTTGGAGGACCCGGGGATTCTGCAGACTCGTAATGCGTTGAAAATAAAACGACATCTCCTTTGGCCCGGATATTGCCATAGAAGCCTTGGGAAGACATGGTCAACAACACACAGACGGCGTTGGATGAGTCGGAGTCCGGCAATCCGGCTTTCTCCCTCCTCTCTATTCTGAGGACGGTCTGGAAGAGAAAGGTCCGCATCACGTTGGTGTGGGTTCTGCTCGCGACGGTTGGCTTTGCCGTGGTGCGGTTGTTACCGGCGGTCTACCTCTCGGAGGCGGTCGTCCTCATCGATACGCAAAAGATCCCGGAGAAATTCGTTTCGGCAACGGTGGCGAGCGATGTGGAAGAGCGCATCGCCGCGATCCGGCAAACGCTTCTCAGCGGCGGAGAGCTGAAGAAGATCATCGACGATTTCGGCCTCTACCGGGAAGAGCGAAAAACGCACTTCGATGAAGAAATTCTCGAGATGATGCGGAAAGACATTACCATCACCCTGGAGTCCGTCGGTAGCGGCAGCAACGACAAGCGCACCGCGTCTTTCCGGATCGGTTTTCAAGGACGCGACCCGGTCCTGGTCACCCGGGTCGCAAACCGTTTGACGGACCTCTACGTCGAACAGAACTTGAAGACGCGCGAGGGGCAGGCCGAGGGCACTTCAGAGTTCCTCGACACCCAACTCCTGGAGGCGAAAAAGCGGCTCGACCAGTTGGAGGGCGCGGTCAGCTCCTACAAGCTCCAGCACAACGGTGAACTGCCGGAGCAGGAGCAGTCTCTGGCGAGCACTCTTTCCAGACTTCAGACCGAGCTGGAAGCCAATCGCGACGCCATCAATCGCACCCAGCAGACCAAGGTCATTCAGGAAGGCAACCTCAGTGCGATGGAAGTGACCCTGGGGGCGCAGACGCGCGCTTGGGAACAGGCTCAACACCCATCGGGGACGAATGAACCTTTCTCCCTGCCTGGCCAGCCGGCCACTGCAACCCAGAAGAAAGCATCGGAAGTCCTGCAGGAGCAACTGGAGGTGCTTCGCGGCCGCTACAGCGACAATCATCCCGACGTGATCCGATTGCGGGCCGAAATCGAGAAGGTGAAGCGGGTCGAGGAGCAGCGAAAAGCAGCGAGTTCTGAAGACGTGGCGAAGAGCGCACCCGCGACGGGAGGAGCTAGCCGGGATCTGCCGCCGGCGCGCGAACCGGTGGAATTTGCGCACACGCGCGAACAGGTTGCCGGGTTGAAAGCACAAATCAAGGGCTCGGACAAGGAATTAGAGGACCGCAAGGCCGAGCAGCAGCGCATTCTCCGCGATCTCGACCAGTATCAGCGCCGCATCGAGCGGCTCCCCGTCCGCGAGCAGGAAATGGCCCAGATCACGCGCGACTACGAGATGTCCAAGGCGAACTACAAGTCCCTGCTGGACAAGAAGATGGCGGCTGAAATGGCGTTAGATATGGAACGGCGGCAGCAGTCCGAACGGTTCACCGTCCTGGATCGAGCTCAATTGCCGGAAAAGCCGATCAAGCCCAAGCGGCCCGTGTTGTATGCGGCGGCATTGGGAGTGGGGCTGGTAATTGCCCTGGTCATGGGGTTCGGCGCCGAGTTGCGGCAAAACGTCTTTCTCGGCGAGTGGGAGCTGCCTGCCGGCACCCCGGTTCTGGCGCGGCTGCCGTATATCCATGTTCCGGTCGTTTCCGGCCAAACGAACTCGCGGTCTCGAGGCCGATGGTTCAGCCGCAGGAAAGGGCTTGCCAATGCCTCCGTCATATTGCTGTTTCTGGCGGGCGGCTCCTGCCTGAATCTCTTTCTCCATCGGCTGTAACTATGTACAACGAATTCTTCGGATTACAGAAAAACCCGTTCAATTTGACGCCCGATCCGGAGTTTCTGTACCTGACACCGCAACACCGGGAGGCGCTGGCCGGGCTTACGTACGCCATCCTGGCGCGCAAGGGCTTCGTGGTCCTGACCGGAAATGCCGGCACCGGCAAAACAACCCTCCTGACGCGGATTCTGGAGCATCTGCCGGCGAGCCGCATTCAGTCCAGCGTCATTGTGAACCCGACCTTGACACCCTCCGAGTTTCTGGAGGCCACCTTATTGGATTTCGGGTTCAAGGACATTCCCCCGAGCAAGGCGCAACGCATTTCAATCCTCCAGAGCTTCCTTTGGAGGGGGCACCGGGAAGGCAAGATAACAGCGCTGATCGTCGACGAGGCCCATAAACTGAGCCTGGAACTGATCGAAGAGATCCGCCTGCTCGGAAACTTCGAATCCGCCAGCGAGAAGCTGCTCCAGATTCTGCTGGTGGGGCAGAGCGAGCTCGACGACTTGCTCAATTGCGAGAGCCTGAGGCAATTCAAGCAGCGAATCTCGCTGCGGCTGGCGATTGAACCTCTTTCCGCAACGGAAATTGAGCAGTACATCCAGTATCGCTGGATGAAGGCGGGCGGAAGCCGGGCGCCGTTTTGCGCCGCCGCTATCGACTCCATCGGTCAGGCATCGGAAGGTATTCCGCGTGTCATCAATGTGCTCTGTGACAACACTTTGATGCAGGCATTCGGAGAAGAATCAGGGATAGTCGAGGTGCGCCACGTACTCGCCGTTTGCCGGGAACTGCAGTTTGCCCAGCCACTTCCGAAGAGCATCGCGGTGGCGGAGGCGCCCACCCCTGCTCCGCCGCCCGTGGAGGCTTTTCCGATCAGGACCCTGGAACGCTATGAGACCGCGGCAGCCAAACCTTCCGTGCTGGCAAGGCTTGCCGGTAAGCTCAAATTTATGCAAAGGATTGAACCGGCGTGAGTAGAATATTCGACATGTTGAACAGGGGCAAGGGAGAGATCGCGGATGTAATCCGGCCGTTGGTCGATGCGCAACCGGGGCAACTTCCGCACGCCCCTATGGAGATCAACAGTGGCGCCGGATCGCCCCCGAAGGCAAATGCTCGAGCCGCGCCGGAAGCCACGCCGGACCAGCCGCAGCTTCTTGGGGCGATCCGCACACTGAGCCTCCGCCTCCCGGCGCCGTCTCCGCTATTGCCGTTTGAGGACGGCCACTGGCGGCCCAGTGAACAATACCGCATATTGCGTACCAAGATCAGCCAACACCCCAAGCAGCCGCATCTGATCGTCGTCTCGAGCCCGGCCCCGGGAGACGGGAAAAGTGTCAGCGCCATCAATACAGCCGGAGCGCTATCGTTGAAGAGCGAGGGCCAGGTGGTGCTCCTGGACGCGGATTTTCGCAAATCGTCGATCCACCGTCAACTGGGGCTTCCAGCATCACCGGGGCTGGTAGACGTGCTCAGAGGGACTTGCACCCTGGAGGAGGCCCTGGTGCATATTCAGGAATTCCCGAACCTTTTCGTGATGTCTGCCGGCACGCCTGCAGGCAATCCCGTCGAGCTGCTCGACAGCGCAGCATGGCAAGGACTGTGTGCCAGGCTTCGCAGTTTGTTCCGTTACGTTGTTTTGGATTCACCGCCCGTGGGGGCAGTTGCCGACTACGATCTGATTCAAGCTGCCTGCGACGGCGTGATCCTGGTGATGCGCCCCGATCACACCAATCGCGTGTTGTGCCAGAAAGCGTTGGCAAATTTGCCGGCAGGCAAGTTCTTGGGTGTGTTGCTGAATTGCGTTCCGGACTGGTCGCCGGCGAAACATGCCGGCACCGATTACTACTACTACTCGAGTGACAAAGTCTACTCGAACAACCAGCGAGGCGCCGCCGGTTAAGCGCAGCGCTATGGAAAAGGCTTGACTGCCTGGCCGAATTGTACGGCACCGGGCGTCCTGGACCGCGTCGGGCCGGGGTAGGCTACTACTCGGGAGCCGACTTGGCGGCGATGACTTCGCCTTCGTTTTGCACCGCTTCGATGAGCGCGGAAAGTTCGGCCTTCGCTTCGGAGATGTTGCGCCCTACCATACTCGGATCAGCATAGACCGATCTGGTCTGGGCACATCAACCGCCGTTTCATTCGCCGGTATTGCAGCGACCGGATCACGAACTGGTGCCATGCGACCGCAGGGTGATGATGCTGGTCACGCTTGCTCGACAGCCCGATCCAAAAGGAGGTATCGGCGAAGTAAGTGGCCACTATCTGCGTGTGTCCCTCTTGGGGCGGCCGTAGAGGTAATGATCGTGTTGATCGGCCAGATCGGTGGGCAGCGCGTCGCTGTCAACCGCATCGGCGGCGATCCAAGCCAACGCCGACTCCGTCTCGCCCTCAAGCGGCTCGATCTGAACGATCAGGGCTTGATTCGGCCGGAGGTCGAGCGGCTCATCCGGAAGGATGACCTTGCCATCGAAATGTGCGTTGACCGTCATGAAGGCTTCTTATGGGGCGACCTCTTCCAGTATGCCAGCAACGCCGGAGGTGGTCCACCTCCCTTCAAAGGTCGGCCAGAAGGTCGCCGGAGCGGTTCTCGCACACCGTCTGCGCGTTGTCGGGCCTGGCGTCGCAACAACGACGCTGAAACCGTGGCAAACACGGGTTGTTAGCCGATCTGCTCAAAAACCAGGCACCAGCCGGAGTGAGCACGGGTCCTGCCGTCGGCCCAACCCGGCGCCGCCATGATTCCTTCTTGGAGCGCCAACGTTCGAAGGCCGTTAACCACCATACCATTTCGATTCTTGGTATTTGCATGTTTGCCAGCAAGTGATTGATTCCAAGTGCCTTACTCAAATCTTCGGGAGAATTTCCTCAGGCAGGACTCGAACTTACAACCATTCGGTTAACAGCCGAACCGGACGTTGGTGCGCAAGACCGGCAGCAAAGCTCACCAAGAGTCCCAGGTCACATTGGATTGGGTCCCACGCTCCTGAAACCTGCCTTTCCCGTTCCCCCCCAAAAACCCAGTCACAACAATCTTGCTTAATAGAATCATCAACTTAGCTAAATTCCCGAACATCCCCGTAGTAATGTTGTATCGGAGGATAGAGTTTGGACTCTTCACGCAGAATTCGCGCGTCCCGCGCCAACGGCGCCCGCGCTCGCGGCCCCGTGACCCCGGAGGGAAAACGCCGCTCTTCCCAGAACGCCATCAGCCACGGCCTGCTCGCCCGTTCCATCGTCTTGGAAAACGAGTCGCCCGAAGCCTTCGAGACGCTCTTCTCTCAGCACATCGACCGCGCCCTCCACAACCTGTTCCTCCTGCGCGCCGCCTCTCCCTCTCCCCCGGCGGTGGTGGACATCCTCCCCGCGCCAAACCCGGGTATACCAAACGAACCTAGTCCCATTTCCGGACACTTGCCGGAAGGCGAGGTGCTCCCGCCCGCCGCAATCCGGACAATAAAATGAAGCTCCCATCTCTCCTCGCCCTTCCCCTCCTCCTCGCGCTGGCCGGATGTGGCGCCATCAAAATCCGCGTCCCCGCCTACAACGTCGCGCCGCCGGCATCGTCCGATCGCTTCCTCGCCGGAGTCGCCAAGGTGGATATCACTCCGCCGCCCGGCTACCCCATGGGCGGCCACTCCATCGGCGGCAGAATGGCGCGCGGCTATTGGACGCGCCTCTATGCCCGCGCCTTCTACTTTCAGGACACCAATGGCCGCCGCCTCGTCCTGGTTTCGTGCGACCTCTTCGCCATCCCCGCCGGGCTTCACGCGCAAGTCGCCCAGGAGATGCAACTGCCGCCCGAGTCGCTCATCGTCTCCGCCACCCACACGCACCACGGACCGGCCGGCTTCATGTCGTCCGCGGTGTTCAATTTCGGCGGTCCGTTGCCCGGTTACGACGGCGTTCTCGCCGGCCGCCTCAAAGACGCCATCAAGGAGGCCATCGGCCAGGCGCGTGCGGATGCCGCGAAAGGCCGCGCCGCGAGCGTCGTGCTGCGCAGCGGCACGGCCCTCAACCTCCAGCGCAACCGCGCCATCGACGCGTTCTTTCTCGACCCGCCCGCCGAAACCCGGCCCGTTCTCGACCGCGCCCAGGCCGCCGGAATGACCTGCCCGGATGCCGCCGACGAAAATCCGTGCCCGCGTTACCAGGCCGCCGACCCCGCCTTGCACGTGCTGGAAGTGCTGCGCGACGGGCGCCGCATCGGCCTGCTGGTCTTCTTCGCCATCCACAACACGGCCATGTCCCACGACTGCACGCTCTACCAGGCCGACCTCTCCGGCTATGCCATGCACCTGCTGGAACAGGACCCGGCGGCGCCCGTCGTGGCCGGCTTCTTCAACGGCGCGGAGGGAGACATCTCGCCGCGCTGGGTCATGCAGGATCGGCACGATGTCGAGTGGCTCGGCGGCCGGTTGGCCGGCGCGGTGAATACCGTCCTGCGCCACGCAGCCGAGCCTCAAAACAGTCCCGCCATTTCGGCCGCCGCCAACAAGTTTCTGGCGTCCTCCATCAAAGAGCTGACTCCTCCCGGCTCGGGCGTCGGCGAGTTGGGCGGCGCCGAAGATGGGCGCACCATGCTGTACGCCTACGGCTGGCATGGCGGCTTCCGGGAAAATGCTGGCGACGTCAAAATGCCGGCCTTCGATCTGCACCATGTCGCGCCGCTCCGGATACTGCAGCGCATCATCGGCTCTCCTGAGAACTACCCGCGGGAAATTCCGATCGCGGTAGCTTCGCTCGGCACGCTCTCCCTCGCCGCCGTCCCCACTGAGATGACCACGGTCGAGGGCGTCCGCCTTCGCCAGGCGCTCGAGAACGGCGCGCGCCGCCCCTATGTTGTGATCGGCCTCGCCAACGAGTACATCGGCTACACCACCACCCCGGAAGAATATTTTGCGCAGAACTACGAGGGCGCATCCACCATGTACGGCAGGAACCAGGGGGACGTGATCCGCAAGTTGGCGGCGCAGGTTGCCGCGGCGCCCGGGCATCCGTCCCTTTCGGTAAAGAAAGCGGAGTACGACGCCGGTGGCGCCTTCCCCTACCGCTTCGGTCCCGAGTTGTTCGGAGAGCGATACAATCTCTCATACGAGGATCTCGGACCCATGATGCCCGACGCCCAGCATCGTCCCGACGACAGCGCTCCGCGCTTCGAGTGGCGCGAGTCCAGGGACGCCGACTGGGACACGCGCCACCGCAGCGTCAACGTCCTCGTCCAGGATGCCGGCGGGTGGATCCTGGCCGATGACGACGAGGGCGGCGACATCCTGACGGTCCTGGTGGACGCCAGGTCCGGCGAGCGCACGTGGACCGCTATCTGGGCGCCCCCAAAATCGTTCGATCGCTCGCGAAGTTATCTCTTTCTTGTCGAAATCCCGGGAAAGGGCCACGTCTGTTCCCAGCCATTCCCATTGGGCCGGCCCGTGAGCAAGGTGCCGATGGATCCCGTCGCCCCCGCGCCCGCCTGCCCCTGGAGGAATCCATGATGTGGGGCAGGTTGTCAACCTGCGGACCGATTGTCAATCGGTCCAGGCGAGCGAAGCTCGCCTGTTCTCGCTCCCTCCTCTCCGCCCTTCTCCTGCTCGCCGCCTGCGGCCCGCGGCAGGCGCCTCTGCCCACCGTCATCCCCGTGCCCGCGCAGGATTCCCGCTGGGAGATCACGCCGGCCGACCGCATCCACCTTCCGCTCGACGCCGCCGGCCGCGCCGAGTTGAGCGATGCCCTCACCTGGGGCCTGAACCGCAACAACAAGGCCGACAACGTTGGCGCCGGGACCGACCCTGACGCGCCCCGGCGATATGCCCCGCTGTTCGACCTGTTGAGCAACAACCCCAAACTGGCGGATCTCGAAACCGCGCCTTATAAGAAGTGGTTTCCCGATCTCATGGTGAAGCAGGTCGTGGATGCCCGCGATCTCGCCACCCCTCGCGACCACGCTCCCGTGGCGCTCAACGACCACACTTACTGGTGGATCTTCTACCGCGACCGCCAGGATCGGCTCACCGGTGTGATGGTGGTCAAGCTGAACGTATTTCAGGTGATGATCGAAAAGAACAAGTGATATGCACGACCAACTTCTCGCAGCATTGCTCTCGGTGGCCAATGTGCGGCTGGTAGCTTCCTACACCGACAGTCAGTTGGGCTTCGGCGGCAGCGACAGTATCCAGGTCTTCATCCCCGATCTCCACCTGCTCTCCGCCGAACGCCGCGCCCACTATGCTTACGGCACCAACTACGAGGACACGCTCGTCAAGGTGGTCTCCGCGCTCGTCGATCTGAAGAATGAAGCCGCCCAGAGCGGCCGGCGCGTCGTCGTTTTTCACATCGGCGATTATCTCGACCTGTGGCGCGAGTCGCTCGGGCCGGCGATCGACCCGGATGTTCCCGACCATATTAAGGATAGCCACGAACAGCTCGTGACCCTGCTGGAAGACCCCGGCCTCAACACCCATTTCCTTCTCGGCAACCACGATTTCGACCTCTGCCAACTGGCCGGTTACAACACCTGGGAGCGCCGCTTCTTCATTCCAGGTACCGCCCCCAGCGTTCTCGTCATGCACGGCGATTACTTTGACTGGGTGGAGCGCGAGTTGCCGGAAGAGCTGCGCGACATCGGCGTGTACCTGTTCGGCGAATCCCATCTCGCCGGTTCCGCGGTCCTCGGCCAGATGCAGGACCTCACTCACAAATACAACCAGCAGTGCGACTACACCAGCCGGATTCAGTTAGCCGCGCCGGCCGCGCTCGGTGCCCTGCAGTCCGGATCTGCCGTGGTCCCCGCCAGCTACAACGTCCAGACGAAAGACAGCTCCGTGACCGGCGGCCTCCAGTTTCTCGACCTGGCCTGCCAGGAGTGTGTCAACGCGAACGCGCAATTCGGCTCTGCGCTGAGGATGGTGATCATCGGGCACACGCACCATGCCCGGATTGCCACTCAGTCGATGCCCGATGGCAGCGCGTTCGCGCTGGTCGACACCGGCGCGTGGATCGAGAACTGCGCCGAGGCAGACAAGGGCCCCGAATTTCCCAACGCCCAGATCACCGCGCTCTCCGCCAACCAGGTGCGCATCTACCAGTTGGATCCCGAGTAGTCCTATCCCCAAACGAGCAACAAAGTCTGACCTTACTCTGGGGCGTCTTGCACGGAGACCGACGCCTCGGGGACAGCCGTCACCGCTATGGAGTTCGGCTTCAGCGGGGTGATCGACGGCTCCATCGTATCTAGTCCTGACGGCAACGTGACTCTGACCTCCAGCCATGTGCTCGCCGGGCTGACCAGTGGGTGCCACCGGGGATGGTGGGGATAGGACTAATGCGCTTTCGCAAGTAGACCCGCCGGGCGCTTGTCCCGGTTAGCTTGCCGCCGTTTGTGCCAGAATTGCACCTATGAGCGAGTGGCCCCCGCAACCGGTCCTGTACGAGATCAACACCGCCCTCTGGCTTCACGGGTTGAGCGCAAAGTACGCAAAGCGGATCACGCTGGGGACCGTGCCAGCCGGGGAAATCCAGCGCCTGGCTGCCTACCGGTTGGATGGCGTGTGGCTGATGGGCGTGTGGGAGCGAAGCCCGGCTTCCCGGAACATCGCGCGTTCCCATCCGGGGCTCCAAGTCGAATACCGGCGCGCTCTCCCGGACTTCGGACCGCAGGATGTCATCGGTTCGCCATTTGCCGTCTACTGGTACGCCGTCGATCGGGAGTTCGGCGGCGATGAGGAACTGGCCGATCTCCGCCGCCGCTTGAACGAGGCGGGTCTCCGCCTGGTGCTCGACTTCGTGTCGAATCACCTGGCACGCGACCACGATTGGGTGGCCAACCGCGCGTCTTGCCTGCTCGAGGGGACGCCGGACGATCTCGAATCCAGTCCCGGGAGTTACTTCCCCTGGGGCGGCCGGGTCTTCGCTCACGGCCGCGATCCGAATTTTCCGGCTTGGACGGACACGGTGCAAATCGACTACCGCCAACCGGAGACGCGCTACGCCATCATCGGGCTCCTGCTCGGCCTCGCCGGACGCTGCGACGGCTTGCGCTGCGACATGGCCATGCTCGTGACGTCCGGCGTGTTCTGCCGCACGTGGGGCGGAAGCTTCGATCCGCCGGGAGCGGAATTCTGGCCCGATGCGATTCGCGCCGTCAAGCGCCTGCATCCCGGCTTCCTGATGCTGGCCGAGGTTTACTGGGACATGGAGTACGACCTGCAGCAGCAGGGCTTCGACTACACCTACGACAAGCGCCTGTACGACCGCCTCGAGCGGCGCGATGCCGGCGAGGTCCGCGCGCATCTCGCCGCCGGCATCGACTACCAGCGCCGCCTCGCGCGGTTCGTGGAGAACCACGACGAGGAGCGCTCGGCCGCCGTATTTGGCGCCGAGGGCGCCAGGACAGCGGCCGTCCTGGCGCTGGCGCTGCCGGGAATGCGCCTGCTTCAGGAAGGCCAGTTCGGCGGAAGCAAGGTGAGGGTTCCCGTGCAGTTGATGCGGTCTCCCGCCGAAGACGCGGATCCGGAAACCGAAAAGCTGTACGCGCGCCTTCTGGAGACTCTCCGCTCTCCGCTCTTCCACCAGGGACAGTGGAAATTGTTATCGGCGCGGGAGGCCTGGCACGACAATCCTACCCACCGCGCCTTCGTGATCTATCGGTGGACGCACCGGGAGGATCTGGCGCTGGTGGTCTCGAATCTTTCGCCCGAACGCGCGCAGTGCTACGTGCCGCTCGAATGTCCCGGGCTTGCGGGCCGCGCGTGGGCGCTGAGCGATGCGTTGAGCGACGCCCGGTACGAGCGCTCGGGCGATGCCATGCTGGGCCAGGGCCTGTACCTGGATGTCCCTGGGGATGGGCGGCACATTTTCCGCTTCGCCGCGCGTTGATACCGCTCAAAAATGCAGGAGCGAGCGCAGGCGCTTTCGGACGCGCTGCGGGAAGCTCTCGGACGGCTGTTGCGTTTCCGCCTGCGCGGCCGCTGGAGACGGCGGCTTCAGCGCCAGCAGATCGCCGACAGGAGGAGGGGCTTCGCACGGGCTCTCGCCGGCGAAGCGGACGATGTTCCCCAGCAAGGCGTATTCGCGGCGATACCGCTGGCCGTCCTTCTTCTCGATGCAGACCGAGAAGCCGCCATACTTGGCCGCCGCGGCCTGGGCCTTGCCTTTGCCGCCGGACGAGAGTTCCACGTCCTGGAGCAGGATCGGCGAATAGCCCTTCAGATTGCGCTCGATGTAGGCGGTCTCGTAGCGGTGGTGGCGAAGACTCCAGATGAAGACGCGGAAGCTGTCGAAATCGTACGGCGCGGCGCTGCCGATGGTGGTCCAGAGCCAGATGTCCTTCGTCACGTCCTCGTCCTGCACCTTGCCCAGTGAGAAGTAGGAGACGATGCGGTGCCCTTCGGCGTACTGCGCCACCTCGTCGGGGATCGCCATGGTGAGGCGGCGCGTCAGCACCCAGCCGGACTGGCCGGATGCCGTTCGCACCAGGCTCCAGTCGTCGGTCGGCATGGGCTTCTCTTCGGGCGGCTCTTCGGGAGGCGCGGGCTCTTCGTCCCGATCGGTCCTGGAAAGCTCGAGCCAGTCTTCCGGCGGCGAGGGCGGCTTCGGCATGGGCGGCAGCGGATACTTGAGCGGTTTGGCGTCGGACTTCTTGGGCGCGGCTTTGGTCTTTTTGGGCGCCGGCGGAATCAGCGGCTTGCGCGGCTGATCGGCGCGCGGAGTCACCACGTGAATCAGCACGTCCGCCTTCTCTTTCTCCTTGATCTGGAGAAAGCTGGGCGACGCACGGGAGGGCTGCGTGTGCACGTTCAACTCGCTGTAGCAGGTGGCCTGTCCCTGCACGGGCATCCTGGCGGCCCGCTTCGCCAGGTCTCTGAGGTAGGCCATGTCCTCGGTGTTGAGCAGCTCGCGTTCATCGGTCCAGCCTTCGACGCCGGCGGGCGTGCGGACCCGGAGGAAGCGGCGGCGGCGCTGGAGAATCTCCAGCCGGTCGCCGTGCTGCACCGTGGCAACCGCGGAAGATTGCAGCGGAATGTCGCTTCGGATTTTGAGGTTGGGCGGGCCGACAAACGCCTCGCCGATGGCGGGCGCGGGCGGCCTGCTCTGGCGGCAACCGCTTGCCGACAACGCCAACACCACGGCCACGCCGACTTTGCTGATGGGACCGAAATGCACGTGCTGGTACCAGTTTATCAGCCGGCCGGGGGGATGATCCCCAGCGCTCCAAAGCCGGGCATAGACCTACACGAACGTGCGGGTTGTTGGGCAGGCGCGGTCCGCGTAATCTCGCTGAAGACCCTAGCAGAAGCACTCGAATGGAGGGAAGAAGAGTATGCTACGCACTCCGGGGAGGCCGGAAAACAGATTCAGGCCCGTCATGAAACCGGGCCGCGCGATTGTGCCCCTGCTGCTGGCCGCATGCGCTTCGGTTGGTTCGGCACAACCGGGCACTTCCAACCGGCCGTCCTGTCCGGTGAAGAGCGGCTCCACGCAGCCCCTGACTTATCCCAGGCCGTCAGACTTTTATGCCGTGCAATACCAGGTGGGCGGTGGAGGCTGGACGGATGCCTGTGTCTACATCAGCTACTACGGTGAGACAGACGCGTCACCCTACCGCGGCGACTCCGGTTACACGGTGGGGAAAACCTCCCTGTCGTTCGTGAGCATTCCAGCCCGCGCGGACACCATCGTTCAGCTCCGCGTGACTAAGCTGGTTGGCACTCCTTTCCAGCCAGGCGATCATGTGTCCGTCCGGCCGAGTGTCAAGATGATGGACGTCGAAACGCAAAACGACGGCACCGTGCAAGTCTCCACTGCCACCGGCAGCGGTTTCATGGGAGAGCAGTTCCTCCTGTGGTGGAATCGGGACACGGACGGCGGCGGCGTTGAGAGTTTAGCCTTTTTTCTCGATCCACCGTACACGCGGCCGGCGGGCGCCAGCGTGAAAGTCATCACCACGCCTGGCGATCTCAACGGAGATCTCTCCTCGTTCGACACCCTGGACTTCGAGGGACCGGTCGCGATCGGGACGACGGGAGCGCTGGCATTCCGGGTTCCCCATAACATCCTCAACATCTTTCTCGGGACCGGCGCGTGGGTGCAGGGAAAACTCCGCTTCGACCTGGCGGACACCGATTCGACCGGCACGAATAAGACGAGGCGGCTTTACGGTCCGGGTGTATTGGATGTGAGCCGGTTTAGTTATGAGAATCGTGCTTCCAGCGGCGACGACGGCTATTACGCCCTGAGTTCGAGCGTCACAAACGACCTCGATCATTACCATATAGATGGGATTGTGATCACCGACCTGAATCACGCCGCCAACGACATTCTGTACAACAGCACGGTGAACAACATGAAAACCCTCGGGTGGAACGGTGAGAATGCGGCCCTCAGGCTTGGGGACGGCACGACTGCGTCCAACATATTTATCCGCAGCGGCGACGATTCCCTGATGATGTGGGGCACGTCAGTCACGGTTACGGAAGCCACGGTTTGGCAGAACTACAACGGCGGCGTGGTGAACCTCGGCTGGTCCTACAACTCGAAGGGAAACTATAATCTGGTCGATGGCCTGTACGTCGTGAAGACGGACTGGCTCATCCCCACCGATCCCAGTTGGGACGCCATCTCCCCCCCTGGTCCCCCATCTCCCTTAAACGGGCAGAACAATGCCGTGTTCGCATCGCTGATGGTCCCCGGCACTATGTATGGCAAAGTGCAACCCCGGTGTACCGAAACATCTTCGTGGAAGATCCTCCGCGAGTGCTGTTCAGCCTGAAGATCACACCACCTATCTGCGCCCCGACCGCTGCGAGACAGCGGAATCTGTTTCCCGGCCTCCGCCAGGCACTCGAATGTAGGGAAAACAGTAGGGCTGCCCACCGGCCATCGCCCTTCGGCCAGAGTTGCCGGGCGCTGATACGCGGCCCGCGCCCTCGCAGGAACCCGCACGCTCGTGCGGGTCAAGCGACTTTACCGTTGCCGGGGTTAGAATATTCTGGATAACGGAGGGCGCCATGAGACGCCTGGCGATCCTGATCATTCTGAGCGCTTTTGCTCTGCAAAGCGAGCTGCTGCCGATCCGGACCTACACCACCGCCGACGGTCTGGCCGCGGACCGCGTCGACTGCATTGTGGCGGACTCGCGGGGGTTCCTGTGGTTCTGCACGCCCGAAGGCCTCGCGCGGTTCGACGGGTATCATTTCGTCAGTTACGGCGTGGACGAAGGGTTGGCGCACCGCCTGGTGTCCACGCTCGTCGAAACGCGTTCCGGCGAGTATCTGGTGGGAACGGCGCGCGGAATCTCGCGGATCAATCCCGGCGGAACGGGCTCCCGATTTACCACCTATGCGCCGGAGCACGAAGCCGCGCGCAACTACGTGACGTCCATCCGGGAGTCGAGGAGCGGCAAGATCTGGTGCGCTACACGGAACAGCCTCTTCGAATGGAGCGCGGCCGGCGGTTTTCGCCGCCGGGAGTTACCGTTGCGCCCGGGGGTCCAGATCTCGGACATGGTGGAGGACCCGCGCGGAGATCTGTGGGTAGGCACGAACGCAGGGATTTACGTGCTGGGAGAGAGCGGAGCCGTGCGAACGCTGACCCAGAAAGACGGCTTGCCGGGGGACTGGGTCGAGACGTTGTTGGTGGACTCCAAGGGTAGGATATGGGCGGCGACTCGCGGCGGGCTGGGGCTGATCAGGCAGCGGGCGGACGGTGGTTGGAGCCTGGAGAGCTACACCAAGGGATCGGGCCTGGCGGGCTACGGCGCGACCGCGCTGGCGGAATCCTCCGACGGAATTCTGTGGGTCGGCACCGAATGGGGGATCACCCGGCTGACCCTGGGCGATGAACCAAAGCTGCTGAAGAACATCAGCCGCGAGCAGGGATTGAGCGACCGGACGATCATCGCACTGGCCGAAGACCAGGCCGGGAACATGTGGGTGGGAACGGCAGCGGCGGGCGTGATGCGGGTCGACGGCCTCGGGTTCACTACGTTTCGCGAACCGGACGGCTTGCCTACGGACCGGTTGTGGTCGGTACTCGAAGACCGCGCCGGAGAGCTGATGGCGGTGACCATAGCGCAGCGCGGCCGGGGCAGCCGCTCGGTGGATATCTTCGATGGCGCGCGATTCCACAGCGTGGTTCCCAAGGCCTTTGGCGACCATGCCAGTTGGGGATGGAACCAAATCCTGCTGCAGAGCCGCACGGGAGAATGGTGGGCGGCGACTACTCAGGGGCTGTGCCGGTTCAGGGCGATGAAGGCGGCGGACCTGGACGGCCGCAGCCCGCTGGCGTGCTACTCGAGCGATACCATCTTCCGCATTTTCGAGGATTCCAAGGGCGGCATTTGGGCCTCGGCCCAGTCCGAGCGGGGGGACCAGCTGATGCGATGGGACCCTGGGACAAACGCCGTTTCCAACTTTCCGGCTCCCAGGATTCCAGGCGTGCCTTCCGACGACCTGGTGAGCGCGTTTGCCGAAGACCGGAAGGGCAACATCTGGATGGGGCTGTTCCGGGGCGGTTTGTATCGTTACGACGGCCGCGGTTTCCAGCTCTTCCAGCAGGGTGACGGCGTGCCGGGGGGTTCCATCCTCGGTCTTCTCACCGACCAGGAGGGGCGGCTGTGGATCGGCTCGAACGGCGGTGGCCTGGGCCGTGTGGAAAGCCCCGGAGATGCGCACCCGCGCGTGGAGATCTATAACACGGCTCGCGGGATGGCGAGCGGCGTGGTGGAGTGCATCATCGACGACCGGCAAGGCCGCATCTACGCCGGGACCTCCAAGGGCGTGGATCGCCTGGACCCAAAGACCGGCCACATCCGGCACTTTACGAGCGCCGACGGCCTGGCATACGGAGTATTCCGCTCGGCCGTGCGCGATCACGCGGGCGCACTCTGGTTCGCGACCACGCAAGGCCTGTCGAGGCTGATTCCGGCGGAGGATCGTGCGCCGGCCAGTCCGCGCGTTTTCATCACGGATTTACGCACCGGCGGCGGGCCTTATCCGGTATCGCAGCTCGGAGAGGCCCGGGTTTCGCAACTGGAACTGAAGCCGTCGCAGAACCAGCTTCAGATCGAATTCGTGGGGCCCGACTTCGAGCCGGGAGACGTGCTCCGGTATTCGTACAAACTGGAAGGAGCGGATTCGGATTGGAGTCCGCCGCGCAATCAGCACGCGGTCAACTACGCGGCGCTCGCCGGGGGCAAATACCGCTTTCTGGTGAGAGCCGTGACTTCGGAGGGCGCGGAAAGCGCATCGCCGGCGGAAATCGATTTCACCGTGCTGCCGCCGGTATGGAGGCGGTGGTGGTTCGAGAGTCTCGGGGTGGCGCTGGCGGCTGCGTTGGTGTTTGCCGCGCACCGCTACCGCGTGACGCAGATGGTGAACCTGGAGCGCATGCGCACGGCCATTGCCACGGACCTTCACGACGACATCGGCGCCGGCCTTTCGCAGATCGCCATCCTGAGCGAAGTCGCGCGGGTCGGCGGGAATGGGCCGGGACGGCCGGGGGAGCCGCTGGAGCGAGTTGCCACGCTGGCCCGCGAGCTGGTGGATTCCATGGGCGACATCGTCTGGAGCATCCGCTCCGAGCCGCACGGGGTGGACTCGCTGATCCGGCGCATGCGCCAGTTTGCCCTCGATCTGCTGGAATCCCAGGGGATCGAGTTCGAGTTCCAAACTCCGGTGGAAGAAAACGTACAACTGAGCCTTCAAGCCCGGCGGCAACTTTTCCTGATGTTCAAAGAGTGCGTCCACAATGCCGCCCGCCACTCGGGGTGCTCGGCAGTCAAGGCGGAGCTGAAAGTGGCGGACCGCGAGATCGCGCTCACCGTCGAAGACAACGGGAGCGGGTTAAACGCGGTCGAAAGACCACCCGGATGGACCGGCGGCAACGGAATCCCGGGCATGCGGCGCCGGGCCGAGAGCCTGGGCGGACGCATGCAATTGACTTCGAAACCCGGCGAAGGATGCCGCGTCGAGATTCACCTTCCGACGCGCCATGGCGCTTTTGCCAAGTCGCGCCTGTAGATCGCCCCCCCGCACGTTTGTGTAGGTGGCGGGCGCGCCGTCATGCCTTACACTGGAGCGACAGGCGGCATCGGTGGCGGGAGAGCGATCCAAAACGCTGGTGATCGGTGTGGCGATCATCGAAGACCGAAAGGAGACGCGGGAGGGCCTTTCGTATCTGATCAACAGCACCGATCGCTTCGAGTGCCGCCATGTGTACGGTTCCATGGAAGCCGCCCTGGAAGGAATCGGCGCCAACCCGCCGCGCGTGGCGCTGGTGGATATCGGGCTTCCCGGGATGAGCGGCATCGACGGCGTCCGAATCCTGCGCGAGCGTTACCCCTCGATCGCGCCGGTTTTGCTTACGGTGTATAAGGACGACGACCGGATTTTTCAGGCGGTTTGCGCGGGAGCCTGCGGTTACCTTCTGAAGGGGACGCCGCCCGCGCGGCTGCTGGAGGCGGTGCGGGAGATTGCCGAAGGCGGCGCGGTGATGTCACCGGAAGTGGCAATGCGCGTGGTGGAACTGTTCCGCAAAACGCAAACCCCCGAACAGTTCTCCGCGGGCCTCTCGCCGCAGGAACTGCGGTTGTTAAAGCTGCTGACCGAAGGCCATCAGAATAAGACGGCAGCCGCGGAACTGGGCATCAGCGTTCACACGGTGAGCTTTCACCTGCGCTCGATATACGAAAAGCTGCACGTGCATTCGCGATCGGAGGCGGTTGCCCGGGCGCTGCGCGAAGGGTGGATCCAGTGAACGCTGGTGCGGCGGAAAAAGCGAGCGTCTCCCTAGCGGGATCGTCTCTGGCGCCAGAAACGAGCGGTACGGGGCGAACAGGCGAGCATGGCTCGCCTGGACCGATTGACAATCGGTCCGCAGGTTGCCAACCTGCCCCACAAGCGTGCCCGCGCCACTTAAACGGCCACTGCGCGATACGACTCGGACGAGGGACGGGAGCAGGCGTTATACAAGATGCGGCGCACCTCGGGCTCATAGAAGGGCTGCGCCAGCATATCGTACGCGCCCATGTTGAGCACTTCGGCCCAGAAGCGCGCGTCGGCTTGCGCATCGGTGACGATCACTTCGGCTTCGCGCGGCGTCTCCCGGGTGAGATGCAAGACATCCAACCAGGTTCCATCGGGTAAGACGGACTCGGTGAGGATCACATCGTATTCAGACTGCCGGAGCCTGGTGCGCGCCTGCGCGACAGTCCCGACGTGATCTAAAACCAGGGGCAGCGCTCGCAACATCTGCGAGAGGCGGAGGGCATCCTCGCGATGCCCGGAGAGAAACAGGATCCGAGACCTCATATGCGCTCCTCAGTCTTTCTTAATCTTCCTTAATTTTAACCCAAAAATGGTTACAGAGTAGCTACAAAATCGACACTAATTGGGTCACTATATTGCGAATTACCGCACCCCTACTCTGTGGTGTGGGTGATTACCGCACCGAAATCGGCTGCGGACGGGAGAGTGCCGAATGCCCGGCCCCAATCTCCCGCGAGACGGGACGCGCAAAAGGCGTCGGCAATCGCGGGCGGACTGAAACGGACGAGCAGGGACGCCTGTAACGCCAGCGCAAGACGCTCGGAGAAACGGCGCGCGCCGCTTTCGTTCTCTTCACGGCCCAGGGGGGCCCCGGCTTCGCCCAGGAATTTCCCGATGCGAGGGTCGTTCGCCAGTCGAATCTCCGCCAGGACGCGTTCGAGGGCGTCCGGTTCCCTAGCGACCGCGCGCAAGACGTCGAGCGCGATCACATTGCCCGAGCCTTCCCAAATGGAGTTGAGCGGCGCCTCGCGATAGAGCCGCGGCAGCAGGGATTCTTCGACGTAGCCGTTGCCGCCGAGGCACTCGAGGGCTTCGGCGACGTGCGGCGGCGTGCGCTTGGAGAGCCAGTATTTGCCTGCGGCGACGGCCAGGCGGGCGAAGGCGCGGTCGTCCTGGTCGAAGGCGCCGGCGAGCCGCATGGCCAGCAGGGTTGCGGCTTCCGATTCGATGGCCAGGTCAGCCAGCACGTTGCGCATCAAGGGCTGGCCGATCAGGGCTTTGCCGAATGCGTGGCGGTGGCGGGCATGATGCACGGCCTCGACCAGCGCGCGGCGCATCAGGGCGGCGGAGGCGATGGCGCAGTCCAGCCGCGTGTGGTGAACCATCTCGATGATGGTGGCCACGCCGCGGCCTTCCTCACCGATCATGCGCGCCCAGGCTCGGTGAAACTCCACCTCGCTCGAAGCATTGGACCGGTTGCCGAGCTTGGGCTTCAGACGCTGGAGGTGGAACGCGTTGCGCCTCTCGTCCGGCGTCCAGCGGGGAAGGAGGAAACAGGAGAGGCCGCGCGGCGCCTGGGCCAGCACGAGGAAAGCATCGCACATGGGAGCGGAGCAGAACCACTTGTGGCCGTCGAGCAGGTACTCGCGATCGCCGATCGGCTCGGCGCGGGTGGTGTTGGCGCGGACATCGGAGCCGCCCTGCTTCTCGGTCATGGCCATGCCGACGAGCGCGCCATCTTTATGCGGCGCCGGGCGGAAGGAAGGATCGTAGCGAGTGGAGCAGATGCGGGGGATCCAATCGCGGGCGACGGTATCGTCGTGGCGCAGAACGGGCGCGGCGGCGTAGGTCATCGAAATGGGGCAGACGTGGCCGGCTTCGTTCTGGGATGCGAGCATGGCGAGGGCGCCGCGCGCCACGTGGGCGCCGGGGCGCGATTGGGCCCAGGGCAGGCAATGGATGCCGTGCTCAACGGCCAGGCGCATGAGGCGATGCCACGCGGGGTGGAACTCGACCTCGTCACGACGGTTTCCATAGCGGTCGTGGGTGCGCAGGACCGGCGGGTACTCGTTGGCGAGCCTGCCCCACTCGATGGCTTCGGCGGTTCCCACGGCGCGGCCGAACTCTTCGAGTTGCGCGCAGGCCCACCCGGCGCCTTCGCGCGCGACGGCCTCGCGCAGGGCGCGATCCGTCGAAAACAGGTTGTAATCGGCCAGGGGCCGCGGCTGGTTGAGGGCTGTCTCTTCCACGATTGGTATGTTAGCGCGGCGGCGCGGATAGAGGCTAACCCTTCAGGAGTCAAAAGCGTCAATCTGAACATATGCGAGTGTTCTTCGTGTGCATGCTGATGGCGGCGTTTGCGGGTACAGCGCCGGGCCAGGAATTCGAAGTGGTTTCGGTGAAGCCGAACAAGTCCGCGGACAACAGTTCGCACACTAACAGCGATCAAGGCAGGCTCACGGCGACCAATGTCAGCCTGAGGAGCTTGATCGTGATGGCGTACGGGGTGAAGGACTACCAGGTCGAGGGACCGGATTGGCTCAGATCGGAACACTTCGATCTTGCGGCGAAGTTTCCCGAGGCGCTTCCCAGAGACAGGGAAAAGTACAATGCGGAGTTGCACGCCATGCTGCAGAAGATGCTGGTGGACCGGTTCAAGCTGGCCGTCCACCGCGACCAGAAGACCTTTTCGGTTTACGGGTTGATTGTGGGGAAGAGCGGCATCAAATTCAAGGAAGTGCCGGACGGGGACTCACACAACCAGAACAGCAACAGCAACGGCAACACCAACCACTACACAGGTACGTGCGTGACAATGGCCGCATTCGCGGAGTACCTGGCGCGACGAGTGGACAAGCCTGTGCTCGATATGACCGGCCTCAGCGGTTACTACACCCTGACGCTAGACTGGGTCGCCGAGCCCCGGCAATCAAGCGAAGGCAAAGCCGACGCCCCCGCGGCCGCGGACAGCCCATCCGGGGCGGCGCTCCCCGAGGCGGTCCAAGAGCAACTGGGTCTCAAGCTCGAGACACGCAAAGCGCCGATCGAGATCCTGGTGGTGGACCACGCCGAGAAGACGCCGACGGAGAATTAATGCGGAAGAGCCGGCGGCGGCAAATCAGGGCCGAAACTCACACATGTGACTCGTGGTCACTCTGCAAAAACGGATCGCGCAATAAATAAACGACATACCAATTGGGCCTCCGCGTGCCACGGCACCGGCACAGTGCGAAAACATTATCTATCACTCCTGCTCATCGTGATCTCGGGCCCCGCCGCTTTTGCTCAGGCCGTTTCCTTCGGTGTGACGGGTGGCGTGCCGCTTCTGGACCGGGCCGTCCCGAACGACGAATCGAGTCCCTACCTGGTGGGACCCGCGATCGAAGTACACCTGCGCGCGAGCTTCGCGATCGAGGTGGACGCGATCTACCAGCGCGTCGGGCACAGCATTGCGGGTGAGGGATCCGCGGGCGTGGATTTCGTCAGTTACCTCGATCGCTGGCGCGGCAATGCCTGGGAGTTTCCAGTGCTGGGCAAATACTATTTCCATGCGCACGCGGCGTGGCAACCTTTTGTGGCCGCCGGATTGGCTGCCCGGTGGTTATCGCGCCAGGAGGACCTCACCGAACTCAGCGATGTAAGCGGAACGCCGCAGCCTCTCACGTTCCACTATTCCGGATGGCGGATCACCGGGGGCGTGGTGGCAGCCGCCGGCATCCGCTTCGGCACCGGCCGCGTGGCGTGGCTCCCGGAATTCCGCTATACCCGCTGGGGCGGCTCCGGCACTCTCACGCGGCCCAATGAGGCGGGCTTCCTGATGGGAATCCGCTTCTAGTGTGGTGTCTCGCTCGAGAATTGACAACATCCCACACCACTGCGCCGTCTGTTAAGATAACCGACATATGGCGGTTACCTGAACTCCAGGAGGCACGGTGAGCAAGCCGACGACGCTTTTACAGGGCACGCTGGACGTGCTGATTCTCAAGATCCTCGATCCCGAGCCCAGGACCGGCTGGACCATCTCGCAACGCCTGCGCCAAATGTCGAACGAAACGCTGCAGGCCAGCCACGGATCGCTGTATCCGGCGCTGCACAAGCTGGAGCACGAGGGCTGGATTCGCGGCGAATGGAAGGAGACGCACACCGGGCGCCCGGCCAAGTTCTATTCGCTCACCCGGGCCGGCCGGCGCCAGCTTCGCCTGGAATCGGCGAACTGGACGCGGCTGTCGGCGGCGGTCAACGGGATTCTGGAATCGGCTTGAGGATATGGCATGCGCTGGCTCCAAAAACTGTCGCTGAGATTGCGGGCCGCGTTGCGGAGGCCGCAGGTGGAGCGCGAGAGGGAAGCGGAACTGGCCGAACATCTCGAATGCGAAACCGAGGAACTGATGGACCTCGGGGCGCCATCCACCGAGGCGCGCCGGCGGGCCGCCGCGACCATGGGCCGGATGGATGCCATCAAGGAGGAGTGCCGGGATTCGCGCGGCACAGTGGGTTGGGAACAACTCAAGCAGGACGTCTCGTTCGGCATCCGCCTGCTCTTGAAAAATCGGACCCACTCGTCTTTGGCGCTGGCGACCATGGCCCTCGGCATCGGCTCGACCACCGCGGTGTTCAGCCTGGTCGACGGCGTCCTGCTCCGGCCGCTGGCTTTCCCCGCCCCGGAACGTCTGTTCCACGCCGACGACGTCGGCATGCGCGGGCCTTTCGACACCATTCGCGCCAACAGCCGCCTGGCCGACTATGCCGCCCACTTCGGCGTGCGCGCCTTCAGCACGAAGGGCCGGGACTGGCCGGAGCGCGTGAAGGGCAGCGAAGTGTCGGCGAATTTCTTCGCGGTGCTGGGCGTCAGCCCTCTCGCCGGGCGCACCTTTCAGGCGGGTGAAGACCGGCCGGGGAAGCTGCGCGTCGTGGTCCTGAGCCATGCCTTCTGGGCGCAGCGGTACGGCGCGCGGCCGGACGCGATCGGACAGCAGTTGACGCTGGATGAGGCGGGCTACGAAATCATCGGAGTGATGCCCGCGGGGTTTCAGTATCCGGCGGCAGCGGTGAACTTCTGGATACCGATGCGACTCGATCCGCGGGACGCCGGCGAGTACTGGGGTTCGGGCGGGCTCACGTCTTTCGCGCGGCTGCGCGACGGCGTGGCGCCCGAGGCGGCGCAATCGGAGCTGCAGGCCTGGATTCCGCGCATCCGCGCCATGTTCCCCTGGCGGATGCCGGACGCGTGGGGACTGGACGCCGGACTGACGGGGTTGCGGGACCACCTGGTGGCAGGCGCCAAGGTGAGAAGCCTGCTGCTGCTCGGCGTCGTCGCGCTGGTGCTGCTGATCGCGATCGTCAACGTGGTGAACCTGACGATCGGCCAGACGGCGGCGCGGCAGAGGGAACTGGCGCTGCGCGCATCGTTGGGCGCCACGGCGGGCCGGCTGGCGCGGCAACTGCTGGCCGAAGCCGCGGTGCTCGCGGCGATTGGCGGAGTGCTGGGAACGCTGCTGGCTTTCGGCCAGTTGGCGCTGCTGAAGCACTGGCTGCCAGCGGATACGCCGCGACTTGCCGAGGTCGCAATCGACCAGCGCGTTCTGGCGTTCACCGCGGCGATCTCTCTCGGAAGCGGCTTGCTGTTCGGCCTCCTGCCCGCATGGAAGGCGCGCCCGGTGCGATCGCTCACCGCGATCGAGGACGGCCGCTCGACCCCGGGCGCCAGGGGATTGCGGACGGACGCCGTGCTGGTGATGACCGAGGCGGCCTTTGCCACCATCCTGTTGGTCGGCGCGGGCCTGCTGCTGCGCAGCTTGTGGACCATGCTACAGGTCGACCCCGGGTTCCGGGTGGAGTCGGTGGTCACCGCCCAGCTCAGTCCGGGGCGCGCCGCGGCAGCGTCGCTGGAGAAGACGCTGGCGGTGTACGAGCAGGTACGCAGCAAGCTGGCCGGGCAACCGGGAGTGATGAACGTGGCGGCGATGAACGTGCTGCCGTTGACGCCGGAGTTCTCGGCGTTTGCCGCGGCGATCGAGGACCACCCTCGTCCGGCGCAGGAGCCGCAGTACGTGCTGTGGAGCACGGCGGTGACGCCCGAGCACCTGGCAACGTTGAGCGTCCGCCTGTTGCAGGGCCGCGGTTTTACGGGCGCGGACCGCAAGGGGGCGGAGCTTGTGGTGCTGATCAGCCGGGCGACCGCCCGCCGCTACTGGCCCGACCGAAGTCCGATCGGGCGACGGCTGAAGCCGGTGTGGGACAAGGAATGGCGCACGATCGTGGGGGTGGTGGACGACGTGAGGAATTTCAGTATGACCGGACCGCCGGAATGGGTGGACGGAGAAGTTTATCTCCCCATGGCGCAGGCGATATCGACGCCCCAATCGATGGCGCTGGTGGTTCGCCTGGGGGTGGAACCGGGCGGGTTCGAAAAGCGTCTGCCGGCGATGGTCCAGGAAGTCTGTCCGAACTGCGCGGTAAGCCAGATCGCGAGAATGGAGACCGTGGTGGCGGCCGCGGTGGCCGCGCCGAGGTCGATGGCGTGGCTGGTGGGCGGCTTCGCGCTGCTGGCGCTGGGATTGGCCGCGGCGGGGATCTACGGCGTAGTGAGTCACGGCGTGCTTCGGCGGACGCGCGAGTTGGGCGTGCGGCTCGCGCTGGGAGCCAGCCGCGGACGCGTCGCATGGCTGGTTGTGGGATCGAGCCTGAGTTACACGCTGGTGGGAACGGTGGTTGGCCTGTCGGCATCCTGGGCGCTGGCGCGCCTGGTCAAGTCGCTGCTGTCTGGAATCGCCGAGCACGATGCGTGGAGCTTCTCGATTCCGCCGATTGTGCTGGCCGCGGCCGGGTTGCTCGCGAGCCTGGCGCCGATGTGCCGGGCGGTCAGGATCGACCCGGCGCAATCGCTGAGAGAGGGATAGACAGCTCCCTAAGAAGCGGAAAGAATTTGGTCGCAGATGAACACGGATGGACACGGATAACAAGACAAGGGAGTTATCGGCGTTAATCTGCGTTCATCGGCGGCTTTCCTTGATGTTTCACGGCTTCTAACGGGCGTGCGCGCGTATCAGGGCGTCGAGGGCGGCTCAGATGTAAACTTCAGTATGGTGAGAAACAAGGATTCCGCCGCACGAGTCAAGCTGGCCGGCCGCATTCTGACCCAGATTCGACGCGGTGAAGGCCAGTCAATCGTTTTTGATGAGATCGCCCAACTTCGTTCTCTCGCCGAATCCGCTGAGGAGTTCGCGATGCCTGTCGATCAACTTGCGCAAACGGTGATCGAACGAGAGCGAAAGCGGATGGGAATCCCTTCTCCGCAGCATGGCGACTGGCCCACGGGACGTAACTGACACAAGACCACGGGGCGCTGAAAGCGGTGCCGGCTATTTCTTTTCGGCGGCTTCGATGCGGGCTTGCGCGCGCATCATGGCATCCAGGGCGGCGGCGGGGTCGATGCCGATCGACGGGTTCATGATCAGGTCCTGAGCGCGCTGGAAGGCGGCTTTGGCGCGCTGGACATCGATCTCCTCGGCGCGCTCGGCGGTGTCGGCCAACACCCGCACGTGGCCGGGCAGGACTTCCAGAAAACCACCGTTGACGGAAAGATATCGACGGCCGGCGCCGGCCGCGTAGCTCAGAAAGCCGGTGCCCAGGAGGCCCAGCAGGGGCGCATGGCCGGGGAGAATTCCCAGGTAGCCGTCCTTGGCGGGAAGCTGCACGTCGGCCACTTGTTCGCGCACCAGCAGGCGCTCGGGCGTGACGACTTCCAGTTCGATCAGCTCGGGCATGATCAGGCCTTCGCCAGCGCGGCGGCGCGCTCCAGCACTTCTTCGATGGTCCCTTGCATGTAGAAGGCCTGCTCGGGAATGTTGTCGTGCTTGCCATCCACGATTTCCCGGAAGCCGCGGATGGTGTCGGCCAGCTTGACGTACTTGCCGGGGAATCCGGTGAACTGCTCGGCCACGTGGAAAGGCTGCGAAAGGAAGCGCTGGATCTTGCGGGCGCGCGATACGCTGAGCTTGTCTTCGTCGGAAAGCTCGTCGATGCCGAGAATGGCGATGATGTCCTGGAGGTCCTTGTAGCGTTGCAGAACGCCCTTCACGGCTTGCGCGCACTGGTAGTGGTCCTCGCCGAGGATCAGCGGGTCGAGAATGCGCGAGGTGGAAGCCAGCGGATCGACCGCCGGATAGATGCCCAGCGAAGCGATCTCGCGAGAGAGGTTGGTGGTGGCGTCGAGGTGCGCGAAGGCGGTGGCGGGGGCGGGATCGGTGTAGTCGTCGGCAGGCACGTAGATGGCCTGCACGGAGGTGATGGAGCCCTTCTTGGTGGAGGTGATGCGCTCCTGCAATTCGCCCATTTCGGTGGCGAGGTTGGGCTGGTATCCCACGGCGGAAGGCATGCGGCCCAGCAGCGCGGACACTTCCGAGCCGGCCTGGGTGAAACGGAAAATGTTGTCGATGAACAGGAGCACGTCCTGGCCCTCTTCGTCGCGGAAGTACTCGGCGACGGTGAGGCCAGTGAGGCCCACGCGCAGGCGCGCTCCGGGCGGTTCGGTCATCTGGCCGTAGATGAGCGCGCACTTGGACTTGGTCCAGTCGTGGGGGTCGATGACGCCGGATTCCTGCATTTCCAGCCACAGGTCGTTGCCTTCGCGGGTTCGCTCGCCCACGCCGGAGAAGACCGAGACGCCGCCGTGCTTGGTGGCGATGTTGTTGATGAGCTCCTGGATGATGACGGTCTTGCCCACTCCCGCGCCGCCGAAGAGGCCGATCTTGCCGCCGCGCAGGTAAGGCTCGATGAGGTCGATGACCTTGATGCCGGTCTCGAACATCTCGAGGCGCGTGGACTGCTCTTCGAAAGAGGGGGCGGGGCGGTGAATGGAGTAGAACGTTTTGGCGTTCAGCGGGCCCATGTTGTCCACGGGCTGGCCGATGACGTTGAGCACGCGGCCCAGGGTCTCCTTCCCCACGGGAACTTCCACTGGATGACCGAGGCTGATGGCCTTCATGCCGCGCACCAGGCCTTCGGTGGGCTGGAGCGCGATGGTGCGGACGCGGCCTTCGCCGATGTGCTGCTGCACTTCGCAGATGATGTCGATGGGCTCGGGCGAGTCGAACCCTTCGCTGGTGATGCGGATGGCCGTGTAGACCAGGGGAATCTGCCCCTCGGGGAATTCGCAATCCACGGCGGGTCCGGCCACCTGGACTACCTTGCCGACTACCACATTGCTAGACATAAGACTCTCCGTTTCCATCCGGCGCGGAGCGGTGTTCTACTCCGCGGACGCGGCGCCGCTGACCACCTCGATAATCTCCTTGGTAATGCTGGCCTGGCGCACGCGGTTCATAAAGAGCGTCAGCTTGTCGATCATGTCGCCGGCGTTGGAAGTGGCCGCCTCCATGGCGGTCATGCGCGCGGCGTGCTCGGCGGCGGCCGATTCGAGCTGGGCGCGGTAAAATTCCAATTCGACGTAGCGGGGCAGCAGCGCGTCGAGCATCTGGGCGGGCGAGTTCTCGAAGATGTAATCGACGGGCGCCTCTTGTACGGGCATCTCGACGGGAAGCACGCGGGTGACCGTCAGGCGCTGCGACATCACGCTTTTGAACTCGTTGTAGATGACATAAACGGCGTCGATCTCTTCGCCGCAGTACAGGGCGACGGCCTTCTGGGCGATGGCGGCGAGATCCGGGTAAGGCACTTTGGCGGCGAGATTGAGGTACTCTCCGGCGATCGTGGCGCCGCGCTTGCGGAAGAAGTCGCGCCCCTTGCGGCCGAGCAGCTCCATGCGGATTTCGACGCCCGGGTGCTCGGCGATGAAGCGCTGCGCGCCCTTGTTGAGGTTGGCATTGAAGGCGCCGGCCAGGCCCTTGTCGCTGGTGACCAAGGCCAGCAGGATGCGTTTTTCCTCGCGATGGGCGAGCAGGGGATTGCGCACTTCGGTCTCATCGCCGGCCACGGCGGCGGCCACGTTGCCCAGCACCGTGCGCAGCAGCGCAGCGTAGGGACGGGAGGCGATGACGCGGTCCTGGGCGCGCCGCAGTTTGGCCGCCGAGACCATCTTCATGGCCTTGGTGATCTGCTGCGTATTCCGCACCGAGCGGATGCGCCGGCGGATATCGATGAGGCTAGGCATGCGCCTTTTCCGCCGGCATCTCCGCCACGAAGCGGGCCTTGAATTCTTCGATCACCGCGGTGACCTTGTTGCGCAGATCGTCATCCAGCGCTTTCTTGGTGCGGATCTCGTCCCACAAGGGGCGATGGGCATTGTCCACGAAGCGGTACAGCTCGTCTTCGAATTTGCGGCACTGCTCGACGGGAAGGTCGTCGAGGTAGCCTTTGGTTCCGGCGAAGATGATGACCACCTGCTTTTCGAGCGGGAGGGGCTGGTATTGGCCCTGCTTGAGGATTTCGACGAGGTGGCGGCCGCGATTGAGCTGGTCGGTGGAGGCCTTATCGAGGTCCGAGCCGAACTGCGCGAAGGCCGCCAGGGCGCGGTACTGGGCGAGGTCGAGGCGGAGGCTTCCGGCGATGGATTTCATGGCCTTGGTCTGGGCGTTGCCGCCGACGCGGCTCACCGAAATACCGACGTTGATGGCGGGCCGGACGTTGGAGTTGAACAGATCGGACTCGAGGAAGATCTGGCCGTCGGTGATGGAAATGACGTTGGTGGGAATGTAGGCGGAGATGTCGCCGGCCTGGGTCTCGATGAACGGCAGGGCGGTGAGCGAGCCGCCTCCGTTTTCGTTGTTGAGCTTGGCGGCGCGCTCGAGCAGGCGGCTGTGCAGGTAGAAGACGTCGCCGGGGAAGGCTTCGCGGCCGGGCGGGCGGCGGAGGAGCAGGGAGATTTCGCGGTAGGCGGCGGCGTGCTTGGACAGGTCGTCGTAGACGCACAGGACGTGGCGGCCGCTGTCGCGGAAGAACTCGCCCATGGCGCAGCCGGCAAAAGGCGCGAGGTACTGCATGGGGGCGGGTTCGGAGGCCGAGGCTGAGACCACGATGGTGTAGTCCATGGCGCCGTGGTCTTCGAGAATCTTCACCACCTGCGCGACGGTGGATAGCTTCTGGCCGATGGCGACATAGATGCAGATCACGTCGCCGCCCTTCTGGTTGATGATGGTGTCGAGCGCGAGGGCGGTCTTGCCGGTCTGGCGGTCGCCGATGATCAGCTCGCGCTGGCCGCGGCCGATGGGGATCATGGCGTCGATGGCCTTGATGCCGGTCTGCATGGGCTCTTTCACGGGCTGGCGGGAGACCACGCCGGGGGCCAGACGCTCGACGGGACCGAACTTGTCGGTGAGGATGGGGCCCTTGCCGTCGATGGGCTCGCCGTTGGCGTTGACCACGCGGCCGATGAGCGCATCGCCCACCGGGACGGACATGATGCGGCTGGTGCGGCGGACCTCATCGCCCTCCTTGATGGTGGTATAGTCACCCATCAGCACGGCGCCCACCTGGTCTTCCTCCAGGTTCATGGCGATGCCGGAGACGTGATGGGGGAATTCGATGAGCTCGCCGGCCATGACCTTTTCGAGGCCGTGGATGCGGGCGATGCCATCGCCGACGGAGATGACGGAGCCGACTTCGGAAACGTCGATGGCCCGCTCGTAGTTTTCAATTTCCTGGCGAAGTATGCTGGTGATTTCGTCCGCTCGAATTGCCATAGTTCCTTCTGTCCGGTTACCCTTCCATGCTCAGGCGGCGCTGGAGTCCCTGGAGCTGTCCGCGCACCGAGCCATCGTAGACGGTGGAGCCGATGCGCGCCACGACGCCGCCGATGAGCGCCTGGTCCACCGCGAACCGCATGCGAATGCGCTTGCCGGTGAGCCGCTCCAGGCAGGCGGTGAGGGCGGAGCGTTGATCGTCCGTGAGCTCCCGCGCCGAGGCGACTTCGGCCCGCGCGAAGCCCAGCCGCTCGTCCAGCACCGTCTCAAAGGTTTGGATGATCTCGGACAAGGAAGCGATGCGGCGATGGTCGATCAGCACGAACAGGAAATTGCGCGAGATGCGGGAGAGGGCGAGGATTTCGGCGATGCGGCCGACGACGGCTTTTTTCCGGCTGCCCGGCACGGCCGGAGTGACGAGCGCGTTGCGCAGCTCGGCCGAGGAGCCCAGAGCGGATTCGAAGGCGCGTAACTCCGAAATTGCGTCCTGGGGCGGCAGCGGGGAACCCGGCGCGGCGACCACATCGGCGAGGGCGTTGGCGTATCGTGTGGTTACGGCAGAGAGTGTCATTGCAGGTGGCGGACAAATCCCCGGACCATCGCGTCTTGCGCGCCGGGCGTCATGCGGTCGTGAAGTTTGCGCTCCGCGAGGCCGATGGCCAGCTGGGCCGCGTACCCCTTCAGCTCCAGGCGGGCGGCTTTGCCGGCGGCGGTGATTTCCTGTTCGGAGTGGTGCTGGAGCTTGGCGATTTCGGCGGCGGTGTGCTGCGCCTGGCGCTCGGTTTCGGCCTGCGCTTCCATCTGGGCGTCCCGGCGCAGGGCGGCAATTTCGGCTTCGAGGTTGGCCAGGCGGAGATCCACCGCGTCGGCGCGCGCCTGGGCCTCGGAGCGCGCCTCGTCGGCCTCGATGATGTCTTTGCGAATCTGGCGGGAGCGGGCGGAGAAGAAGGGGCCGGCGTTCTTGCCGGCGAGATAGCCGATGCCGCCCGCCAGGACCAGGAAGTTGGCCCACTTCCAGAGCTGGAGATTGCCGCTTTCGGCCTTGCCGGAGGATTCGGACTTGCCTTCCGGCGCCTTGGTTTCCTGGGCGAACATGGCGATCGAGAAGAGCACGGCGAGTGCGGCCAGGCGTTTCATGCGGCGCTCCGCCTGAAGATGGATTCCGTGATCTGGTTGGCCAGCATGTCGCTCTGATGTTCCAGGCCGGCTTTGACGCCTTCGACGTCCTTGGCAAGCTGCTGCCGGGCCTCTTCCACGAGGGCGCCGGCTTGTTCGCGGGCGAGGGCCAGCGCGGCGGCTTCGCGCTCCTGCAATTCGCGATGGATTTGATCCTGCCGCTGGTACACCTCGGCGCGGGCGGCGCGTATGGCGGCCTGGTACTCGGCGGTCTTGGCGGCGGCGCGCTCCAGGCTCTGGGCGGCCAACTGGCGGGCGCCCTGGGTGGCCTCGTAGCGGCGGCGCAACACCTTTTCGAGAGGCTTGAAAAAGACGGCCTTGAGATAGAGGGTGAGGAGAATAACCAGAATGAACGTGGGCACTGCTTTCAGCAGTAATCCGCCCAATTGGTGCAGCGTTTCTTCCATGATTTCAAGGCGAGACGGTGGAAATCTTTTAGAGGATCAGGTTAGCACTGGCGCGGAACGGCAGTCAACCGCACTTCGAGGTGGTGCGAGGTGGTGGAACGGGCCAGGACGGGCTCAATCGCCGAGGAACTTGCCGATGGGGCGCAACTCTTTGACATTGTCGCAGACGGCTTTCAGGCCCGCGGTCAGAGGGATGGCCAGCAGGAGGCCCGGCGCGTCCCAGAGAAAACCCCAGAGCATCAGCGAAAAGGTCACGATCAGCGGATTCAGGTGGACGCGCGACCCTACGATCTTGGGGTACAGCAGGTTCAGAGCGATCAGGTGCAACATTCCCACCAGGCCGATCACCAGGACGTAGGTGGCGAATTGGTTCACCGCCAGCGCCGCGAACAACGGCGGAATCATCGCCAGGGGCAACCCCACGTAAGGGACCAGGCTCATGAAGCCGCTCAAGGGCCCCACCAGCATGGGGTAGGGCAGATGGATGAACCAAAACATCGCGGAGCTGATGCAGGCCAGCAACAGGCCCAACAGGAAATTGCCGACGACGAAGGCCCGCACCATTTCCGCGATGCCTTGCAGGCTGCGCGCAGCCACCAAGCGGTCCTCGCCGTGGAAGAACTGCAGGAAGCTGCGGTTGATGTGGTCCCGCCAGCTCAACATGAAGTAGACCAGGAACGGAATAAACGAGACCATGAGCAGGATCTGGTAGACGGAGCTGAGGCGCGAATAGATGTAGTCGCCGATGGCGGTGCGCTCTTCGTGGATCCGCACCTCGGGAATGGCGTTGGGGCCGGAGGGCGCGGCGGCCGGCGGCGGGGGCTCGGCCTTTCTGTTTCGTTTGCGCGCCTGATCGAGCTGCTGCTGCTGGTTCCGCAAACGGTCCTGTTCCTGCTGGCGCTGCCGCGCCGGGACCAGGAGATCGTAAGTACGGTTTTCGGTGGCCTCGATTTTCTGGCGGATTCCGTCGACGATATCGCCGATGCGTTCGCCGTATTTCGGGAGGTCGACATAAATGGCGGCCAGTTGGGAGTACGCGCCCATTCCGACCACATAGAAAAACGACAGGGCGACGGTGCAGACCAGGAAGCTGGCCAGGCTTCGCGGGAACCGGATGCGCATCAGCAGGGCCACGAAGGGCTCGAGGATGAAAGCGATGATCATCGCGGTCAAAGAGACAATGAAGAAGACGCGGCCGAGGTAGAGGATGGCGAAGATCACGCCGGCGGCCACAATGTAGAGGGCCAAGTGCCGCGCTTCCTGAGCGGCTTTCACGGTGCTGGCGAGAGGCTTGGTGATGAGCGCCACGGCGCAAAGGCAACCTTGACTCGAATGTAACATGGCGCCATCTATAATGAAATTAGCTTTGACCTCTGAAAAACCCCGCATTCTGGCGTTGGACCTGGGCAAGAAGCGCATCGGCCTGGCCATCAGCGATCCTCTGGGCATCACCGCGCAGGGACTGCCCAACCTGGTGCGCAGCAACAAGCGGGCGGACTTCGCGCGGCTGGAACAACTGATCCGCGAGCGCGAGGTGGGCGGCATCCTGATGGGCAATCCGATCAACATGGGAGGGACCGAAGGGAGGCAGTCGGGGTGGGTGCGGGAGTTCGCCGAGGAGCTGGAGGCGCGCACCGGCCTCGCGGTGAAGTTGTGGGACGAGCGGCTCACCAGCGTGGAGGCCGGGCGGGTGCTGCGGGAGAGCGGCATCAGCATCGCGAAGCGCGCGGCCGCCGTGGACCGGCTCTCGGCGGTGATCCTGTTGCAGAGCTATCTCGATTCTTTATGAGGAGGCTTCGCGTCGTCGCGTTGGCGGCCGTGGCGCTGGCCGGGCTGGTGTTCTGGCGGACGCGGCCGTACCAGGGCTTTCAGGGCGGAGTCTTCGTGGATATTCCGCACGGCACCTCCACGGGAGGAATCGCGGACCTGCTGGCCGGCGCGGGCGTGGTCCGCAGCCGCTGGGACTTCCTGGCCGCGCGCAGCGTCGAGAAATCGCAGGTGCTGCAGGCGGGCGAGTACCTGTTCCGCCGGCCGGCCACGGTTTCCGAAGTTTGCGGCAGGATCGCGCGCGGCGACGTTTTTTATTACGAGCTGGTGGTGCCCGAAGGCAGGAACATGTTCGAGATCGGGGCCGCCGCGGAGCAGATCGGGCTGTTCTCCGCGGCGCAGTTCGTGGCCGCCGCGCGCAATCCGGAGACGATCCGCGACCTCGACCCGCGGGCCGGGACGCTGGAAGGGTATCTCTTCCCGAATACCTACAGGCTCGGCCGCCATACCACTCCCGACCGGCTCTGCCACCTGATGACGGCGAAATTCCGCGAGGTCTGGGGCGGCCTCCACACGGACGCCGGCGTGCACGACACGGTGACGCTGGCATCGCTGGTCGAAAAGGAAAGCAAACTCACCGCGGAGCGCGCGCGGATTGCGGGCGTGTTCCGGAACCGCCTGCGCATCGGCATGAAGCTCGATTGCGACCCCACGACGATTTACGCCGCGCTGCTGACGAACCGCTATCGCGGCGCGATCCACCGCTCCGACCTGGACAGCGAAAACGCGTACAACACGTATCGGCACACCGGCCTGCCGCCGGGGCCCATCGCCAATCCGGGACTGGAGTCGATCCGGGCGGCGCTCGAACCTTCCGATACCGAGGCGCTGTACTTCGTGCTGCGGCCGGACGGGTCGGGCGCGCACCAGTTTTCGAGCACGATCGCGGAGCACGAAGCCGCGGCCGCGAAGTACCGCCGTGGCCTCCAGAGATAAGCCGGCGAAGCAGCGGTTGCGCGAGTATCTCGCGGAGGAGCGGCCCGCCGCCATCACGGAAGCCGTATGGCGGGAATTGCTGCGAAGGCTGGCGCCGGTGTCGGAGAGCTATCTGCGCGACCTGCTGGTTTCCACGGGCCTGCCATTCGAACAACCTTATGCCGGCATCCGGCAGCACACCTTCGAAGAACTGGAGCGATCGCTGCGCGAGATGCAGCAGGAATATACCGAGGCCATGGCGGTGGGCGACCGCGACCGCGCGCGCTACTGCCGGCGGCAGGTGATCGGCGCCAAGGACCGGGCGAAATTCCTCGCGCAGAGCGCCAGGACAGCTCCCGAGAAGCGAGCGCTGAAGCGCGAGATGGCGGAGTGGATGCTGGTGTGGCTGGAGAATCCCGCGGTCTTCGCGGCGTGGGTGGAGGCGCGGAAGCGGGTTACGGGCCTCCGCTCGACGCCGATAGAATAGGCTTTGGCCCGGAGAAGATTTTTCGTCGACGCGATTCACGGCGGCATGGCGGAACTGACCGGCAGCGAGGCGCGCCGCCTCAACCGCGTCCTGCGCGCCGAAGTTGGGCAGCGCTACGAAATCTCGGATAGCCGCTCCACCTGGCTCGCCGAGATCGCGGAAGCCCGCGGCGACCGCGTGCTCTTCCGCGTGCTCGAACCCGTCGCGACGCCGGATCCGCCACTGCGCATCACGCTGTGCGCAGCGCTCATCAAGTTCGACCGCTTCGAATGGGCCATCGAAAAAGCCACCGAGCTGGGCGTGGACCGAATCCTGCCGGTGGAGACGGCGCGCAGCGAAAAGGGCCTGCTGGAGGCCTCCCGCAAGCGGGCGGAGCGCTGGGCCCGCATCGCGCGCGAAAGCAGCCAGCAGGCCCGCCGCGCGCGGGCTCCGGAGATCCTGCCGGCGGCGAGATTCGCCAACTGCCTCGGGGAGCCCGCCGATTGGCGCTACTTCCTGGAAGAAACCACCGCGCCGCCGATGTTACAGGTGTTGCCGGCCGAACGCCTGGCTTCGGCGCGCGCCGGGCTGCTCGCCGGTCCCGAAGGCGGCTGGACCGACCAGGAACGGCAGGCCGCCGCCGCCGCCGGATGGCTGCCGGTGTCGCTGGGCCCCCACGTGCTTCGTGCGGAAACAGCGGCAGCGGCGGCCGTCGCCATCCTGATGAACGCCTGGATGCGGTAGCTTTGGGTGCGGGCAAGCTGAAGCATGCCCCACAGGGAAGGTTGCTGCAATACAATAGGTACGGGTGGCAAGGGCACTCGTTCGGGGAAACTATTGAATCCAGTCGGCGCAGCATTATTCCTGCTGTTTATTTTCATCCAGTGGCACATCTCACGCCTGCTGGCGCGGTGGTCGGACCGGCGTTTTTCGGGCCGAATCCGCACCGCCGCGCGGTGGTCGGCCCGCGCCTTCGGCGTCCTGGCGCTCCTGGGGTATGTGTGCACGATGTCCGACTTGATGGCGCGGCTCGGCCTCCCCGGCGGCCCGGTGATGATCATCGGAGCGGCCGCCTTCGCGTACTTTCTAGCCGCCACCGGGGTGGTGGCCCTGCACACGCTGCTCACGCTGGCGCGCCGGGGCCTGAACGCCGAGGTCGACCGGGGCCGCAGGCGCGTGCTCAACGCGGCGGGCAACCTGGTGATGGCCTCCCCGATCGTGGCGATCGGCTACGGCGGCCTGGTGCAGCGCACGGATTTCCGCGTGCGCGAGATCGACATACCGCTCTCCGGCCTGCCGGCGGATCTCGATGGGCTGCGCCTGCTGCAAATCAGCGACATCCACCTCAGCCCGTTTCTCAGCGAGGCCGAATTGTCGCGGGTGATCGACGCGTGCGGCGAACTGCGTCCGCAGGTGACGCTGGTGACCGGCGACCTGATTTCCGCGAAAGACGATCCACTCGCCGCCTGCATCCGCCAACTCGCCCGCCTCAAAGCCGATGCCGGCGTTTTCGGCTGTATGGGCAACCACGAACGGTACGCAAAAGTGGAGGACGCCGCCGAACGAATGGCCGGCCGGGTGGGAATCCGCTTTCTCCGCGGGCAGGCCCAGCCGCTGCGCTTCGGCAACGCGGTTCTCAACCTGGCGGGCGTCGACTACCAGCCCATGGCATCGAGGAAGACCTATCTTCGGGGCGCGGATCGCCTGCTGGCGCCGGGCGCGTTCAACGTTCTGCTCTCGCACAATCCGGACGTCTTCCCGGTGGCCGCCCGTCAGGGCTATAATCTTCTGCTTGCGGGACACACGCACGGAGGACAGGTGACGGTGGAGATTCTGGACCAGGCGATCAACCCCGCCCGCTTCCTCACGCCGTATGTGTACGGCCTCTACCGGTCGGGAGCCGCGGCGGCTTACGTCACGCGGGGCATCGGAACCATCGGCCTTCCGGCCCGCATCGGTGCGCCGCCCGAGATTTCCCTACTTCGACTCAGAAAGGTCTAACCCCGCCCCTCCGTGCGCTATCTAATCCTGAGCGATCTTCACGCGAACCTGGAAGCCCTGGAGGCCGTTCTCCAGCAGGCCGGCGGCCAGTACGACCGCGCGCTGTGCTGCGGCGACCTGGTGGGCTACGGGGCCGATCCGAACGCGGTGGTGGACTGGGTGCGCGCCAATTGCACGGTGGTGGTGCGGGGCAATCACGACAAGGCGTGCATCGGCCAGGACGACCTGGAGTGGTTCAACCCGGTGGCGCGCGCCGCCGCGCAGTGGACGCTGCGCACCCTCACGGCGGAGAACGCCGACTACATTCGGGGCCTCTCGCAAGGCCCGGTCCTGGAGGGCGGATTCGAAGTGGTGCACGGCTCGCCCCTCGACGAGGACGAATACATGCTGGCCGCCGATGAAGCGGTGGACGCGTTTTCGTACCTGGAGACCCGCGTGGCCTTCTTCGGCCACACGCACGTGCAGGGCGGGTTTATCTGGAACCATTCCCGGGTGGAGACCATCCTGTGCTCCCCGGCGCCCGGCGAGCGCCAATTGATGGAGATCGATCCCGAGTGCGCCTACCTGATCAACCCCGGCTCGGTGGGCCAGCCGCGCGACGGCATCCCGCAGGCGGCATTCGCGTTGTACGACCCGGATGCGCGCCTGGTCACCTACTGCCGGGCGCTCTACGATGTGGGCCGCGCCCAGCAGAAGATCCGGGACGCGGGGCTGCCGCCGATTCTGGCGGACCGGCTGAGCCTGGGGCGCTAGCCGCGTCAGCGGACTGGTTCCGGCGCGACCCTCTACTACGCGCGGACAAAGGGCTGTCCCGTTCCGTATCATCGGTAAAAAGCAAAAAGCCGAACCAGGCGTAGCTGGAAAATGACGCTGGCAGAAGGGCAGTCGATGGACAGGTCGAATTCGTCTTGGTCGCGGAGCATGGGGGTGTGGGTGTTTGAGATTGCAATTTGCAGGAGCAAAGGACGGGTCACTTTTTCTTGGGGCTGGACGGTATCCGGAAGCCGATAGCTCTGGTGATGGGTGGGTGCTTCAATTTCTGGATGTCTTGGACAACGGCCACAAGGATCGAGCCGTGCTGTTCCAGGGTGCGGGTCTGCTGCTTCTGGCTGGCTTCCATCCGCTCGATTTTGCGGGCCAGCTCTTTGTGGCTGGCCAGTAGCTCGCGGAGTTTGACGAAGGCGCGCACGATCAGGATGCTCATCTGTACCGCGCGTTCGCTGTTGAGCACCGATGAAAGCATCGTCACGCCGTGTTCGGTGAAAGCATAAGGGGCTGTTTGTCGGCCGCCGCGGCCAGGCTTTGCTCTTGCAATTTGCAAGAGCAAAGAATCGACCTCTTCTTTGGTGAGCTGGAACATAAAGTCCTCGGGGAAGCGGCTGCTGTTGCGGCGGACAGCGAGGTTGAGGTTGCCGGTCGTCACTTGGTAAAGCTCAGCCAGGTCGGAATCGAGCATCACCTTTTGCCCGCGGATCACGTAGATGCGGCGCTCGATAAGCTCCGCGAGCACGGGCAACTGGCCGGTGGAGGACGTCAGATTGTTTTTCATTCGTCTTTGAATGGTTCATGATAGCGCCTGGTCGGCCCAGGTGGATGTTTTTCCCTGGACGGCGCCGCACCCAATATTACCGGACTGGTTCCGGCGCCGAAGCCATCTCGATCCGCTCGACCATCCGTACCCAACGGCTCTCGCGCTTCTCGTCGGGGAGGACGAGGCGCAGCGGCCCGTCGTGGGATGAGAGCGGCTGGCCATCCATCCGGTCGGCAAGCAAAGCACGGGCGCCGCCGAACGCGGGGTCCAGCTCGGGCAGAGAGAACAGCGCGCGGTAACCGTCGTGAGCTGTCACGAGGATGTACCGCGAAAGCAGGGCGCCGCGGACGGTCTCGCCCTGAGGCACGGCGGCCCGCTTCAGAAGCTCCGCCACGGCGACACCCTCGAAGGTGTGTTCTTTGCCGTCCTGGGTCCTGGCCTGAAGCTTCACACGCGGCATCGCCAGGAGGTCGGCCAGGGTGAGCGCGACCGGTGGCCTGGCGACTCCGTCGCGCCCGGAGACACCTTCGATCCGCAGGGCGGGATCGGCGGCAAAGGCCGCCAGAGCCAGTAACGCCACGGAAAGTCGATGCATGACATTGTCATTTTAACGCGACAATGAGGCTTACGGGACAGCTTTCCGCGGCGCAAGAACCTGCGCTGCATGCCGAGCCGCGGCTGTCGGAAGCCGGGAAAGCATTTGGCCGCAGATGAACACGGATAAACGCGGATAACAGGCCAAGGAATTATCAGCGTTAATCTGCGTTCATCGGCGGCTTTCCTTGATCTCTTACGGTTTCTCAGGGAGCCGCAACCGAACCGGAATCCGTTTTGCGACACACTCCGTATGTATCCACGAGGACAGCGATCCTGGTAACACGAGTTGAATAATCGTGCTACGGGTGGTAGGATTGCTGTTCCCGGACGAGATATGGGGAAAAAGCTCTTCTGCCGATGCGCCGCGCTGGCGGCCCTGGCCGCTGTTGCGGCCCTGGCGCACGCCGAGGCTGTCCTCTCGGGCAGCCTCACCGATCCGCAAGGCAAGAGCGTCAAGGGCGCGTTGGTGCGGCTGCTGATGCCCGATGGGACACCGGCGAAAGAAACGCGGACGGATGACGCCGGCCAGTTCCGGTTCGCCGGCATCGCGGCGGGGGCGTATCGGATCAGCGCTTCCGCGCCGGGCTTCGCCTCGATCAGCCAGGATTGCTATCTCCCCGACGGCCGCACCTCGGTGGCCGGGCTGCAATTCGACCGGCTGGAGCCGCAGGCGCAGAGCATCGTGATCACGGCCAAGGCCTTGGAACCGGAAGTGGACCGGCGCAACTCCGAGGTGTTCGACCGTACGCTGTTCTCGCGGGACGACCAGGTGTTTCAACAGTTGGACGCGGGCATCGACGCCGGACAGCACGAAGGCGGCGGGAAGTCGCTGGAGATCCGGCGGTTCGGTTTCAATCTGGATCACGGCGGGGTGAACGGCGGGCTCAAGGTGCTGGTGGACGACGTACAACAGAATCAGGGAACGCAGGGACACGGGCAGGGATATCTCGGATCGCTGAAGGCGCTGAGCCCGGAGCTGATCCAGGACGTCACCATCATCAACGGGCCGTTCAGCCCCGAGTACGGCGACTTCAGCGGGCTGGGGGTGGTGCACATCCGCCAGCGCGAGTCGCTGCCGGACCAGTTCACGGCGCGCCTCCAGGGCGGCAATTTCAACACCGGCCGCGGCTTCCTGGCGTACAGCCCCGATTTGCCGAACGTCGATTCCTACATCGCGTACGAGGGTTCCTACACCGACGGGCCCTTCGTCAACCCGGGACGCTACCGCCGCGACAACGTGAACGCGAATTTCACGACGGCGCTCGACAGCACGCGGAAACTGGGGTTCCGCGCGATCTTCGGCCGCAACGATTTCTACTCTTCGGGACAAATTCCGCTCGACCTGGTGAGCGCGGGACTTTTGGACCGCTTCGGGTATGTGGATCCGACCGACGGCGGGCGCGTCAGGCTGGGAACGATGTCGAGCTATTACAGCCAATCGTTCGGCGATGGCGGCACGCTGAAAATCGACGGCTTCGTGGGCCGCTCGTTGTTCGATCTGTACTCCGATTTCACGTACTTCCTGAACGATCCGGTGCACGGCGATGCGTTTCAGCAGCACGATTCGCGCTTGCAGGACGGCGCCAACCTGCAATACAGCCATCCGCACAGGATCGGGGCCATGGTTGCGGTCTTCACCTCGGGCGCGAACTTCCACGACAACGAGATCAACGTGGGGTTGTACCCCAGGGACGGGCGCGCGCCCACCGGCGTCACGACGCGCGCGGACGCGCACGTGACCAATGGCGCCGGCTACGCGCAGGAGACGGTGAGCCTGTTGCGCGGCCGTCTGATTCTGGGCGGCGGCCTGCGCTTCGACGAATTCCGCTATAACGTGCGGGACCTGGTGAACCCGGATGCCGGCGGCCTACAGTACGCCGGCAAGTGGCAGGGCAAAGGCAGCGCCGCGTTCACGCCGTCGAAGCGCGTTCCCTTTACGCTGCACGCGAATTACGGGCGCGGGATCAACAGCATCGACGCGCGCGGCGTGGTGGAGCGGCCCGATCAGCCGCGCCTGGCGGCCACGGATTTCTACCAGGCCGGCACGTCCTCGAACTTCGGACGGTTGGGAATCAGCACGGATGTGTTCCTGATCGATCACTCCAACGAGATGGTCTACATTCCGGACGACGGCAGCTTCGAATTCAAGGGGCCCAGCCGCGCCTACGGGTACGAGGCCAAGGCGTCGGTGCAACTCACGCGGCGCATTTCGCTGGACGGCGGGCTCACCAAGATCGGCAACGCTTTCTATCGCGGCGGCGATCACCGGGTGTACGTGGACAGCGCGCCGCACTTCACGGCGAACGCGGCCCTGACGCTCGCGGCCTGGCGCGGGTGGAGCGGGTCGCTGCGCATGCGGGCCATCAACCATTACCGCCTGGACGGAGACGACCCCTCGATCGTGGCTTCGGGTCACACGGTCATCGATTTCGGAGTAGCCAGGCGGATCAGCCGGAACGTGGAGTTCAGCTTAAGCCTGGATAATCTCACCAATCGGGATTACTGGGAGACGCAGAACTACTTCGAATCGCGGGTGACACCGGACGCGCCGGCGATCGCGCGGATTCACGGGACGCCGGGATATCCGCTCACCGCGGTGGCCGGAATTACGCTGCACTTCGGCGGGAAGTAGGGGCGTGGGACCGCTCCCTGAGATGTGAAAGAATTTGGCCGGTTCAGCGCGATTCTGCCGGCCGTCTTCGCGGGCATCGCCCTGGCGCTATCGGCGGTGGGGATCTACGGCGTGATGTCGTGCATGGTGACCGGGCGCACGCGCGAAATCGGCATCCGGATGGCGCTGGGCGCGAGACAGAGCGATGTGCTTTCGCTGGTGCTGGGCCGCGGCGCGGCGCTGGCGGCGAGCTATCTGCCGGCGCGGCGCGCGAGCCAGGTGAACCCTTCGGCGGCGTTAAGGGCGGAGTAGGGCGGGCTGCCCGTCCTACTGCACGTCCGTGACGCGCCCGTCGATGAAGGTGATCTTCATGGACGGGTACACGTAGATCTTCTTGGCTCCGAGGTCGGCCGTCTCCCTCGGATTGCCCATGGCGCGTTCCACGTCGGCGATGGACATGCCCAGCGAGATGCTGGTGGTGGGAGCGGCGGGAGCGGCGGGAGCCTCGTTGACCACGTCCTGCTCGGCCCGGTTGGCTTCATTCGCCGCCTGGTTGATCTCGGAGGCGACATTGTCATCCGGCTTCACCTGGGCGGCAAAGGGAGCGTTGGTGGGAGCGCCCGCGGCGGTAGCCGGCATCTGGGGCAGGCCTCCCTGGCCCTGCTTCGACTGAAGGTCGCCCAATCCCCGGTCGATGGTGGCGCGCATCTGGTTCTGCATCTCCTGCAGATCGTTCAATGCGACCTGGACCTGGCTGCCCTTCCGGCAATCCGGGCCCTTGCTGGCCAATACCACGACGTTGGCATACGGCGAATTCTGCTGCGGCGGCGCGTTCATCTGGATCACGTCGCCTTCGGTCAGCGGGCAGCCCATGCCTCCGTCGGCCACCTGCAAGCCGCTGGAAACGACGAAGACGTGCGGGCCATTGCCGCTGAACAGAGGGGGCGGGCCATTGGCGGCGCCCTGCTGCATTCCCTGTTCGGCCCTCTCCTGGTCCAACTGGCGGCGGACCTCATCCGAGATGGCCTGCTTCACATCCGGAGTCATCGCCACCTGGCCGCCCGGAGGCGGATAGGCCTGCGCATTGGCCGCCGCGGCCACGCGCGCCTGGTAAGCTTCTTCCAGGGTGGCGGAGAGCAGGAAGTCCGTCAACCAGAAGGCCGGGCCGGCGTACACCGGGTAGGGAGTGAAGTAGGCGCCGTAATACCCGTACCACGGGCTGCCGCCCCAACCCCAACTGTAGGCCACGGGCCGAGCCCAAGGGTTGTAAGCCCAGGTGTAGAACGCCGGCCGGTAATAGAAGGTCGGCGTGTAGACGGCGAAACTGACGCCGCCCCAGACCCACGGCCGGTAAACCCGCGCGTAGCTCCGGCCGCCCACGACGTACGTCCGCTGGACGTAGGTGACGTTGTTGACCACCAGCGGCCGCTGGACGTATCCGTAGCCGCCGCGAGTGTTCGCCACCACCACCCGCCCGCCGGGCCGCACCACTTCGACGCGCCGGATGCCGTCCGGAGCGTGGTGGATGACGGCTCCCCCCGGGGTGTGGACTTCGCGGATCTGGCCGCCGGCGTCGCGGTGGATTTCGCCGCCGCTGCGCGTGCGAACGACCTGAGCGCCGCTGTATCCTCCGGGCTGCGTGTTGCGCCCGGTGTAGACGCCAGAACCCGAGTTGCCCGGCCGCACGGAATTGCCGGGGGTCTGGCCGCCAAACTGGCGGGGCTGGTTGCCAGGGGTTACATTGTGCGGCACGTTGGTGTTCTGGCCGCCGGGGGTCACATTGTGCGGCACGTTGCCGTTCTGGCCGCCAGGCTGTCCGCCCGGATTCGGGTTCCCGCTGGTCGGGTGAGTGGCGTTCTGACCGCCGTACTGCCGCGGCGAATTGGAGTTCTGTGGAGGCTGATTGCCGGACGGGGTGGCGACGTGGGGAGTCTGGGGTGTCTGATGGGTGGTGCTCTGATTGGAAGGCGGCGTGGACGATTGATGATTGCCGCCGGAGGGCGCGCTTTGGTGGTGCGCCGGAGGCGCCTTATGCTCCGTTTTCTTCTTGTCGTCTTGTGCATTCAGCAAGCAAGCGAATGCCAGCGACAGCGCGACAGTCACGGTCCCGATACGTGAAGATAATTTCATAAATTTTCTCCGCCGGCCCCGGCCCTGGCAGGGGCACAGCCCAACCTTACAACTTCCGGGGGCCCGATTCAAGCGAGCCCCGATAAACTCATAGAGGCACGCGAGGGCCAAAGGGTTTCGAGCGGCAAGCGGAGCAGTACCACTCCTACTTCCGCACCTCCGACTCGATAGCTTCCAACTCCTTGCCGGCTTCGGACCAGTGGCCCTGGGCCGCCAGTTCGCGATAGCGCCGCAGGTGCTCGCGGATGCGGTCGAGCCGCGGATCGGCGGAGGCGGCCGCGGATGGGCTTGGCGGCGGCTGGCCGGGGGCGGGCGCGGGCGCCGCGGTGGCCTGCTGCACCAATTGTTGCGCGCCGCTCGAAAGCTGGGCCAGCGCCTGCTCGTACGTGTCGGTGTAGATCAGGCGATTGCCCACCGCCAGCACGATCTTCTTCAACTGCGGCATGCGGGCTTCGGTGGCCTGAATGTAGATGGGGTCCACGTACAGGAACGTGTTGGCCACCGGCAGGACCAGCGTCTGGCCGCGCAGCACCTGCGAGCCTTGCTGGTTCCACAGCGTCAGGTCCTTCGAAATCGTTTGGTCCTGGTTGATCCGCGCGGCGATCTGCATAGGTCCGAAGATCAACTCCTGCTTGGAGAGCAGCAGCACCACCAGGTCGCCCAGGTATTCGCCGTCGCAGCGGGCCACCATCATGCCGATCAGGTTGTCCTTGGTGCGCGGAGTGAACGGCACCAGCAGCAGGAACTCGGGCTTGTCCGCCCCGGGCACGGTGGAAATAACGTAGGACGGTTCCACGGGTTCGGTGCCGCCGCCCTGGCTGGTGGCGTGCCGCGCCAGGTCCCACAGATCCTCCTTGTTATAGAACGACTGCGGATCGAGCATGTGGTAGGTGCGGTAGATCTCGGCCTGGATTTTGAACAGCGTCTCGGGGTAGCGCGCGTGCGCCCGCAAATCGGGAGGCATCTCCGACGCGGGGTGAAACAGGTCGGGGAACAGCTTCTGGTAGGCCGCGATGATGGGATCGTCGGGCGCGAAGATGTACAGTCGCGTCTCGCCGTCGTAGGCGTCCACGGTGGCCTTCACCGCGTTGCGGATGTAGTTGATGCGCCCGATTTCGCTGGTCTCGACGGCGCGCGAGTAGGGGTGGGCTTCCGAGGTGGTGTAACCGTCGACCATCCAGACCAGGCGGCCGCTGGCGGTGATTACCAGGTACGGGTCCTTGTCCCACGCGAGGAACCCGGCCAGCGTTTCGAGCCGCTCGCGCACGCGGCGGTTGATCATCATGCGGCTGTTGGCGGTGAAGTAGTCGGTGAGGAGGATGTTGGGCTCGCCTTCGACGATCGCCGCCGCGGTGCGCATGAGGAACGACGAAATCGGGAACCCGCCCTTGCCTTCGTACCGCGCGCGGACATTCTGCTCGCCCGAGGGGTAGTTGAACTCCTCTTGGGCGGTGTTGACGAATACGGGCTCGTGAGTGCGCTCGCCGTAGTAGATCTCGGGCCGGGTGAGCTTCAGGCTGCTGGTCTTGACCACCGGCGGCGCGTTGTCGATGAGCAGGACGGGGAGTCCGTCGGTGGTCATCTGGCTGACCTCCGCCAGCACCACGCCGTAGCCGTGGGTGTAGATGAATCCGGGATTGATCCAACTGGCGCGGGCCGAAGGGAGCTGCGAGATATCCAGCTCGCGCGGCGCCAGGAGGACCTGTCGGTACTGGCCGTCGATGTTGTAGCGGTCCACGTCGCTGTCGTTGAAGACGTAATAGGGGCGCAGGGCCTGGATCTGGGTGATGGTGTCGTGGAAGGCGCGCCACTCCCACAGCCGCACGTTATCCAGCAGCGGCTTGTTGGCGGTGACGCTGATGGAGGCATCCGGCTGGGCCTTGAATTCTATTTCGCGCACGCGCGCTTCCAGGCCGAAGGCGCTGCGCGTGGCGTGAATATGGGTGTCGATGTAGGGCCGCTCGAGGGAAATCTCGTTGGGGCTCACGTATAGGGCGGACACGGCGGCCGGCACGATATAGGAGACCAGCAGGGCCAGCGCCATGCAGGCGGCCAGCAGCCAGCGCTTCATCCACACGAGCACGCAGGCGGCCAGGGACGCGGCGATGAGGAGCCATTGGAGGGGCAGGCCGATGTACCAATCCACGTAGTCGACGCCCACCAGAAAACTGCCATGCTCGTTGTAGACCATTTCGTAGCGCGCCAGGAAAAAGCGGACGGCCATGGCCAGCAGCAGCATCACCGCGGCGCCGCGCAGGAAGCGCGATTCCAGGCCGCCTTCCAGCCGGAAGACGGTGGGGTCGAGCTGGCCGGCTTCGCGAAGCTCGGGCAGGCGATAGCGCAGTTGCCAGGCCCGCGCGCCGATCCAGTAAAGCAGGATACAGAAAATGACTACGGCCAGCACGTAACCGCGCAGCAGCCCGTACATCGGCAGATCGAAGAGATAGAAGGAAAGCGGCTTGCCGAAAACCGTATCGTGCCAGCCCGCGGTGGCGGCCGGCAAACCGCGGGAGCCGGCGAACCGGACGACGGTCCAGGTATCGATCGAGGAAGCCGAGATCAGGTACGCCAGCAGCAGCAGGGCCAAGCCGGAAATGCGGGTGTAGATCCGGTGCTCGCCGAGTGACGTGCCGGCGAACTTGAGCGCCCGCGCGTGGGCAATCCACAGGGCGGCGAACGCCAGCAGGGTGGCGGCGGCCACCGGCGCGACGCTGTAATACAGCATGCTCAGCCACGTATTGAACTGGCCGAGCTCCTTCCACCATTGGATTTCGATGGCGTATGCGGCCAGCGAGCGCACGCCGAAGAGCAGCACGAGCAGGATGACAGCGAGAGTGATGAGGGTAGCGGGGGAGCGAAACGAACGGCGCCCGGGTTCGATTTGATAGCGGGCCATGTCCCAAGGGTAGCACCGCGTCCAGGACTAAGAGATCCGGTCGTGCTTCATTGGAGCGCGTTTGGCTGGTGGCCAGCCGCGAATTCGCCAGGCGCGGCGGCCACCAAAGGAGCCCCTGTCCCCAACCTTCCCAGTACCGATTCTGGTACGTATCCGGTACAATTGCCGTGCTTTGGCACTCGCCCGCCGGCTCCCGCCCATGCGATAAATGCCTTGTGATGGAGCAGGACGTGAAATTCCGCGAGATGGCGCTGGTTTGCGAATGTGGCCACGCCCCCGTCCGGTTGAGGTCGGTAGGGTTCACCGCCGAGTACGAGCTTGTGATTCACTGGAAGTGCCTCGTCTGTGGGAAGCGGGTCTACGTGGTCAAACCGCTGGCCGATTGCTGCCGGGAGTGCCCGGAGGACGAAGGCGCGCCGCCGGATCCCAAGGCCGATGACGCCGTCTTTCTGCACCAGATGGGCATCCGGTTCGAGCCGTAGGACGCCCAACCTTCCCTGGCGCGCTTTCGGCTACCATACGCTCATGCAGCACAAACCGCGGCTGGCTGTGTGCGCGCCGTTCCTGATGCTATTGGGAATGAGCGCCGCCCGGGCGCAATACCAATACCCGTTTCAAAATCCCGGCCTGGCGAGCGAAGAGCGAGTCGACAATCTCGTCTCGCTGATGGCGATCGAGGAGAAGATCGCATGCCTCGGCACGAATCCTGGCGTGCCGCGGCTGGGAGTCCGCGGCACGGGCCACGTGGAAGGCTTGCACGGCCTGGCGCTGGGCGGTCCGGGCGGGTGGGGCAGGCCCACGCCGATCGCCACGACGCAGTTCGCCCAGGCGATCGGCATGGGCGAAACGTGGGACACGGAGCTGATCCGGCAGGCGGGAGGCGTCGAAGGATTCGAGACGCGCTACATCAACCAGAGCGAGAGATTCCATCGCGGCTCGCTGGTGGTGCGGGCGCCCAACGCCGACCTGGGCCGCGACCCGCGCTGGGGCAGAACCGAAGAGTGCTTCGGCGAGGACCCGTTTTTCAACGGCAAGATGGTGGTCGCCATGGTGAAAGGGCTGCAGGGCGACGATCCCAAATACTGGCTCACGGCTTCGCTGATGAAGCACTTCCTGGCGAACAGCAACGAGAACGGCCGCGGCGGATCGTCGTCCGATTTCGACGCGCGCCTGCTCTACGAATACTATTCGGTGCCGTTCCGCATGGGCGTTGTGGAAGGCGGATCGCGCGCCTACATGGCCGCATACAACGCCATGAACGGCATCCCCATGACCGCCAACCCCATCCTGAGAAACATCACCATGAAGCAGTGGGGGCTGGACGGCATCATCTGCACCGACGCCGGCTCCCTGCGCAACATGATCAACCTGCACAAGTACTACAAGACCCTGGCGGAGGGCGCGGCGGGAGCGGTGAAGGCGGGAATCAACCAATTCCTGGAGGCGGCCAACGTCTACCGCCCGGCGGTGCAGGAGGCGCTGAAGCTGAACCTGCTCACCGAACAAGACATCGACGACGTGATCAAAGGCGAATTCCGCGTCATGATCAAGCTCGGGCTCCTCGACCCGCCGGAGATGGTGAAGTACGCCGCCATCAAGGGCGACGAAGACGCCTGGAAGATCGGCAACCACAGGGACGTCGCGAAGCAGGTAGCGCTCGAATCCATCGTGCTGCTGAAGAACACCGGCGGCCTGCTCCCCCTGAAGCAGGCGGCGCTCAAATCCATCGCGATCGTGGGCCCGCGCGCGGACCAGGTCAACCTGGACTGGTACAGCGGCACGCCGCCGTACGTCGTCACTCCGCTGAAAGCCATCGAGGACAAGCTCGGCGCCGGCATTGCCGTCAACTACGCCGCCAACAACGACGAGGATGCGGCGGTGAAGGCCGCCAAAGCGTCGGACGTGGCGGTGGTCTTCGTGGGCAACCATCCCACGTGCGACGCCCCGTGGGCCAGGTGCCCCACGGACAGTGACGGCAAAGAAGCCATGGACCGCAGGGCCATCAACCTGGAGCAGGAAGAGCTGGTCAAGCAGATTTGCGCGGCGAATCCGAAGACCGTAGTGGTGCTGCTGGCCAACTTTCCGTTCGCCATCCCGTGGACCCAGCAGAACATCCCGGCTATCCTGCACATGACGCACAACGCCCAGGAGGAAGGGACCGCCATCGCGGAGGTGCTGTTCGGCGATTACAATCCCGCCGGGCGCCTGGTGCAGACGTGGCCCAGGTCCATCGACCAGGTGCCGGAGATGATGGACTACAACATCCGGCACGGACGGACCTACATGTACTTCAAAGGCGAGCCGCTCTATCCGTTCGGCTACGGGCTGAGTTACACCACGTTCCAATATTCCAACCTGAAGCTCAGCGCGCCCGGATTGAAGAAGGACGGCGAGGTGACCGTGAGCGTCGATGTGAGGAATACCGGCAGCCGCAAGGGAGACGAAGTGGTGCAACTGTACGTGAAGCACATGAATTCCCAGGTGGACCGGCCGGCCGAGGAGCTGAAGGGCTTCCGCCGGGTGACGATCCTGCCCAGGGAAACCAAGACGGTTCAGATCCCGGTGAAGGCGGCGGACCTGGCGTATTGGGACGAAAAACAGAACCGCTTCGTGGTGGAGGAAGACCAGGTGAAGATCATGGTGGGCGCCTCTTCGGCGGATCGGAAGCTGGAACAGACGATCCGCGTGGCGCAGTAGGGGGCACGGCGGGCCCCAGGCTGTTGGAGTACATCGATTCCTTTTCCCACCATCTGGTAATACTGTTCAGACATGGGAAAAGCGCCCGAGCACGATCTTCACGACGCCCGCCGGGGCAAGGAAGCAGCGTTGCTGCGGCTCTTCGACGATCACCACCTTCCGCTCTTCCGCTACGCCTGGCGGCTTACGGGCTCGACGGCCGATGCCGAGGATATCGTACAGGAATGCTTTCTGGCGCTGCTGCGGCCGGACTGCAGCTTCGATCCGGCGCGCACGGCGATCCGCACCTATCTCTTCGGCGCAGTCCGCAACCAGTCGCTGAATCGCCTGCGGCGGCGGGAGCAGGGTGTGGCGGCGGAATCGACGGATCATCGCACGCCGGAAACCGAGGCGCTGCGCGGGGAAACGGCAGAGGCCGTGGCGAACGCCATCGCCGGGCTTCCGGAGGCGCAGCGCGAGGTGCTGCTGCTGGCGCACTACGAACAACTGTCGCTGGCGGAAATCGCGGAGATCATGCAGTTGGAAGTCACCGCGGTAAAGTCGCGGCTGCAGAGGGCGCGCGCCACGTTGAGAGAAACCCTGGCGGCTTATGCGCCGCGGACGGAGCGGACCATATGAACGACACTGAACTCGATCGATTGTTGGATACCTGGGAAGCGCCCGCGCCGCCGCCATCCATGCGGGAGGGCTTGCGGGTGCGATGTCCGCGGGCCAAACGGCGGAGATTCCCTCGGCCGCTGCGATGGGTGCTGGTGATTGCCGCCGCGACGGCTACGTTGGCCATCGGCATGGAGCAGAACGGCGAAAATTCCTGGGACTTCCGGCTCCTCCGCGTCCTGAACCGGCTGTACGAAGGTTTTATGCAGGGGCTCGAAGCCCGGCAGGCAGCCAGCATAAAGGCCCGGATCCGGCAATCCGAACCCAAGGTCTATGTCGATGGGCAGTTGGTTGCGCCGCTGGAGTATGGCCCTGCCGGCAGGATGGATGTGCAAGTGCCCGGAGAAGGCGCGTACTCCATTATTTCGTATCCAGGACTGGCCGGGTGGGTCGAAGCCGGTCATTTCCACGGCAACGCGATCGAGTTTCAGGCGGGCAGCAAACAGGTTCGCATCGAATGCAACAAGCCGATTGTCGATTCCGATCGTCCGGTCTTCGCCAGGCGCCGGCCGTGAGGCCCACTATACTCAAAATGTGCCCGGCCTGCTCTACGTGGTGGCCACGCCCATCGGCAACCTGGAAGACATCACCTACCGCGCGGTGCGCGTGCTGCGCGAGGCGGACCTCATCGCTTGCGAGGACACGCGCCAGACGCGCAAGCTGCTGGACCACTACGGAATCCAGAAGCCCGCCATCAGCTACCACGAGCACAACGAAGCCGAGCGCAGCGAAGAACTGGCCGAGCGGCTTTGCGGGGGCGCCGTGATCGCTCTGGTCTCCGATGCGGGCATGCCGCTGGTCTCCGACCCGGGCTACCGCCTGGTGAAAGCCGCTATCGCGAACGGCGTTCCGGTGCAGCCCATTCCCGGCCCTTCGGCGGCGGTCGCGGCGCTGTCGGCTTCGGGCCTGCCCACCGACACGTTCCGCTTCTGCGGGTTTCTGCCGGCCAAGGCGGGGCAGCGTGCCAAGGCCCTCGAACTGCTCGCCGGCGAATCGGCCACCCTGATTTTCTACGAGGCTCCGCACCGTATCGTGGAAGCGCTCGAGGCCGTCGAACAGGCTCTGGGAGCCCGGCCGGTGGTGGTGGCCCGCGAACTGACCAAAATCCACGAAGAGTTCCTGCGCGGATCTGCCGCCGAAATCCGCGCGCAACTGGCGGAGCGCGCCGCGGTCAAAGGCGAAATCACACTGCTGATCGGAAAGGCTTCGGCGCCTCCGCCCGACGATACGCCGGTAGACGAAGCAGTCGAAACGCTCATGCGCGACGGCACGCCCCGAATGGACGCCATCAAGCAGGTGGCCCGCCGCCGCGGACTTTCGAAGAGACAAGTCTATGACTTTTTGTTGCGCGAAAAATAGCGCGCTCCTGCTCGCGTCGCTGCTGGCCGTCGCCGCGCTCGGCCAGGCCCAGGACTACCTCGATGCGGTGGTGGAACGCGCCCGCCGGCAGTTCGAAGTGCCGGGCATCGCGGTCGCGGTGGTGAAAGACGGTCACGTCGTCGCCGCCAAGGGCTACGGCGTGCGCAAGCTCGGCGAGTCCGCGCCGGTAACGCCCGATTCGCTTTTTCGGATTGCCTCCAACACCAAGGCCTTCACCGCCGCGGCGCTGGCGATGCTGGTGGACGAAGGCAAGCTCCGCTGGGACGACCGCGTGGTGGACCACCTGCCCGCCTTCCAGATGTACGACCCCTACGTCACTCGGGAGATGACCGTGCGCGACCTTCTGGTGCATCGCAGCGGCCTGGGGCTGGGCGCGGGCGACCTGTTGTTCTGGCCCTCCACCGACTTCACCAGCGACGAGATCATCCGCCGCATCCGCTTCCTCAAGCCCGCGTCCAGCTTCCGCAGCCGCTACGCCTACGACAACCTGCTGTACCTCGTGGCCGGCCAGCTCATTCCGGCCATCACCGGGGAGAGATGGAACGATTTCGTCCGGCGGCGGATCTTCGTTCCGCTGGGCATGACTTCCACCAATGCGAGGACCAGCGACCTGGTAAACGCACGCGACGCCGCCATCCCGCACGTGCGCGTGGATAGCAAAGTCGTCCCCATCCCGCAAACCGATCACGACAACAACACGCCGGCCGGCGCCATGAATTCGTGCGTGCGCGACCTGGCGAAGTGGGTGATCGCGCAACTCGGCCGCGGCGCGCTGCCCGGTGGAAAGCGCCTCTTCAGCGAAGCGCGATCGAAGGAGATGTGGTCGGCCGAAACCATCCTGCCGATCGAAGATCTGCCCGCGGGCGCGCCGCCGGCGCTGGCGGCGATGCAGCCGAACTTCAGCGCTTACGGATTGGGCTGGATGCTGCGCGATTATCGCGGCAGGAAACTGGTGTATCACACGGGCACGCTGGCAGGCTACGTTTCCCGAGTCACGATGTTGCCCGATCTCGCGCTGGGGATCGTGGTGCTCACCAACCAGGAGGAGACCGGCGCGCACGCCTCGGTGACATGGACCGTGCTGGATCACTACCTGGGCGCGCCGCCCACGGATTGGGTGGCGGCCTTTCACGAGCTGGATCGAATCGAGACCGCCCAAGGCGAGGAGGCCGTGAAGAAGGCGGCCGGAAAGCGCAATCCGAATTCGCGCCCCTCCCTGCCGCTGTCCGCTTACGCCGGCCGCTACCGCGACTCCTGGTACGGCGACGTCGCTATTGAAGACCGCGGCGGCAAGCTGGCCATTTCGTTCACCCACACGAAGCAGCTCACCGGCGGCCTGGAGCACTGGCAGTACGACACGTTCGTGGCGCGCTGGCGCGACCGCACGCTGGGCGCGGATGCCTTCGTGACTTTCTACCTGGGGCCGGACGGCGCCGTCGAGGAAGTGAAGGTGGCGCCCGTCTCGCCGCTCACCGATTTCAGCTTCGATTTCGAGGACTTGTCGCTGCGGCCGGTAAAGGTCTCTACTGCCCCGGCGAACTGAAGGTCACGTCCACCGTAGTCTGGACTTCCACCGGCTGGCCATTCAGCAGTGTGGGCCGATACACCCACTGCTTCACCGCCTCTATGGCCGGCGGTATCAGCAAAGGATGCCCCGACTGAACGGTTATGTTCGCGATTGTGCCGTCCTTTGTGACGACGATGCCCAGCCTCACGGTTCCTGAGATGCCGGCCTGCTGTGCCAGCGGCGGATAGACCGGCGGAACCTGCTTGACCAGCATTGCCTGCTGCACCTGCCCGTCGATCCGAATGCGCTGCACATTGCTCCCTTGACCTGGCGGAGGAGGGGGTGGTGGCGGAGGAGGCAGCGGTGCCACCAGGCCCGGCAAAGCCGCCTGCTGCGCCTTTTCCTTCTTGGTGGCGAGGGCTTTCTGGACCCACTGATCGGCCTCGGCCACGTCGCGCAGGTAGTCCGCCTGCGTGGAACGAAGGTCGGCGTATTCGCGGAGGAACAGGTTCATGTACGCCATGGCGTCGTCGTACTTTGGATCGATCTCCAGAGCCTTCTGGAGATTGGCGATGCCGTCTTCGACGACCGCTCGAAACCTGCTCCTCAAATCCTCCTTGACCGCGCCCTCCGGCATCGGCCCGGGATCCTGCTGGCGCATTCCGAGTTGCATCCGCGCCTGGGCGTAAGGCGGGTACCACACGGACCAGTCGATGAACCCCAGCGAATAGAAGGCGTCTCGGTTGGCGGGATCGACGCTGAGCAGCCGGCCGTACCAGCTTCGAGCCTCGTCCCATTTCTTCTGGTTCAGCTCCAGCGATGCGAGAGAGGCAAGGGCAACCTTGTTGTTCGCCTCCAGCGTGAGCACCTGTTGGAACTCGGATTCGGCCTTGAAGGCGAGATCCGAATTCTCGGGCGAAGTCGCCCCGGGAATGTATTGCTGCATGTACGCGGTCGCCAGGTATAGGCGCGGCGTGACCTCGTTCGGGTTCAGGTCCACGGCCTTCTGGAACGAGGCAACCGCATCGCCGTAGCGGGCGCTCTTGAACGCCTGAACGCCCTGATTCAGCCAGCCCCGCCCATCGGTGGGCTGCTGCGCCATCAACGTGCCGAGGGTCAAGGAAAGCAAGACAATCGGAATCCGCATGTTCACCGCCAGACTCATTCTCAGGTTAGCATTTGCGCCGGGAACTGACGCGCCTGTCACTCCCCCCGCGCGGGGGGAGACACGAATTCCACTCCGGTGAATTCGCAGAAGAGCTGCAACTCGCGTTTCCAGCAGCCATAGACCAGGGCGACGTGGTGCTCGACTGCGTGTTGCATCATCGTGTCAAGAAATGTCTTCGCGGAGGGTTCCGGCCGCACCGTCGCGACGCTCCCGCGCACGCCGTCCGAGAGGATCGCCTGGCCGGCGGCGGCAAACAGCCGGAATTTGCCGCCGATCGGGCGCAACAGCTTGGCCAGCGTCACGGTTCCCTCGCGGAACGGGAACTCCACCGTGGCGCCGGTCGCGGTGCGCATGTGCGTGCGGAGAAGAACTTTCCCGGGGTCGCCGGCCAGCGAAGGGTCGGCCGCGCCGCAATGCGCGAACTGGATGGCGTCCTGGTCCTCGAGGTACCCCGTGATATCGAAGTTGAAGGCCGAGGCGCCTGCCAGACGGCTCAACAACCAGGTGGTGATGAGCGCTGTCACGTCCACTTCGCAGGTACTCGGAATCCCGTCCTGGGCCATCAGCGCGTGGGCCGCGCACGGCGTGATCCCGAGCCCGTTACGAAGTTCGGGCCAGCAGCGCACCGAGTAGGCATCCAGCTGATTTCGGCGCACCATCTCCTGAAGGGCGACGTAGATCCGCAGGTTGTCGGCCAGCACCGCTTCGCTCACTTCACTTCCGCCGGCGGCCGCCGCGAGGAGCCGCTGGGCTGCGCGTTCCGCCTCGCCGGAGGACGCAGCCCGCGCCGCCCGCACCAGCTCGTCCAGTTCGAAGTGGACGGTCGTGACGCCCAGCGCCTGCTGTAGCTCCGATTCGTCCACCGCCACATCTGCCATCCCGGGGCACGGATCGCCCACCACTCCCAGCCTGGCGCGGTGCAGCGCTCTGGCGGCGGCGCCGGCCCGGGCGGCCGCGGCCACTTGCTCCACAGTCGCGGTATTCACACCTCCGATCGCATAGGCGAACCGCTTGCCCGCCCGCCGGATATTCGACCCGGACCCCGTAAGGCCGCTCATCGGGGAGGGCATCGGGATGTCGAGGTCCAGGTAGGGGAGGGCCCAAAGGAACAACGGGATGTCTTGAACCCCTTGGGCCAGCGCCAGGGTGACGTCTTCGGACACCCACGAGCAGAAGAACAGCACCACCAGATCGACTTCGTGCCTGGCCTGTTGCGCGGCAACCTCGCCGGCTTCAGCCGGGGTTCGCGGGATCGCGCAGGCAATCACTTCGCATCCCGACTTCCGCAGCTCTCCGATGGCATTCTCGCGCCAGGCGCCCACCGCCGGCAGATCGTAGAGCGGATGGACGCAGGTGACGAATCCGATTCGCGGCCGGTGCATTACTGTCAGTCACGTCTTCAACTGAACTTCACCAGGTCCCAAGGCTTGCGGTATGGGCGGAAGACATGGGTGTTGGCCTCCTTGTCGCCGCCGAAGTTGAACGCCTCGCCGTCCCACTTGATCTTGCGGCCGGTCCAATACGCCACGTTGCCCATGCACGCGATGGCGGTTGCCCGTACTCCCACTCCGAGATTGGCGAACGGCTCCTTGCGGGAGCGCACGTAGTCGACGAAGTACTTGGTGTGCAGCGGTGTCGGCTCGTCCTCGTTGACCTTGATCTTCTCCATGCGCGGCACGAAGGTGGAACCGCCTCTGCGGCCGCCTCCCCGGCCTCCGCGGCCTCCCCCCTCGGGCGGCTTCGGCTCGGGATACAGCTCCATGCCGATGCGATCGACGAAGAGGGCCGCTTCGGTGCCATAGAACGCCATGCCGTGCGGGCGGTCCTCCGGCCCCCGCATGCCGTAGTAGCGCATGCCCTCGGTCCGGCCGCCCAAGCCGTGGCCGTTGTAGTTGCAGGCCTCGTAATTCATGATGAAGTTGGGGTACTCGTAGATGGCGGTCTGCATGTCGTAGATATCGCCGGCGAGCGTCTTGTTGAACCGCACCGCGGACGAAACCACGGTGAGCGGCGTTTCCACGCCCATGATCTGGTGCACCGAGTCGAAGCGGTGATTGCCGTAGTCGCTGATGATCCCGTTGGTATAGTCCATGAACGACCGGTAATTGAGCCGGTTGCGGTTGAACGGCGCCTTGGGCGCCGGTCCCAGCCAGGCATCCCAGTTCAGATCGGGCGGCGGATCGCTGTCCGGCACGGGCGGGTTGCCCCACGCCATGCCCATGTAGTTCCACACACGAACGAAATGCACCTCGCCGATCTTGCCGCCCTGGATCATCCTGGCGGCGTCCGCGATGTGGTCCGCCGAGCGGTGCTGGGTGCCCACCTGGACGATCCGCTTGTTCCGGCGCACCGCGTCGAGCATGGCCTTGGCCTCGCCCACGCGGTACATCAGCGGCTTCTCCACATACACGTCCTTGCCGGCGTCGCAAGCCATAATCAGCATGGTGGCGTGCCAGGGGTCGTGCGTGCCGATGACGGCCACATCGATATCCTTGTCGGCCAGCAGCTTCCGGAAGTCGGTGTAGGTTTTCGCCTGCGGCGCCCATTGCTTCGCGGCATCCAGCCTGGCGCCGTTGACGTCGCAGAGCGCGCTGACATCCACATTGCGCGGTTCTTTCAGGCGTGGATCCAGGTTGCCGTCATGATAGTTCTCGGGCGCCACGGCCTGAATGTCTTCCGGTGTCCCCCGCATCAGGCGGGTATCGAAGGTGCCGCGGCCGCCGCACCCGATGAGGCCGACGTGCAGCCGGTCGTTGGCGCCGGACACGCGCTGGTAAGATGCCGCGGTCCAGGCGGCCGCTCCGGCGCCCGCTTTGAGAAAACTTCGTCTTTCCATAGAATCCACCTTACCTCCCGTTCCCGAGGGCCGCAGGCCGTCCTTCGACCGCTGCGCCGGCCCTGTTCTGTCCCGCCGGCGGAGCGCGCCGGCCTAAGAGCTACCCCTCAGAAGCTTAACTTGAGCGCGAGCTGGATCTGGCGCATGGCGTTCGAAGTCGACGTAATCCTACCGAAGCTCGCAGCGGGCGTCGGACTCGATCCGTTTCCCCAGCTTAACTGGCCGCTTTCGGTCAACAGCACATGGTTGGGAGCGTTGAACATTTCCGTGCGGAATTCAAGAGTCTTTCCTTCGGCGAGCCGGAAAAACTTGAAGATCGAGACATCTTCGTTCCCCAACCACGGTCCCCGCAGGGTGTTGCGCCCGCAGTTTCCAAACGTGCCGGAAACGGGGTTGGAGAATGCCGCCGGGTTATACCAGCCGTTCAGGTTGTTACCGGGCAGAATCGGGTTCACGCCGGCAACGCAGCTCAGCCGGGTGGCGTTCGAAACGAAATTGGTGCCCCCCGAGTCCCACGAGGAGGTATCCACCACGCCGCCGCTTTGCAGCGTGGTGATGGTACTGATCTGCCAGCCGCCTATTACCTGATTCACGACTCCGCCATGGTTGAGGAAATGCTGGCCTTTACCGAATGGCAGGGTGTAGAGGATGGAACCAACGAAACGTTGCGGAATATTGAAATCCGATGGGCCGTATTCGCACGTAGTCGGGCAGAGCGCGTTCTGGGGCGAGAAGTCGGCCCCCACCGTGCCGCGGATGTTGCTGGTGTCGTCCAGGCCCTTGGACCAGGTATAGCCCAGCAAGGCGTTCAGGTTGTTGCTGAGACGCGTGGTCCACTGGGCCCGCAGGCTACTGTAATTCCCACTGGCGGCGGCCATTACATACTGGATCCCCGAGGCGCCCCATTCCGGATAGGGCAGGCGTTGAACCGCCGGTAAGGTTGCGCTGAGAATCCCCTGATTCTCGTCCAACAGGAAGGCCAGATGGCGGCTTACCGAGCCGGTGTAACCCACCTCCAGGGTCGTCGATTTGCCGACCGTGCGCTGGACGTTCAGCACGAATTGCTGGGTGGAACTGTCCGGCAGGTGTTGGGCCGCACCCCAGGTGAGGCTGACCGGTACGGTCACCGGAAGCGCGGCCGTATTGAGGAAATTCGTGTAAGTAAACGTCGGCGGCGTATAGGTGGTGCTCGCCAGTGTGGTGGCCCGGCCACCCATTCCGCGCGCGAGGTCGAAGATGGAGTTCTTGCTCTCAAACGAGTAGAAGATGCCATAACCGGCGCGGATCGACCACTTATCCGACGGGCTGTAGGCGATGCCGATGCGTGGCGCGAAGTCGTGGTAATTGGTATTGATCAGCCGGCTGCCCATCCGCCCGTCCCTGACGGTTTGCAAAGGAGGGGACCCGGGGATTCCTCCATTGGCCGACCAATAGGGCGCGTAACGGAAGTTGATGCCCTGGTAAAAATCCCCGCTGCCGGTGCGGACGAAAACCGGGTGCTTACTCAGATCCGGCACATTCGCCTGGTTGGGAAGCGGTTGTTGGAGCTGGACATTCGGCTCGAGGCCGGACGCATCCAGCAGTGGCTGCGAGACCTCCCACCGGAAACCCAAGCTCAGGGTCAGGTGCGGGTGTATCCGCCAGGTGTCGTCGATATAGCTCGCCCATTCGCTGGAGCGGAAATCGGCTTGAGCCAGCGAGACGGCGATAATGGCCTCATACGGATCGCCCAGCAGCATATCCGCGCCCGAGAAGCCGCCGGTTCCCCCGCCCGACGCCGTGACCTTGTTGGTGTACCGGCCATCGAAATAGAACTGGCCGCGGGGGAATTCGTTTCCGATTTGCGGAAACTCGTTGTACCGGTATTCCCCGCCAAAGCGCAGCGAGTGCTTCCCGATGACCCAGGAGAAGTTGTCGACCCACTCGAAATATTTGTCGTTGATCTGGAACGGGCTGCTGGTCGGGTTGCCGTAAGTGGCCAGGTTGCCATTGAGAAAATCGATATTGGGTATGCCAAAGGAATTCGGATCGCTGGGCGACACCGGCATGCCCAGTTCCGTGTTCACGTTCTCCTTGCCCGCCAACTGCTGGGTGATGTTGTTGAACAGCGAGTTGTAGCCGAACCGGGCCTCGTTCACCTTGGTCGGGGAAATGGTCCGGACGTTGGACAGCACCCACTGGCTGGCGCGGGTGTACAAAGTTTCCCCGTCGTCGGTCAGGCCAACGGTGGAAAGGGTGGATTCGTCGTTCCAACTGTAGCGGCCGAACCACTGCGATCTGGAACTCTCGTTGAAATCGATGCGCGTGGTGAGCGTGTCCTTGTCGAGCGGAACTTTCGATCCGTATTGATAATTGTGGAAAGGCAATCCGGTCGTGGTCTGGGGTATATTCGGCAATGGATTCCACTTGCTGAGCAGAAGCGTGGAGTCCGGGCTGATGCGGCTGGCGGGAATAATGTTGCCGGGGAATGGGGACTGGGTCGCGACGACGCTGGCTAGCTGTTGGGTGGGATCCGTGGAGGTCCCGAGGCTGCGTGAGTTCGGGTCATAAAGTACGTACCCGGAAGAGAGGATGGAAGAAAAGTCTCCGTTGCGCATGGCCAGCGGCATCGTCGTGGTGATCGTTGGACTGGTCTGCCGGGAGTTGTATTCCTCGAAATTCGACATGAAGAACAGCCGGTTCTTTCCGTTGAACAGCTTCGGAATCCGAACCGGCCCCCCCAGATCATAGCCGTATTGATTCTGTCTGTAGGGCGCTTTCACGGGAGGAGGATTGGTCGCGCTGCGGGTGGCGGAGGCGAAGTCGTAAGGCACGGCGTCGAGCTTGTCGTTGCGCAGGAACTCCCAGAGGGCTCCGTGGTATTCGTTGGTGCCGGGCTTGGTGGCGGCGTTGACTTGTCCAAGTTCCCGGCCGAACTCCGCGGGATAGATCCCGGACTGCACCTTGAATTCCTGTAGCGCGTCGACCGACGGCTGGAGGATATAGGTGTTGAAGTCGATGTCGGTGTTGGTGATGCCGTCCAGAGTATAGTTCTCCCACGTCGAGCGCCCGCTCGTGACGGCGATGGTGAGTGAGCCGCGCGACCCGCCCAAGCGGCCGGCTGCCTGCGCGGCGGGAACAAATCCGGTGGTCACGTTAGGACTCAGCGCGACCAGGCTCAAGTAATTGCGGCCGTTCAACGGCATCTCCGCAATTCGCGCTCCATCGATCACCGTGCCGACCGTCGCGCTTTCGGTGGTGAGCAACGCCGCGTTGGCGGCGACCTCGATGGTCTGGGTGGCCTGTCCCACGGCCAGGGCGAAATCGACGCGCGCCACGTCCTGCACCTGGAGCTCGATGCCCGCCTTCACCATGTTAGCGAAGCCCGGCACGGCGACTTTCACTTCGTACATTCCGGGCGTCAGATCGGGGAAGCTGTAGAGTCCCGAAGCGTTGGTTTGCGTGGATCGCGCCGCGTTAGTCGCGGTATTAGTGACCGTAACGGACGCGTTGGGAACCAACGCGCCGCTCGGATCCCTCACTTCACCGGTGATTTGCCCCCCGGTTTGGGCGAACGCTATGGCAAACGCCGCGCCCAACAATCCGATCAGTAGTGCCACTCTTCGCATGTAGACCTCTCGACGAGACAGATTCAACTGGGGCGAGCCTAACACAGGGCGATTTCGGGCGCAAGGGGTCCACAACACTTATGTCCACAACACTTATGCCGTTAACATGTGACTCGGGTCACCTGGCACGACGAACTTGGTGCGAGTCAGTGCTAGGATCCCGGCGCCGCTTATCGCTCGAACCGCAGGCACGCCCTGCCCAGATAGATTTCGTCGCCGGGCCTCAACTTTTCCCCGCGCCGGTTGCCGGCGGGCACCTCGATAGGCCGCCCGTCGCGAAATACGCGCGTGCCGAATTCGCTTTCGTCGTCGATCAGCCGATAGTCGCCGCCGTCCAGGCGGATGTGCGCGTGCCGCCGCGAGACCGTGGCGTTGGCATCGTCGCCGCCCTCCTCGAATACCACGTCGTTGCGCCGCACCATGTGCTGATCGAAATCCGTCAGCTCGGCGATCCGGCCGATATTCGTCCGCGGCTTCTCCAGCGCATACTCGGCGCGCTCGGCCTTCCCCTTGATCACCACCAGCCGCCCGGAGCCGGTCTCCACACCCGTCTCCTGGGCGGCCGCCTGCCGCTCGGCAGCCACAGGAGCCGCCGGCGCAACTCCATACTCGATGGCGAAGTTCTTATCGCCACTCTCGGCCGTTTTCACCTCCACCGCAAACCCGCGCGGCGCCTCGCACCCCGCGCCTTCCAGCGCCTCGCGCACGTCGCTTTCGAGGCGCCCGCCTTCGGCGAAGGCCGCGTGGTAGAGCGCGCGCTTCTCCGCGTCCGCGGATACCAGCGTGACCGCCAGCCGTCCGAAGGGAAAGACGCGGCGCCCGCGCGCCACCACTTGCACCTTGCCCTCGACTTCCTCCAGGATGGCGCGATGGACCAGCAGCAGCTCGTCGGACTGCGCGGCGCCGAAGACGCGCTCGGTCCACCGGCGGAACCCGCGTTCAATGGTCTTCTCGATATTCGAAAACAGGCTCATGGTTGAAACAATCCCAGCTTTGCCGCCGCATTCACGATCTCCGCCGCCGCCGGCGCCGCGGCCGTGCCGCCGTACACTCCATTCTCCACCAGCACCGAGAACGCGATCTTCCGCTGGCCGGCCGCGGCGGGGGCGCCGTACGGCGCGAACCCGATGAACCACGCGTGCGAAGGCGCGTCCGCCAGCTCCGCGGTACCGGTCTTGCCGGCCATCGGCACGCTCGCCGCGGCCGCCCGCCGGCCCGTGCCGCCAGTCACCGCCTGGCGCATCAGGCGCGCCAGGGTCGCCGCCGCGTCGGGCGCCAGCACCTGCTCGGGCGCGGTGGTGCGCGGGTTGTCCTCGCCGGTGAGCCAGCGGCCCTGCGGCATCATCCCGCCGGCCGCCACCGTGGCCGCCACCCGCGCCATCTGGAACGGCGATGCCACGACCTGCCCCTGCCCGTAGGAAGACTGCGGCAGCGATTTCTTCAACTGCGCCTCCGTGTCGGGCGAAGCCGCCGCGATGCCCAGCAGCCTGGCGGTATCGAACAGCGCCTTTGCGCCCACGTCGTACGCCCCCAACTGCGCGAAGTAGGCGTTGCACGAAACCACGATCGCGCGCCCGAGATCCACGTTGCCGTGCGGCGTCTGGTCCTGCACGTCGTCGCGGATGGGCCGGTTCGAGCCCTTGATGTAGTTGCCCACGCGGCCATCCGGCAGCCGGATGCACTCGTACGTCTTGTGCAGCAGCGCCGGATCCTTGCGCAGCGCCGCCATCGCGGTCACCACTTTGAATGTCGAGCCCGGCGGATAGAGGCCATAGCGCGCGCGGTCCAGGTAACTGGCGCCTTCCGCTTCCGGCGCGGTGTCCGCCGTGCCGGCGGGCGGGAGCGGAAAACTCACCGCCGCCAGCAGATCGCCCGTCACCGGATCGAGCACCACCGCCGCGCCCTTGTCCTGCCCGGCCTGCTTCAACTGGTTGCGCAGGATCTCCGCCACTTTCACCTCGAGGCGCGCGTCGAGCGACGTGCGCACGTCGCGCGGCCGGTCGAGAATGCGCCGCACCTCCGGATTCTGCGGATCGTAGCGATGCCGCAGCAGCGGCACCAGCTCGCGGTAATCGTAGCGGACGACGCGCTCCATCTTGCCGCTCTTGGGATTTTTGACTTCCACCATCTCCGGCCGGTCGTCATAGCCGCGCAGCCGCCGCGCCGAATCGCGCTCCACGTACGACGTGTTGCCGGCGCCCCAGTGCGAGCGCGTCCGCAGGTCGCCCAGCAGATCGAACATCAGCGCGCCGAAGGGATAGTGGCGGCTGTCGGAGCGTACGCAGGCGCGGTCGATATCGATGCCGAGCTGTTGGTACTCCCCGCGATGCTTCTCCAGCTCGTCCCAATTGCTGGTGGCCAGCGGCAGCCCGTTGCGATCGTAGATGGCGCCCTTGGGAATGTCGCGCATGACGTCCTGGAACCGCGGATTGTATTGATACCGCCGCGCCCCATCGGCCTGCACCACCAGCGTGCCTTGGCCCATGACCGCGGTGCTGCGCAGCACCTGCACGTACGCGGCTTTGGCCAGCACCACCGCTCCCGCCACGGCGAAGATCACCGAGACCGCCGAGACGTTCCCCGCGGCTTGGGAGGTGCTCCGCTGGCCGCCGGATTTTGCGCCGGACGCGGACAGCGCGGCCAGGATCCCCACCACGGCGAAATTCGCCAGCATCGAGGTGCGCCCGTAGCTGAGGAACGGCGTCACCACTCCGGTGAGCGGCATCACCCCCAGCGCCCCGCCCGAGATCACCAGGATCTGGAGCGCCGTGGCGGCGGCCAGTCCCGCCGCCAGAAAGAACTCGTAGTCCGTCCGCGCGCGCCGGGCGATCCGCAGCGCGCGGTACAGGATCAGCCCGTACAGCGCGAACACCGCCGCCACCCCCAGGAACCCCCATTCCTCGCCGATCGCCGAAAGCACCAGGTCGGTATGGGCGGCCGGGACCACCTGCGGGTCGCCCAGCCCGATCCCCATCCCGCTCAGGCCGCCGGTGGCGAACGCCCACAGCGAATGCGCCAGTTGATCGCCGCCGTGCACCGCGTTGTTCCACGGCGAAAGCCACATCGCCACCCGCTGTCCCACGGTGTGCGGCACGCCCAGGATGTAGCCGGAGGCAAATCCCAGGACCATCACCGCCAGCCCGGCCACGGGAAGCAGCGCGCCGCCGCGCGCGATGCCGTACAACACCAGGAACAGGCACGCGAAGACCAGCGCCGGCCCCATGTCTTTTTGCGCGAAGAAGAAAACCAGCGAGAGCGCCACCGAAACCAGTACCGGCAGGGAGTACTCCACCGGCGGGATGTCGAAGTGCCGCGTCAGCGCCGCCAGCCGCGGGCGCGTTTCGCGGGCGTGCCGCAGCACGTCCCATTGGCGCGCGAAGTACCCCGCGAGGAAAAGAACCAGCAGGAGCCGGATGATCTCCACCGGCTGGAACCCGAACAGGTTCACCTTGGCGTCGCTCGTGCCCGGACCGCGCCCGAACAGCATCAACAGCGCCGAGAGCGCGAAGCTTCCCAGCAGCGGCACGAAGCTCAGTTTCCCGAAGAGGCGCTCGTAGTCCAGCGCGCTGGCCACCGCCAGAAGCACCGAGCCGCCCACCGCGCCCTGCGCGAACCCGGTGAACAGCAGGTTGTCGCGCACCGGATCGCGCAAGGCGATCATCAGCACCAGCCCCATCCCGGTCAGCAGCAGAAGCGCCGGCAGGAACGCCTGGTCGCCCGCGAAACCGCGCAGGCTCCACCACGCGTGCACCGCCAGAAACGCCGCCAGGAACAGCGCTGCCCACAGGCGGAACGCCCGCCGGAACTGGTCGGGACCCCGCACCACGAACACCGGCTTCAGCTCGCGAAACTGGTCGGCGGTGACCAGCGCGCGAATTCCGCCCACGTTCGAAAGCCCGCCCGAAAGGAAGTAGATCTTGCGCGCCAGCTCCTGCCGCTCGCGCAAATCCGGAACGATCCCGAGCGCGGGCAACAGATCCTCGCGCGCGCCCAGCGCGTTGAGGTTCACCAGGCGATGCGCCGCCAGGCCCTGGTCCACCTCCGCGAGCCCCTGCGTTTTCACCCGGTACACCTGGAACAGCGCGGCCGCTACCAGCGCCGCCGCTCCCAAGGTCGACAACAGCTCGACCAGCCGCCAGCCCGCGCGTTGCCGTGGCAGGCGGCGCACCTCGGCGCGCTCGGCCGCCCTGCTGCGCGTTACTGCCATATGTGCACGAAGGGTTTCAGCCAGTCGGGCAGCGCCCGCTTGACCGCGCCCGCCGGCCCGCTGGTGGATTCCTGCTCGATCTGCTGGAGCCGCGAATCGACGCTCTCGATGCTCTTCTGCACGCGCAGGATCCCGGCGTTGGCGTTGCCGTACGGCGCGATGCCTTGATAAAGCTGCAGCGCCCGCGCGTAGTCGTCCCGGGCGCGCTCGACTTCGTCCTTCTCCTGCGGCATGCCGCGCACGTTGCGCGAATCCCAGAACAGCCGGTCGCCGCGATCGCGGTACCCGTCGGCCAGCTGCGACTTCTCGCGGTTGCCCAGCGCGAACCCGCGCTGTTCGGCCTGTTGCAGCGCCTGGTAGGCGCGATCGATGTCCTTCAGCCCGTACACGTAAACGCGCGCCAGGCCCAGCTCCGGATCGGGCGACCGGGGCATCAGTTGCTGCGCCTCGTTGAACTTCTGCACCGCCAGGTTCAGCTCCGGCGCGCTTTTGTGGGCGATGCCGTCGATGCGCGCCAGGTGCCCTTCGCACAGCCGCAGCTTGCCGCGCACGGTGTTGTCGGGATCGAGCAGCAGCGCGTGCGCCAGTTCGTCGCGCGCGCTCTTCCAGCTATTCTCGTAAACCGCGTCGCTATTCCGGTAGCTGTCGATCACCTGGTCCGCCGCCGAGACGAGCTTCTGCTCCACCGCCTTCCTCGGCATCCCTAACAACCAGGACGAAGGATTGCCCTTGGAAAGTTCCGTCCACCTGTTCCAGATGTCGTTGGTATCGGTCACCTGCTCGGATTCGATCTCCCGGGCGAACTGCTTCCCGCGGCTGTGGAGCATCACGCTCGACAACACCAGCCCCGTGACCACCACCACCGCCACAAACCCCGCCCCCCACAAAGCTCTGGCGACACCCACCGGCATGGGCTTTCTGGTTTTTGCTTTAGCAGGCGGCCACGTGCCGTAATAAATCTTCGCGGTGGTCCTCCGCGTCTCCTCCGTGGCGCCGGCCTCCGCGCCGGTTTTCCGGGTGTCGTCATCCACCTCGGGCCGCCTGGTGCGGCGCGTGGCCTCCAGGTCCTCGGTCACCGCCTTTACCGTTCCGCCATTGCGAAACGCCGCCAGCTCTTCGTCCAACTCGCGCGCCGATTGATACCGCACCTCCGCATCGGGCGCCATGGCCTTGATCAGGATGCGCCGCAGCGGCTCCGGGCACGGGTCGGGCACGGGCGGTGGTGGAATCCGCGAGCGGATCATGCGCTCCAGCCGCTCGGTGGTCTCGGCCTGGTACGGCTGAAGCCCGGTGAGCATCTCGTACAGCATCACCGCCAGCGACCACAGGTCGGAAAGCACGTTGACCTCGCCCGCCTCGAGCCGCTCCGGCGACCCGTAGGGCACGCTGCCGAATTCGTTGCGCGTCAGCTTGCGCGAAAGCGAAAGGGCCTTGGCGATGCCGAAATCCAGCACCCGCACCTCGCCCTTGCCGTCGATCCGGATGTTCTTCGGCTTGATGTCGCCGTGAACGATGCCGTGAAAATCCTTGCCGTCGATGGCCACCTGCAAGTTGTGCGCGTTGTCCAGCGTCTGCGCCACCGCCCGCGCCACATCCACCGAGTATTCCACCTGGAGCGGCCCGCGCCGCAGCAACTCCGCCAGGTCCTGCCCGTCGATGTACTCCATGGCGACGTAGAAGTAGCCGTCCGCGTCGCCCGAATCGTAGATGCTCACCACCCGCGGGTCTACCGCCGCCAGGTGCGCCTGCAACACGGCCCCGCGCCGCTCCGCCTCGATGGCGTCGTGCGTATCCGCGTCCGCCGCATGCTCGATGAGCTTCAGCGCCACGGCCGATTTCCCCGCGGTGTCCTGCGCCAGGTACACATCGGCCATCCCGCCGCGTCCCAGCTTGCGCAGGATCTCGTACTTCCCGATCTTCCGGCTGGCCGGTGCGATCATTGCTTTGCCGTCGTCCTCACCGCATCCAGAATCACGTTCTGCGCGCGCACCGCATCCATGGGCATGTCCGGGGGCAACAGCAGCGGATTCTTCTCGAACACGTTGTCGCGCAGCGCCGGCCTGGCCCCTTCGAGCGCCGCCAGCCCCTTGCCCTTATTGCGGCGGATCGAGTTGTGGAACACCCACGCCGTTCCCGGACCCGTAATCTGCACGCCATCGCCCGCGCAGTCGTGAATCGAGTTGCCCAGCAGGGTCGGGCTGCCGCCGCGGATCTGGATCCCGATCGAGGCGCCCACGATCTCCATGTTCGAAACTTCCACTTCGGAATCCGCCAGAGCCATTCCCGCGGAGAGCGGCGCCTGCCGGTCGGCGCGGATCAGGAACCCGCCGATGCGCGCGTCCTTGACCGCATCGGCCACCACCACCGGCGCGTCGCTCATCGGAACCGCCAGCAGCACCGCCTCGCGCGGCACGCGGCTGCGCAGCGCCACGCCGCTCTTGAGCCGCACCTGCTCGTGATAATCGCCCGCCAGCACTTCCACCGTATCGCCCGCGCCGGCCTGCGCCATGGCGTCGCCGATGCGCGCGAACTTCTGCCCCGCGCCCGCCACCAGGACCTGCGGCGCCGCCGTCTCCTCGTCGCCCGATGCCGCCGGCTCCCAGCCCAGCCACTTCAAGGCCCCGAACATCGCCGCCAGGCCAAGCACCACGCCGCCCGCCAGGTACAGCCAGCGCCGGCCGCGCGGTCTTCGCCTCGCCGCCGCGGCCGCGGTTTCGGGCGCCCGGAACTGTTCGCCCTCCACCACCACCACGGTCACATTGTCCTTGCCGCCCGCCCGGTTCGCCGCGTCGATCAGTTCCCGCACCGCCCGGTCCGGATTCCCCGCGTTCTGCTCCACCGCGCGCCGGATCTCGGTCGATTCCACCTGGTCGCTCAACCCGTCGCTGCACAACACCATCGCGCTGTCGGGCTCGAAAACCAACCGCCGGATCTCGATGAAGTCGGGATCGTCCGGGGAATGCTCTTCGGAGCCGACGTCGCGGAACACCTCGTTGCGCCGCGGATGGCGCATCGCTTCGCCCTCGCTCAGCTCGCGATTGTCCTCGCGCTCGCCCACCGGCGAATGGTCGTGCGTGATCTTGCGAATCTCGCCCGCGCGGATCTGGTACAGGCGCGAATCGCCCACGTGCCCCACCACCGCCGATCCGTTTTCCAGCACCAGGACGGTGAGCACGCACGCCATCCCTTCCCATTCGGGATTGCCGCGCGCCGCGCGCAGAATCTCGTTGTTGGCCACCGTGATGGCTTCCCGAACGCGCTGCTCCGTGGTTCCGGTCTGCCGTTCCAGCCGCGCGCGCAGCCGCTCCACCGCGATCTCCGCCGCCTTCTCGCCGGCCGCCTGCCCCCCGATGCCGTCCACCACGAAGAAAATGCCGCGGTCGGCGTCCAGGTGCAGGGCGTCTTCGTTGTTGTGCCGGCGTCCGGGATCGCTCTCGCCCGCGAACTTCAATTTGGCCCTAACCGTTGGAACCCCCACTCCGGAACTCCAGGAACACCACTCCCGCCAGCCCGATCCGCGCCTTCGGAGGCACCGGCGCTTCCACGTTCCGGTCGCGCTTCTCGCCCTCCACGAACTCGATGCTCGAGGGCGCCTTCTCGCCGTTGATGGTGGTCCCCAGGCGGCTCAGGTCCTTCAGGAAGAAATTGCCGCTCTCCGGATCGCGCCGCAGCCGGAAATGCTCGCGCGAAACATCCGGCGCCGTTTCGAGTTTCAGATCGGTCCAATAATCGCGCCCGCCGCGCCCCACCACGATCTGGTCCTTGGTCATCTGGAACGTCTTCCGCCCGCCGTGGTCCTCGTACTCGATCACCGCGTAGGCGCCCCCGATCGGAGCGCACGCCACGGGAGCGCTCGCTGCCGGAGCACTGGCCGCCGGAACGCTCTGCGGGGCCGCTTCCGCGGGCTGATACGTCGCCCTCGACGCCGCCGTGTTGCGCCGCGTGGCGATGCGCTTGGTCATCGACCCCGCGCCCAGCTCCGGCTTCGCCGGAAGGGCCAGCTCCGAGTGGATCGTGATATCGCCGGCCTCCACTTCGTCATCGGTGTTTTCCAGGATGCGGATCTGCCACCCGCCCTCCGGCTTCACGATCCTGGGCTCCGCCCGGCGCGCGATTTTCATCCGTTCGGCCAGCGAAGCGCGGTTGAGCGATTCCATCTCCCCATCGAGCGCCCGCCGCGCCTCGTCCACGATGCGCGGCAGGATGCCCCGCAGCCGGTCGAGATCGTCGGAGTGCAGATACACGTGATAGATCGCAGGAGGCAGCGTGGAGTAGTGCAGCGGCTCCAACCCCTCGCGCATGTTGCGGACGATCTCGAGAATGATATCCCTGGCGGTGGCGGGGCTGGCGGCGGCAGACCGGTCCATAAAGAGGTCTCTCCCTCGATTCTAGCAACGCAATTCGGCCCCCCGTCGTTCCACAGTATTCGCAACCGAGCCGCGACCAAAGGGAGCGGTGCTACGTTATATTGAACTTGGACCATGGGCCGCATCCGCATCCTCCCCGACCAGGTGGCCAACAAAATCGCCGCCGGTGAAGTGGTCGAACGGCCCGCTTCGGTGGTGAAAGAGCTGCTGGAGAACTCGCTCGACGCCGGCGCCACCGACCTCCGCGTGGAAGTCGAATCGGGCGGCCGGCGCCTGATCCGCATCGTCGACGACGGCTGCGGCATGCTGCGCGACGACGCGCTGCTGGCCTTCGAGCGCCACGCCACCAGCAAGCTGCGCGACGTGAAAGACCTGCTCTCCATCTCGACGCTCGGCTTTCGCGGCGAGGCGCTGCCCTCCATCGCATCGGTGTCGCGCCTGCTGCTCGAAACCCGCTCGCCCGAAGAGACCACCGGCACGCGCATCGAAATCGCGGGCGGCAAGATGCTGCGCTGCGAAGAAGCCGCCCTGGGCGGAGGCACCGCCATCACGGTGCGCGACCTCTTTTATAATGTGCCTGCCCGCCGCAAGTTCCTGCGCACCGAGCAGACCGAGCTCGCGCACATCGCCTCGCTCGTGACCCACTACAGCCTGGCGCACGCGGACAAGACGTTTCAGCTCACGAGCGGCCCCAACGAGCTGCTTCACGTCACTCCGGTGGCCAGCATGAAGGAGCGCGTCTACCAGGTCTTCGGCAGCCAGGTGCTGGAGGAACTGGTGGAGATCGGCGAGCGCCAGCGAGAGCTGTTTCTCCCCCCGCCCGACCCGAGTGAGCCGGAGGACGCCGCCGTGCGCGTCTTCGGCCTCACCGGCTTCTTCTCGCGGCCGCAGGTGCAGAAGTCCAACCGCAATTCCATCTACGTCTTCGTGAACCGGCGGCTCATCCGCGACCGCCTGCTCCTGCACGCCCTTTCCTCGGCTTATCACAACCTCATGCCGCCCTCGGCCTATCCGTTCGCGCTGCTCTTCCTGGAATGCGATGCCGAAGAGGTGGACGTGAACGTGCATCCTTCGAAGACCGAGGTGCGTTTCCGCCACGGATCGTTCGTGCACGATTTCGTGCGCGACACCATCCGCGAGCGCTTGATGGAGAGCCGTCCGGCGCCCTCGTTTTCGCCCGCGCCGCGTTCCCCGGGGGCAGTCCAGCCGGGCGCGCGCCTGCCCTACTCCGAGTTCAGCCAGATGATCGAAAACGAGGCGCCCGCGGCCGTCACGTTCGCCGATCCCGCGCCGGCGCCGGCACAGGAACCCGCCTCGCCGCTTCCCGAATTCACCTTGCGGCCGGCCCCCGCCCCCGCCGAGCGGCTAGATTTCACCGCGCCGCCGATCGAGATCGCTCCCGGCGCAGCGGGTCGCGACAGCTCGCCGCCCGCGGGCAAGCTCCAGCGCCGGCTGGACATGCACGGCGAGTTCCCGCCGGAAGCCATCCCCCCACCCGAAATGTCTCTCTCGGTGCTGAGCGACCTCCGCCCGCTGGGCCAGATTCACAACAGCTTCATCATCGCCGCCGGCCGCGACGGCCTCTGGATCATCGACCAGCACGTGGCCCACGAGCGCATCCTGTTCGAGCAGGTGATGAAGCAGCGCGCCGCCGGCCGCGTCGAGATGCAGCATCTCTTAATGCCCCTGATCGTGCAGCTCACCGCCGAGCAGCAGATCGACTACGCCCGCATCGCCGATGAACTCCACGCCTCGGGCTTCGAAACCGAGCCGTTCGGCAACCGCACCATCGCGGTGAAGGCCGCGCCCGCCGCGGTCGGCGCGTCGGACCTCGAAAAGATCCTGTTCGAGATCCTGGAGACCGCCGAAGGCGAATTGCGGGGCGCATCGCTCGACGATCTGCGCCGCGGCATCTGCGCCTCGATCGCCTGCCGCGCCGCCATCAAGATCAACACGCCCCTCGACGGCCACAAAATGGAATGGCTCCTGCGCGCCCTGGCCGCCACCGATTGCCCCATGAGCTGCCCCCACGGCCGCCCCATCGCCCTGCACTACTCCACGCGGGAGGTGCTCAAGGCGTTTCACAGGATCTGAGGGCGGGGGACGGGGCGCGCACCGCGTTCAGGCCATGTGTTCGCCGAGCGCGCGTTCGACTTCCTTGGGGTCCACGGGCTCGCCGTTGTTCAGGCGCAGCAGCAGCGAGTCGATGATTCCCTTGGCTTCGTCCTTGCCGTAATTCCGGATGAAGCCGTCGAAGAAATGCTCGCCGGCCAGGGCGTGATTGATCTCGGTTTCTTTGTTATGGTCGCTCAGCTCGGTAAAGTAAACCACCCGATACTGGCCGGTGTACTCCGTCTCGCGGTAGATCTCGAACATCACTTTATCGGACTCGAATAACATAGGCGCCCAGACTCTTACCGAGTATATCAGTGCATGGCGGAGGCGATAATCCAGCACAGGCCGAGAGCCACGGCGCCCGCGAAAACCGCGACGGCGACGTTGTGCTCGTGCGCCAGTTCCTTCCACAGGTCAAACGGCGCCAGCTTGGAGAGAATGGAAAACGCCGCGGCGAAAACCAGGATGCCGAGCGAGGCGAAGATCAGCGCGTTGACGATCGGGTAGTCGGTCATGGTCGGCGGTCCAGCCAAGCGCGCCAGCGGTCCAGGCCCTCTCCGGTGGTGCACGAGACTTCCAGGATCTCGATGCCCGGCTGGATGCGCCGCGCGTTTTCAAACGCCAGTTGCGGCTGGAAAGGAACGTACGGCAGCAGGTCGATTTTGTTGAGCACCATGACGTCGGCGTGGTGGAACGTGGCGGGGTATTTGAGCGGCTTGTCCTCGCCCTCGGTGACGCTGAGCAGGACGGCGCGGGCATCCTCGCCCAGATCGTAGCTGGTGGGACAGACCAGGTTGCCGACGTTTTCGAGAAAGAGGATTTCCGGGTCGTGGTCGAGCCAACCGGCCATCGCGCGCTCCACCATGCGGGCGTCCAGGTGGCAGGCGCCGCCGGTGGTGATCTGGCGGACGGGGAATCCGAAGCGGGCGAGCCGGCGGGCGTCGTTATCGGTCTGGATGTCGCCGGTCAGCACGGCGACCCGCCGGGCCGGATCGAAGCCCTCGAGCGTGCGTTCGAGCAGCGAGGTTTTTCCGGAGCCGGGAGAGCTGATGAGATTGAGGCAGAAAGTTCCGCGGCTGTGAAAACCCTCGCGCAGCCCGGCCGCGAGGCGATCGTTTTCGTTGAGGACCTTACGTTCCAGGGGCACGCGCATCGGTGGGCTCCTCCAGTTCCAGATAGGATAATTCCATTTGATCACCTCCGGCGGCGTCGGTCTCGGCCGACCCGCAGGTGGGGCACGCTACCTGGTAATCGATCACGCGAAAAGGAGCGTTGCAGTGCCGGCAGTGGCGCATCCAGGGCGAGATTTCGAAATCGAACGAGAGCGAGTCGAGGTCGGTGCCGGTGACCAGGGTTTCCAGGCAGAAGCGCAGGGATTCCGGCTCGACTCCGGAGAGTTCTCCGATGCGAAGGCCGGCGCGCGTGAGCCGTTCGCCAGGGTGCCGTGCGGCCTCCGCGTGCAGGGCATCGAGCACGGCAGCGGCGATGCTCATCTCGTGCAAGTCCGTGGTCTTACTGACCGCCCTCCAGGCGCTCGATGCGTTGTTCGTGGATCTCCGCTACGTGCACCAGGCGGGCCAAACCCTCCATGATTTCCCCGAGGCGGCGGTCACGCTGTTTGTTTTCCTCCGCCACCTGCCGGTTTTCCGCCGCCATCAGTTCGACGGTTTGTGTGAGCGCTTCATGCCGTTCGGTCAACCTCTCGAGTCGTTCCTCTATGCTCATCTTGCTCCCATCAACGTGCCGGCTCGTCCGTCTCACGGCGCCGGATAGTGAGTTGCCTATGCTTCATCCTATCAGGATGAGGGCCAGAGATTCACAAGTATAATAGAGGCGGGTGTTGGAGTTCGAGTGGGACCCGGAAAAAGCTGCGGCAAATCTGGCCAAACACAAAGTCTCCTTCGAGGAGGCGGCGACTGTCTTCGGCGATCCGCTAGCTCGGATCGTGTCCGATCCGCGTCATTCCTCCGAGGAAGAGCGCTTCGTGCTGCTGGGGCTTTCGCAAGATCAGCGTTTGATTGCAGTCATGTATGTTGACCGGGGCGAAGCGATTCGCATGATCGGCGCGCGACCGGCCACACGCCATGAGCGAAGGAACTATGAAGAGACCACTCAGTAAAGGCGAGGCTGCCAATCGGGCCGATATCGACGAGATTCTTCCCGAGTATGATTTCAGTCGCGCCGCGCCCAACAAGTACGCATCGCGCTACGCGGCTGGAAGTGCTGTGGTGGTGCTGGAACCCGATGTAGCCGCCGCATTCCCAACCTCACGAGAGGCGAATGAAGCGTTGCGCGCCCTGGCGGGAATCATTCAGAAACACAGCTCCCGCCGCCCGGCGTCGCGCCGCAGTTCCTAAACGGCATCTCATCGGCTCCAGTTCGGGGCACGGCTACGGTGGCAGAGCCGCGTGAAGCATCGGCAGGTCTTACTGACCGCCCTCCAGGCGCTCGATGCGTTGTTCATGGAGTTCCGCTACGTGCACCAGGCGAGCCAGGCCCTCCATGATTTCCCCGAGGCGCCGGTCGCGCTGTTTGTTTTCCTCCGCCAACTGCCGGCTTGCCTCCGCCAACTGCCGGCTTGCCTCCGCCGACTGCCGGCTTGCCTCCGCCATCTCCGCCGCCATCAGTTCGACGGTTTGCGTGAGCGCTTCATGCCGCTCGGTCAACTTCTCTAGTCGTTCTTCTATGCTCATCTTTCTCCCATCGTCATGCTTTGGAACTCCCCGATGCGCCGACCGGCCTGGGCAGGCCGCTCGGCAGGGTGCCGGGCAGCCTCGGCGCTCAGGGCATCGAGCACGGCAGTGGCGATGCTCATCTCCTACCAATCCTACTGTAGCGGCGTTGGCGAGGCGGCGGCAAGGACCCTAATCCTGTAAGCCGATCTAAAACGTCCTCGAAGAGCTTCGCGCCGGGCAACCGCTCAGCGCCGCGAGCCAGATAATTCACGACCACGGTCTCCTATCGGTTCTCCGAGACCTCCACGATGATCTCGATCGTGCCGTCGCCGAGGCGTACGGCTGGTCGCCGGAGCTTTCAACCGAAGATATTCTTTTCCGCTTGGTCGAACTCAACGGCACCCGTGCCGCCGAAGAGCGCTCCGGCCTGGTCCGATGGCTCCGGCCCGAATTTCAAAGGACCACCGCGACCTAGGTCGGCCTCGGCGTGGAGATGGAAGAGGAGGAGCAGCGGCCCGCCCGCGCCGGGCGTCTTCCCTGGCCGCCCTACCTCCCCGAGCGCGTCCGTGCGGTGCGCGATTACCTAATGCAAACACCCGCCTCAGTCGCACCCGAAATTGTCGCTCGCAATTTCATCCGCGCTCGCATCCCCGAAGTTACGGCGATCCTCGAGACTCTCACCGCCCTCGGGCAAGCCAACAGGGACGAGGGCGGCTATCGCGCCTGAACGATCGCCCTGGGCTCTGGAAATGCTTGCGTTTGGGCCGAGATCGGGGCCGCGTGATTGCCGCCGCATTCGACCGACAAGACCAGACCAGATCTGGTCTATACTAAAAATTATGGTAGTGCGCAACATTTCCGAAGCCAAGGCCGAACTTTCCGCGCTCATCGAAGCTGTGCAAAATGGAAACGAAGTCATCATCGCCAAAGCCGGCAAGCCGGTTGCCCGGCTGGTAGCTTTTCGTGGCCCTGCCCGGCCCAGGACGCCCGGCTCGATGACGGGTGAGATCTGGATCGCTCCCGACTTCGACACCCTGCCGGACGATATCCAGGAAGCTTTCGGAATGAAGGAACCACAAAGTTGAGAATCCTGCTCGATACGCACCTCCTGCTCTGGTGGCTGGAGGCCAGTCCGTCGCTCTCCGCCCAAGCCAGCGAGATGATTCGCGACCCGGAGAACACCGTGTTCGTCAGTGCCGTCTCTCTGTGGGAGATCTGGCTCAAGCAAAGCCTGGGCAAATTGCGGCTGCCGGTTGACTTCATGGAGAGGCTGGCCGCCGAATCCTTCGAGAGCCTGCCGTTGATGGCCTCCCAGACCCGGCAGGTGTCCCTTCTTCCGTGGCTCCACCGTGATCCTTTCGATCGGATGCTGGTCGCACAAGCGCAGGTCGAGAAACTCGTCCTCCTGACCGCTGACGAGCCTCTTACGGCATACGGCGCCGTCGTTCACCTGGCTCGCTGAAATTGCCGTCCCATTGGCCGCCTGACAAGACGAGCCCCTCCCATCATGTCAGCGGTCGCGGTGTCTCCTAACTCCTTTGCGTAGTATAGCTTGGCCGCAACTCCCCAAGCCTCCGACAATTGCAAAACCCTCAGTCACACGATTTGATTATTTATTTTCGCGGCCCGGTCGCCACTGCTCGCAGATACCGGTAACACCTTGATTCGGTACATGTTACGGCAGCCTGCCAACCCCTCCGCGGATCTGAAATCCGAACACCGGGGCGCATTTCGAAGCCCGGAAATTACCGGACCGGATGATACAGTGTGTATGGGTTCAGTCATGCGGCAGTCCGTCTTGGGAACCGTATGCGTGCTTACGGCCGGATTTCAATAAGTTATTTGTTTTCAGCAAAAACAACGTGAAAAACCGTATGCATGCATACGGTTTGTTGGCGATGGCGCCGTCCCGGCTGCGTCAAAAGTAGAACGCGTTGAAGAAGAACTTGTACGAGCCGTGGGACTGCCCTCGCCACTGCGGCTTGAAGCCGAGCAGAATCACCCGGCCCTTTCCCACCGTCGCTTCCAATGCCGCGATCTTGCCCTCGATGCGGTCCGGCCCCGCCAGGTAGCCGCTTTCGAGCGGCGAGCGATCCCGGGAGTAGCGCGCCAGGACCGCGCCCTTGAAATCGGACTTGGTGTCGAATGCCGGGCCGCGCTCGAACATCACCGTGGCGTCCGGCGGCAGACCCGCCGTCAGCGCGTTCTTGGCATCCTCGATATGCACCTTCAGCAGGCAGCCGGAGCAGAAGAACTGGTCCGGCCGGACCCCGGCCAGCGCGTTCGTTACGGGCAGCTTGAACTGGTTGATGGCGAACAGGCTGGCGTTGTTGAACGCGATCAGGGTGCCGCCGTCGCTTACGAAATCGCGCAGCGCATCGACGCCCTCGTCGCCCAGGCCCCCGGCATAGCGCTCGGGAATGGTGCCCGGCCGCTGCCCGTCGAGGATCTGGCGCTCGGAGATATCGGGGATCACGATCACATCGGTATGCTCGCGCAAATGGCCGCCGCGAATGTCGGCGTTGTACAGGCTGGTAAAAGGGAATTGGAACTGCTCGAGAATCCAGCGGGTCCAGCCTTCGTCGATGCTGGCCACCCAGGGCCGGTAGAGCCCGATCCGCGCCGCCTTCACCGCCTTGCCCTCTTCCTTCGAGGCCGCGGCGCGCAGCCGGTTGCCGCTCAGGATGGCGTCCAGCTTCGCCTTGTCGATGCCCGCCGCGGCGATGTCGTCGCCCGCAAACGAGACCGTGCCTTTCGCTGCCAGAATCTCGTTCACCGCGCGATAACTGGCGTTGGCGGCGCGGTTGAACGGGGCGGCAAGCCCGGTGACTTCCTTGATGGAGCGCAGCGAATCGACGTACTGCTTGGACAACGGCGAGGTCACGGCGTGGACCTCGACCCCCATCTGGTAAGGCAGGGTCCAGCCGGTGACGTCGTAGGGGCGCTGCGTGATCGCAGGGTAGACCTGCGGTTCGAACAGCTCCTTCACCAGCCCGGCGAAGGGCTGGTTCATCAGGATCACCCAGGCATCGGGCTTCACCGACTGGTGAATTTCGATGCCGTGCAGCATCAGCTTTTCCATCAGCAGCGCGGCGGTCGGAGCGTCGCGCTGCTCGCGCGGGATCTCGTAGGCGAACGGCGGCTCCTTCTCGAATTTCTCGATGGTGTCGCGGGCGGCGCGGTACTTGTTGTAGGCCATCTGCTCGCGGTACTTCGAAGAGAGATCGAGCACCGCCATATCGGCCTCGTACATGTATCGGCAGGCGTCGGACAGGCGCCACCATCCGCCGCGCCACGGGCTGGAATAC
>DASQZT010000020.1:0-5230 GCA_035638575.1 Bryobacteraceae bacterium
ATCAAAGTTGTTGGCACAACAGAAGAAGGGATGTGTGTTTATGAGAACAAATATTAAGAACGTCGTGTGGGTTTTGGCAATTGCCGGCTCCTTGAGCACCGCAGCTATTGCGGCGGACAGGGAAATCAAGGTCGACGATCGGTTGGACGCTTCGGCCGACGTACTGACCGACATGATGAGAGCTTCCGATCGTAGTATCCCCCACGATCTGATTGACAAGGCGCGCTGCGTGGTGGTGGTGCCCGGCATGAAAAAAGCCGGATTCATCCTCGGCGCGAAGTATGGCCGGGGCTTCGCGGTATGCCGGCGGCACGATGGCGTGGGCTGGAGCGCACCGGCCGCGATGCGCGTGGAAGGCGGCAGTGTCGGGTTTCAGATTGGCGCTTCAGACACCGACGTCGTGCTGCTCGTGATGAACGATGGCGGGATGCGGCACGTTTTGTCCGACAAGTTTACGGTCGGGGGAGACGCGGCAGTGGCGGCCGGCCCGATCGGCCGCGACGCGAGCGCTCAGACGGACGCCACGATGCACGCGGAAATGCTGTCGTATTCGCGTTCGCACGGGCTGTTCGCAGGCATCTCCCTGGAAGGCGCTACGCTTCGTACGGATGAGGAAACCAACAAGGAGCTCTACGGCCGCGACGCAACGAATCGTGAAATTCTGACCGGCGACTTCAAAACTCCGGTGGCCGCGTCGAGGTTTGAACGGGCGCTGAATCGGGACTCGATCACACGCAGCAGATAAGGCTCGGCATTCGCGGGCCGGGCAACACAACCGGCCCATTCTTCAGCTCGTCAGGTTGTAAATCAAGCCGAACGGATCTTTGACGTAGCATCTCGGAAAATCCGGCTCGTCCTTGACGATCTCGCAACCGCTCTTTACCAGCCGGACCTTGGCTTCTTCGACATCGTCGACCGTAACTTCCAACACCGGCCCCAGCGAGGGACCTCGCTCGATGAATAAGTTGATGTGCTCGCCATGGAGACTGATCATGTCCGGCGTCTCGCCGGTGATCTCGAAACCGAGCTGTTTGACGTAGAAGAGTGCCGCGTTCTTCGGTTCTTCCGCTTGAATCAGAATATCCGTACCAAACCTGTTTGCCATGTTCGCTCCCTGTAACCACCACGAGCTTCACCCAGACGTGTGAATCATGTCAATGGCCCCCGGCGTGCCTTTACACTTGATATGAGCAAATTCAATAAATCATCGACATACAAGGGCCTGCGGCTGCTCCTGCTGACGGGCGCCGCAGCCCTTGCCGTAACGCCGGGATTTGCCGCGGAGCTGCCGGCGGGCACACGAATCCACATCCGCCTGGCGCAGTCGCTCGATACCAGGCGCGACCGGCCGGGGACTCCGTTCGTGGCGCACGTATCGGCCGCGGTCGTGCGCGATGGCGACGTCCTGGTGCCGCGCGGCGCGTTGTGCCGCGGCCACCTGGTGGAATCGAAGCCGTCCGGCCGCTTGCGGGGCCGCGCCATCATGCGGCTCAGCCTCGATACGATCGAATGGGATGGCAGGAAATACACGGTCGAAACATCCGGTCCCGCCTTTGTGAGCAAGAGCCACAAGAAGCGCAACCTGGTACTGATCGGCGGAGGGGCGGCCACCGGCGCGTCCATCGGAGCCATTGCGGCGGGAGGTGTGGGCGCGGCCATCGGCGCCGGCGCCGGAGCGGCCGCGGGCACGACCGGCGCGGTCATCACGGGCAAGCGCAACCTTCATCTTGCCCCGGAAACACGCCTCGTGTTCCGGTTGCGGAATCCCGTCAGGGTGTAGGCGCGGAGTGGACGTGTGCCACGGGCTGCCCGCGTCCGCCACTCAGCCGTTGTTGGCCTTCCGTAATTGCATCAGCCGCTGCATGATCTTCTGCTGAATCTGATCGGCCTTGGCGCGCTGCTCCGGCGTCAGCGAAGAGTAAAACTTGGCCATCGCTTCGGACCGGATCGCCAGGACCTGCCCCCGCAGGTTGCCCTGCTGAGCGGACAGGGTCTGGATCTGCGACACGTCGTTGGCCTTCACCGCCGCGGTCAACGCCTCGCGATTCTGCTTCAACTGCTGTGCGATGGGCTGCGCGTCCTGTTTTGCCTGCTGGAAAACCGCCTTGGCCTGCTGCTTTTGCGCAGCGCTCAGGTTCAAAGCCTGAACCAGCCGATGGCGGATCGCCGCGCGCAGCTTCCCTGCCCTCCCCGCGGCCTGTGGCTGGTCCGTGGACGGCGCCGGGGCCGTCGCGGGCGCCTGCGCGAATGCCATCCCGCCCGCCAGCGCCGCTACTGTCGCGAATTTCAATAAGTGCCTTTTCATGGCTTGTGTTTCCTCAATCCGACAAACACGGCCGTACGGCGGCGGTTGCGGGCCTGCGGCAAACGTTTACGAAGACTTACGTTCCGGGCAATTCAGGGTGTGGTAAGTTTTAGCCGTGCGCATCCTGCTGGTCGATGACGACGCCGAGCTCTGCGGGCTGCTGAGGGAATTCCTGACGCGCGAAGGCTTCACTGTGGATTGCGAGCATGAAGGCAACCGCGGCCTGGAGCGAGCGGCAAAAGGCGGCGCGGACCTGGTGGTGCTCGACGTCATGCTGCCGGGTATCGATGGCTTCGAAATCCTGCGGCGGCTGCGGCAGGTGAGCAAGGTTCCGGTCATGATGCTGACCGCGCGCGGCGAAGACGTGGACCGCATCGTCGGACTGGAGCTCGGCGCCGACGACTATCTGCCCAAGCCGTTCAACCCGCGCGAGCTGGCCGCGCGCATCCGCGCCATTCTGCGGCGCTACGAGCCGCGTCCGGCGGCGGCGCCATCGGGCCGGCTGGAGGTCAACGGCGTGGTGCTCGACCCCGGCGCGCGCCAGGTGTTCGCCCGCGGGAAAGCGGCGGAGCTGACCACCTTCGAATTCGACATTCTGGAAATGCTGATGCGCTCCGCGGGCCACGTTCTCTCTCGCGATCGCCTGATGGAGAGCTTCTACAACCGCAAAGCCACGCCGTTCGACCGCTCGATCGACATGCACATCAGCCACCTGCGGAAGAAGCTGGAACAGGGCGACACCCTGATCAAGACGATTCGCGGCGTGGGCTACCAGTTCTGCCGGACGCCGGAGGACGCCGCCGCGGAATGAGAACGCTGTTCGCCAAGATCCTGCTGTGGTTCGGATGCTCGCTGGCGATCTTCGTGGTGGGGTCGGCGTTCCTGTCGGCGCTGAGCATCAACCGGAACGCTTCGAACCGCCAGTATCCGGCAGCGCGGCTGCTGGCCTTTCAACTCGAGGAGGCGCGCGCCGCCTATGAAACCGGCGGCCGGCCCGCGTTGCAGGTGTTCCTCGACAACCTGGAGCGGATCTACGACGCCAGGGGCATCCTGGCCGACGAGCAGGGGCGCGACCTGCTCACCGGCCGGGACCGTTCCGACCTGGTGCGGCGCGCGCGCCGGCGCGCCGGTCTTCCCTTTCTCCGCGCCTTCGACTCTATAATGGCGCGCTATGCGGATGACGGACGCTACTGGTTCTTCTTCGTGCCGCGGCAGAGGCCCGGGGCGTGGTTCCTGATGCCCGAGCACCTGTACATGATCGCGGTGGCGGTGTTGCTCTGCTACTGGCTGGCGTTCCACCTGACGCGGCCCGTGCGCGCGCTCCAGCATGCGGTGGAGCGGTTCGGCGGCGGCGACCTTTCGGCGCGCGCCGGCTCCAACCGGCGCGACGAGCTGGGGCAGCTTGCGCGCACGTTCGACCGCATGGCGGACCGCATCGAGACGCTGTTGGCCGCCGAGCGCCGGCTGCTGGTGGATATTTCGCACGAGCTGCGCTCGCCGCTGGCCCGCCTGGGAGTGGCGGTGGAGCTGGCGCGCACGGGCGACGATCTCGACGCCGCGCTCAATCGCATTCAAAAGGAGTCCGACCGGCTGAACGCGCTGGTCGGGCAGTTGCTCCAGGTGACCCGCGCGGAGGGCGACCCGAGCTCCCTGCGCCGGCAATCCGTGCGGCTGGACGAGCTGGTGCAGCAACTGGTGGACGATTCGGGCATCGAAGCGGCCGCGCACGGCTGTGCGCTGAAATACGAGAAGCGCGAGCCGGTGACCGTGGAAGGCGATCCGGAACTGCTGCGCCGCGCCGTGGAGAACGTGATTCGCAACGCCATCCGCTATTCGCCGCCCGATCGGGCGGTGGAGGTATCGCTGGCGCGGAACAACGGCAAGGCCGTGGTGGAGGTTCGCGACCGCGGTCCCGGCGTTCCGGACGAAGCGCTGCCGCACCTGTTCGACGCATTCTACCGCGTGGAAAGCGACCGCGGCCGCTCGAGCGGCGGAATCGGGTTGGGCCTTTCGATTGCGCGCCGCGCCATCGAGCTGCACAGCGGAAGCATCCGCGCCAGGAACGCGCGTCCGGGCCTGGAAGTGGAGATGGAGTTTCCGGCGGGGAGTTAGGCCTTACCTGTGTGCCACGATCACGGCGTACTTTTTATGAACTCGATCTTTCCCTTGCCGGTATCAGGACCAGAACCGGTCCTCCCGCAGCTCGTCGCCCTGATATTCGCGGAACTCGGTCACCTTTCCGTTCTTCAGCCGCCAGACGTGCACTTCCGGAAACGACGCGGCAACCCCGTTTCGTTGAGCATTGACAGTGGCCAAGACCACGACGAGGTCGTCGTCGGCAAGCACGTTGTGCACATCGATGCTGAATTCGCCTCCGGATAGTTCCATCGTGCGCTGAAAGAAGCCTCCGATCTGGTCATGGCCCCCGTAATCGCCTGAAAGCGGACTATGACCAGGAACGTGCCAAGTGATGGTGGCGTCAAACGCCGCAAACACCGCGGGAATGTTTCCGCTTGCAAAGTCTTGTTAGGCCGTGCGGATGATCTCGCTGTGGAACCGCTCATCGTTCGTCTCCCTCGAGGCCAAGATTTCCATTTTGGCTCCCGGTTTCGTAGGAGTCTATCACAGGCCTCCAACCTCTGATCATCTATCCGTCGTGTTCACAGAATGTCGCAGATCGGAGCAAGCCATATGGACGCTACTGCGGCGCGTAGCTTCTGAGCAGTCGCAAAGTGGTGGACGTCGGGCGTGCGCTGAACGGTTGGCCTCGTCGCTCATCGGGCGCCCAAAAAGAAAATGGTTCCAAGTGACCTGATTCCCAGCCTCGCTCTCCGCCGGCATGCACGGCACCGAGCTTCGCAAACAAGAGCGCCGGACGCTTTGCCTCTCTGCTCCCCGATATCCGTCTTTCCCCGAATACCGGAT
>DASQZT010000021.1:0-65925 GCA_035638575.1 Bryobacteraceae bacterium
ACTGACATCCCGCGGGACGACGACAGCCACCAACCTGCTTTTCCAATCAGCCGGAACGGGGGCCTATGTCCATTGTTTGGCACGTGGAGTCTGGCTGAACGTGTCTAATTTGGACACCAGTGGTTGCCAACCTGCCCCACAGTCGTCAAAAGTGAAGTGGATTAGAATCGTTTCAGCCATATGAGAACCAAGCTGTTTCTCCCCGCCCTGGTTGCGGCGTGCCTTTTCGGCCAGACCCCGGCGGAGCGCGTCGTCGTCCATCCAAGGGATACCGGAGCGGCGCTGGTCAACCCCGGCATGGGCTGGCAGTTCCACCACTACGACAACAGCATACGGAACTACGGCGTGAATCTCGAGCCTTCCGACACGGTGGATGAGTTTCCGGGGCTGAGCTCCATCTATCTGCGGCTGGCATGGTCCTTCCTCGAACCGGAGGAAGGCAAGTTCAACTGGTCGATCGTGGATACGCCCGCGGCGCGGTGGATCGCCAAAGGCAAGCAGGTCGCTTTCCGCTTCACCTGCGCGGAGGGCTCGCCATACGCCACTCCGGAATGGGTGCGCAAGGCCGGCGCGAAAGGCAACCTGATCAATCCGGGAAGAGGCGTGGCGCCCGACGGCCGGCTCTGGGAACCGGATTACGACGATCCTGTTTTTCTCCAGAAGCTCGACGATTTCCTGGCTGCCGCGGCGGCGCGGTACGACGGCAACCCCGAGGTGGCGTTCATCGACGTCGGCTCGTTCGGCACGTGGGGCGAGGGACACACGTTTGCCGGCTCGCTTCTGCCCTACTCGGCGGCCACCATTCGAAGGCATATCGACCTGTACAAGAAGAACTTCAAACACACGCTGCTGGTTGCCAACGACGACCTGGCGAGCCAGGGCCGCGGGCTGGAGGTGATCCAATATGCCCGCCAGATGGGCCTGACGCTGCGCGACGACAGCATTCTGGTGCAGGCCGGACCGCGCGCGTACTTCCACGCTTACATGGCTCCGCTGTTCTGGACCGAAGTGCCGGTGATTCTGGAGCCGGAGCACTATGGCTCGTCGAAGAAAAAAGGCGCGTGGGGAGACGGCGGCCTGTATCTACAGGCCATCGAAGACTACCACGCCAGTTACGCCACGGTGCACTGGTATCCGCGGGAGTTCCTGGCGGAGTGCCGGCCGCTGATCGACAAGATCAACCTGCGGCTGGGCTACCGGCTGCAACTGCTGGAAGCCTCCTGGCCGGCCGAAGTGCGGCGCAACGAACCACTGGCGGCCGGATACAACTGGCGCAACGCCGGGGTGGCGCCGTGCCTGGCGGGCGGGTATCCGGCGATCACGCTCAAGGACGGCAAAGCGGGAATCGCCGGGGTATTCGTGGACGAAGACTTCGACGTGCGCACGCTGCCGGTGGGTCCGCCGGAGAAAGCCGAGGCGGTCGGGCGGGAAGTAAAGGGAACCGCGCAGGCGTCGAAACCGCTCACCGCGTGGGCGCTGCCTCCGGCCAACATTCTCAAGCCGGGCACGTACAGCGTGTGGATATCGGTGGGGACGCGCACCGGCACGCCGAAGATCGCCCTGCCGCTCGAAGGCGACGACGGGCAGCGGCGGTATCGGCTGGGGGAGATCCGCATCATCGACTGAACGGCTGCCCAGGAGTGCGGACACGGCACCTGAGGGCTGCCCCACAGTGCCAGGGTGTACAATGGAGCCGTTTCAGATCCTTTTGGAAGGAATAAGCCATGTTTCGTAAAGGCGTCCACACGCCGCGGCTGGTGGGCCTGGCCGCGGTTCTGCTGATCGGTTTCTCTCCTCTCGCAGCCGCCGATGCTTCATCGGTGAAGGTCTGGGAGACGAAAGCCGTTATCCCCACATACCTGGCCGGCGAGCCCGAACCCAACCCGATGTTCTTCTTCGGGAGGGCGTCGCAAGGAGCGCAGGGGCCGGTCTATCCCTATCCGATGTACGATACGCTGACCGGCAAGAAGGCCGACAAGACCTACACGATGGTCTACCTGGAGAACGAGTACATCCGCATCGGCGTCCTCCCGGAGGTCGGCGGGCGCATCTTCGAAGGCGTGGACAAGACCAACAACTACAATTTCATTTATCGCCAGCACGTGATCAAGCCGGCGCTGATCGGGCTGATCGGAGCGTGGATTTCCGGGGGCGTGGAATGGAACATTCCGCACCACCACCGGGCCAGCACCTTCATCCCCGTGCAGTACAAAGTGGAAGAGAACGCGGACGGCAGCAAGACGGTCTGGGTGGGCGAGCTGGAGATCAGGCAACGCATGCGGTGGGCGGTGGGCTACACACTGCGCCCGGGCAAGGCCTACCTGGAAGCCTCGCTGAGGATCCTCAATCGGACGCCGGTGGTGAATACCATGTTGTGCTTCGCCAACCTGGCGGTGCACGCCAACGACAATTACCAGGTCATCTTTCCTCCCAGCACGCAGTACGGCACCTACCACGGAAAGCGGGAATTCACGGCCTGGCCGATCTCCAACACGCGGTACAGCGGCGCGGATTTCACCAAGGGCGTGGATATCAGCTGGTACAAGAACCACATTTCGTCGAACTCGGTGTTCGCGTGGAACTACGAGGACGATTTCTTCGCCGGCTACGACCACGGCAAGGAAGCCGGGACGATGAGCGTGGCGGACCACAATATTATTCCGGGCAAGAAATTCTGGACGTGGGGCAACGGCCCGAGCGGGCGCTCGTGGGACCACATCCTGACGGACGACGACGGTCCTTACATCGAGCTGATGGTGGGAGCCTACTCGGACAACCAGCCGGACTATAGCTGGCTGGAGCCCTACGAGACACGGTCGTTCGCCATGAACTGGTATCCGTTCCGGGATATCGGCGGGGTGAAGAAGGCCAACCTGGACGCCGCCGTGAACCTCGACGTGGCCAACGGCACGGCGAAGCTGGGCTTTTACACCACCTCGGCGCACACTGCCGCGCAGGTGGTGCTGAAGGCCGGAGGGCAGATCCTGCTCCGGGAAACGGTGGCGATCAACCCGGGCAAGCCGTATGTGAAGCAGGTGTCGGTGCCCGCCGGCATCGACCCGCACGACCTGGTCGCCTCGATTGCGGACGGCGGCAAGGAACTGGTGTCGTACCGGCCGGTGAAGCTGACACCGCTGCCGATGCCGAAGGTGGTCACCGCGCCGGCGGCGCCCCAGGCGATCAAGACCAACGAAGAGTTGTACCTTACGGGCCTGCGCGCCGAGCAGTTCCACGATCCTAGCGTGGATCCTCTCCCCTACTGGGAGGAGGCCCTTCGCCGCGACCCGGGCGATGCCAGAGTGAACACCGCCCTGGGCATCGCGAGCTTCCGGAAGGCCAGATATGCGGAGGCGGAAAAGTACCTCCGCACCGCGCTGGAACGGCTCACCGACCGGTATACCGATCCCAAAGACGCCGAGGCGATCTACTATCTGGGGGCCACCCTGAAGGCGGAGGGCAAGACCGACGAGGCCTACACGCAGTTCTATAAGGCCACGTGGAGCCAGGCATGGAAAGCCGCGGGTTACTATTCGCTGGCGGAGATCGCCACCACGCGCGGGGACATGGCGGCCGCGATGGATTTCGTCGACCGCTCCATCGATTCCAACGCCTTGAACATCCGGGCTCAGAACCTCAAGGCCGCGGTCCTGCGCCACCTCGGGCGGCCCAAGGAGGCCCTCCAACTGGTGGCCTCCGCGGCGCACAAGGCCGACCCGCTGGACGTTCACTCCATGGCAGAGACCTGGCTGGCGGCGAAGACGGCGGAAGCGGCCAAGACTCTCGCTTCGACCATGAACCGGCATCCGGCAACGGCGCAGGAGACGGCCGCGGAATACCTCGACGCGGGTCTCTGGCAGGACGGCACGGACGTGCTGCTGCAAATGACGGCGGCGGCTCCGGACAAATCCAAGATCCATCCCATGGCTTATTACTACCTCGGCTATTTCGCCGGGAAGCTGGGACAGGCGCGGAAGGCGTCGGAGTATTACGAGCTGGCCCGGAGCATGCCGCCGGACTACGTCTTCCCGTTCCAGAACGAGGCGATCGACGTGCTGCGGCAGGCGATTCAGGCCAATCCCCGCGATGCGCGCGCGCCGTACTACCTGGGCAACGTGTTGTACGACTGGCAACCGGAGGAGGCCACGAAGATGTGGGAAGCTTCCGCCGCCCTCGACCCGACGTTCGCGATCGTGCACCGCAACCTGGCGACGGCCTACATGCACCAGAAGTCCGGGAGCGATCTCCAGAAGGCGATCGCGGAGTTGGAGAAGGCGGTTTCCGAAGACCGCAAATACCCGCTGCATTTCGCCGAGCTGGACGAACTCTACGAGCAGGCCGGAACGCCGCTGGAGAAGCGGGTCCCGGCGTTCACGCAAAACGCGGGCGTGGTGGCGCAGCGGGACGACGCGCAGAACCGGCTCATCGCTCTCAGGGTGGCATTGGGGCAGTACGACGAAGCCATCGCCATGATGACCGGCCGGCGGTTCGCGGTGGCCGAAGGCGCCAACCTCAACGTGTCCGAGCACTGGATGGACGCGCACATTCTGCGCGCCGAGAGGAACATCGAAGTCACGCGGTACAAGGAAGCCCTGGCCGATCTCCAGGCAGCGGTGACGATACCGTCGAACCTGCCGGCGGGATTTGGCGGAGGGGGCCGGAACGCGGAAGTGGCGTATTGGACCGGGGTTGCTTACGAGGGACTGGGCGACCACCAGAAGGCCGCCGAAGCCTGGAACAAGGCGGTGTCGCCAGGCGAGCCCGGGTCGGGGCGGCGCGGCGGGCAGATGATGGGCGGCGCGATGGGCGGCGGGTCGCAGTCGTACTACCAGGCGCTGGCGCTTCAGAAGCTGGGCCAGAAGGATCGGGCCCAGGCGCTGTTCCAGGGCCTCGTCGAGTCTGGAAAGAACGCGCTGCAGCAGCCTGCGCCGGCGGCGGGCGGACGCGGCGGACGTGGCGGCGGCCGGGGGCAATCGGCGCGAGTCCGTTCGGCCAATGCGCATTACCTGGAGGGCCTGGGATACCTGGGCCTCAACGACCGGACGCAGGCCAGGGCGGAGCTGAACCAGGCGGTGGAGATGAGCCCCGACCTGGTGGGCGCGCGAAGCCTGCTGGCCTCGATGAAGTAACGCGACGGGTTCGGCCGCGGGCGAGGGGAGGGTGAAGGAAGTGAACGGCTGCGAGGCCGGCGAGCGCGGGAGGCGGCAGCCGTCGCCGGGCGGCGCCGGTTCGCATTGAAACGGAGTAAGCAGGCGGCCTTCCGCGCCGTGGCGGCGTGGTTATTGGCGGCGGCCCCGGCGGCCGACGGCCAGTCGGCGTTGGAGCGGGGCGCCGAGGCGTTGCGCAGGCAGGACCTGGCAACCGCCGAGAGCGCTCTGCGACAGGCGGTGCGCGAGCAGCCGCGGAATGCGCACGCCCAGAAGCTGCTGGGGATGGTGTATTCCGACCAGCAGAAGCTCGAACTTGCCGAGGAGCCGCTGCGGCAAGCGTGCACTCTCGATCCGCGCGAAGAAAACGCCTGCTACTACCTCGGCCGGCTGCTGTACAGTCTGGACCGGTACACCGAATCCCGAAGCGCTCTCGAGACCGCGCTACGCAATGGCGCGGGAGAACTCGGGCGACTGTTGGATGGATTGGCCCTCACGCTCGAGGCGCTGGGCGATACCGCGGCGGCCGAGGCGGATTACAAAGCAGCGAGCGAAACCGGATACCGCCAGGCGCTGATCGATTACGGCATGTTCCTGTTCCACCAGGGCCGCGGGAGGGAGAGTCTTCCGTATCTGAAAAAGGCGAACGCGAAGGACGAACTGGAGCGCGTCACACGCGCCCTGAATAACGCCCCAGCGGTGGTTGCGGCGCGCCCCGCGGCGCGGCCGGTGGAGTTCGCCGCGCGGCCGCTGCCGATGGTGGTGAAGAACGGAGCTTCCGGCGATAAGCATCAGGTGGAGACCATGCTCGCCGGGGTGGCCGTGTTCGACTACGACAACGACGGCTGGCCGGACATCTTCGTGGCCAACGGCGCGTCCCTTCCCTCGTTGCGGAAAACGGATGCGACTTTCCACAACCGCCTGTTTCACAACAACCGCGACGGAACGTTCAGCGACGTCACGGACCATGCCGGCGTCGCGGGCAGCGGCTATTCGATGGGTGTGGCGGCGGCGGATTTCGACAACGACGGTTGGGTGGACCTGTTCGTCACGGGAGTCCGGACGAACACGCTGTACCACAATCGCGGCGACGGCACGTTCGAGGATGTGACGGCGCGCGCCGGGCTGGTTTCAGACGGGCGCTGGTCCATCGCCGCCGGCTGGCTCGACTACGATAACGACGGGCTGCTCGATCTTTTCGTGGTGCGCTACTGCGTGTGGGCTCCGGAACAAGAACCCTACTGCGGGGACCGGAAGCCGGGGTACCGCACCTACTGCCACCCCAGGTATTACGAGGCGCTGCCGAATGCCCTCTATCACAACGAGGGGAACGGGAGGTTCCGCGATGTCTCGCGCGAATCGGGCATCGGAGGGCACCTCGGGAAGGGCATGGGGGTGGTTTTCGGGGATTACGACGGCGACGGGCGGCTGGACATTTTCGTGGCCAACGACAGCATGCCGAATTTTCTTTTCCACAACGAAGGCAGCGGCAAGTTCACCGAAACCGCGCTGGCGGCGGGGGTAGCCTACAACCCGGATGGAGGGACGAACTCGTGGATGGGCGTGGATTTCCGCGATTACGACAACGACGGCCGGGAGGATCTGTTCGTCACCAGCCTGACCAACGAACGCTTTTCGCTGTGGCGTAACATCGGCGGGGGCGCCTTCGCCGATATGGCGGCCCTCAGCCGGATGGCCGCGTCGAGCCTCCCGTGGAGCGGCTGGAGCACGGGCGCCATGGATTTCAACAACGACGGCTACAAGGACTACTTCGTGGCCGGGGGCAACGTGACCGACAATGCCGAGCTGACGTCGGCCCGCCAGTCGCGGCAGCCGAACCTCGTGTTCCTGAACCAGGGCGGCGGGAGGTTCACCCTCGAACCGCTGCCGGGGGACGCATTTCATCGCGGAGCCGCCTTCGGCGATTTCGACCGCGACGGGCGCATGGACGCCGTAGTCACGCGCCTGAACGAAGCGCCGCTAGTGCTGCGCAACGTCACCCGCGCCACGGGCCACTGGCTCGCGCTGCGCCTGGAGGGCAGGCGCAGCAATCGCGACGGAATCGGAGCCAGGGTGCACATCGTGGCGCCCTCGGGCGAGCAGTGGAACCGGGTGACGACCTCGGTGGGGTACGCCGGGTCGAGCGACCGCACGGTGCACTTCGGCCTGGGCGCGGACGCCCGGGTGACGGCGGTCGAAATCGAGTGGCCCTCAGGCCTGCGCCAGACGCTGCGCGATGTCGCGGCGGACCGCTATCTGAAGATCGAAGAAGGCGCCGGAGAAGTTCGGGGTGACAAGTTATGAGAGTTTTTGCGAGCCTGCTTTTGTTGTTGCCGCTGGGCGGCGGCCTTGGGGCGGCGGAAAAGCCGCGATTGGAGAATCAGGGCCTTCGCCTGGAGGTGGATCCTTCCGATGCGTCGGCCCGCCTGCTGGACAAGCGCTCCAACGCAGAGTGGAATCTGGGCGCTCCGCGGCTGGTGATGAAGGACAAGACCACGACGCCAGTGCGGCTTTCGGGCGCGGTGACCGTCCGCGGAGGAACGCTAAGTTACCGCACCGACAAAGGCATGCAGTTCGAGTTCAAGCTGGCAGCCAACCCTTGGGCGGTGAACTATTCCTTCGACCAGCCCGCCGCGGATGTGGCCGAGGTCCTGCTACTCGACAAATCACTGACGATCGAGCCCGGCGCGGATAACTACTACGCCATTCCGAACCGCATGGGAATCCTGGTTCCCGTGGAAGGCGACAAACCGTACACGCGGCGCTTCCCGGCGTACTCCGGAAGCGGTTACTCCATGGCCATGTTCGGCGCGGTCCATAAGGGCTCGGCCCTGCTGGCCACCTGGGAGGACCCCTACACCGTGATGGTGGCGGACTACACGGTGGAGCCGCAGCGACGGCTGGCGATGAGCCTGGACCTCCAGCGTACGGCGCGCCAGGTGCGCTTCCAACCGCTGGGGCGCGGAGGCTATGTGGAGGTCTCCAAGGCTTATCGGCCCATTGCCAAGCAGCGCGGGTACCTCAAGACACTGGCGGAAAAGATACGCGAGAACCCGGACGCCGCCCGCTTTTTCGGCGCCGCGGACTTCAAGCCGTTCGCCTTCTCGCGCTACGTCCCCAACACCCGGTGGAACCGCACCGACCAGGAGCGCCTCAACATCAGCTTCACCTTCGAGGAGTGCGCGGACCTGGCGGAGCATTTCGCCAAAGACCTGGGCATCGACCGCGCGCTGCTGGTGCTGAACGGATGGATCAATGGCGGCTACGACAACAGGCACCCCGACGTTCTCCCCGCGGCGCCCGAGATCGGCGGCGACCAGGCTCTGATCGAAGCCTCGCGGCGCGTTCACGCGCTGGGGAAGGGCTGGGTCTTCGGGCTCCACGACAACTACCAGGATTTCTACAAGAACGCCAAGTCGTGGAACGAAGATTACATCATGAAAAACGCCGACGGATCGCTGCACGCGGGCGGCGAGTGGGCCGGCGGCCTGGCTTACCTGATCTGTTCCCGGAAGAGCGTGGAACTGGCCAGCCGTCCGCAGAACGTCCCCAAGGTGAAGGAGCTGTTTTCGCCCGACGTGTATTTCTCGGACACCATCTTCGCGGCCCCGCTTTACGAGTGCTTCGATCCCAAGCATCCGCTGTCGTTCGAGGACGACCTTCACTACAAGCAGCTACTGTGCGATTATCTGCGCAAACAGGTTGGCCTGTTCGGCAGCGAGGAGGGCCGGGAGTGGGGCGTGCCGCATGCCGATTACTTCGAGGGCCTGATGTCGCACAAGACCGGTTACAACCTCACGGGCGCCGCGGCCGCCGACATCGTGATACCGATGTTCGAGATGGTGTACGGCGACGCCATCCCGATCTACGCGCACCAGAGCGACCGCCCGCGGATCGACAACCCGAGCTATATCCTCGACCACATACTCTATGCGGAAATGCCGGTCTACCAGTACGGGAGCCACCACTACTGGACCAACCCGGCGCCGCCGCAGGGGCCGCAGAAGCAGCCCTTGCAGGAGTCCCGCATGGTCTTCGCCAGGGGTGGCCACTTCAACCCCACCGACCAGTTCATCAAGAACACCTACGAAGTGCTGAGTCCCCTGGGCCGGGATACGGCGCTGCTGCCGATGACGGACCACCGCTTCGTCACGGCCGACCGGATGGTGGAGAGCACGCGATTCGGCGCCGACACCGACATCACGGTGAACTTCGGCGTCAGCGACTACTCCACGGCGCACGCGGTGCTGCCGCAGTGGGGATTCGCGATCGAGAGCCCGACGCTGGTGGCATTCTATGCGCGCAGCTATGGCGGACTGAAGTATGCGGAGCCCGCGCTGTTCGTGATCCACGGCATGGACGGCAAGCCGCTGTCCTCCTCGCGCCTGGTGCGGATCTATCACGGGTTCGGGGACAACCGGGTGGAATTCCGGGGCAAGACACTGGAAGTGGCAACCGAGGAAGTCATTCGGTGAGGCGGCACCGTGCCGCCCAACGATTTCCAATAGGCCGGACGGTGTGCCCGATCCAGGCAGGAGGCGAGCGGATCGCCGGGAACCGTCCAGTACAATGGCTAGTGTCGTGTCTCGCATAAGAATTGACAACGCTGCGGAACCGGATGTGGGGCAGCCATATCTTGGCTGCGGACCCGCTTTCCAACGGGTCCAGCCGGCTGAAAGCCGGCTGCGGGCAGGATTGCCCGCCCCACGTCTACTGTCAAATATTCAGAACGCCGATGCCTGAGCCTCCCGAAGCGATCTACGACTTCGCCCGCGTCGATTTCGATACGTCGGGCAAGCGCCACTACCAGCTGGCGTTTCATCTGGATTCGGCGTGGGGGTATTCGCTCGTGCCGTTGACCGTCGTCCGCGGCGCTGCCGGCGAAGGGATCGGGATGGCGGTGATCGGCGGAACGCATGGGAACGAGTACGAGGGACAGATCGCGGTGAAACGTCTCTGCCAGAGTCTGGAGGCCAACGACCTTTGCGGACTGGTGGTGCTGATGCCGCAGTTGAGCGAGAGCGCGTGCCGCGCCGGGACGCGCGTATCGCCGCTGGACGGCGTCAATATGAACCGCGCGTTCCCGGGCAATGCCCGCGGCAGCCTGTCCTGCCGCATCGCGCATTTCGTGAAGAGCGCGGTGTTCCCGCGCGTGCGCGTGGTGATCGATATCCATTCGGGTGGCCGCGAGGCGGTGTTCCCGCTTTGCACGTCGTTCCACAGACTGCCGGATGCCGCGCAGTTCACCGAGATCTCGAAGGCGGCGCGGCTCTTCGATACGCCATTCCTGTTCGTTTACTCCCGGCAAATGGCGTCGGGCTTGCTCGCGGACGAAGCCGAGGACGACGGCAAGATTGCAATCGGCGGGGAGTTCGGCTCGGGGGAAGGCGTGAATCCGGAAGGCGTACGGCACGCCTACGAGGGTTCTCTCAACGTGATGCGTCACTACGGGCTGCTGGCGGGCCCGGTGCGTCCCATCGCGAACCAAGCCCGGCGGCAGCGGCTCATCCAGGCGCCGGACCTTGCCGACTACCGTCCTTGTCCGCGGGACGGGATCTGGGAGCCGCTGGCCGCACCGGGCGACGAGGTCGCGAACGGGCAACTGCTGGGGCTGTTGCACGACTTCTCGGACCACTCCGCGGCGCCGCTCGAAATCCGCGCCCATCGCGCCGGGGTGCTGATCGCGCGGTATTCGGCGGCGGTTTGCCCAAAGGGGCTGACACTGTTTGTGATTGGCGAAGAAACCGGGTTCCCGCAATGAAGATCACGAATGTCGAAGTCCTGGTGCTGAAGTCGCCCGGGCTCTACAAATCACCGGAAGGGGATGAGGAGGCGGTGGGGCCCACCTACATGGGGTTGGTGAAGGTGAGCACCGACTCAGGGATTACGGGCTACTCCGACATGGAGACCGCCGCTCCGGTGGCGAAGGCGGCGGTGGAAGCGCCGCGGTGGAGCGAGCCGGGCATGGAGTGTTTCGACGGCCTCGCGTCGCTGGTGGTGGGAGAGAATCCGCTGGAGGTGGAGCGGCTCTGGTACAAGATGTACCGGGGCTCGATCTACTACGGGCGGCGCGGCGTCGCCATGCAGGCGATGTCGGCCATCGATATCTCGCTGTGGGACATCTGCGGCAAGTTCTACGGCCAACCGGTGTGCGTGCTGCTGGGAGCGCGCTGGCACGAGCGCATCCGGGCCTACGCGAGCACCTTGTTCCGGCCGACGGCGGAGGGGATGCGCACGGCCACGCGGCGCTATCTCGACTGCGGGTTCACCGCGGTCAAGTTCGGCTGGGGAGTGTTCGGCGAAGATCCGCGGCGGGACGTGGAACTGGTGGAGGCCGCACGCGCGGAGATGGGCGACCGGAAGGATCTGCTGGTGGATACGGGCTGGTTCGTGGAGCGCACGCCGAAGCAGGCGATCGAGGTGGTCCGCTCGCTGGAGCCTTACCGGCCGTTCTTCATCGAGGAGATCCTGCATCCGGAGGATTACGACGGATACCGCAAGGTAGCGGAGGCGGTGTCCACGCCGATCGCCTGCGGGGAGCAGGAGGCTACCGAGTGGGGGTTCCGCGAGTTGATCGAGCGGGCGCATGTGGACATTTTGCAGCCGGACCTCACGCGCTGCGGGGGGCTGACGGTGGGGCGGAAGATCGTGCACATGGCGGAGTGGGCGAACGTGCACGTGATTCCGCATTCGTGGTCGTCGGATCTGCTGACGGCGGCGTCGCTGCATTTGAATGCCTTTCAGCGGAGGGCGGTGCTGGTGGAGTTCAATACGGCTTCGGGGCCGCTGAGCCGGACGCTTTGCCGGGAACCGATTCGGCTGGAGGACGGGTATCTGCGGGTGCCGGCGGGTCCGGGGTTGGGAGTCGAGGTGGACGAGGCGGTGGTCGAGAAGTATCGAATCGCGTGAAGGCTGCTACCGCCTCTTGAAGAACCAGAGCTCGACGCCGTAGGGCTCCAGGACGATCTCGCGTTTGTCGTCTTGAGGCGACAGGGTCGCGGGATTCTGAAATTTCAAGCGCGAAGTTTCGTCGGCGCTGGGGGCGCGGGCGTCGAGCTTTACGCGTTCCACCCTGGTATTGCCGGGAAGGCCGCGGAACTCGATTGTGGCGCGGGCGCTCGTGTCGGAGAAGTTCCACACCAGGACGTTTTCCATCTCGTATTGCGGATCGAACGCCGCCAGCGCGTGGACTCCTTCGGCTTCGACTTGCACTCGCTGGCCGGTAACGCGCGATAGCAGTTTAAAGGCGAAATACGCCGGGCGGACTTCGCCCTGGAAATCGAACAGCCCGTCGTACTGAGGCATTCGATTCCACCAGCTCGCCATGAAAGCTACGCCGTGCGGCGACATGAACCTGGCGAATGCCGACGGCTCCACGTGGTAGTCGCGAATGTGGTAGTAGCACGAGTAGTCGAGACCGCCTTCGATCATGTTCCAGATTGTCTCGACGACGAACGCGGGCTGAACGGCCAGGTTGTCGCCGGAGGGCTTCATGAGCGCGAGGTTCCATTCGTTCAGCATGGTCTCGGGGTGCAGCGACGGATAGGCCGCGAGCATCTTCTTCACGCCGTCGATGGAGCGGCTGAAGTCCGCGGGGCTGCTGGTGTAGCCGTGCCAGGATACGAAGTGGAGGGGCGCGTTGCCTTTGGCGCAGAAGTCCAACAGCGCGGGGAGGATCGGCGACCTCCAATTCGCCAGGGCCGGCCCGCCAACCCGCGCGGACGCATCGGCCTTCAGGACCGCCGCGGCGGTGTGCCGGTAGTAGCCGGTGTAGTTGTCGGGCCGGAAGCGGTACGGGCAGCCGCCATCCTCGCCGATGTCCGGTTCGTTCGAGATCTCCCAGTATTGAATGCCTGCGCCGCGGTCCTTGTAGTGCTTCACCAGCGCCGCGATCAGCCGGTCCCACTCGTCCCAGTCGTTGGGCTCTACGACGTCCTGGTCGATTTTCGGATAGAGCAGGGGCGGCTTGAAATCGATGTTCATGAGCGGCTTCGCGCCGGTTTTCAGGATGAGATCTACAGACCGGTCGAGCGTGGCGAAGTTGTACCTGCCGCGGGCGGGCAGGAGGTCGAAATACTCCTGGATGAACAAGCGCACCAGCTTGGGGCGCAAGGCGCGGATCTCCGCCGCACGGTCCTCCCACATGGGCTCTTCCGACAGTCCGCCCTGGCCCAACGCCATGCGGCCCATGTCGAGCGGGCCGGTAAGCCGCGCGGTGGAAACGATAACCGACGCGGGCCGCTCCTGGCCGCCGGCGAGAGCCGCGAGAAATGCAATGCCGATCGCTAGCAGCGGAGTTTTCATCATCCGATTCCTAAAAGCGATGGAGTGTCGCGGTGGATCATCGCTTCGATGGCCGCCTCGGGGATGCGCGGCAGGTTGGTGTTTTCCGTCATGCGATTCACGGCGCGGAGGGCTTCGATGGTCTGCCGCGGCGTGGTGAACGGATAGTCCGAGCCGAGCAGCAGGCGGTGGAGCACGCCGTACTCCATGGCCGCCACCAAGGCGTTGTAGAACTGCCACGGACGATAGTAGAGCGCCGAGATATCGGCGTAGAGGTTGCGGTGCTTGCGGATCAGCACGAGCGTCTCATTGATCCACGGATGGCCGAGGTGCGCGATCACCATGACAAGGCGGGGAAACTCGATGGCGAGGGGCTGCAGGTGAATGGGGTTGGCGATCTCCAGCGAGACATCGGAGCAGAACGTGGTGCCCTGATGAATGAGCAGCGGAATGCGGTGCTCCTCCGCTCGTTTCAGGACGCGGCGAAAGCGCGAGTCCGTGGGCGCGACGTTCTGGTAGATGGGGCCCATCTTCAGGCCGCGCAGGCGCAACGTCTGGACGGCGTGGTCGAGTTGTTCGACGGCGTCGGGGTCCTGCGGGTCGACCGAACAGAAGCCGATCAGCTTTTCGGAATGGCGGGAGACATACTCGGCGACATATTCGTTGGGCACCAGAACGCCAACGTGGCGCGCGCGGAAGCCGAGCACGATGGCGCGGTCCACCGGCTGCATCGCCTCCCAGTGGCGGTCGAGATCGACATGGATGTCCTGATAGCCGGCGCCCGCAACGGCCTTGGCATCGGCGATGAAGGTCTCGCCGATGTGACAGGGGCATTCCCAGACGTGGGTATGGACGTCGACGATCACTAGAGCACGCCGTATTTGCGATAGACGTCGCGAAGGAGCTTGCCGCGCCTCAGATCCGCACGGCTGCGATTCTCACGCGCGACTTTTTCCGTAGCGAGCTGCACGGCCTCGGTGGCGGACGCCGCGGGCACCACCACCACTCCGTCGTAATCGGCCACCACCAGATCGCCCGGTGTCACCAGGACACCGCCGCAACCCACGGGCACGTTATAATCCACCACCACTCCGCGCCCGCGGGAATCGACGGGTTTGATGCCGGCAGCGAAAACAGGAAATCCCAGCGCCTGGATTTTCTTGACATCGCGCACGAGGCCGTCGATCACCGCGCCGCGCGCGCCGCGGCTGAGCGCGGCAGTGGAGAGCAGCTCGCCCCAAGGAGCGTTGCGCTTGGAATCGCCGGCGGCGACGACGACGATCTCACCGGGCATGAGGCTGTCGACGGCTTCGATTTCGATATCGTAGGGATTCTGGCCGTTGTGATAGACGTCCATGCAGGAGATGGTGCGGGCCCAGCCGGCGAATACCAGATCGGGCGACAGCGGCCGGATGGTCTCGCGCATGGCCTGCTCGCGCAGTCCCATTTCATCCAGAGAATCGGCCAAAACGGCGGTGTAAAGATTCCTCTCGATATGCGCGAAGAGCTCCAGGTGGGCAGTCTCGAGGACCCTGCCGGCGGCTCTTCCGTTGTTTCGATGTTCAGTGGCCAACTTGCATCCTTCCTTCGCTTCTAGGCGATGCTCAGCATCACCAGCGAGGCGACGCCGAGAACAATTCCACACAATCCGTAGGGGCCGATCCGCTCCTTGAACAACACGATGCCGGCGAGGGCCACCAGGAACAGCGATCCTCCGGTGGTCAGGGGAAAGGCAATGTGCCCCGGCAGGCCTCTCGCAAGGGCCAGCGCGGTAAAGCTCTGTCCCGCGAAACTGGAGCCGCCCATCACGGCGCCGAGCAGGATTTCGCGGCGGTTCACTCCGGAGCGGGCGACCAGGAGTGCGGCGAGCGCGAAGACAACGCCGCCCAGATACCAGTAGAAGAGGTACTGCGACTGATAGGCGGCAAGGCCGTTTTCGGCGAGCACTTTCAATCCGAAAGGTCCGCATCCGTTCGCCAGGAACGCGACCAGCATGAGGCGGATCCACGTGCCCGTATCCCGTTCGGCCTTACGTTTCACACTGCCTTCAACCATGGCGCTTCTCCGCATCGCGCTTGTCTTTCCACAGCAGCGCCATCGACACGGGAATGAGACAGAGGGCGATGGCGCGCTTCCAGCCCACCGGCTCGTGATAGACGACGATGGAGGCGATGGTAGGCACTCCGGAAGAGAGATTGATCGCCAGCCAACTGGTGGCGATGTCGCCGTGGCGGATGCCGGCCTGAAAAGCCAAAATCGCAACGGACGCGCTGATGCCGAACGGAATCGCGAGGCCCGAAACTCCGAAGGGAACGGCCCAATCCGCGCGCCTCACGGCGAGCGCGATCGCGACGAACACCAGCGACCAGCCATAGAGAAGCGCATTGACCGAACTGGGGCGGCACCGGAACGTGTCGGCGAGTTTGTGAAAGACACCGAGGACACTGAAGGCGACGAGAGCAAGGAGCGTGTAAAAGTAACCTTCCGTCATATTTCCGTCAGCCGGACATCAGTATCGGGTAACAATAATGTATCGTTTCTCGGCGGGCGCATCCACGCGGACCCATTCTTTCGATACGTCAAAGCTCGTCCAGGGCCGCCCGTTCACCTGGACGCCGCGGATCGGGGCCCCGGCGGGATGGCGCAGCCGGATCAGCAGCGATGAGGGCGGGGTGCGATCGGGCATCTGAATTTCCGCTTCGATGGCGTTGGCGGCGGCCCGGCTGCGCACGGTCATCGAGAGCAGTCCAAATCGGGTCGGCGCGCGGAGAACCTCGATCCGTTTGCCGTCTTCGAGCCAGCGCCGCGGTGTGAAGCCGCCGAGGAGCAGCGAGTCATCGTCGCGCTCCATCACGAGCATATTGCGGTAGAGCTCGAACCATGCGCCGTCGGTGGACGGAGGTCCGAAGTACTGCCCGTGGGTGAAGCGATGCTCCACCGGCTCCAGCGCGGAGTGGCTGAAGGCGCTGGCCATGTAGCTGTAAAAGGTGCGGATGACGGCCTCGGGATCGTCGCGCAGCAGGTAGGCCGTGGCGTGCTGATTGTAGACCGGCTCGTTGGCGATGCCCCAGCCCTTATAAAAGAGGTTGTCCTCGTGGTCGTTGAGCAGCCAGCCGGCAAGTTCGCTGCCGGCAGGCACCGCCTTCAAGCGCAGCAAGTGCACCGGGCCGGTGTCGACATCGGCGGGATACCAGTCATCGAGGGTTCGCTGAAAAGTGTTGGCTTCGCACGGCACGTACGGGATCCAGGTGTGATCGCGGAGTTGCACCAGCGGCGAGTTCGCAGCCGCGACACGGAAACCGCGGCCGATTGCCGCTGCCAGCCGGGCGGCGGCGGCGCGCGCTTCCGCGCCGCGCGGATTACCGATCTGCTCGAGAGCGCGGCCGAACAGATCGAGGCCGGCGTATAGGTACGCCTGGTTGAAGGCCCATATCCCATCGCCGGTGAGGTCGTTCAGCGGACCCGCCACCAGCCCGCGGGTGGGTCCTTCGCGGCGCTCGGCAACGCGAATCTGATCGAGGCACCAGTCGAGGGCCTTCAGGCTTTCGGGCATCAGGCGATCGAGAGCGGCGCGGCCGCCGGAGAGGAAGTAGCTTTGCGCCGTGGCGTACAGCATGCCGGGCGTGTATACCAGCCAGTTGGCGTAGCCGCTCACATGGCCGCTGGTCTCCTGGTTGTTCCGGTATTGGGCGCGCAGCTCTTCGTTAGCCACGTCGCTGTAGCCACGCAGGGCGAACAGCATGTAATCCACGTACACCGCCTGATTCACCGGCCAGGGCGTGCCGGTCTGGCCGTAGGCGAAATTGGAATAAGGCAGATCGATCGGCACTTCGCCGGCTCCGTCGTGGCGGCGAGGCAGCCGCAGAGCGTGCCAGAGGCTCGTGCGAAAAAGGTCGTTCACCACCTTTTCCGGTACGTTGAACTGGGCGCCCTTCTCCAGCCATCCGGCCCAGAAGCGCAGGGCGGCGTTGCGCGCGGCGCCGTAGTCGATGTGCGCCAGCGTCGCCGCGCCGTCGGCATCCAGCATGGGCGATGGCAGCTTGACGACGAGATCGCGCGCTCCCTGCGCCGGCACGTCCATCGGGACCGTGATGTCGAGACGCCTCATGCCGGCGTTGTCGTAGTCGTGCACTCCGGACCAGACCGCCTCGCCGTCCGCGCCGTCCACCGCAAGCAAGGTCTGGCCGAAGCTGCTGCTCCTGGCAGTAAGGGCCGGGCCATTCTGTTCCACTTCGAAGACCGTACTCAATCCCGCGTTCATGGCGCGCCGGTGACTCAGCGTCACCGGAACGCGCCGCGCCTGGCCATCGAGCGACGACAGCCGCAGACGCTGCATGAGGACCATGCGGATGTCGCCGCGCCGCTCTTTCGGCGGACCATCCAACGGGTAGGCGAACTGCTCCACTTCGTAGCGGACCTGGTCGCGCTCGAACACGGTGGTCACCACGGGGAGGCCGTCGAGCAGGCCCTGGCTCTTCCAGGTTTGAGCGATGCCCTTGGCGATGTCGCCGAACTCGAACCAGAAGCGGAAGTGGTCGGGATTGCCCAGGTCGTTGCGGACCCCGGATCCGCGGTCGATGCCGAATTTGGGAATAGAACTGTCCCAGGCCAGCCCGATGATGTGACCTGGGCCGGTCTGCTGGGGGTTGGCGTACAGGGGGCTGCCCATGTCCTCCCAGCGTGCGGCGTACTGTTCGTAGCTCGCCTCGGGCTCCTTCCCGATCCGCTCCAGGATGGTCTGCCCGCGCCAGGGCTCGAGGGACGCCATGTGGTCCGCGAAGCCGACGAAGGGCTCACCCGCGGCGATGTAGATGTCGTAGGACGGCACCCACATGGCGCGCTCGCGCGCCAGTTGCTCGACGGTGACGGCAAAGCCGCTCGCGCCGTCCTCGCTGGTGCGGATATAAAGCCGCGGCGCGTGCGGATCCATGGCGGCATCGTGCCCCAGCCGGCGAGCCGTGTCCGCGTCGGCTGCGGCCAGCAGGTCGGCCCAGATCACCTGGAGCTTCTGGAGCCGCGGCTCTTCCCGCGGCGGGCAGTCGAGGACGAACTGCACCCCATGGACGCCGCCGGATTCGGGCCGATAGCCGGTGATGGCGCCGATGCTCATGCCGCGGTCCGCGGTCACCTGCACGGAGTAACTCGAAGATGCGGGTCGAGTGTAACCCCAGGTCACGCGCACCGGCAGACTGCCGGTCACCGAGCCGTGACAGAACGGGGCGAGCAGCGGGATCGCCAGCCAGACGCGCGAGATCATCAAATTGAATTATAGAAACCTCCCGCCGCAAGGCGCGGCCACTCGGGCACGTGTTTCCAGCTAATGGGAAACCACCTATTTGGCCGCCCATCCGCCATCAACGGGCAGGTTGGCGCCGGTAATGTATGAGGACTCGTCGGAGGCGAGGAACAGCGCGGCCCAGGCCACTTCGCGGGGCTGTCCGACGCGGCCGAGCATAGTCTGGCCGCACTGCCACTGATAGCGGGGATCGTCCGGCTTTGGGGATATGCGGGTTTGGATGGGTCCCGGAGAGAGGGCGTTCACGCGCACGTTGTGAGGCCCGTAGTCGTAGGCGGCGCTCAAAGTGAAACCCAGGAGCGCGGCCTTCGCGGCGGTGTAGGCCACCGAAGTCGGGCAGGCGGCAGTCGCCTGGACGGAGACCACGTTCACGATGGAGCCGGCGCGCTGTTGGAGCATGTAGGGCAGGACCGCGCGAGTGCAGTTGTTGGTTCCGAGCACCTGCACGCGCAGACATCGGTCCCACTCGTCGTCGCCCGCCTCGAGCACGCCGTGGAACGGGCCGAGATAGGCGGCGTTGTTGCACAGCACGTCGATTCGTCCGGTGAAGCGGGAGGCTGCCTCCACCATGGCGTCGACGGATTCGCGCGATCCGACGTCGCATGTTTGAAACTGCGCGGAGCCGCCTTGCGCGGCGATGGCCGCCATCACCTCCATGCCGGCGCCGGCGTCGATGTCGGCAATCAGCACCGCGGCGCCTTCCCCGGCGTACAGTTCGGCGATGGCCCGGCCGATTCCGTGGGCCGCTCCCGTGACAATGGCAACCTTGTTTCTGAGCCGCATGTTTCAGTCCATGCCCGGTGCGCGCGACCAGCCGAGCCGCCGCGACATCTCGAAGGCAGCCTCCTGAACCAACGCGCCCATGCGCGCGAGATCCTCCGGCCGGATCTGGTCCACGGTGCCGGAGATGCTGACGGCGGCTTCGACCTTGCCGGAAGCGCCTAATACCGGAGCGCCCACGCAGCGTATGCCGATCTCCTCCTCTTCGTCGTCGACCGAGTAGCCCACGCCGCGCGTGTGCATGAGGTCTTCCTTCAGCCGGGCCAGCGTGCAGATGGTATTCTCGTTGTGCCGCAGCATGTGGCGCTCTTTCACGAGACGCTGGATTTCATCGTCGGATATCCAGGCGATGAGCGCTTTGCCGAGGCTGGTGCAGTGGTAGTCGATCCGTTTGCCCACCCAGGTGGCGACGGGAGGCGTTCCGGAAGGTTCCACCTTCGCTACGAGCAACGCCTCATTGTTTTCCAGGATCGCCATGTGTACGGTGAGGCCGGTGCGCTGCGCCAGGTCGGACAGAAGCGGGCCCGCCTTTTGCCGCAAGGTGATGCCGTGCGAAGCGACCGTGGCGATGCGCACCAGGTTGAGGCCCGCGACGAAGCGCCCGGAGGATTCGAGGCGCTGCAGATAGCCCAGGCGCTCGCAGGTGACCAGCAGGCTGTGAATGGAACTCTTGGGAAAGTTGAGGCGCCGGGAGACCTGCGAGAAGGTGAGACCGTTTCGCGATCTCGCCACCAACTCGAGAATCGCGAGTCCACGTTCCAGAGCCGGCACCGTAGGCGTTTTTTGAGCAGGCAAATTCGCGGTCCGCTTTCCAACCTATTGGATTCTAGCAAACGCCTTCTGGCGCGGACAGCCGGCGGAAAGCAAGTTTCCAATACGTCGGAATCTCCCGCCTCGCTGTAATTGACTCTCCCGAGGGGTGAACGGAAGATTGACCAAAAGGAGCACCAAATGCGTTCAATTTGTCTCGCATCGATTTTGTTGAGTGTCGCCTGTTCGTTGCTGCCCGGACAGATCGGCACGGAAGGCGCATTCTTCGGCACCGTCACCGACAGTACAGGCAGCTCCGTTCCAGGGGCTGAAATTGTCGCCACCCATCTGGGTACAGGCCTGGCGAAACAGACTGTCACCGACGTTCAGGGAAACTTCAGCATTCTCGCTTTGCCTATCGGCAGATACTCCGTAACGGTGAAAGCCAAGGGGTTCAAGACCTGGGAGGTGGCGGCGGAGCTCACGGTTGGCGATCGCAGCCGTCTCTCGCCGGCGCTCACCGTGGGCGACACTTCGGAGTCGGTAACCGTATCCGGAAACTCGGAACTCCTGCAGACCGAGAAGAGCAGCGCGGAAACCGTGGTCCAGATGCAGCAGATCCGCGAATTGCCCCTCGATACGCGCAACCCGCTGGCGCTCGTGTCGCTGGTGCCGGGAATGCGATATGTCAGCACGGAGACGGGCGGAGAGAGAGGGACGTATGTGCAGGGACAAGGACTGCGCCAGAACCGGACCGAGTTTCTGCTCGACGGCTTTATCTCGAATGCTCCCATGGACGAGGGCGGCACGGGAATCCCGAATGTCGACGCCATCGCCGAGTTCTCGGTGGAGATGAACTTCAGCGCCGAAAATGGCCGCGATCCGATGCAGGTGAAGGTGGCGACCAAATCGGGCACGAACGAATTTCACGGCGCGGCGTGGGAGTTCAATCAGAACGACTTCTACAACGCGCGCAACACGTTTGCCCTGACCGCCCCCCGTGTGCGCCGCAATCAGTTCGGCGGGGCGGTGGGCGGCCCGGTGAGGCGGAACAAGACGTTCTTCTACGGCAATTTCGAGGGGACGGTGATCCACAACGCGCAGGTCTGGAACACCCAGGCGGTGACGCCGGCTATGGAGCAGGGCGATTTCAGCGCGCTGAAAACCACCATCATCGATCCGCTGAACAAAGCGCCTTTTCCCGGCAACCTCATTCCGCAAGCGAGAATCAACTCCGCCTCCACGTACTTCCTTCCCAAACTGCTGGTGGCGAATTCCCCGGGCGGACTGTTCAAGGCCAACGCGGGAACCATCAACGACACGTGGGAAGGCACCGGCCGCGTGGATCATCAGATCACCCCCAACCAGCGCATCTACGGCCGCTATGTCACGGTCCGGGAGCCAAACACATTGCTGGGATACGAGCCATCGGCGGTCACCAACGACCTGGTGGCGCAGCACAACGCCGGCGTGAACTACACCTGGATGATGTCCGCCAATACGGTGCTGACGCTCGGCGGCGGCATGCTCCGCACGCGGGAAAGCTATACGAATGCGGCCCTGGGCGTCAACAACGACGCGCTTTCGGCGGGAATCCAGGGATTTCCGACGGCGGGCCGGGAACAGTGGATCGGTCCGCCGAACATCAATTTCGCCAGCGGCTACCAGGGGATCAGTTTCGCCGGCTGGGGCGTGCCCGGCGCGTTGTACGGCGGTGATTACAGCGGCAAGGCCGACCTGCATCACGTGTGGCACGGCCACACCATCGCCGCCGGCGTCAATTACACCGATGTGCACACCTACGGCGATCACGGCAGCGGGAACGTGCGCGGCACGTTCAACTTTACGAACCTGTATACCGGCGACGGGTTCGCCGACTATCTGCTCGGGTACACCTCGGGGAGCGCACGGAATGCGCCGCTGGCGGCCTTCGGGACCGACAGCGCGCCGTACGGGGCCCTGTTCGTCAACGACAGTTGGCGAATCCGGCCGAACTTCACTCTGGACCTGGGGCTGCGCTACGAGCGCTGGTTCGCGCGGCACGATTCGCGCGATGCCGCCAGCACGTGGGACCCGGCCCTGCAGAAGGTGGTCGCGGCGAACCAGTCCAACGGAAGCATCAACCTGAATGCATTTCTGACGACCCCGAATGTCGCGCAGGCGACCGCCAATCTGTGGGTGACGGCGCGCCAGGCCGGATATCCGGATCAACTCTGGGAATCCAACGGGAACTGGGGGCCGCACGTGGGCCTGGTTTACCGGCCGGCATCCAGCAGCCGCTTTGTAATCCGCTCCGGGTATGGGATGTACTACAACGCCATGACCGGCAACCGGTCCGCCTCCGCGGCGGCGAACCTTCCATTCTGGGGCGTCGAGTCGATCAGCTACGGCCCGAACCAGTTGCAGTCCTGGCAGTCGGTGTGGAGCACGGATCCCAACGCATTCGGCATTTTCAGCATCGGCGAGTCTCAGGATCCGCGGATTCGGCCGGCCCGGACACACGAATGGAATGCCACGGTCCAGACCGCACTACCCTCGGAGACGGCTCTGACTCTCAGCTATGTGGGCACCAAGGTGGACCGGGACGTGGACTTGATCCCATACAACGATCCGTCCATCGGGCCGCACGCCAATCTGCAAGCCGACCGTCCCGATCCGCTGATCGGCAGCATCTCGCGATTGGAGAACTACGGGCGCTCCTGGTACCACGGGATACAGACAAAGGTGGAGCGCCGGTTCTCGGCCGGGATCGCTTACACCTTCTCTTACTCATTCTCGCGCAGCATGGCACAGGGCTCGAACGGCGTGGACGAAAGCACGTCGATTCTTTCGTATTCGCCCGCCTGGTACAATCGCGGCCGCACGCCGTTCGATTACCGGCATTTGGAGTATGCCACGCTGCTTTGGGAGATTCCTTTCGGGCAGGGGAAGAAGTTCCATCCCGCCACCGGACGCCTGCTGGATGCGGTAGCCGGAGGGTGGAACTTCACGCTCACCGAACAGGGGCGATCGGGGACCCCATTCTCGGTCGGCGGCGGGCCAGCGAATCTCGGCAACGGCAACGGCACGCGTGTGAACCTCGTCGGCGATCCCCACATCGCGAATCCAAGCCCATCGCTGTGGTTCAACACCTCGGCTTTTGCACTGCCGGCGCTGTATACGTTTGGCAGCGCGCCGTTGGGCATCCTGGAAGGGCCCGGCCTCCTGCAGTTCAACACGGCGCTGTCGAAGCAATTCCGCGTGGCCGAGAGGAAAACGTTGCAGTTCCGGTGGGAGGCGTTCAACGCCTTCAATCGTGTAAATTACTCGACCCCCAGCAACAATATCTCGAGTTCCCTGTTCGGGAGGATCACCTCGGCGAACACGGCGAGGTATATGCAACTCGGATTGAAGTTCCTGTTTTGAAGCGGAACGCCCCTCAATAGCCCTTCGCCTTGTCCACTACATTCAGCAGCGGCTCGTTGGCAGCGAAGCGGCGGAGATTTTCGGTGAACAGCTCTTCGTACCGCGCGTTCTCGCCATCCGACCTGCCGGCGATGTGCGGCGTGATCACGACATTGGGGAACTTCCACAGCGCATGGCCCGGCGGCAGCGGTTCCGGATCGGTCACGTCTACGCCCGCGCCGGCCAGTTTCTTCGAGTCGAGCGCCTTCACCAGGGCATCCGTGTCATATAGCCCGCCGCGCGACACGGCGATGAAATAGGAGTTCTGCTTCATCAGCTCGAACTGGCGCGGACCCATCATCTTCCGGCTCCGCGGGGTCAGCGGCGCCGAAACGAGGACTACGTCGGCGAGCGGAATCACGCTGTCCAGGCGGTCCGGGGCCACGGTTCTTGCCAGATAGGTGGTATACGGCATGTCTTTCGGATCGACCCCGATCACCGTCATTCCGGAGGCGTGCAGGCGCTCGGCTATTTGCGTTCCAATGCCGCCCACCCCGATGATGAGAGCGGTCTTGCCACGCAGCTCGATCGGGCTGAACGCGCGCTGGTTAAACTCGCCTTTCGAATTGCGCGCGGCGATCGCGATTCCGCGCGTCAACGCGAGCAGCAGGCCCAGGGCGTGATCCGCGATTTCAGGCCCTTGAACGATCTTGCAGTTGGTGAGCGTGATGCCGCTGTCCGCGAAACCCGGCAGAAACGTGTAGTTCTCGACGCCCGCACTCTCGGCCTGGATCCACTTGAGCTTGGGCGCCTTGGCGAGGAGCGCGGGGCTCACCGAACCAATGACGCCATCCACGTCCGCCAGTTGCTCCGCTACTTTGGTCTGATCGCCGTCGATGAGCGTCACGTTGGGGACGGCACTCCGCATTCTCTGGGAGACCGACGGACCCAACCTCGACAGGTACAAGACTTTCTTATCCTGCGCCGACAGCCCCGATGCGACCAAGAGCCCGGTCACCATCAGAATCGATATTCTCTGCATAATCCACCTCGGTACGACTAAATTGCGAACGCCCGCACCCCGGCCGCGCGAAGCAGCCTGCCAACCGTCACCGCAAGAGATCGCGGATCAGCACCGCGGGGTGTTGCGCCTTGGCGCCGTTCAGTTCCGCCACTTGATGCCGGCAGGAGGTGCCGGGCGCCACCAGCACGTCACCCGGCCCCATCTTCCGCGCCTCCGCCAGCAAGCGCCGATTGGCGATGGCTTCGGAAATCTCGTAATGCTCCTTGTAATAGCCGAACGATCCCGCCATGCCGCAACAGCCGGCATCGAGATCCATCACCTTCGCCGAGGGAATGCGGCCGAGCAGCGACATGGTGGCCGGCAGCAGGCCCATCGACTTCTGGTGACAGTGCCCGTGCACGAGGATTCGCTCGGGTCCGGGTTTGAGCGGCAGGTCCAGCTTCGCCGCGAATTCATCGAACAGCATGCAGGCGCTGGCTACCGCCCGCGCTTTATGCTGCTGTTCGCCCCGCAAGAGCGCCGGAGCGTCGTCTTTGAGGACGGACAGGCAACTCGGCTCCGAGAACAGGATCTTCTCTCCGCGTTCGGCGATAGGGTAGAGCGCTTCCACCACTTGGGCGGCCTGCGCCCGGGCTTGGGCCAGCAGGCCCTGCGAAATCAACGGGCGTCCGCAGCAGCCGGGCCGGACCACGCTGACCTGGCAGCCGCCCTTCTCCAGAATTTCCAGGATCGCGATGCCAATCTCGGGATCGTAATGATTCAGGAACGTATCGTTGAACAACGTTACCTTTGTGCCCGCCGCGGAACTCCGTGGCGGGTTGCCGGCGAGCCACCGCTCGAAAGTCTGCCGTTTCCAGGGCGGCAGGACGCGCCTGCGGTCGATGCCCAGCAGCTTTTCCATCATCCAGCGCATGGGCCGTCCGGCAACCATCCAGTTGGACAGAGGAGCAAACCGGCTGCCCCAGACGGAAAGCCGGTGGATATTACCCAGCGCGCGCGCCCGCAGCGGCGTCCCGTGGCGCTTCTGGTAATCCGCCAGGAACTCGCTCTTGAACCGTGCCATGTCCACGCCGACCGGGCATTCCGCTTTGCAAGCCCGGCACTGCAGGCACAGATCGAGCACGCCGTATACGCCCTCGTCGCCGAGTCCCGCCTCCCCGAGGCGCCCGGTCATCGCCAGGCGCAGCGCGTTGGCGCGGCCGCGCGTGGTATGTGCCTCGTCGCCCGTGGCCATGTAGGAAGGGCACATGGTACCCGAGAGTTTCTTCCGGCAGGCGCCGAGGCCGCTGCACATTTCCACCGCGCCGCCCATTCCGCCGAATTCCGAGTAGTCGAACCAGGACGGCGGATCAGGCGTCTGATAATCCGCGCCGAAACGCAGATTGGAAGTGATCGGCGGCGCGTCCACAATTTTGCCGGGATTCAGAATTCCGCCGGGATCGAAGGTGTGTTTCACCTGCCGGAACGCCTCGTAGAGCACCGGACCGAACATCTGCCGGTTGAACGGGCTGCGCGACAGGCCATCGCCGTGTTCGGCCGAAAGCGAGCCGCCGAACTCCAGTACGAGGTCGGCTACCTCGTGGGCCATGGCCTCGAACTTCCGGATTCCCTCTTCGGTCTTGAGATTGATCACCGGCCTCACGTGAAGGCAGCCGACCGAGGCATGAGCGTAGATACCGGCGGTGGTTCCGTGGCGGTGGATGATCTCCAGGAAGCGGTCGATATAGTCGCGCAGCTTTTCGGGTGCGACCGCGGTGTCTTCCACGAAGGAGATCGATTTGGCGTCGCCCCTCATGGCCATCGAGAGGCCCAGCGAGTTCTCGCGAAGGCTCCAGATTTTCGCCTGCGATGCCGGGTCGGTTTCGGACCGGTAGGCGTCGCCCAACTTCCGCGACCGCAGGTCGTCTTCCAGCGCCTGGAGCCGCGGCGGCAGGTCCTCTTTCCGGTCCCCATAGAACTCCACGCACAAAGTGGCGGCTGGGTCGCCTTCGATAAACGCGCGGCGAATGAGGTCGAGGGCGGCATTGCCGCGGGTGTAATCCAGAATGGACTTGTCCATCACCTCGATGGCCGATGGTTTATGCTCCAGGATCACGGGGGTGGCGGCCAGCGACTCCAACAGGCCGCCGAACATGATCACCATCACAGCCTTCGCCTTGGGCAGCGGCACCAGCCGTAGTTTGGCTTCCAGGACGATGCCTAACGTTCCCTCGGAGCCGACCATGATTTTGGCGAGATTGACGGGCTTCGCCGGATCCGTAAACTCGTCCAGGTTGTAGCCGCCCACGTGGCGCATGATCTTCGGGTAGCGGCGGCCGATCTCGGCGGAGTTCTCGCTTGCCAGCCCGAGGACCGTGCGATAACAGGCGGCCTCAAGCGTGTCCCCGGCCGGCACTTCGGTGCGTGGAATTTCGCGGAAGTGAACGACGCTCGAATCGGACAGTGCGACCACCATTTCCTGAACGTGGTCGATGGTCCTGCCCCACCACACGCTGCGCGCGCCGGCGGCGTTGTTGGCCATCATGCCGCCAATCGTGGCGCGGCTCGCCGTGGAAATGTCGGGCGCAAAGCGTAAGCCGAGCGGCGCCAGTTGCGCATTCAACTCATCCAGCACGATGCCGGGTTCCACCCGGACCCACCGCTCTGCCGCATTCACTTCCAGCACGCGGTTGCAGTATTTCGAAATGTCGATCTGCAAGCCGGGCCCGATCGACTGGCCGCACTGGGATGTGCCGCCTCCGCGCATGGTGATGGGACAGCGGTGACGCCGGCAAATCTCCAGGCTGCGCAGAATGTCTTCGCGATTCCTGGGAACGACAACGCCTACCGGCTGGATCTGATAGACGCTCGCATCAGTGGAATAGAGTGCGCGAGAAACCGGATCGAAGCGGACCTCGCCTTCAATTCCGCTCTCCAGCTCGCGGCGGAGCGCGACGGCGTCCAGCAATGGAGCGACACTTCCGGCCTGGATCTGAACCGGGATTTCCTTCAGTGCGGACATGATTGACGAAGTTCGCTCCCTCCTTATAACCCTAAATCACTTCGGCTGTAATTGCACCCGCTCCCGTCACCGGCAACGCTTCCGGAGCAAGCATCCTGCGCCGCGCCGGATCGACCACGAGCTTGGCCATGGCCCCCGCTCCCAGGCTGGAAACCGCCATCAAGAGCAAGACCGCCGTCCAGGTCCCGGTTGCCGCTACCAGGAGATTGGCCAGGGGAACCACCAGGGCCGAAGTGCCCTTCGCGGTATAGAGGAGCCCGTTGTTGGCGGTGGCATTCCGGACGCCGAAAGTGTCTCCGCAAATGGCCGGGAAAAGGGAAAAGATCTCGCCCCAGAACAGGAAGATCAAAGCCGCGAACACGAGGAAAGCCAGCGGCTGCCGTCCGAATGCGACCATGCCCAGGAAGGCGATCCCTTCCGCCGAGAACATGAGCAGCATGGTGTTTTCGCGCCCGATCTTGTCCGAAAGGAAGCCGGAAAAGGGCCGGGTGAGGCCGTTTGCCAGGTTGTCGATCGAAACGGCCATTGCCACCAGCGGCATGGAGAGGCCCAGCAGCGTGATCGTCTGTTTTTCCACGCCGAAATCGCGCGCGATGGGCCCAAGCTGCGCGGTCACGATCATGCCTCCGGAGCCGATCATCAGATAAACCAGGTAAATGAGCCAGAATACTTTCGTTCGCACCGTCTGGGACGGAGTAAACTCCCGCCCCTGGCGTATCTTCCCCGTTGGCGAGGGACGATACGGCGGCTTGGTCAGAAACGCTCCCAGGCAGAAAATCGACACGCCCTGGAGCAGCCCGAAAAAGAAAAACGCGTGGCGGTAGCCGCTCGCCAGGATCATCCGGGACGTGGGAATCACGGTGATCGCCGCGCCCAGCCCATAGCCGGCCGCGATCATCCCGGATGCGAATCCGCGTCTTTCGGGGAACCACTTGAGCGCCGTACCCATGCACGTGCCGAACACGCAACCGATGCCCAGTCCGCCGATGGCCGCCGCCACGTAGAGCGTCTGGAGCGAGTGCGCGCGCGAATTCATGACCCAGGAAGTCCCCGCCGCCAGACCGCCCAGCATCACCACGAATCGCGGGCCGTAGCGGTCCGCCACCCAACCTTCCAGCGGCGCCAGCCACGTGTTCAGGAAGATCAGAATGCTGAAAGCAAGCTGTATCCCTACCGTCGCCCAGTGGGTCTCGTTGCGCATGGGGTTGACGAACAGCGTCCAGCCGTATTGCATGTTGGACAGCGTGACCGTGGACAACACCATGACGGCGAGTTGCACCCACCGGTTTCCGAGAGAGCCTGGCCCGGCATGTTCCGGCATCATGAGTTTCAGCCTGCCTGAGCCGCGTCCGTTGCCTGCCCGGTCAGGTAATCGAGAGCGGCGTTGATTCCGCCCTTCCGATGGGGAATACCGGCGAGGTCGAGCCCCATCTCGACGCCGGCCAGCGTGCCGGCCAGCATGAGGTCGTTGAAATCGCCGAGGTGGCCAATGCGAAAGACCTTGCCGGCGGTCTTTCCGAGCCCCGCTCCGAGCGACATATTGAACCGGTCCAGCACGACCGCCCGGAATGCGGATTCGCTGAAGCCGTCCGGCAGCAGGACAGCCGTGCTCGCACTGCTGTATTCGGCGGGATTGCAGGCCCAGATCTCCAGGCCCCAGGCGCGCACCGCGCGGCGGGTTGCCTCCGCCAGGCGGCCGTGCCGGCGGAAGACGTTCTCCAAGCCTTCCTCCCGGAGCATTTTCAACGCTTCGCGCAGGCCGTAAAGCAGGTTCGTCGCGGGAGTGTAAGGGAAGAATCCTCTGGCGTTGTTCGCCAGCATTTCTTCCCATCGCCAGTAGCTCTTGGGCAGTATGGAAGTCTTGCCGGCCTCGATGGCTTTTCCGCTGACGGCATTGAAGGAGAGCCCGGGTGGAAGCATCAAGCCCTTTTGAGAGCCGCCCACCGTGACGTCCACGCCCCACTCATCATGCCGGTAGTCGATCGACGCCAGGGAAGAAATGGTGTCCACCAACAGCAAGCCGGGGTGCTTCGCGTCATCGATCGCACGACGCACGGCGGCGACATTGCTCGTGACGCCCGTCGAAGTTTCGTTGTGGACCACCATAACCGCCTTGATCTCGTGGTTTCGGTCGTCACTCAACTTCGCCGCGGCCGCCGCGGGGTCCACACCGTGCCTCCAGTCGCCTGGCACAAAGTCGACCCGCAGGCCGAGGTTGGCCGCCATCTTCGACCAAAGCGTGGCAAAATGCCCGGTCTCGAACGCAAGCACCCGGTCTCCGGGACTCAGGGTGTTGACCAGGGCGGCTTCCCATGCGCCGGTACCGGACGACGGGAAGATGATCACGGGATTCCGAGTCTGGAAGATGGCTTTCATGCCCTCCAGGCAAGACATGGCCAACTCCGCGAAATCCGCGCCGCGATGGTCAATCGTGGGATAGTCCATGGCGCGCAGAACGCGGTCCGGCACATTGGTCGGGCCGGGTATTTGAAGAAAGTGTCTACCGGTTGCATGGCTCATCGTTAATCCTCCGGGCGCAGCACCAGTGTAACCCGCGGCCCTTATCCGTAGCGGCGCGCGCTCACTGCTGTATCGTAAGGGAGACTCCCGCCTGGGTAGGAACGCCGCCAATGGTCGCCACAACGGGAGCATCGCCGTCAGGGAGATTCGGTACCGTCACGTTGAACTGATAGAGGCCCGCTTCGACCAGGCCGGAGAAGACCACGGATGCCGCTACACCCCCGATGGTGATCTGAACCGGGTTCGCTAACGGGACCGGCATGGCGACCAGTTGCCCCGAGGGCAGCGGCGGGTTTGCCGGACCGAATCCCGCGCCATACAACAGGATGGTCTCCCCGGGCTTGGCTGGTGTTGTCACCGCCCCTGGCAGCAGGTTCGGCGCTCCCACCAGACTGTAGTCCGCGTGGCGCGCGGCTACGTAAGTGCCGTCTAAGGTGAAGTACGCCGGCGCAAACTGGCTTTTTTGCACGCTCACGGTATTGCTGGCTTGTTGTGCCGCGGTCACCTGGACCTGGACCGGGCCCACCGTGGCGTCGTCGGGAGCCAGCGCGTTGATTTGCCCAGGACTGATGTACTCGACGTACGCGGGCAAGCCGTTGATGGTGACCAACACCCCTTCGAGGGTGGTTGGCAGCAGCCCGTTCCCAAAATCGCCAGACTGCCAGGTGTATGTGAGTTGGGACAGGTTGGCGCCGAAAATGGAGACCCAGGCGGCCGACGCGATACCCGGCTGGAAGCTTCCAGCGTTTACCGCGGCGGTAACCGTGGGCGCCGGTTGCGTGCCTTGAACGGCAAGCGTCACCGAAACGGAGGCGGGACCGATGCCGGCATCCGCCGCGGCAATCGTCACCACCGTCGTGTAAGATCCGGCCGCCAGATTTCCCGGGATCACCGAGATGGACAGCGTAGCCGGAGCATTGCCGGAGGTTGCGGACACGACGGCCCAATAGGCGCTGCTGGAGGCAGTCCACGAGAGCGTTCCGGCGCCGCCGTTCGAAATGGAAACGTTCTGTGCCGCCGGAACCGCGCCGCCGGCCGTGTACTGGAACGTGAGTGCCTGGGGCGTGACCACCAGAGACGCCGGCGCCGCGGTTACCGTCAGCGTAACAGCGATCGATACGGGGCTGTTGGAGGATCCCGTTGCCGATATCTGAATCGTGCCGTTGTACGTGCCGGCGCCGAGGGCCGCCGGGGAAACGGACACGGAGAGCGTCGACGGAGCCGTACCGGACGCCGCGGACAAACTCAACCAGGACGCGCTCGCCGTCGCGGTCCAGGCAAGCGTGCCGGTCCCGCTATTGGTGATCTGGATGGACTGTGCGGAAGGAACCGATCCGCCCGTTACGTACGCGAATTGCAGGCTGACCGGGGCAACTGCGATGGTAGACGGTGAAACCGACATAACCCCGATCGCATCGCTTCCGGCCGCGGCGAACACCGTGATGGTCGAGAATCCGGTCAAACTCGCCGGCAGTTTCACGGCGATCGCCTGGTTTTGCCACGAGGAAACGGTCAGCGCCTGGGCCGTGCCGGATCCGGCCGCGGTGGCCGTGACCCGGCAGCCGCTGCACTGCGAACCAAGGTTCGCGCCGTTGATGGTGACTGTGGTACCGGCGGCCACCGCCTTCCCCGCCGCTGTGGTTACCAACGGAGTGATCGAGAATACGGCCGCGCCCAGCTTACAACGGATCGCCAGCGAGTAGCCTACCGGCGCCGTGACCGTACCACAGGAGATGGTGTGAAGCGACGTGCTGGTAGCCGTGTATGCGCCGGACCCGAAGATAAAGTCCGTGAAGAAAATAGTTCCCGTGTCGCCGCCGTTCTGGAGCTGAACGTTTCCCCACACGACCTGGGAGACGTCCGATACGTAGCTCCCGTTGGTGTTCTGAACCGCGAAGAACATTCCCCCGTTCTTGGCCAGATAGGGGTCCGACGTCGGCGTCGTCCCGATGGACGACCAGTCTGAGGTGCCCGCCAAGAAGGAGCGCACAATGAGGCTGGTGTAGTGAGAGGTGCTGGTGACATTGGCGATGCCCGGGGCATCGCAGTTGAATATTCCTAAACTCGGGTTGGTAAACGATCCCGGGTCTACGTGGCAATAAGGCACAATGCGGGTCAGGGAAGGCTTCTGCGACACGAAACTGAGGGAGGCGCTGGTAAGCGATACGAGCCCGTCACTGGCATTGGCCAGCACGGAGCTGGATGACAGGCTGGGAACATAGGAACCGGCATTGCCGATGATGGCGATGGCGTCCACGCCCCGCAGATCGTCGCCGTACTGGTTCCAGGTCGCCAGGTTCCACAGGAATGAACTCCCTGGCACCAGTTCGGCGCCTTGCGCTCCCTCCGCCGCGATCGTAGTCGCATAATTGCCCGCGACAAACGAGCCGAAGTTCGGTGTGGCGATCAAGACCAGCTTCCGCACCAGGGTGTTGGCCGGCGGTGTGTATGTCTGGTTCGGCTGAAGCCCGGCAAGGTATGCCCTCGCGATCAAGCCCCCCATGCTGTGGCAAACCAGATCGATCTGTGGCACCTGTGTTCCATCGTCATATTTGATGGTGTTCAGAAAACTGCTCAAGTCGTTGGCTAAGGTCTCAATCGATTGGTTTGGATCCTCGAGGCAATTGTCGAACAGAAACACCACGGGCACGCCGTCCGCCACCAGGTACTGGGCCAGATTGCCAAAAGTATTTGCCGAACTGGTCGCGACCGGACACGTGCCAGTGAAGCCGGTTTCCCAGCCGTTGATCAGCACCACGGGGGGGCGCGTGGCGCCGTTCGGCACGGTCGCACGAGGCTCGACAACCACATCCAAAGTGGCTTGCCGGGCCTCGCCTGTCTGGCCGGCAGCCGACAGGGTAACCGTGTACTCGCCTGGCTTGGCCTTCAATGACGGAGCGAGCAGGATCCGATCCCGTGTCTGATTCGATGCGACTACCAGACCGGGCGCTTCCTGGCCTTCGATGGACAGCCGAAGCGTCCTGGCATGCACCAGGAAGTCGATTGTCTCGGGAGGCGCCGAGATCCCGGCTGGCTCGCCAATCCGGAGTTCATACCGGGTTTTTAGCAGCGCCATGGGCGCGGCTGTGGCCTCGGGGGTCTGGGACATAGCGCAGATAGCAGTGCACAAAAGCAACCCAGCGGTGGCGGCCGCCCGGCTGAACGTATTTCGGATACACTCCTTTTCTTCACTTGACATGCTATGAGAAAGGACGAACCAGGCCCCAAAACGCCCAGGAGACTTTGCCGGCCTTGTGTTTTTATTATAACGGTGGGGCAGTTAACGGCCTTGGCGCCGCACGCTATGCTACACGAGGGTGTAGTCACCAACCTTCGGCCGGTCCAGGCGCTTCAGCAAGAACCGGGCCGCCTGTTGCGCCGCCAGATCGGGATCGGGCTTGGGCAGGATCTCCGCCGTGATATACCCTGCGTAATGGATATCTGCGAGGATTTGGAAGATCTCATCGAACGGCATGTGGCCCCATCCAGGCGCAAGCCGGTTGCTGTCGGCCACGTGCACGTAGCTGATGTACTCCCGGCCGGCTTCGAACGCCTGCCGGAAGGAAGGGTCCTCGATGTTCATGTGGAACAGATCGGGCATCAGCTTCACGCACTTGCGTCCGGATTCCCGAACCAACTGCAGGCCTTCGGTGCAGTTGTTGATGAAGTTGACCTCGTACCGGTTTACGGGCTCCACGATCAACTCCACGCCGAGCGATTCCGCCAAATCGGCGCAGCGGTTGAGGCAAGCCAGGTATCGTTGTTTTGCGACATCGACGGTTTCGCCCTCGTGGACGAGGCCGCGTACCCGGCCGGTGTTCACCTTGGCTCCGAATTCGCCGGCGAGGCGTATCATTCCCACAATGCGCTCCACGGCAGCATCCCGGACGGCGGCGTCGGGATGCGTGAAGTAGAGGTGGTCGGCCGCAAACACCTGGCCGGAGGAGATACACGGTATTTCGAGACCGGTTGACGCAAGCCGGCTCTTCATCCTGGGCACGTCCACTTGCGAAGCATGGAGCAGCGCAAGTTCCACACCGTCGTAACCGAGGGCGGCACACCGGTCCACGCATCGGCAGAGATCGTCCCGAAATACGACGAACGCGCTCGGCAGCGCGTCGGCCGCGGCCACTGCAAGTCCGATCTTCATCGGGCGCCTCCCGCGAGCATGATCCGCGCGCGCTCCACGATGTGATCCGCCGAGATGCCATACTTTCGCAACAGTTGGGTGTAATCTCCCGATTCCGGGAAGCGGTCCCGAATGCCCACCATTTGTATGCCGGCAGGCGCGTTCTGTCCGAGCGTCTCGGCGACCGCGCTGCCCAGACCGCCGTAGATCGTGTGCTCTTCGACGGTCACGATCTTGCCTGTCTTCCGGACCGAAGCGAGGAGCGCCTCGGTGTCCATCGGCTTGATGGTCGAGATTTCCAGGAGATCGGCCGAGATTCCTTCGCATGCCAGCCGTTCCGCCGCCTCCATCGCCATGAAGGTCGGGACCCCGCATACGCCGATCGTCAGATCGCCGCCGTCGCGCAGCTTGCGGATCTTTCCGATCTCGAGAGGCGGCGCGCCGTCGAACAGAACGGGTGTCGGATTGCGGCAGATGCGTATGAATACCGGGCCGCCGCGCAGCAGGCCGGCTTCGATCGCCTGCTTCAGTTCCACCGAATCCGCCGGCGCAATCACCGCCATGTTAGGCATGGCGCGCATAATAGACATGTCCAGAACGGACTGGTGGCTCGCGCCATCGTAAGAATCCGAAAGACCGGCGTAGCCGCCCGCAAATACCACCGGCAGGTTGTTGTAGCAGATGATATTGCGGATCTGATCGGCGCCCTTGAGAGTGATGAAAAGCGCAAATGTGCTGACCACCGGCTTCAAACCACAGGTAGCCATTCCGGCGGCCACGTCGATCATGTTGGCCTCCGCTACGCCGAGATTGAAAAAACGGTCGGGGTGAGCGGAACCGAATACCGCGGTCCGCGTGCTGGATGCGACATCGGCATCCAGCACCACCATCTCGGGGTACTTCTCCGCCAGCGCCAGCAGGGCTTCGCCCAACGCGTCGCGCATGGCTACAGGCGCCGCCGTCATAGTTGTGCCTCCAATTCCGCCAGCGTGTCCAAAAGCTCCGCGCGGCCTTTAGAATAACTCTCCTCGTCGATCGGCGCGCCATGCCAGTACGAGTTGTCTTCCATGAACGAGACACCCCGGCCTTTATGCGTCTTGTAGATCGCCGCCACGGGCCACGCACTCTGCTCTTTGATCCAATCGAAGGACGTCAGGATCTCCTCCACGCTCCCGCCGTCATAGACCAGCGGGGCGACGTTCCAGTTGAACGCCCGGAACTTGTCCGGCAACGGATCCATCGGCATGATCACGTCGCTCGGGCCATCCAACTGAACCTTGTTGTAATCGACAAGCAGCACCATGCGCTCCGGTTTGAATTTGGCAGCCGCCATGATGGCCTCCCACGTCTGCCCCTCGTTCAAATCGCCGTCGCCGACCAGCACGTAGCTCCAGAAGTTCTTCCCGAGCCGCCTTGCCGCCAGGGCCATGCCGAGCGTAACGGACGCGCCATGGCCCAGAGACCCGGTGGACATCTCCACCCCCGGCGTCGTCAGCATGCAAGGGTGGCCTTGCAGCCTGCTATTCAACTGGCGAAAGGTGTCCAATTCCTCGACCGGGAAGAACCCGCGATGCGCCAGGACCGTGTAGAGCATGCACGACGCGTGCCCCTTGCTGAGCACGAAACGGTCGCGGCCGGGCCAGAGCGGCTCTTCCGGACGGACATTTATCGCATCGAAGTAAAGGGAGACGAGCAATTCCGCCGCCGACGATGCTCCGCCCCAATGTCCGGTGCCTTTGTCGTGCAGGATGTCAAAGACGGTGACTCGAAACTGTTGCGCGAGGCACTGCATCTGCGCGGTCTTTTTGCGCCGGTCCTGCTCCCGAAGCACCTGCCGGATATCCACTCGGTTCCCAATTGCTGCGCTTGTCATAATTCCTCCAGATGATCCCTAAGACCTATCGCGCCTCCACGACGGTGGCCTCGATGCCCATCATGTCGCAATAGAACCGCAACGCCAGCGTGTGGTCGCCCGGGATCACATGAGCGTGATTGGTGTTGAAGCAGTCGATGAACTCGGATGGCTTAATGCTCATCCGAACGTAGCCGTGCGGCCATGCCGCGCAGGTCTCCGCCATCTTCTCGCGCGGGAAATCCACAAACTCGCCCCGCGCGATGAACATGCGGTAATCGCCGTCCACGCGGCTCAGGCGGGCGACAGTGATCTCGCCAGCCTTGCAAACATACGGGAAGTGCGCTCCGCCGCCCCCGTACTTGGCGATCACCGGCTCCAGATGGACCGAAGCCAGATTCTCCTTCGGATCGTCGCTGCGAGCCGCGTACCAGGAAGGCTGCGCGCCGCAGTTGCAGCAGACGAAGACCTCGTTTTGGAAATCGTAACTGCGGACGTCGAACAGAAGCGTGGGGTAGCCGCTGATCAGCTTCAGGACTTGCATGGTGAGCGCTCCGTCGCAGTCGGCCTCGCATGCAGTGGCGATGGGTACTTTCGGGCCGTTCCAGTCGTAGGGGTCGTTGAGCACCATGGCGTTGACGCAACTGGTTACGAAGTATTCGCTCAGGTCGTAGTGACACTTGACACCGGCAAAATCGATCCCCATGTCCGCGATGATGTCGCGCGTCGCGATGTAGTGCCGGATCTGCTGCTTCACGTTCTCCGGAGCGGCTTTGCCTTCCGTGGAAACCCGACCCATGTTGTCAGTCATCCAGGCATAGGCACGCTCTACCTCATCATCCGCCACCTTTCCGGCGCGATGCACGATCTGAAGCTGATCGACGTGCTCGATATCCACTCCGAAGCGGCGCATCCATTCCGCAGCGTCCACCGCGCCGGTATTCATCCCGATGCTGCGGCCGCCAAACAGCCCGAACACGCTGCCCTTCATGCGCTGGATGACGCCCGAAGCGCGGCAGAAAGCGCTCAGGGTGTTCAGCAGCGTTGGCTGCTCCAGAGGATTGCCCCAGATTTTAGCGGTCTTGATTCCGATCTGCGCCATCCCGCCATGCGCCGCCATGATGCCGCCCAGACCGGGCAGCTTTCCGTCCTGCGGCGAGCTCAGCAGCACTGGCAAGTCGAGCAAGCGGGCCGCGATCAGGCTGAAGTTGGGAAATGCGAATACCGGGATGTTAAATACCGCGGCCTCTATGCCCGCGGCCCGCATCTCGGACGCGACCTGCCGGGACGTTTTCGCGGAAGCGACGATCCCGGTAGCGGGGACCGGCTCCAATAATGGGTCCTTGCCAATCGCTTCGGCCAGGATGTCAAGGTGGCGCTGGATTGTATCTTCCAGGGTCCGATGGACGCGAAGGCGGCCATCGGAGAAGCTCAGCAGTCCGACGCGGAACGGCTTGGAAACCGCGGATCTTGGTTTGGTGGTCGTACTCTCCGTCAGCATCATAGTATTTACGGTCCTTTGTCCGATAGACTCGCTATGGCGCCGTTATTCATGGGTTCACCGAAGCCGCGGTGGGCCGCGGAGCCAAGCCGGACAGCGGCTCGATTTTCCGCACCACCGCCATGATGACGGCAAAAGACGCGGGATGCAGCAGACCCGCGATCAGGAAGACCGGCGCATAACTGCCATAGGAGGCGAGGAGCGCACCTACCAGCAGGTTGAACAGCATCGCGCCGAATGAGCCGGAAGCGCCCATGATGCCGGCCACCGAGCCAACCACACTGGGTGGGAATATGTCGGCGGCCAGCGTCTGTATGATGGTGGACCAGAACTGGTGGCCGAACAGCGCCAGGCTGAAGAAGACGATGGCCCACGCCAGGGGCGAAGCGGCGATCAGCAGCGAGACGGGCATGAGAGCGGCGCTGACGGCCAGGGCGATTTTGCGCGAGCGGTCGATGGTGGCTCCGCGGCGCAGCAGCCAACTGCTCAGCCAGCCACCCGTGAAACTGCCGATGCCGGCGAAGGCGTAGGGGATCCAGGCGTAGTAGCCGATTTCTTTGATGCTCAAGTGGCGGATGTCGCCGAGGTACTTGGGAATCCAGAAGATGAAAAAAAACCACGCGGAATCGGACATGAACTTGGTCCCGATGAGGCCCCAGACCTGGCGGTAGCGGAGAAGGGTGAGCCAGCGGACGGGCGGCCCGGTGGCCTCGGGCGCCGCGGGCCGGGACGCTTCGAGGTAGGCGCGCTCTTCGCCGGTGAGCAGGCGGTGGCGTCCGGGCAAGTCGTAGAGTTTGAGCCACGCGGCGGCCCACAGGAAGCCCAAGACGCCGGTAACGAAGAACACCCAGCGCCAGCCGAACCAGACGGTGATGGCGGCGATCATCGGAGGCGCGGCCACCGCTCCCACGGCCGAGCCGGTGTTGAAGATGCCGAAAGCCAGAGAGCGCTCCTTAGGAGGGAACCATTCGGAGACGGCCTTGGCCGAACCGGGGAAGCCGCCGCCTTCGCCCAAGCCGAGCAGGAAACGGGCGGCGCCCAGACCCAGGACGCTCGAAACCAGCCCATGCATCAGATTGGCGGCGGACCACCACAGGATCATCACGGCATAGCCGGCGCGCGTGCCCAACCAGTCCATGATCCGGCCGCCGCCGGCGTACATTGCCGCATAGGCCAGCAGGAACATGACCTGGAGATGGGAATACTGGCGGTCGGTGATGGGGATGCTCTTCTGCAACTCCGAGATCACCACCGGCAGGTTCTGGCGGTCCAGGTAGTTGAGCGCGGTGGCGGCAGCCAGCAATCCGGCGATCCACCACCGCAGGTTGGGAATGGATTTCATTCCGGGGTCACTCGATCCCCGCGGGCTTCCCGCGCAGAGGCCAGCCTCTAGCTCAGAACGTTATTCTCAGCCCCAGTTGCAGGTTCCGGGGAGTACTGTTGCTCTTGCTCGTGACCTGGCCGAAAGTCGCCTGCCCGAAGGTGGTATTCGGGTTGTTCAAATTGAAGTGGTTTAGCACGTTGTAGGCCTCCAGGCGAGCCTGCAATCTCACTTTTTCGCGGATCGGGAAATTGCGGAACATGGCGAGGTCCCAGTTGACTGACCCTGGTCCCCAGATCGCGCCCACCGGAGAATTGCCGAATGTAAGAGGCGCCGGCGCGGAGAACGCCGTCGGATCAAACCATTCGTGCATCGTCTGAGGTTCACTCACGCTGCCGGACCACTGGGCCCGCACCGTCCTGCCGATACCGGCGGTGTCGGTCTGCATCGAAACGGACAGCGGGTTGCCCGACAACAAACGGGCGCCGGTGGAAAGCTCCCATCCGTGGAGCACCAACCTGGGCAAAAGGGGCGAGTTGGCGAAAACCGAGGGCGTATAGGTGCCGGCAAGGCTGAAAATGTCGTGCATGGCTACTTCGCCGGCGTCATATGCCCGGTTGCGGGGATCGGTGCCACCCCCATCCACGGTCGCTTTTTCGTGCGTGTACGACGCCAGCAAGAACAGACCCTTGCTCACGGGCCGCTTCAATTGCGCCTGCAGGGAATTGTAGCGGCCGTTCAACCCCCACTGCGTCATAGAGATGCCGCCTAAGCCGTAGTACGGCCGAATGGAGTCGATGGCGACTGTCCCGGCGAGGACGCCGGCGTTCGGCATGGGCTGGTTGATATTCGTGGTGTACGCCTGGTGCGTGCTGCGGGAACCGGAATAGGAAACGTCCGCCACCATGCCACGCCACTCGTGCTGCACTCCGGCCGAGTACTTCTGGGTGCGCGGGGTCTGCCATGGCACATAATCCGCCGCGACGGTGAGGGGCCGTGGCGCTTGTTGACCGCCGCTGGGATCGTCGAGATCGGCGTGGTACACAGTGACGGAGTACAGGAAGGGGGGGTTGGTCGAGAGTTCCGTGACCCCGCCTGGCTGATGGTCGTAGAAAATACCATAACCGGCGCGGATGGCGGTCTTGTTGCCCCAGGGGGCATACGCGATGGAAACCCGAGGCATAAAGTTCTTCTTCGGGAACGGCTCCGTTGCGGTGGAGACTTGAAACCCGTTCGTGTAATTGGACGTCCCGACGAGTACACCCGTTGTCGGATTGATGGGGGTCGCCGCCGCGGGGCTATACAGATTCGGAAGCCAGTTTGAAAACGCCTGCAGAGGAGGCTTCAATTTGTCTGCTCTGTAGGCGCTATCGCCTTCCCAACGCAAGCCCAGAGTCAGGGTCAGCTTTTTGTTTACTTTGATTTCATCCTGGGCGTAAATGGAGGGCTCCCAGTTAATCCCCTGGTACCGATCAAGGGTACTCGACTGAGTAAAGCTATACGCTTTGCCGAAGAGAAAGTCGGCCAGAGCATCGCCCGTGGCCGACCCGTCAAAGCTGAAAGTGCCGATGTTGGGGGTCGAGTAGTCGTCGAAGCGCTTGTAGCGGTAAAGGTCGTCGAAGCCGAACTTGAAGTTGTGCCGTTCGCGTTGCAGAACAAAATTGGCGGCTGCATTCGCCTGCCCGTAGGTATTCACCTTTCTTCCGGGGGACCGCGCCACCGTCGTGTAGCCGCTGGAGAGATTGACCTGCGGCAGAGCGGACGGGTTCGCTTGAGGATAGAGTAGTGTGCCGTTCCAGCCACCCGGAATATTGCTTCGCGAATCGCTGCCCGGATACAAGTCGATGCGCCCGCCGACGTTTCTAAAAAAAGCGCTCTGAAAGTCGATCAGAAACCGCGGCGAAATCAGGTAGGTGCCCCCGAGCGTGAGGCCGTTCGCCGAACCCGGGACGATATACGCATCCGGATGGTACTTTATCCCTGGCTGGATGGTCGTATATGAGCCGGTTTGGTGATGCAACTCGCGGGTGTAGCGTGCAAACATATTCAGTTTTTTCGTGACAAGGAAGTCGAAACGAGGCGAGTAGTAGTCGTCGTTATTTAATACCGGCGAAGTGGCGTACCCATTGTTAGAGAGCGCAAATGGGTTCGCCACCGACGGGTAATAGAGATTGAGGTACGCCAGCGCATCCCGGTTCAGACGCGAGGCGGGGATCATGTTGCCGGGAAGAGCAGTTCCAGTCAGCGGATCTTTTACGATCCGGGCTTTAATCCCCGCGCCAGGATTGAGCCAGGCGCTGAAGTCCCCTCCCAGTTGAGCCTGGGTCGGCCAAGTCGTAAAACCGGAGGCGGGGGTGTTGATCCGGTTGTAGTAACTGGAAAAAAAGAAGTAGAGCCGCTGCTTTTTGGCCGGACCTCCCAGAGTATAGCCGGCTTCATTAGTCCGGTTCACAGACGTGGCGGTCGCACCCCAGTTACGGGCGTTGAACATGGTGTTGCGGTTAAACCAATACGCCGAGCCGTGGAACTGGTTAGTGCCGGACTTGGTTACCATTTCAAACCGCGTCCCGGAGGCTCGCCCCAGATCGGCCGAGTAGCCGTTCTGGCTCACGTGAAGTTCCGCGATTGCGTCTGGAGGCGGGTCAATCTTGCGCGTGCCCCAATCCGAGATGCCCTCGTCGCCTTCATTCGATCCATCGACCAGGATCACATTCTGGGCGAGCGATTGTCCGGCCTGGTGCCATAGGTCCTGCTGCGCGCCAGGGAGGTAGGCGGCGATGTACAAGACGTCAGGCTGGGTCAGCATTACCTCCTTCAGGTCGGAGGTAGCGATCACGGCGTCGATGCTGGCGTTGACGGCATTGACCGGGACCACAGAAGCAGTCACTTCAAGCGTGCTGGCCACCGGGCTGGGCTTGAGGTCCACGTTGATTCGCAGGTTCTCTGCGGTGTGCAAGACAATGTTTGTTTGAACCACTCTGCTGAATCCCGCAGCCTCCACCACCAGTTCGTACGTGCTCGGAGGCAGGGATTGGAACAAGTAAGCTCCGTCCACGCCGGTTTGGGTGGAGCGGACGATCAGTTTGGTGTCGTTGCTGACCGTAACAGGAGCGTTTGGAACGCTCGCGCCGGATGGATCGAGGACGAGACCTCGGAGGGTCCCCGTCTCGAGTGCTTGCCCGAACAGGGCCGTAGCAGATGCAATAAGCACGACTAAGGAGGCTTTCATTGTGTTCCCCTGCATGCCGTTACTTCAATCTGAAATTCGGCATGATAAAGCTATACGCCGTGTACCGCATCTCACTCCAGGCAAGTTCCGGCAACGGATGGCCCGGAAAGAGCGGGACTGGAACCGGCGTGAATTTGACGCGAATGCGAATGGCCGATTGGCCTTTCGTCAGCTCGCGCGGAATCAGAAACTCGTCATCCCGGAACCTGCGATTCGAAGTCTGCACGACGTGCTCCGTCGCGCCGAGTTCGTTTCTGTCGGGCGGGTACGAAAAAACGCAGGTGTTCGAACCGGCAAGATACCAGATGCCCGCCCGCTTCCACCCGGCACTCTTCCCCTTCGCGTTGCTCACATAGACTTCGGCGCGCTGGTTCGGGAATGCGTAGTCCAGCTTGCGGCGCAACATCACGCCGATGTTGCGCGGATCGATCTTCACCGTGAACTCGGAGGCGGTCTTGGTGGTCCGGCCGCGGTCGCTGAGCGCCGGGTAGATTTCCTGGCCGTTGAGCGTATCGACGCCCCATTCATACCGGGACGTGATCTCGTAAGGCGCCGAGGCCTCGGGAGAGGAGTAATGATGTTGCCGCTCACTGGCTTGCTCCCCGACCAGGAATTCGTCTGTTTTGATTAGCGAAGGCGCCGGCAAGCCATACCAATAGGTCACAGTTTCGTAATGCTCGGTGGAGTTGTTGGTGCCGCCGTGTTCCAGCCGGATCAGGGCGTTTTTGCCGAAGGGCATCAGGTCGGCGAGCAGGAACCGGTACGCGGATTCGATCTTGTCCTCCGCGCTCACGGCGTCGTTGGCGCTCTTCGCGCCGGTTGGGTGGCCGGCGAAGGGCAGCGTCATGTTCAGGCCGCCCCAGTAATCTCCTCCGCCACCCCATTCCTCGGTGCCGGTGCCTTGGCCCTGCGGCGTCTGGCTGTCGTCAAAGAAGAAGCGCGGATCACCCTCGAGCGTATTGAGCGCCGCATTTTGAGAAAAGATGAAGGACGTCCCCACGAACTGGCCCGACCAGTCGCCGCCGCCTTCTACCTTTTGGGTGTCGAGCAAAACCAGGTCCTGGCCAAGCTTAGGCACCGGGTGGTCCTGATAGGTCGCGTGGAAGTAGCCGGCCTGATTGGCAGGATCCTGGAACGGCGCATACCGCACGATCCACTTCACTCCGGCAACGGCGGATCGGCCGGCGCCCCCCAATTCGATACGCGCCGCGCGGAAGAAGGGCATTGGAAAATAGCACCTCAGGTACACACGGTCCCCGTCGTAGCGGATCACGTTGGGGAACGCCTTCACCAGGTATTCTCTGTTATCGCGGTTGTAAAGTATGCCGGCCCCGAAGAACAGCGCAACCGGCGTGTCGATGGACGGTTCGGCCCGGTTGTCCCACGTCACGCGAAGGCGGGCGCGAGAGAAAGCCAAAGCCTCTTCGCGGGGCACCGAGAACTCGAGCAGGCGCAGCATGGAAGGAGCACGCTTCGAATTCCAGACCGGCACGGAACCCGCTGCGGGCAGATCCAACTGGCCTGTCTCTTCCCGGACACCCGCTGTCCCAGCCGGCGGGGCAATGTCCGTGCCGGACCGGTTGATCAGATCGAGGACATCCTTGTCCGGGGGCGTCTTCCAATCCCAACTGGTAATCGAGTGCGACAGTTTCGCCCCCGGAAGGTATTGGTGGTAGATGTAATAGCCCGTGCCGTAAAAGGTCCGCGAGTAACCCATCCGGAAGGCCTTCTCAAAAGAGATCGGAACCCACATCAGGTCGGCGCCGTTGGTCTGCGCCCAGGTCAAGGTCAGCGGATTCGGGAACAGGTTCTCCGGCAGGAAGACGGAGTGCGGCGCGGGGTGAAGGGGATCCGCAGTGCTGGTTTCCTGAACGATATGATCGGCGCCATCGACCTCATAGTGCCACGGGCTGCCGTGCCAGTGGTTGTAGCGGACAAAGTACAACACTCCGGGACCCTCGACGTCGAGGGTCACGTTGTAGTCATCTGCCAACTGATACAGGAAGTGGGAAGCGTCAGCCCTTTCGTTTCCGCCGGTTCTATCGTACGTACTCCGCATGTAAGCCCGGGCGCCGATTCGCTGATACGGCCAGCGTTCCCACTGCCGATACGCGTCGAGCCCGACGGGGATGACGGGGGGCTCGGCACCGATGGCCACAACCGCCAGAGTGAGGGTGAAGGCAAACGCTTTCCATCCCATGCGCATTGATCCAGACATTTGGGTCTATTTTACGGATTCCAGGCGGACCTGTCAAGGCAAAATCGAATCGTTTCAGATCTTGTTTTGGCCTCTCCACGTGGCCCTGATCGACCATAATGATATTTTGCTGAAACGTTACGATTCGCAATTCAGGGCGTCGCTGGAGACCTGATTCCGAGCGGTACTTTGGCGTAACCCATTGAATTAACGGGACTTTCTTCGTCGAACGCAGCAGGAGGTCCGGTGGGGTAGCGCGGCTTCGGTCCATGGGCCTCGGGTTCGACGCCGGAGGCGAGATCGTCACGGAACAGGAGCGGCCTTCCCGCTAAAATTCAGGCGCGGCCACCCAATCGGACGGGAAGCGGTTGGATTGACGAGTTGGGCCGCCTCGACCGGGAAGCCGGGTTGTGCGGCACGAAGGCTAATTGTTCCGCCGTCTGTACAAATCTGAATCGTTTCGATATAATGAGCGCATATGGTGAAGCGAGGGCGACACACGATGCGCGATGTGGCCCGCCTGGCTGGAGTCTCAGTCGCCACGGTTTCAGCAGTCCTCAATGGTACGGCGACAGTCAGTGAGGCTCGCGCGCAAAACGTGCGGGAGGCGATGGCCGCCCTCGACTATCATCCCGACCAGGTGGCCCGCAGCCTGAGGGTCGGGCGTACGAACGTGGTCGGTATTCTCATACCGGACATTACGAACCCGTTCTTTCCCGAGATGGTGCGCGGCGTGGAGGATGCGGCCCACGCCGGGGGTTTTTCGGTGATACTGTGTAACTCCAACGAGGACCCCGTCCAGGAGCAACGGCACCTGAACATATTATTCTCCCGTCGGGTGGATGGCGTGCTCATTGCGTGCTCGGATGCTTCAATGGCTTACGAGAGTCTGATCCGGCGGCGGTTCCCGATCGTGTTTGTGGACCGTGTGCCGCAGGCACTGAAGGTCGCTGCCGTGGCCACCGACAATCTGGACGCCGGCTATCGCGCCACCCGGCACCTGATCGAGTTAGGCCACGAGCGCATTGCTATGATTACCGGAAACCTGCGGCTATCGCCCCATGCGGACCGGCTCGAAGGATTCCGGCGGGCCATGCAGGAGTACCAACTGCCGATCCGGGACGAGTACCTTCGTAGCGGAGACTTGCAAACCGGGACGGGTTACCGCTGTGGACACCAACTGTTAGCCCTTTCTACGCGGCCGACTGCGCTGATTTCCAGCAACAACAAAATGCTGCTCGGGCTGATGCGGGCGATCGGGGAGGTGGGTGTGCGTTGCCCCGCGGAAGTGAGTGTCATCGGGTTCGACGACTATGTATGGACGGCCAATTTTACCCCGAAGCTCACAACCGTAGCCCAGCCCACTTACGAGATAGGCAGGCGCGGCATGGAGATGCTCCTGAAGAAGATGAGCGACGCCTCGGACGATGGCGGCGTGAGCGAGGTAATGCTACTAAGGGCGGAACTGCGGGTGCGTGAGTCCACCGCACCGCCTGAAGTTGCCGGGGCCAGGGTGCGGTCGGTTGCGTCGTCAAACGGGAACGCTGCGCAGTTGTAATTCCTTAATGCCGCCCGGCGCGCAAAGCCTCCGCCCTAACCGGATCGGCGAAGAAGTTTCATCAGCCCCAACCCGGCGAGCATGGCCGCGCATATGGTGAGACTGGCCGGTTCCGGCGCGCTCTGAACCGAGACCGAGACATCGTCTAAGTGCCAGAATGCCGGGGTCTGTTCAAAAGTAAACTCCAGAGGGGTTCTGCCCGGCGTTGCAACCAGGTTCTGAAACGTGAACAGCGTGTACTCGAATCCGGGGTCGCTGTCTGTCAGCACGCTGCCGGGAAGAGTGCCGCCGTCCCACGATACGCTGAAATCGTTCGGAGAGCCGCCCTCATTTTGCAGCCAGTAACTCAGGGTATAAATTTGGCCCGGAATGGTCGGCAGAAGCTGAGCCAGCATGCCGTCTGTGGGGCTCGGTCCGAGATTTGCCGCGTTAAGACCGCTGTGTGGCAGAGTTCCATCGACGAACGTATCGCTGGTGTTTCCCGACAGCGTCCATCCGGTGAAGTCACCGGTTTCAAACCCCCCATTGGTGATTATCTCCGCGAGGCATACGCCAGGCAGAGTAACGAGCGCAAGGACTGCTATTTGGGTTCTCATGGCTTTTTCTCCCCTCACTTGACCTTTGCCAGCAGGCCTTTGCACAAGGCGTCGACGACGTCCAGGGCCGCTGGTGGAATACTCTTATCCGCTGCATTGACCTGCTTTTTGTTGTTGGTAATCGCTGTACAGACATTGGTGAAATTCTTCTTTTGGCCGGAGCCCTTAGGAGCGTTTTTCGCGCCCGGATACTTCGCGGGGTCGACATCCGTGAAGATCACGAACTGTGCGAGGTCATTCTGCCCGCGAAAGTCGGCAAACGGATTGATGGGAGGGAACCTCGCCAGTTCATTCTGCCCCTTGTCAACCACCGGCTTGTGGCAAAACGACTCGCAGGTGTTCTTGCTGAAGTTCTGCAGGTCTTTGCCATAGATCGCGACATCCTCCAACTTTTTCGCTGTGTAACCGCCCTGGGGATCCACGAAAACATCGCCCATAAACATGTCGCCCTGGTTTTGCCTGTCGCCCGGGCCGAACGTCACGGCGTCCGCGTCTTCACCGAGTTCGACGTGATCGCTCAGCCTGGTTTGACCTTGCATGCCCTGGGGGCAAAGAAGGTATGACGGCCGAAAGCTCAGGTTTGCCGCAGGACCTGGACAATCCAGAATCACACGCGGAAATTGCACGGTGGCTATGGTGCAGGCGGGCTGCAAACTTTGCGTGCTCATGGTGACCGTGAACTTGCAGGCGGCGCTCGGGAGACAGGCTACGCTGTCGGTAATGCTCTTGGGCTTCGATGGATTCAGGCAGTCAAGAAATGCCTTGATGGTCTTGGTGTTTGCCGGATCGGCGGCGCGTGGCTGCAGAACCATCGCCAGCGCCGGTGAGTATGAAAGGCCGCTGGTCTGGCTGACCTGAATGGGACCCTCGGCGGTCCTGAACGTGCGGGTCGAATAGGGAACAAGACCGCCCAGTTCATCTTTGGCGCCATCGATCACCAGAGTGTAGAGAGTTGCCGGCAGAAGAGGCGCTTTCGGAGTGACAAAGACTAGCATGCCCTGCTCGGCCGGGATCACGCGCGTGTCGAGGTGTTGAACGCCGTCTGAAAGAGCAACCGTCGCCGGACTGACCGAATCGACGAGCATCCGCCGGGAGAACCGGAGTCCGATCACCTGATCTACCGGAACCTCCATCGCCTGACTTTCCGGAAACGATCCCTCGATCGCCGGTACTTCCCGCTCCGGCGGCCCTCCATACCAAGGCAGAAAGCTCTGGTGCCAAGGCGAGTAGATCTCCTCTTTTGCCCGGTCATGATCCGCTTCCTCCGTTCCCTCCCAAAGGAGAACACTTCCATCCGGCAGGAGCCTGGCGTTCGGCCTGCTTCGCGGGACCATCATCTCCGATGCCAGTTTCCTGCCCGTTCTTGTTCTGAAATCCCAGATATCCGCCGACTTCAACGGGCTGCCGTCCTCCGAAGTGCCTCCAGCAAGCAGGACACTCCCGTCGGTCAGCAGCGTGGCGGTATGGTGTGCCCGCGGAGTCAGGTCCGATGGCGGCAAAGCCTCAAAGCTCTGCCGCTCCGGGTCGAAAATTTCCGGGGCGGCAAGAATGCGGCCTTCCGGATCGGTACCGCCAACGATCAGAACCTTTCCGTCCGGCAGTGCGGTAGCCGTGTGCCACGAACGGCTCTGAATCAGGGCGCCGGCCGGTCTCACCTGGTTGTTACGCGTATTCACGATGACAGCCGACGCTGTTGGCCAGGCAATGATCCGGGCGCCGATGAGGAGCCACTCTCCGTTTGCCAGCATCGTCAAGCTGTGACCGGGTGAAATACTGTTGTTCGGCCCTTGAGAAGTTGAGATCATGGGCAACATTGCGGCCACCAGAATGACCCACAGGGCCGCAACAACGGTTTGTTTGAAACGCATGCGTATCCCCTCTCCGGAAGGTCGACACCTTTCGTTTGGGCGCTCGACCGCTTCCAACCGGTAATGCGTAGTCCGTTGAAAAGAGGGATCAACAAATATTGCATTGCCGGGACTGTGTGTCGCCCAAACAAGTGTGGGAGGCTCCGGATTGACTCGCCTAAGTGAGCCCGGTTTAGCAGCTTGTCCCGACATGCGTTATACTCACCGTCGATGAAGCTATTTCCCTTCCTTTTGTGTCTTTCGCTGCCGATCCTGGCGCAGGATGAGGCCGCGCCCGGCCGCGGCGGCCGCGGGTCGGAAGACCCCATCAACGTTGGCACGTTCGCCAGCCTGCGAGCCCGCCAGATCGGCCCGGCGTTCATCTCGGGCCGCGTTAACCAGTTCGCCGTCTTTCCGGACGATTCCAACCACTACCTGGTTATCGAAGCGTCGGGCGGTATCTGGTTGACCTATAACAACGGCACCACCTGGACGCCGGTGTTCGATAACTACGGCTCCTACTCCATCGGCTCGGTCACCATCGATCCCAAGAACCCGTCCATCGTGTGGGTAGGCACCGGCGAGAACAACAACCAGCGCAGCGTCTCCTATGGCGACGGCGTGTACAAGAGCGAGGACGCCGGCCGCACGTTCCGCAACGTGGGCCTGAAACTCACCGAGCACATCGGACGCATCGTGATCGATCCGCGCGACTCCAACGTGGTCTACGTAGCCTCCCCCGGCCCCCTGTGGAAAGGCGGCGGCGAGCGCGGCCTCTATAAGTCGATCGACGGCGGCAAGACCTGGTCGCAGAGCCTCATCAAAGTCGGCGATTACACCGGCTGCTCCGACGTCATCCTCGACCCGCGCAACCCCGATAACCTGTTGGCCGCCACCCACCAGCGCCAGCGGCGCTACTTCGGCATGATTCACGGCGGGCCCGAGAGCGCGCTGTGGCGCTCCCTCGACGCCGGCAAGACGTGGACCCAGGTTCGCGGCGGCTTCCCCACGGGCGAGCTCGGCCGCATCGGCCTGGAGCGCGCACCGTCGAATCTGAACATGGTCTACGCGCAGGTGGAGGGCCCCGAAGGGCGCGGCGGCCTGTACCGCTCCTCCGACAACGGCGTGACCTGGGAGAAGCGCAACAGCTACGACCAGCAAGGGCAGTATTACTCCAAGGTCCAGGTGGACCCCGCCAATCCCGACCGCGTCTACGTCCAGGGCGTGAACATCATGGTCTCCGACGACGGCGGCCGCACGCTGGCGAGCCTCCCCACGCGCAACAAGCACGTGGACAATCACGATATCTGGGTCGACCCCAAGAACAACAATCACTACCTGGTGGGCTGCGACGGCGGCGTCTACGAGAGCTTCGACCGCGCCGCCACCTGGATCTTCAAGGCCAACCTGCCCACCGGGCAGTTCTACGACGTCACGGCCGACGAGGATGCGCCGTTCTATCACGTGTACGGCGGGACGCAGGACAACAACAGCATCGGCTGTGCGGCGCGGACCAGGAATACCACGCTCTCCAACAGCGACTGCTTCGTCACCAACGGCGGCGACGGCTTCTACTCCCGCGTGGATCCCAAGGACCCCAACACCATCTACGCCAACATGCAAAACGGCAGCATGGTGCGGTTCGACAAGCGCACGGGCGAGCGCGTTTCGATCCAGCCCGAACCGGCCAAGGGCGACCCGCCCATGCGCTGGAACTGGGACACGCCCCTGATCATCAGCCCGCACTCGAATACCCGCCTCTACTTCGGCGCGCAGCGGCTGTACCGCAGCGACGACCGCGGCGACAGCTGGCGCGCCGTGAGCCCCGATCTTTCGCGGCAGCTCGACCGCAACAAGCAGCCCCTCATGGGCAAGATATGGCCCATCGACGCCATCCAGAAGAACGTTTCGACCGCGCTCTACGACAACATCTCGGCCATCGCCGAATCTCCCAAACAGGAAGGCCTGATTTACGCGGGCACCGACGACGGGCTGGTGCAGGTGACCGAAGACGGCGGCAAGACCTGGCGCAAGGTCGAACAGCCCGCCGGCGCACCGGCCGACGGATACGTGCAACGCATTCTGGCGTCGCAGCATGACGCGGGCACGGTCTACGTGGCCTACGACAATCACCAGAACGGCGATTTCAAGCCGTATCTCATCAAGAGCGCGGACAAGGGCAAGACCTGGGTCAACATCTCCGGCAACCTGCCGGAGCGCGGCGGCGTTTACGCCATCGCCGAGGACCACGTCAACAAGAACCTGCTGTTCGCCGGAACGGAGTTCGGCCTGTACTTCACCAATCTCGGCGGCGAGAAGTGGATCAAGCTGAACGTGGGGCTGCCCACCATCCTGGTGCGCGACCTGGCCATCCAGAAGCAGATGGACGACCTGGTGATCGGCACCTTCGGCCGCAGCATCTACGTCCTCGACGATTACAGCCCGCTGCGGCTGGCCACGCCGGAAATGCTGCAAAAGGACAGCGCCATCTTCCCGGTGAAGAACGCGCTCTCGTATCTTCCCTACAATCCCGGCGGCGACCTGGGCACGGCCCACTTCACGGCGCCGAACCCGCCGGTCGGCGCGGTGATCACCTTCAACGTGAAGGATGCCATCCGCACCCGGCTGCAGGACCGCCAACAGCGGGAGCGCGCGGCGATCCAGAAGGGCGAGCCGCCTCCTTATCCGACCCCCGAAGAGCTGCGCGCGGAATCCCAGGAAGAGGGGCCTGCGATCATCGTGTCGATCGCCGACGCTTCCGGCAAAGTGATCCGGCGGTTTGATGCGCCGGCCACTCGCGGCATTCACCGGGTGACTTGGGATCTGCGGACCCAGCCCCCTGCCTTAGCTGCGGCGATTCCGACGGCTGGCGGTGGTGGTGGCGGCGGCCGCGGTGGAGCAGGCGGTGGAGCAGGCGGCGGCGCTGGTGGCGGTGGCGGTGGCCGCGGCGGCGCCGGTGGTGGAGCTGGTGGCGGTGGTGGAGCTGGTGGCGGTGGTGGAGCAGGCGGCGGTGGCGGCGCGGGCGGCGGTGGCGGCGACGAAGAACTGCTCGCCGCGATCGGTGCCTTCGGCGGACGCGGCGGCGGCGCCGGAACGCTGGCCGTTCCCGGAAAATACACCGTCACGCTGGCCAGGCGCCAGGACGGCGTGGTGACCCCGTTCGCCGGTTCGCAATCCTTCGAAGTGGTCGCCGAAGGGCCTTCGACCCGCGAAGACCGCCTGGCCCTGGCGGCGTTCCAGGACAAGCTGGCCAGTTTGCAAAAGGCCATGACGGCAACTCAGGATGCCGCTACGGAGGCCGGCCAGCGCCTTTCGGCGATTCGCCGCGCCATCGATGCCACCCCGAGTCTTCCCTCCAAGCTCCGCGAGGAGGCGCTGAAGCTGGACAAGAACCTCGCCGACATCAACCTGGCGCTTTCGGGCGACCGGGTCTGGCGGTCGCACAACGAAGGCTCGCCAGCCTCGATTTCCGAGCACGTACAGGCAGCCGCATCGCCGGCGCGCGGGACTACGGGCCGGCCCACCAAGACGGCGATGGAGCAGTATCAGATCGCGTCCGACGCCCTGGCCCTGGAGATTCCGAAGCTGCGCAAGCTGATCGAAACCGACATCAAGGCTCTCGAGAAGCAGCTCGACGCGGCCGGCGCTCCGCCCACTCCGGGCCGTCTCCCCGATTGGAAGGGCGCGAAGTAAGGCGGGCACTGGGTGAGTTTGAGCCGGCAGGACAGGCCCGAGGCCTGTCTTGCCGGCGAAGGAATCCGGGATTGGTGGGGAACGCTCCTGTGGAGCGGGAGGGTGGTATTGGAAGAAGTGGGAAGACTTCAGGTCATATGAGGGGTCCGAACTCCTTCTTCCGATCTCACGGTAGCTCCCGGACTGGCTGCACTCCGAAATAGGCCGCTGTAACCCCTTGAAACGAAGAGCAAAAAGATTTTTCTGCGCTTGTGACTGAAAAAAGGCCGAAGTTCGCGCAGTAGGCGTGAGGCGGGCGATCCCGCATCGCCTTCATCTGTTCCTCCCGCCTGCCGAGGCAACGAGTTCCGAGACGGGAATTCGTCGGGATTCGCAAGGAACGCTCCGCGCCTCCCGATGCGGTGGAGTGTATTCGAAGCCTTCGTCAAGGCGGCCGCCTGGACCGGCTTCACAAGAAATGACCGTTCTCGTAGATTCCGCTGTCCTGTATTCGCCTGTCAGTGTGGCCGAACTGTGGGCCGGCGCCCGGCCCAATGAGCACGACGCTCTGAATGATCTTTTCCGGGCGCTGACCTGTACGCGATCGACGACGAAGCAGCGCGCCAGGCGGGCGTCTACCCGCGGCAATACAGACGGAGCCATGGGGTGGAGGCCGCCGATGCGTTGATCGCCGCCGGCGCGCGCGGCCGGCCACCGCGCCGGGCCAGCTATCTCTCTTTGCGATCGGGATCCGGCACCAGCACTCTTCGGAAGACTTCGCTCACCTGGGCCACTGCCCACGGCTTCGGAATCACGTCGTCAAAGCCGTACTTGCGGAAGTCCGACATCACCGGAGCATCCGAGTAGCCGCTGGAAACGATCAGCTTCAAGGAGGGGTCCAACGCCTTCAGTCTCGCGGCCGCTTCTATCCCTCCCACACCGCCGCGCACGGTCACGTCGAGCAGGACGGCATCAAAACCGCGGCCGGAAGCTTTCGCGCTTTCACACAGAGCGATTGCCTCGGCTCCGTCGCGGGCACTCTGGACTTCGTAGCCGAGCTTGGTGAGAATGGCTTCCAGCAGCTTTCGGAGAGACTCCTCGTCGTCCATCACCAGCAGCCGCTCCGTGCCGGTTTGCATGTGGCCGACCACCGGAGCCTGTTGCGCCGGAGTCTCTAGCGAAGCGGGCAGATCAATCGTGAATATGGTTCCGTCTCCGGGTTTCGATTGCACAAAAAGACAACCGCCGTGTTTGGCAACGATGGCATATGACGTCGCCAAACCGAGTCCGCTGCCGCCGGTCTTAGTGGTGAAGTATGGGTCGAAGATCCGTGGCAGGACGTCGGCGGGTATTCCGCACCCGTAGTCTCGAATGGAAATCCTCACGCGGGGGTCAGCCCCGGGAGCGTCCTCCGGGGCGGCGTTTTCCGCGTGAACCTCGATGATTCCGCCTTCCGGCATCGCCTGCCGCGCGTTCAGGAGGATGTTGTGGAGCACCTGGCCGATCTGGCCCGCGTCCACTTCGGCAAACCGGAGATCCTCCGGGATGTCGACCTCAATGCTGGTCTGCGCTCCGACCCGCGCCAGGTGGACCGCATCCATCACGAGCTTGGAAACGGAAACCAGGCGGCGAACCGGGGCGCCGCCTTTCGCGAAGGTCAGCAATTGAGAGGACAGAAATGCCGCCCTTTGGCAGGCGGTCGCGGTTTGGTCCAGTATGCCCTGAACCGGCTCATCCGGATCGAGCTGCATCTTGGCCATCTCGATGCTGCCTTGGACGACCGTCAGGAAGTTATTGAAGTCGTGCGCCATGCCGCCGGCCAACACCCCGAGCGATTCGAGCTTGCGCGCACGCAGCAGTTCCTCTTCTATCCGCTCGCGCTGCGCAATCTCGGCCCGCAGTTGCTCGGCCGACCGGCGTAATTCGGCCGTGCGCTCCTGGACCCGGACCTCCAGTTGCTCATTCAACGCCTCGGCCTGGCTTTTGGCAGCCCGCAGATCCTCCACAAGATTCTGGTTTTCAAACTGCAGCTTCAATGTCGAGACGATGGTCAGATAGATTCGCCTGGTAGTGAGCAAAGTGGCAAGAGTGAAGAGGCCGGCCAGCAACCCCATGGCAACGTGGGCCTCATCGCCCTGAACCACGAGACGCACGGCAGGCGCGAGACCTGTTGGGAGGATGAATGCCAGAAACGCCTTGGGAAGCGGCGCAAGGACGGAAACCGCGCCCAGCATCATTCCGCCGAGAATGAAGACGAGAAAAATCTGATTCGCTAGATGGTCGCTGGGGTATAGCAGAACACCCGCCGCGCCCCAACCCGCTCCGGCCAGGCCCGCGCCAATGGCGAAAGCATCACCCCACCTGCTCGCCTTCAGCCTCGACGGCGCACCGCGAGAATACCGCCGCCCCAGGATGAACCTCGCCACCGATAGCAGAAACATGTACAGGCCCCAACCGAGGATGGTGGGGTGCGGAGTTACTCCCCACTCCAGGCGGCCCAAGATCGGCATGGCGACCAGGGTGACACCGACTCCGACGTTCGCATTGCCGTAGAGAAGCCGAACCTGCGCCGCAAGAATCTGCCGTCTTGTGGACTCGGTGGCGGGCGCCGCTTCGACGGGTGACGGGCTCGGAGTCATGGAGGGGCGCTTTGTGCAGTTGCGATTTCTAACAATATAACAAGAAATAACAATAACAATTCCAGACTGAGCGGCGAGAGCGGCCCAGGAATGGGCGGGCGGCGCGAGAGCCTGCCGGAAAATGCCGCTGCCGCCGTTCTTAGCGGCCGTAAATCAGCAGACGGAATGTTCCCGGCTTGGGCCTGCGCTGCGGATTGGGCTGCTTCGCGGTGGCGGCCCCTGGTGGATCGAAATCCGCCGTGTCCACCAGGAGGTTGTGTGTCTTCGGATCGAGCGCCATCGTTTTGGCCCCGTACTCGGTCGCCACGGTTTCGACCACGCTGAACTTGTCGGGAGAGTCTTCGTGAAAAATGTGGATCGTGCCATCGCCGGTCGAGGCGGCCGCCAGACCGGTTTCGGGGTCGAAGACGTTGGAGTCTACACGCCCGCCGATGGGGAACGGCTGGCCGATGATTTTTCCATTGTCCGCATTCATGACGATGAAGAGCTTGGGGTTGCGGCATCCAATGAACAGGCGCCGGTGCTGCCGGTCCATGGCCATAGCTACGGGCTGCCCGGCGGGCGCGACCGGCCATCGCGCGGTGATCTTCAGCGTGCGGGAATCGATCGCGATGACCTCGTTCTTGTCTTCGAGATTGTCGTAGATCATGCCCTTGCCGTCGGCGACGGCTTGCTCCGGAGCGCCGCCCAGGGGAAGGGTCGCCACCACCGTCCCCTTTGCGGGATCGATGACGGTGGCGCTGTTGGGGTCGCCGTTGAAGACGAATATGCGCTTCGACACGGGTTCGTAGAGAATGGAATCGGCATCGGAATCGGCTTTCACCTGGCCGATGGTCTTAAACGTCTTCAGGTCGAAAATGACGGCCTGCCCCGCGTCTCCATCGCTGATGAACCCGCGGCCTGACTCCGGGACTACGGCGACTCCGTGGTCCCGTTTCAAACCGGTGATGGTGCCCACCACAACGTTGCTGTCGGCATCGAGCACTTTGACCTCGGTGCCGTGCGAGAGGTAGACGCGGCGCGCCGCGGCATCGAAGAAAATGTAGTCGAAATACTCGCCGCCACCCTCCGCCGCACCGAACGGAATTTTCTTGAGCAAATGGTAGCCGCCCCGGGGCTGAAACGCCAGGACGCAAGTGCCGAGCAACAAAAAACAAAAGCCGACTGCCAGACGGACCAGACTAGATCGTTTCATGCAAGCCTCCACTCCCTCATGAGCCTACACCGCAGCGTGTTGGATTGCCACCGTCTCGCTCGGCCGTGGCTCACCACGTGAGCCGGTACTCGCCGACGGTGCGGCTCCCGGGCTCTTGCGGAAGGTCGGTGTAGTAGACCGGATCGGCGGTGGTGAGCGGAAAGCTCTGCCGGGCGAGGTCGACGAAATCGGTTCGGGGATTCAGCACCCAGACGATGCGCGCGCCCGCGGGCAAGGACACTTCGAGCGGCGCCGCTCCCTGGGTCCTCCGCTCCAGCACGGGGCCCCTCCAGATGGCGATCACGGGAGGCGATCCCGACCGGATTTTCTTGTGCTCCAGCACCACGACGGGCACGGAGCGTGCGTAGTAGGCAACCTTGCGCCACGCGGTCAGGCCGCGTTCCCAGACCACCACCGTGTTGCCCGGCCGCTCGCGCGCGAGACTCCGGATCTGCTGAAGGGTGTGGTCGTCGATCTCGAGCGTGCTCTTGATCTGGCCGTATGAGGTCAAAGCGAGACCGCTGGTGAGATCGGCCAGCAACTGCTCGCCGGCGGCCGCCCAACCGGATGTGGACGAGCCTTGGTAATACCAGTCGAGGTACTGGAACATGGTGAGGTTGAGGATGACGACAGGCGCAAGCAGGAAGGTCAGCAGGTACAACCGGAACGGGGGGCCGGCGTCCCGCAGCGCCGCCAGTTTCAGCGCCAGCCCGGCAGCCAGGCACAGCGGAGGCAGCCAAAGCACGGTGAAGCGCGCATCCTGGTGGTCCACGATCCAAGCCATTCCCAGCGCCGCCAGAACCAGCGCGGTGGAGTACCAGGGGTAGGTCCGGGCATCGTTCCGCGCGAACGCGTAGAACATGAAGTATCCGCTCAGCCAGATCACGAGCAAACTGCTGTCGTGGTGCTGCCACACGCTCCAGGCCATAGCCAGCGCCGCCAGAGCCAGCGCGATGGCGTGCCAGCGGGGGATGCGCGCGTCCGTTTTTTCCAGCGCCCGATTCATGAGATATCCGCCAACCAGCGAGACTACCGGCACGATGGACAGCGCCTGGCCGGGATCTTCGATGTGGACCAGCACGGCGAAGACGAACGGCGGAACGAACCACAGCGCCAGGAAGGCCAGGCGGTCCGGGTCCAGGCCCCAACCTTCCCGGCGGCGCCACGCGAGCACCGCGGGAAGCACGAACCCGGGAAGGCCGCCGAAGATCCACACCATCATGCGCCAGAAGGTGGTGCGCCATTTGGTGTCCGTGGCGCCGAACAGTCCGGAACTGACCGAGGCCTGATCGGAGATGTAGTCGAGGCAGGCTTTCACGAAGTCGAACGGGCCGCCCGACGCGATCATTGCCGGCAGCAGCCACACGGCTACGGCGACTGCCATGCCGCCTAGGGCGATCGCGCGATCGCGCCACGTTACCGGCGCGCGAAGGGCGCAGGCGGCCCACAGGGGAAACAGCAGCGGGCCGATTTCGGGACGGATGCCGGCGGCGAGTCCCAGGGCCACGGCGCTCCACAAGACCCGGCGCGGGTTGCCGCGCCAGGCCTGCCAGCAGGCGGCCGCCACCGCCACCGAGACGATGGCGAGTTGCACCCGCAGCGCCGACGTTACTCCCGCATGCCAGAACACGGGATGAAGGACCATCAGGCATGCGGCGTAGAATCCGGACGCGCCTCCCAGGATGCGATTGCCGGCGGCGGCCAGCAACAGCAGGGCCGCGATGCTGCCGGCCAGCGACAGCACCATGAGAAGATGCTCGACACGGCGAAAGTGCAGCCACCAGAGCACCCGCATCTCCAGGACGAACAGCGGGTAGCCGGGTGGATGGGGCTGGCTGATGCGGATGTCGAAGTGATTAATGGAGTAGGCGAGATTGACGTCGTCGAAGGTGAAGAGTTGACCGGGAGCCAGCGGAAAGCGGGTGGCAATCACCAGCACAGCAAAGAGGACGAAGACAAACCACGGCCGCCAGGCGAGGCTCACGACCCATGATGGTAGCAGACGCTCGGGTTTGGCAGCACGACAAAGACGTGCAGAATCGCGGCGCTCCCCGGCGTGACGCATATGGCCGCACCAGGAAGCAGGCTACCGCAGGAGTCCAGGCGCTTGCACTGCGCCTGATTGCCGGCCGCCTGAAGCACGGCGAAGCCCTGCCCGGTCACATTCTTCATCCTTCGTTTCGGTCCCAAGGACCATGCCTTACTCGTGCCGCAGAGCCGCCAGCGGATCAATTCGGGACGCTCGCCTTGCCGGCGCATAGCCAGCGAGAATCGCGGCGCTTAGGAGGATGACGCCTGCCAGCGCCAGGGTCCCCGGATCATTGGGCTGGGTCTCGAACAGAAAGGATCTGACCAGCTGCGACGCGCTCAACGCGGCAGGCACGCTGATCGCGAGTCCCACCGCTGCCAGTAGTAGAACCCGGCGCAGAACCATCCATACCACGGCGCCGCGTTGCGCGCCCAGAGCCATACGGATTCCGATCTCGCCGATTTGCCGCGCGACATTGTAAGACATCGTTCCGTAGAGCCCCACGCACGCCATCAGCAGAGCGAGAACCGCGAAACCCGTACACAATTTCGCGAAGGTGATTTCCCGGCTGATCGTCCGATCGATTTCCGCGGCCTGTGTAACCACGTTCGTGACGGGTATGCGTGGATCCGCCTCCCTCACGATCTCATGCACACCCTGAACAAACCTCAGCGGATCACCCGCAGTGCGCAGCGCATAGATCATTCGGTCCGGAGGAAACTGGCTGACCGCTACGAACACGGTCATGGCACTCTCCTCTTCATTTTTCAGACCACCGTACCGCAGGTTAGCCGATACGCCGGCGATTTCGAGATCGCGCTTCTCGTCCGGGAGCGTGATGCGCCGGCCCACCGGATCCTCGTTCCCGAAGTAAGTTCGCGCCAGCTCCTCGCTGATCACTGCAACCGGCCTGGAGCCCGGTTGGTCGCGGTCGTCAATCTCACGCCCGGCCAGGATCGGAATCTGCATCGTCGTGAGGAAACGCGGTCCGGCCGCCAGGACGCGCGCGTCTTCGATGGTAACAGCGCCGATCTTCATTGGTCCCCTGATTGCTTGCCCGGTGCGGGCGGCGTTGATGATCGAGGATTGCGAAAGCGTCGCGCTGCTCACGCCGGGGATCGATTCGAAGCGCTTGCGCAGGTCCGCGTAAAAAATGGCGATCTCCGGGTCGCGATGCCCGGCCTGGCGCGCATTCAGAGAGAACAGAAGGATGTTCTCGCGACCGTATCCCAGTTGGACGGAGTGCAGGTTGTTGAGTGTCCGGACAAACAGACCGGCGGCGACCAGGATGAGAAAAGAGAGCGCGATTTGGGCGACCACCAGCACGTGCTGCGCGCGGCGGCGCGGTCCGCCCCCGCGGCCCTCCTTCAGCGCGGGCATAACCTCCGGACGCGTCGACTGAAGCGCTGGAGCGAGGCCAAATAACAGGCCGCAAACCACAGAGAGCGCCGCCGTCGCGCCCAGCACGTTCCAGTTCAATTCCGCGTGCAGCGTAAGGTTCTGCTGCCCGTTGGAGAGCAAAAGCGTCAGCGATCGCACGCCCCAGATTGCAAACAAGACCCCGAATGCTCCGCCGAGCAACGCCAGCATCACACTCTCGGTAAGCAACTGCCGCACGACGCGGAACCGTCCGGCTCCCAGGCTGAGCCGGACAGCCATTTCGCGGCGTCGCGCGGCCGCCCTTGCCAGCAGCAGATTGGCGATGTTCGCGCACGCGATCGCCAGGATCAATCCCACCATCGTCAGGAGCACGTACAGAGGCTTGGAATACTGGCGGCGCAAACTGCCCAGGCCGGCGGCGCCGGGATTCAGCGTCAGCGCGGGCAGTTTGGCGCGCTCACCGTCGGTCGTCGCGGTGGCGGCAACCCATTGATGGAAACGAGGAGCCAGCGCTGCCTGCGCCTGGGCCATGCTTACGCCGGGACGCAGACGGCCCATCATTTCGATCCAGTAGAAGTTTCTGTCGGGATACATACGAGCCGCTCGGACGCCGTCCACCAGCAGATTCGTGTGCAACGGAAGGTAAAGGTCCGGCGCCGCCGCGGGATCGACTCCGAAGAATTCCGGCGGCGCCACGCCGATCACTGTAAAGGGCACGTTATCGACGAGAACCGGTTGTCCGACCGCACTCGACGGTCCCCCAAAGCGCTGCTGGCTGGTCGCAAAGCTGATGACCGCGGCCGGCGCTGCGCCTGGACGGTCGTCTTCGGACTCGATCAGACGTCCCGCGGCCGGCGACACTGCCAGGCCGCGAAAATACCCGCCGGTGACGTACTCCGTGCTGGCGCTCGTGGCCTGCCCCCGGATGGCCAGGGTCTTGTTATGTCCGTTGAAGTATCCGAAAAGCGTGGAAAAGACGGGATTCTCCTCGCGAAGCGTCTCGAAAGCGCCGTATGGGAAGATGCCAAGGACCATGTCGCCTTTGTCGCCGGGCCACGCCAAGCCCTGTAGCGCGTGCATGACGTGGACCGACTCCTTGTTGGCGTTCTGGGGTGGCCGGCTATGCCAATTCAAGACCACCAGCGACTCGGGATCAGTCACCGGCAGCGAGCGCAACAGGATCGACTCCATGAAGCTGTAGATCGTAGTATTGGCGCCGATGCCGAGCGCCAGCGACAAGACCGCCAGAGCGCTGAACGCCTTGTTGGCGGTCATGGTGCGACAGCCATAGCGGATATCCTGGCCAAGTTCCGATAAAAACCGTGTCATCCAAATCTCCCGTGACTCTTCGTGCTTCAATCCGACGTTGCCAAATCGCCGGCGCGCTTCAGCCCGGGCGTGCTCCGCCGTCATACCGTCTGCTTCGAGTTCCGCGGCTTTTTCCGCAAGGTGGAGTTCCATTTCCTCACGCAGCGCCTCGCTGCGGCTGGCGCTTTCTATCCAATACCTGAGCCGTCGTAACACGTCCGTCACTCCGCTCCCATCACGCGCGCGATCGCGAGCGTGAGTTTGGCGTACTTCCGGGCTTCCACGGCCAGTTGTTTGCGGCCGACCGCCGTGATCTTGTAGATCCTCGCCCGTCGATTATTGGACGTCACGCCCCAGGCACCGTCGATCCAGCCGTTTAGCTCCAGCCGCTGGAGAGCGGGGTATAGCGAGCCCTCCTCGACGAGGAGCTCGTTGTCGGACGATTGCTGAATGAACTGGACTATGCCGTATCCGTGGAGGTCCCGCCGCGACAGCGTCCGCAGAATCAACATGTCCAGTGAACCGGGCAACGAATCGTTCTTTTGCGCCTTGCGTCCCATACCAAGAATTCTTAGCTTACGGCGACGAGATGAGACGAATCAAGTTAAGATTTGTAAACCCTCGCGCCGCAAGACGATCTCGGGGTGCTCACGCGCGCCGGATGCGAATGGCGCGCGTTACCGCTGGCGACCAACAGGCTAAGTCCGATCTCAACTGGCGTAAGGGTCAGAGCGCTCGTGCGAGTGGGCAGCGCGCTTCATTTTGGCGCCTGGGTCCCCTAGGCCGGCGCCCCGCCTCCGCCCTTCCCCCCCATCTTGACAGACATTAGGGCAATGGTAGAATGGGTCGAAGACTCAGAGGGTGATTAATTCCTTTGGATACAAAAAGATGCGATCTTCGCATCCGAATTGCCCAGGAATGAATCCAAGAAGGTGGTCATGGCCTACGTCCTCCCCATTCCGCACCTCGCCCGCACCGAAGCCGAGCCGCTGCTGGCCACTGTCGGCAATACTCCGCTGCTCCGCCTCGAAAGAATCCCCCTGGAGTTCGAGGGAATCGAGATCTTCGCCAAGGCGGAGTACTTCAATCCCGGCGGCTCCGTGAAGGACCGCGCGGCGTTGAACATGGTGCTGGACGGCGAGCGCTCGGGCAAGCTGAATCACAGCCGCACCATTCTCGACTCCACCAGCGGCAACACCGGGATTGCGTACGCCATGATCGGCGCGAACCGGGGCTACAAAGTGAAGCTCGTGCTTCCGGCCAACGCGTCGGAAGAGCGCAAGAAAATCCTGAAGGCCTACGGCGCCGAGACGATCTTCAGCGACCCCAACGAGGGCTCCGACGGCGCCATCCGCATGGTCCGCCAAATCTACATGGCCGACCCGGACCTGTACTTCTATCCCGACCAGTACAACAACCCGGCCAACTGGAAAGCGCACTTCGAGCACACCGGGCCCGAGATCATCAAGCAGACCGGCGCTGCGCTCACGCACTTCGTGTCGGCCATGGGCACCAGCGGAACCTTTATGGGCGTTTCCCGGCGGCTCAAACGCGACCTGCCGGAGGTGAAGTGCATTTCGGCGCAGCCCTCCAGCGGCTTCCACGGCCTGGAAGGACTGAAGCACATGCCTACCGCCATCGTGCCGGGCATCTACGATGAGAAACTGGCGGACGGCAACCTGTGGATCGAGACCGAGGACGCCTACCGCATGGTGCGGCGCCTGGCGCGCGAGGAAGGGCTGCTGGTGGGCATCTCGTCGGGCTGCAACGTGCACGCCGCAACGCTGCTGGCGCGCGATCTGGCGGCGCGCGGTGAATCGGCCACCATCGTCACCGTGCTCTGCGACAGCGCCGAAAAATACCTGAGCGAGCATTTCTGGGACGAATAATGATCCGGATCGAATCGGAAGCCTGGGCGGCCATGGTGGCGCACGCCCGCCGGACTTATCCTGACGAATGCTGCGGCGCGATGATCGGCTCGGTGTCCGACGGCGAGAAGCTGGTGCGGCAGGCTGTGGCGCTGGAGAACGCGTTTGCGGGCCCGCAGGCACAGCGCTACGAGCTGCGCCCCGACGACCTGTACGCGGCGGAAAAAGCGGCGCGGGAGCGCAGCATGGAGCTGATCGGCATCTACCATTCGCATCCCGATTGCGACGCCTACTTTTCCAGGACGGATTTGGAGAACTCGTCTCCGTGGCATTCGTTCGTGGTGCTGTCGATCCGCCGCGGCGAATTCGATCACGCCAACTGTTTCGTGCCCAATCTCGAACGGACGGAGGCGTTGAAGGAGGAACTCACTTACTGATATGGCCAAAATCGTAATCCCCACACCCCTGAGGCAATTCACCGGCAAGAAGGACGTCGTCTCGGTTCCGGGCGGGACCGTGGGCGAGGTGCTGGCCGGCCTCACCACGCAGTATCCCGACCTTCGCAGGCAGATCTACAACGACGAGGGCAAGCTGCGCAGCTTCATCAACGTGTATGTGAACGACGAGGACATCCGCTATCTCGGCAAGGATGCCACGCCGGCCCAGGACGGCGACACGATTTCGCTGGTGCCTTCCATCGCCGGCGGCTCGACGATGGCCGCGCCGGTCGTGGAAGCCACGCTGTCCAACGACGAGATCCTGCGCTACAGCCGCCACCTGATCATCCCCGAGGTGGGCATCGAGGGCCAGTTGAAACTGAAGGCCGCGAAGGTGCTGCTGGTGGGCGCGGGCGGCCTGGGCGCGCCGCTCGGCCTGTACCTTTCGGCGGCGGGCATCGGCCGGATCGGCATCGTGGACTTCGACGTGGTGGACTTCACCAACCTGCAGCGCCAGGTGATCCACTCCACGCAGGATGTGGGCCGGAAGAAGCTCGACTCCGCCGCCGAAAAGATGCAGGCGATCAACCCGCACGTGAACGTCGTGAAGCATGAAACGGCGCTTTCGAGCGAGAATGCGCTCGACATCCTGAAGGACTACGACCTGGTGGTCGACGGCACGGACAACTTTCCCACACGCTACCTGGTGAACGACGCGTGCGTGCTGCTGGGCAAACCGAACGTGTACGGCTCGATATTCCGTTTCGAAGGCCAGGCGACCGTGTTCGCGTACGAGGGCGGCCCGTGCTACCGCTGCCTCTACCCCGAGCCGCCGCCTCCCGGGCTGGTGCCGAGCTGCGCCGAAGGCGGGGTGTTGGGCATCCTGCCGGGAACCATCGGCCTGATCCAGGCAACCGAGACGGTGAAGCTCATCCTGGGGATTGGCCAGCCGCTGGTGGGCCGCCTGCTGTTGTACGACGCGCTGAGCATGCGCTTCCGCGAATTGAAGCTGCGCAAAAACCCCGAGTGCCCGGTGTGCGGCGACCATCCCACTATCACGAAGCTGATCGACTATCATCAATTCTGCGGGGTGCCCCAACAGGCGTCTTCCACTCCCGCCCAGGAGGCGAAGTTGAACGAAGGCGAAATCGACGTTACCGAAGTGAAGCGCAAGATCGATCGCGGCGACAACTTTGTGCTGATCGACGTGCGCGAGCCGCACGAGTACAAGATCTGCAACATCCCGGGCGCGAAGCTGATCCCGCTCGGCGAGTTCCCCAGGCACGTGGGTGAGTTCGATCCCCAAGCCGACATTGTGATCCACTGCCGCAGCGGCGTTCGGAGCGCGAAGGCCTGCGCTGTTCTGCGCCAGGCCGGCTTCCAGCACGTGCGCAACATGGTGGGCGGCATCCTGGCGTGGAGCGACAAGGTGGATCCGAGCGTGCCGAAGTACTGAGCGGCTTCAGCCTGACCGGATCACATACTCTTCGAACTCCGGGCCGATGATTCGAATCTGGTTCGCGTGGATGTCCAGGCAGTTGATCGCCGGATGAAAGTGCGCGGGCTGGGTGAAGTGTTCGATCGCGGCTTCGACCGGGATCGCGCCGGATACGGTGGCCGCCCGCTCCGTCCAGTCGTTCTCGAGCGTCAAACCGCGGGACAGCACGAACGCCAGCACGCGGCGCGCCGCATCGAAACCGGCATCGGGCGGCAGGCCGGGCGAGAGCCAGTCCGTGAGCAGACGGTAGGTGAAGCCCCACAACGGCATCGAGCGAAGCCCGATCGCCGGGAATAACATCGAGGGCGGCCGGGTGGGCACCGGGCGCAACGCGTGGCACGCGGGATCGAGCAGCGTGCGCAGCGGAATCCAGAATGCTTCCACCGCCTCGCGGGCATCCAGGCGCGTCGCCGGCGGAGAGTCGATGTGGAACACGAAGGGCGCTACCGGGAGAAAGTGGCCGGTCCGGCGCCTGGCCACCGCAAGGGGCAGCGCCGCCTCCATTTGTTCCCGCGCCAGGCGGATTCCGCACTCTTCCTCCAGTTCCCGCAAGGCCGTGTGCAGCAGGTCCGGATCTTGCGCCTCGCGCCGTCCTCCGGGCAGCGACCAGTGCCCCGACCACGAATCGCTTTCCCGCTCCGCGCGCCGGATCAGGAGAATCGACTCTTCCGGCGCCCGCGCCCGCACGATCGCCACCGCTGCTTCCGCTTTTGCCATCTTTTTACACGATTGTAAGCGAGCGGCGACCCGGTTCGCGGTATCCTCGAAAACATGAGCGCAATAGATTCGATCCTGATGGAACTCGAACAGGAAGGCGCCACCACGGCGCGCGTGCTGGAGCGGGTTCCCGAACAGCACCTCGCATGGAAGCCGCACGAGAAATCGATGTCGCTGGGCCAACTCGCAATGCACATCGCCGGCACGCCGGGAGAAATTGCGGACATGGCGGCTGTCGAGGCATACCAGATCGATCCCGCCGCACTCGCCGGTCCGCCCCAGGCCGGCAGCAGCGCCGAGATCATGAAGGCTCATGCCGCCAGCATGGCCCATGCGAAGCAGTATCTGAGCGGGCTGAACCCTGAGCAGCTCGGCGGCACCTGCCGGCTGATGATGGGCCCGACGCAGTTGATGGCGATGCCGCGAGGCGTCCTCATCCGGGCGATCATGCTGAACCACTGGATTCACCACCGTGGCCAGCTCAGCGTATACCTTCGGCTGTTGAATGTGCCGGTGCCCTCGATCTACGGCCCGAGCGCGGACGAGAATCCGTTCGGCGGACCGGCCAGGTAGGGTTCGAGACGGGGTTTAAGGGGGAGCGGCCGACTGGACCGCTCCCGTTGCCGCGCCCCAAAAAGAAAATGGTTCCAAGTGACCTGATTCCCAGCCTCGCTCTCCGCCGGCATGCACGGCACCGAGCTTCGCAAACAAGAGCGCCGGACGCTTTGCCTCTCTGCTCCCCGATATCCGTCTTTCCCCGAATACCGGAT
>DASQZT010000022.1:0-9087 GCA_035638575.1 Bryobacteraceae bacterium
ACTGCATTGTAAGGGAGTGTGTCGAGGAACAGATCGGCGTGTCGATGGCGGGCGAGATAGCCGGACATGGGCTCTCGCGGGGCGAAGACCAGCCGCTCCGGGCTGACGCCCCGTTCGGCCGCCTCACGCCGCAGATTATCGTGGACGACGCTGTCGGCAGCAGCCAACCACAGCACGCTATGCGGGTTGGCCCGCAACAAACGCATCCAGACGCTGAACATCGGCGGCGTAATCTTGTAGCTGGTGTTGAAGCAACAGAATACGAAGGCATCTTCGGGTAGCCCGTAAGCGCTGCGCTTGCCCGCCTCGGCGCCAATCTCCCAGCGGATTTCGGCCGGCCAACAGCCGCCCGCCAGATGTACGAACTTCTCCGAGCAGAACCGTTGTTGCGAGGACGGAGCAATGAACGGGTCCACTATGATGTAGTCGATGAACTCCGCGCCCATCGTGCCCAGAAAGCCGAGAAAACCGACTTGTATCGGCGCCGGGCGCGAGACCAGGATTCGGGGTCGACCGAGCCGCGTGTATCCGGTGAGATCGATCAGCACGTCAACCGCGTCGGTGTTGATATGTCGCGCGGCCTCGTCGTTTCCGGCGGCGTGCAGGTCGACGAATCGGTCGAAGGCAGTTTCGAGCCGCCGCCGCAGCGCGCTGCGGTCGTCCGGGCCATACGAGTAACCGAAGACTTCGAACCGCGTCCGATCGTGCCGCTCGATCGTCTCGGTGATTGCCCAGGCTACCGGGTGGTCGCGAAAGTCCGCCGAAAGATAACCGAGGCGGATTCTGGGCGGCGGGCACGAGCGATCATATGTGAAGCCGGGCGACCGCCCCTGCGCGATTTTCTTGCTCCATTGCTGCGCGCAGAGTAGCTGCTCGGCCGGCGTCGATTGCTGCGCCTGTAGGTTTTGCGGCGGGACTAAACCGGGGCGCCGGCGCATGAGGTCCAGCACCTGCGCCGCCTCGGCTTCGCGGTGGCGCCAATCACAAAGCTCCCCGTTCAGATCCGCGACCTGCACCAGCGCCTCCGGATAATCGGGCCTGAGTGCGAGCGCGCGCCTCAAGGCAGCGATCGCGTCGACCGTGCGTCCGGATTGGGCGAGCGCGCTGCCGAGATTCTGGTGCACCTCGGCGAGCGACGGATCGAGCGACAGCGCGCGCTGGTAGTGCCCGATGGCTTCGGCCGCGCGCCCCTGTTCCTGGAGGGCGATCGCGAGGTTATTGTGCACCTCCGGCCAGCCCGGTCTCAGGCGCAGCGCTTGCTCGAAATGCGGGATGGCCGCGTCCAGCCTGCCTTCCTCGCGCAACGCATTGCCGAGATTATTGTGCGCCTCGGCGAGTTCCGGCTTCAGCGCCAATGCCCGCTCGCATGCCTCAACTGCCTCGCTCAGGCGTCCCATCCGCCGCAAAGCTTCGCCCAAATTGCTATGAGCTTCGGCCAGATCCGGACTGATGGCAAGCGCCCGCTCGTAGCTTGCCGACGCATCGGCCACCGCCCCTTGGCGCAGCAACGCGTTCCCTAAGGCGATGTGGCTCCAGGCATCGCCGGGTGACAGCGATACCGCACGCCGACAGTTCGCGACCGCCTCGGCCACCTCGCCTTGCCCGGCGAGCGTGCGGGCAAGATCGGCCTGCGCGGCGGGGTCGAGAGGCCGCAACCGTGCCGCACGGCGATAGCAGATTGCGGCCCCCACCGAATCGCCGCGTTGCTCGAGCAAGCGGCCGAGCTGCCGGTCCGCAACACGGCTGTCGGGATCGAGCGTAATCGCCCGGCGAAAGAGCGCCAGCGCCTCCTCGGGGCGGCCCCGCCGATGGCAGAGCACCGCGAGCCCCTGGATCGCCTCCACGTTGTCCGGATGCTCATCCAAGACCCGACGGTAGAGCGACTCCGCCTCGTTCAAACGCCCGGCTCGGTAATGCTCTCCCGCCGCTGAAACAGCCGATCGGTCCTTGCTCGACATTCTGTGAGCCCTGGCTTCCGCCACACCGCGCCCCAAGGCCGGCCGGTCCGCGCGCTAATTCCCGTAAATGAGCTGGCCCGCCAACGATGCCTTCATGTTGGTTCCGGTGCCGGGGAGACCTGAGGGGCTATTGATACTCACGGAGCCGATCCCGTCGGCGTTCGCCACCGTGCCGCTAGAGGCCACATCCGTAACATAGCTGCCGGTGAACACCAGTTGAGCCGTGTTATTGCCCACCTGACAGGCCTGCCCCACAATATCCAGAACCAGGGTGGAGGACGCGTCAACAGTAATCGCCATCGCCCCAATCCCGGGATAGCATGCGCCACCACCAGTGTCGCCGTGCACGCCCTTAGTGATCCTGTGCCCGTAGTCGATCGTCTCCGTCAGGGTGAACGGCAGGTTCGGCGACGGTTCGCCCTGCGATGTGGTTTCGAAGGACGTCTTGATTGTGGCTCCAGCGCCCGTCCCCGCGCCGCCGGCGGATGAGATCGCAAGCGCACATACATGATCGAAATCGCACGCTTCCTGGGAGTTCGGATGCGTCGCACCGCTGAGAGTGCCGAATGCCCACGCTTCGATGACCGCGCCCCCCGTTCTCGGATAGTCAAGCAGATCGCCAAATGGCCTCGCAATCGGAAGACTCACCGCGCCGGCCACCACAACACGCATCAGGGCCCGGCCAACGCGACGGCGTGTGACGCGGGGCGGCACAGGGTGCCTTGACGTATTCCACCACGGCTTCATAATGTTCCCTCCTACTGTTTAAACGCAAATTTCCATTTTCGAGGATTGTATTACGACGACGGTTCGTTGTCAAAGTACGGAGTTTGCCGGGGATGGCGGCGATTCAACACATATGACCTTGAATGAAAAAAGCCATCGCGGCGGGTCAGAAATGGGACTGAGTCCCGAGTCACAGCGCAACCGGCATTGATCGGGCGAGTGCCGGGACGCCACACTCGAGATGAACCGTCTTCACGGAGAGTCACAGACTGTCAGATCGCGTCGTCTTTCAGCAGCGGGCGGCCGCCGAGGGAGGTGCGGAAGGCGTAAACCGCGATCAACGCCGCCAGCACCAGGGGCGCCATGCCGGTGCCGGCGTACCATGCGGAAAAATCGAGCGTGCGCGGAACATCCGTGAGAAGAGACGTCATCAAATCGGTAGCGATCAGCGCCAGCAGGCCGAATCGCAGCAGCACGAACGTGAACACGCCGGCGCCCAGCAGGTTGAGCGGGATGTCCGTCCGCGGGTACACCGTTCCCGTGCTGAAGAGGGCGGTCAGGATCAGTACAAACACCGCCGCCGCGATCCACTGCTTGCGCAGCACCACGCGCGCGACAAACAGAATGAAGAAGAAGAGCATGGCATCGAACAGCGCGCCGGCGGCGGATTGGAACAGCCCGGTCATGGCCAGGCGCGCGCCCAGCAGCGTGCTGAGCGGCGGCATCACCGGCTCGCCCGCGCTGCCGTGCAGGGCCAGAGCCGCCAGTTTCAGGCCGGCCAACGCGCAGCCCAGACCCGCGCCGTACAGAAAATCGCGGCCTACCAGGGCGTCGCCGATGCCGTGGGCCATGGCGCGGCTCCAGGAGATCAAAGTGCGGGGCCAACTGCGCCGGACCCACGGCTCGAGCGCCAGGTAGAAAGCCCACACCACTCCGGCATTGATCAAAGCGGTGGAAAAGGTTTTCCAGAAGATCGTCAGCTCGCCGAGCGTGGTGGTGTGATGCGTCGCGAGGGATTCGCCGCCGGCCAGGCAGACGAAATAGAAAAAGCCCAGCTTAAAGGCGCCGCGGCGGTCGCCTTTTCCCGACCGCAGATGGCGCCAGGCGATGAGGCCCGCGGAGATGAGGGCGGCATACACGACCGCGAGAACCCAGAGTTGATCGGTGCCCCGCGAGGCGGGTTGCGTGCGCTCGGGCTTGTTCCAGGGGCCGATGATGCGGAAGAAGACCGGCCGGCCGCGCCATGCCGCGGCTTCCACACGCAACGCCGCGCCGGTTGGCTGATCGGCGCCGGTCCACGCGGCGCGGCTGTCCCAATTCGCCAGCGGCGTCCATTGGGGTTCGGCCGCCTGAAAGCCCGCTGGATCGAGCCCGGCGGCGCGGAACAGGTTGCTCCAGTCAAAGGCGGGAACCGGCGGCGCGGGCGCCTCCACCTGCGGCGGGACGGCTTTCCAGACGTTGTAGTTTGCCTTCCGGGTCGGTGTAGAGGCGCAGCGCGCCGGATGTCTCCATGGGCGGGTCCGAGAAACCGACGGTGGTCGAGAAGTCCCGCTGTGCGACGATATCCCACGGGGCCTCGCGATACCAGAAACGGATGACCGGAGGTTGACCGGCGGCCGGGTTCTTCCAGCGGGCGGCAGCCAGGTCCGGATGCAGCTTCAGGTACGTCTGATACTCGTCGTCGTACCCCAGTCCCCAGGCGGTGTCTCCCGGGCGGGCGGTGTAGCCGAAGCTCTTCAGGAGATTGCGGGCGTCGTGCGCCAGCGCCTCGGGCGACACCTCCAGCGGGATCTTCTGGGTGACGCTGAACCGCACGCCGAGCACGCCGATCACGACGATGCCGGCGAGCGCGGCGGCCAGCCAGGCGAGAGCAAGCGCCGGGCGCAGGCCTTCGGTCTCGCCGGCCGCGGCGACCAGGTCGGGTGATGGCGTTTCGCCGGCGGCGAGAGCGGCGGCCAAGGGATCGCCGCCGGGAAGCGCGGCGGCCACCGCGCGCGCCGACGCCGGCCGCTTGGCCGGTTCCGGTTGAAGACAGCGCAGGACGACCCGCTCCACGGCGGGATCCAGATCCTTGGCCACGGTGGTGATGCCGGCGGGCGCCGCGCGTTCCTGCATCTGCATCAACTCGACCAGCGACGCCGCCTCGAAGGCGCGCTTGCCGGTGAAGACCTCGTAGAGCACCAGGCCGAGCGCGTAGATATCGCTTTTGGCGGTGACTTCGGTGCCCGCCAGTTGCTCCGGCGACATGTAGGCGGGGGTGCCGCTGCGCACGTCGCCCTGCAACTGGCCGGTCAGACCGGCGAGGCCGAAATCCATGATGATGACCTGGCCGCGCCCGTCGATCATGACGTTGGCGGGCTTGAGGTCGCGGTGGAGGACGCCTTTTTCGTGGGCGGCGGCGAGGCCGGCGCACAACTGGCGGGCGGTTTCGACGGCCTTGTCGGCGGGGAGGCGGCCGATGCGCTTCAGCAGGACGCCGAGGTCTTCACCATCCACGTACTCCATGGAGATATAGTGCAGTCCCTCGACTTGGCCGATGTCGTAGACGCGGCAGACGTTGGGATGGGTCACCTGGCGCGCGACGCGGACTTCATTGTAGAAGCGCACCAGGGCCCGTTCGTCGCGGCTCATGCTCTCGGGCAGGAACTTGAGGGCCACGGCCTGGCCCAGGGTCAGGTCGGTGGCGCGGTAGACCTCGCCCATGCCGCCGCGTCCCAGGAGCCCGGCGATCCGGTAGCGTCCGGAGAGCATGGTGCCGGGCAGAAAGCGGCCTTCGTCCACGGCGGAGGAGGAACTGAGGAGCGATATCGGCGAGGAAGAAGGCGGAGCGGAACCGGGGGCCGCCATGACGGCGGTCATGGCGGAAGTGGCGTCCAGCGGCGCGGCGCAGTGCGAGCAGAAGCGGCTTTGGTCCGGAGACTGGTGGGAGCAGGCCGGGCAACTGATCATCAGATGTCCATGGTAGCGCGGCGGGGGCGGGGAATCGGCAGAGAATCCATGCAGAGCTGCTAGCAGTTGCGCTGGGCTACCCGATTCGGTTATCCTGTAATGGTTTCGCGAGAATAAGCTTTCTGCTCCTGCGCTACCACCCGCGGAGGCGGGTCCGGCCAGGGGTGAGGCCCCGAGGTTTCAACGGTTTGCGCCGTTGGAATATGGGCCTGTCCGAAGCAGTTTAATCCTCGCTGTTGCGACCTTTGGTTTTTGCCGGGGCTTTTTGCGCGGCTTCCGGTGGTTTGATGGGTTGCGCCACTTTTTAGAACGAAATCGCAAAGAGGAAATTCGTGCCAACGTTTAACCAACTTGTGCGTATGGGGCGGAAGCCGCCACGCTGGAAGACTTCGAGCCCGGCGTTGAACAGCTGCCCCCAGAAGCGTGGAGTGTGCACCCGCGTTTATACCTCCACCCCCAAGAAGCCGAATTCGGCGCTGCGGAAGGTGGCGCGCGTGCGGCTCACCAACGGCATCGAGGTAACCACATATATTCCGGGGGTCGGACACAACCTCCAGGAGCACTCGATCGTACTCATACGCGGAGGCCGCGTGAAGGACCTCCCGGGCGTTCGCTATCACGTGATTCGCGGCGCGCTGGACACCGCCGGCGTGGCCAATCGCAAACAAGGCAGATCGAAGTATGGGGCCAAGCGGCCAAAATCGTAGGACTTATGCCACGTAGACGAAGAGCCGTTGTTCGTGAAATAACGCCGGATCCGGTGTACAACTCGACCCTGGTCGAGAAGTTCGTGAATTCGATGATGTGGCAGGGGAAGAAGACCGTCGCCCAGGGCATTTTCTACCAGGCCATGGATAAGCTGCGGGAGCGCACCAGCGACGATCCGCTGAAGGCGTTCAAGAAGGCCGTGGAGAACGCCAAGCCGCTGCTCGAAGTGAAGACGCGGCGCGTGGGCGGGGCCAACTACCAGGTGCCGATCGAGGTGCCGCAGACGCGGCGGACGTCGCTGGCCATCCGCTGGATCATCATCAATGCCCGGTCGCGCCCGGAAAAGGGCATGCCGGAAAAGCTGGCGAACGAGCTGAACGACGCCTCCAACCTGCGCGGCGGAGCGATCAAGAAGAGGGACGACGTCCACCGGATGGCGGAGGCCAACAAGGCTTTCGCGCATTACCGGTGGTGAGGTAGCCGGGATTTTTTTATGCCACGACTGATACCGCTTGAAAGGATGAGGAACATCGGCATCGCCGCTCACATCGATGCCGGTAAAACCACAACCACAGAGCGGATCCTGTATTACACCGGCCGGACCCATAAGCTGGGCGAAGTCCACGAGGGCACCGCCATTATGGACTGGATGGAGCAGGAGCAGGAACGCGGCATCACCATCACGTCGGCGGCGACCACCTGCGAGTGGCGCGACATCCAGATCAACATCATCGACACGCCCGGGCACGTGGACTTCACCGCCGAAGTGGAGCGCAGCCTGAGGGTGCTGGACGGCGCGGTGGCGGTGTTCGACGCCGTGGCCGGGGTGCAGCCGCAGTCCGAGACGGTCTGGCGGCAGGCCGACAAGTATTCGGTTCCGCGCATCTGCTTCATCAACAAAATGGACCGCGTGGGCGCGGACTTCCACCACTCGGTGGAGACGATCGTGGAGCGGCTGAAGTGCCGTCCCATCCCGATCCAGCTTCCGATCGGGGCGGAAGACCAGTTCAAGGGCGTGGTGGACCTGGTGGCCATGAGGGCGGTGGTGTGGCGCGAGGAGACCCTGGGCGCGGAGTACGACATCGAGGAGATTCCGGCCGACCTGGTGGAGAAGGCCAAGGAATACCGCGAGAAGATCATCGAGGCCATCTCGGAATTCGACGATCACCTGTTCCAGAAATTCATCGAAGGCCAGCCCATCACGGAGGAGGAGATCCACGCGGGCATCCGCAAGGCCACCATCGCGTTGAAGATCTTCCCGGTGATCTGCGGCTCGGCATTCAAGAACAAAGGCGTCCAGACCATGCTGGATGCGGTGGTGGACTACCTGCCTTCGCCGTTGGATGTGCCGCCGGTGGAAGGCACGGGCGTGGACGACCCCTCGCTGGTCCTGACCCGCCAGGCCTCCGACAGCGAGCCGTTCGCGGCGCTGGTTTTCAAGATCATGACCGACCCGTATGTCGGCCAGCTCGCGTTTTTCCGGGTGTATTCCGGGACGCTGAAATCGGGCGATTCGGTGTACAACGTGGCCAAGGGCCGCAAGGAGCGCATCGGGCGCCTGCTGCGCATGCACGCCAACAAGCGCGAGGAGATCCAGGAGATCCTGGCGGGCGACATCTGCGCGGCGGTGGGCTTGAGAACCGTTTCCACCGGCGATACGATTTGCGACGACGACCATCCCATCGTGCTGGAGTCGATCACATTCCCCACGCCGGTGATCCAGCTCGCGGTCGAGCCCAAGACCAAGGCCGACCAGGAGAAGCTGGGGATGGCCATTCAGAAGCTGGCGCAGGAAGATCCCACCTTCAAAGTCAACACCGACCCGGAGACCGGCCAGACCATTCTTTCGGGCATGGGCGAGCTGCACCTGGAAATCATCGTGGACCGCATGATGCGCGAGTTCGGCGTGGGGGCCAACGTCGGCAAGCCGCAGGTGGCCTACCGCGAGACTATCCGCAAGCACGCCGAGGCCGAAGGGCGGCACGTGCGGCAGACGGGCGGGCGCGGACAGTACGGGCACGTGAAGATCAAGGTGGATCCCCTCCCCACGGGGTCGGGTTTCGAGTTCGTCAACGAGGTGTTCGGCGGCACCGTGCCGAGGGAATACATCGGGCCGGCGGAAACCGGGATGAAGGAAGCCCTCGAGGGCGGAATTCTCGCGGGGTATCCGATGTCGGACCTCAAGGTGACGCTGTACGACGGCAGCTACCACGAAGTGGACTCCTCGGAAATGGCCTTCAAGATCGCCGGCTCGCTGGCGATCAAGGAAGCGGCCAGGAAGGCCAAGCCGGTGCTGCTGGAGCCGATTATGGCGGTGGAAGTGGTGGTTCCGGAGCAGTACATGGGCGATGTGATCGGCGACCTGAATTCCCGGCGCGGGCGCATCGAGGGCATGCAACTGCGGGGCACCACGCAGATTATCAAGAGCATGGTGCCGCTCTCGGAGATGTTCGGCTACGCGACGGAACTGCGTTCGCGGACCCAGGGCCGCGGCAGCTTCACCATGCATTTCGGGAAGTACGAAGAGGTACCGGCCGCTATCGCCGAAGAGATCGTGAACAAGGTCCAGGGCAAGTTAACCAGATAAGGAGATGGTCTTTTTCATATGGCAAAGGAAAAATTCGACCGCAGCAAGCCGCATGTGAATATCGGGACGATCGGACACATCGACCACGGCAAGACCACGCTCACGGCGGCCATCACCAAGGTGTTGGGCAAGAACAATCCGAAGGTGAAGTTCCGGAGC
>DASQZT010000023.1:0-16660 GCA_035638575.1 Bryobacteraceae bacterium
TACTGCGAGGATCGCGGGGCTGGCCTTCACCCTCCTGGTAAGTCAGTGTCGAACGAAAAAAGAATACTGCTTTCTGACTGCCAGCGTACGCCCCTTCCTCAAACTGCAAGATTGGCCGGTATATGTACTGATATCGGTAGCGTCATGGGCGTGGGCGCGTGGAAAACTGTTCCCGAGTCCCCGACCATCCGTCCACAATCGCCTCGCCACGTTCTAATTCTGATGGCCGTGCAGGGTAAAGCCTCTCTTCTGACGCCGCCGGTCAGCAGGAGCAGGCTACCGCGTGAAAAAACGCTCACCAGCAGTATTCGGTTCATGCGCACCTATCCAAAAACAGCAAACCTGGCATCTGCGACGGGAATTGTACAGACTGATATGATCTTAAAGGCATCCTGATGGCAATTTCCGGCGGTGGCGTCTGCCCGAAGTGCGCGCGTGAGGTGCAGAATGGCTGGCGCGTTTGTCCGGCCTGCGCCGCGCCCCTGCCGGCCCGGAACGGCGGGCGCGAAACCGAGACGGTTTTTTCGCAGGCGCCTTCTTCTTCGAGCGGGATCGAAGAGGGACGCTTTCCGGCGGGCACGGTCCTGGCGGGCCGCTACCGTGTGCTGGGACTGCTGGGCCGCGGCGGCATGGGCGAGGTATACCGTGCGTACGACCAGATCCTCAACCAGGCGGTGGCTCTCAAGTTTCTGGCCGGCACACGTTTGGACGAAGCCGCACTGGCGCGATTCCGGAATGAAGTGCGCATCGCGCGGCAGGTTTCGCACCCCAATGTCTGCCGGGTTTACGATATCGGCGCGATCGAAGGTCAGGATTACCTTTCCATGGAGTACCTGGACGGGGAGGACCTCGATTCGTTGATTCGCCGTATCGGACGCCTGCCGCAGGATAAAGCCATCGAGTTCGCCCGCAAGATCTGCGCGGGGCTGGCCGCGGCACACGAGCGCGGGGTCCTGCACCGCGATCTGAAGCCGGCCAACATCATGATCGACGGGCGCGGGCAAGTGCGCATCATGGACTTCGGCCTGGCGAGTCTGGCGGCCGAGATTCCGTTGAGCGATCTGCGCAGCGGCACTCCCGCGTATATGTCGCCGGAACAGAAGGCGGGCAGGGATGTCACCACACGCAGCGACATATATTCACTGGGGCTGGTGCTGTACGAAATGTTCACGGGCAAACGGCGCTCCAGCGAACAGAGCAGCCCGACGGAGATTATCAAGGATCTGGACCCGGCCATCGACCGAATCATTCTTCGCTGCCTGGAAGAAGAGCCCAAGCGGCGCCCGGCCTCGGCGCTGAACGTCGCCATGGCAATGCCGGGCGGCGATCCCATCGCGGCGGCGCTGGCGGCGGGCGAGACGCCGTCTCCGGAAATGGTCGCGGCGTCGGGGGAAAAAGAGGGTTTCGGCCCGCGCGAGGCGTTCGCCTGCTTTGTGGGTGTCCTGGTCTTGCTGGCTGCCATCACGTTGATCACCGGGAAGCTCAGCCTCCTCAGCCGCGCGGAGCTGAATATTCCGCCGGACGGCCTCGCCTTTCGCGCGCAGGACATTCTGAAGCAGTTGGGCTACTCCGAGCAACCCAAGAGCACGGCATACGGATTCGACTGCTGTGATTACGATTACCTGCGCTCTTTGCAGCCGTACGACCCAGCGCGCCGCGACGCGATTCTAGCGAGCCATCAACCCCCGGTCGTCCGCTTCTGGTACCGGCAGAACCAGGGTGAGTTTCAGGCGGACTCCTTTTTCGGCGGAGGCCGCATTGCGTACGATTCGCCGCCAAACACGGAGCCGGGAATGATTCGCGCGGCTCTGGATGGCAAGGGACGCCTGACTGCTTTGGAGGTCCGGCCTCCCGCTGAGAGTGATGCGAACGCAGCGGCAAAGTCTGCCGACTGGACCGCTCTCTTTACCGCCGCCGGTCTCGATCCGGCCCGATTCTCGCCCGTGGCTGCGCGGGCAGTTCCGCCGATGGCTTTCGATTCTCGCATGGCTTGGACCGGGACCTACGCGGCAGACCGGCCCGAGCAAATACGCTTGGAAGCCGCTTCCTGGGCCGGGCGGCCGGTCTTCTTCAGTATCTCGGGCGACTGGCGGCACGCGGCGGACTCATCCGCTGCGGCGGTACCCCTTGTCCGAAGACTGCTCGGGATCCTTGCCGTAATCACTGTTTTTGTAGGCGCGGTCCTGGTGGCCTGGCGCAATTTACGTTTGGGCCGCGGCGACCGGCGAGGCGCCGCCAGGCTCGCGCGTGCCATTTTCCTGCTGATGATGGGCGCCTGGATCTTCGGCGCCTCCCATGTGCTGAGTTCCTGGGAGGTGGTCCTCCTGGCCATGGCGGTGAGTCTCGCTGGGTTGATTGCGGCTGTGGTTTGGTGCTTCTATCTCGCGATTGAGCCTTACGTGCGGCGCTTCTGGCCGGATGCTTTGATCTCCTGGACGCGGTTCCAATCAGGCCGGCTGCGCGATCCTCTCGTCGCGTCTCATATCCTTGCCGGGATTCTCGGGGCGTTCGCGATGTGGTCGCTCGGCCTGATCTTGAATGGAGTGTTCAGCGGCGGGAAACAAATGCTCTTGCCGCGAGTTGAAACGCTCAGCAGCGCGGCAGGGCTTATGGCGTTCCTGCCAGATCAAGCCACACGGGGAACGAACTTCGCGATCGGAATCGTTGTTTGCGTCGTGCTCATGCGCCTCCTCGTGCACCGTGTATGGATCGCGGACCTGCTGGCCTCGCTCCTCATCGGAGCAGGGATCATCGGCGGGCCTTGGGTGTACCAGTATCCTGAGGATCACGTGTACGGCTTTGCGACTTTCTATTGTATTTTGTGGCTGTTTCGCCGCTTTGGGCTTCTGGCCCTGGTAACGGTGTTCGTAATCGATTTGGCCTTTCTGATTCAGCCCGTCTCGATCACATCCTGGTATGCGGGCCGCTCCCTGATCGCGCTGGCGGTCCCCGCGGCCCTGGCCGCGTGGACGTTGTGGGTGATCCTTTCCGCCGAGCGGCGGCCGGGCACGGAGTCGGCGGGATAATGACGATTCCTTGGAATGCCTTTCCTTCCGTTGGCCGCCTGCCGGTGGGTGACGACGGTGATTAGCGACGAGTCGGACTGGACGTGCGCCCGCCTCTGTCCGGGCGGATGTCCGTTGTTTTTTGGAATTTGGCCGGATGTCCAAGCTGGCCGTGTAGCCGGCATCTCCGTGCGTGTGGATTCGAAAGCTGGATTGCTGAGTGTGGGCGGATCACGGGCTACTCGGAAAGAGTCCCCGCGGTGAAAGGACGCGGCTTGATTGAGGCGGAAATGGGAAGCGTTATTTCGTATTTATCGGAAGATTCAGAAGCCCGTGCGGACGCCGCCAGAGCTCGATCCGAAGCTTCTTGACGGCCATGGCCCGGAATGTCGTGGCGGCTAGGCTCTCCTGCTCGGCTCGTATGATCCGATTTCAAACAGCCGCCGGAATGTCCACATCAATCGTTGTTCTTGCGGCGGTCCCTTCCGGCCCGCCTACCGCCATCAAACGACATACCCTGCCCGGTACTTCGGCCGCGTCAGGAACGCGTTCCCTTCCTCCGCGCCCGGTCCTGTAAACCGCCCCTTCACCGCATCCACCGCCAGCTTTCGCCCCGCGCGATAGCTCGCATTCGCCAGATGGCACAGGTCCGCCGACATCACCCCGATCGCTACCTCCGCGTTCAATTTCCTGTAGTCTCTCGACCGGCACGCGGCGATGAAATTCTGCATGTGAGGCGCCGTATCGCCGCCCCGCGCCGCCTTCTCCTCCATGGCGAGTTGGCCCTTCTCTCCCTTGTAGACCTTGAACCCCTCGCTCGTGGTCTCCATCCACCCGTCCTCGCCATAAAAGATGTCGCCTACGAAGTTCGTTCCGCTCCTTGCCATATTGCCCTCGCCGCCGGTGATAAGGCCGCGCACCTCGAACACGATCTGCTTATCGCCGTAATCAAACGTGGCAAGCTGCGTATTCGGCGTCTCCTGATCGTCGGCATACACATACTTCCCGCCCGTCGACACCACAGACTTCGGCCACATCACCTCGCCCAGCCCCCAGCGCGCAATATCCATCTCGTGCACACCCTGATTGCCGATGTCGCCGTTTCCCGTATCCCAGAACCAGTGCCAGTTGTACCGGAAGCGCAGCTCATTGTAAGGACGCATCGGCGCCGGCCCCAGGAACATGTCCCAGTTCAGCCCGAGCGGCACCGGCTCATTCTCCCTGTGCCCGATCGATATCCGCCGCTTGAAACACAGTCCCCTGGCCATATAGACCTTACCGATGACGCCGTCGTGCAGCAACTGCATCGCCTTGATCATGTGCAGCATGCTGCGGCTTTGCGACCCGATCTGCACCATCCGCCCCGTCTTCCGCGCCACTTCGATCATGCGCTCGCCTTCGTGCACGTTGTAGCAAGCCGGCTTCTCGCAGTAGACGTCTTTTTCTGCTTGGCATGCCCAGATTGTGGCCAGCGCATGCCAGTGATTGGGCGTCGTGATCGAAACCGCGTCGACACCTTTATCGGCGAACATCTTCCGCATGTCGTCATAGCCCTTAGGAGATTCACCCGTCAGGCTCTTCACCGCCGCCTGCCCGCGCTCCAGAGACGCTTGGTTCACATCGCACAGCGCCACGATCCGCACCGCCGGCAGGGTCGCATATGCCTTGATGTGATCGTTCCCGCGCCCGCCGATCCCCACAATCCCGATATTGGCCTTTTCATTCGCCCCCATCACATGCCCGGCCGAGAGCGCAGCCGCGCCCGCCACCAAGAAGCTCCGTCGCGATGATTCCGTCATATGCCGGTCTCCTTCACTCCTGCGCGCTAGCATAGCACCAGGTCGCATAATGGTCATCTGACATGAGCGCCAGCGCTCAGGCTGCCCCCCCGCGGGAGGATACGGCGGCTTGACAAACGTGGTATTGCATCAAGGTTCCGCGCCAATGGTCGCCGTTTGGCTACGGTTGGGTTCGGAGTTCGGGGGTGCGTTATGCAGGGATATCGGAAGCTGTTTCCACGGGGCGCACCGAACTCCCGGTAGATCAACACTACGCCGTCAGGAAGGACTCATCTCGATTGGCGCACGTGGCGCTGCGTACCATTGTTTTGCGCACGCCGCCGGGGCTAAACTGTATGAGACTGTAGCCTCTGGTTCAAGGGGGATCTGGTGATCAGCCAGTCCATTGGGCACTACAGCATCCTGGAAAAGCTCGGCGAGGGCGGAATGGGTGCGGTGTACAAGGCCCGCGACCTTCGCCTGGAGCGCTTCGTCGCGCTGAAGCTGCTGCCAGCCGACAAGATGACGGATGCCGACCGGCGCGCGCGTTTCATCCACGAGGCCAAGACCGCCTCGGCGCTGAATCATCCGAATATCATTACCATCCACGACATTGCCGAGCAGGACGGGCAGACGTTCATCGTGATGGAACTGGTCGAGGGGAAGCCGCTGAACGAGTTGATCCCGCGGAAAGGCATGCGGCTCACCGAAGCGCTGCCCATCGCCGCACAGGTGGCCGACGCGCTCACCGCCGCGCATGCGGCCGGCATCGTGCACCGCGACCTGAAGCCCGGCAACCTCATGGTGGACATGCAGGGGCACGTGAAGGTGTTGGACTTCGGCCTGGCGAAGTTGTCCGTGCGGGCCGGACCGGCCGTGGGAGTTGACGAAACAACCCGCACCATGGCCGTGGACCAGCCCCGGACCGAGGAAGGCGTCGTCCTGGGCAGCGTGCCTTACATGTCGCCGGAGCAAGCCGAAGGCAAGCCGGTGGATGCGCGCAGCGACATCTTCTCTTTCGGTGCGGTGCTCTACGAAATGGTCGCAGGTCAACGGGCCTTCCGGGGCGAGTCGCGCGCGTCCACGCTGGCCGCCGTGGTGGAGAAGGAGCCGCCGCCGCTCAGGGAAATCGCTCCCACCACTCCTCCCGAGCTGGAACGGTTGATCGCGCGCTGCCTGCGCAAAGACGTCAGCCGCCGCAGCCAGAATATGGCCGACGTGAAACTCGCGCTGGAAGAGTTTCGCGACGAGCCGGAATCGGGCAAGCTGGTTCGTTCCGACGCGGTCGCACCCGCGCCTCGCGGCCCACGGCGCTGGCTGTGGCCGGCGGTGGTGGTCGCGTCGTTGTTGCTGGCGGCAGCCGCTATCGCCTGGACCTACCTGAATCGCCGCGGAGCGGCATTTCAAGGGCCGGACCTGGTGCGATTGTCGCCCGACGACGGATACTCCTACGACGGACCATCCATTTCGCCCGATGGCAAGTTTGTCACCTACATTTCGGAGCGCGGCGGCAGCCCGCAGGTGTGGCTCCAGCAGGTGGCCGGCGGCGAGCCGATTCAGTTGACTCACTCTGACGACCCTGTGATGGGCGCCTTGTTCTTCCCGGACGGCGCCCGATTGCTCTATGCCACCAACTCGGCAGATGGCAAGAGAGGCAGCATCGCAGTGATCCCCACCCTGGGTGGGCAGCCTCGAGTCCTGACCTCCACACACCGGTTGCACGGCGTCGCCCTCTCCACAGACGGCCGTCAGGGCGCCTACTTCGAGTCCGAGTCTCCCTCCCCAACAGCTCGGGTCCGTCTGATGGTCGGATCTCTGGACGGTGGCCAGCCGCGGGAATTGCCAAACTGGGCGCAAATGCAACCGCTGCAGGCGTCCGTCTTGTCTATAGCATGGACCAGCGATAATCGCTACCTGCTGTGTGTGGGTTCTAAACGGGCCGAAACCTTGGGCGTCAATGAATGGGAGTGGTTCGCCCTGCCCGCGGATGGAGGCAGTCCCCGGCCCACGGGAGCCGGTGACGCGCTGCGGGCAGCGGGGTTGAAGCTCGGTCTTCCGAGAGTGGTCGTCGGCGACCGCGTTTTGTTTGAGGGTGGCAGGAGCGAGCGGATGAATGTTTGGGAGATCCGGCTCTCGCCCGATTCGTGGCGTGTGCGCGGCGCCCCGAGACAACTCACGTTTGGAACCGAGAACCAGTCCCCCTTCAGCATCAGCAACACTGGCGTGGTAGCGCTGGATCTCTACAAACCGTCTGCCGATCTGTACCTGATCCCCCTCTCCGCCGCAAACGGGCAGCCCACGGGCGTCAGCCGGCGGCTCACCCACGATGGGCGCTACAAAATCATTCGGGGTGCTGGCGGAGATCCCGGCAGCGCTATTTTTTTTGTGAATGACATCGCGAGCAGCTCGGGAAATGGCTACGCACTGGACCTGGAGAGCGGGAGACAGACGCTTATGATCCCCGGGCTTGCTTTGACGACGAGCACCGCGGTCTCTCTCGACGGGCGGCAGATTGCGTGGTCGATCCCGGAAGGCGATTCGTACTCGATCCGGATCGGCGATGCCGGCGCCGCTCGAGCTGCCGCACGCCCTCTTTGCAAGGGTTGCGGCCTTGCCTTGCGGTTTTCGGCGGATGGGCGATTCCTAATGTTCTGGCCCGAAGCCAGGGTCGCGCTGGATCCCAAACGACGGAAGTACACCCTGCGGCTCCTGGAAGTGGCTTCCGGCAAAGACAGGCCCTGGCTGGAGCACCCGTCCGATTCCATCATCAATGTCGGCACGTTCGGCGACGATTCTACCTGGATCACATTCCGCCTGCAGCCGGTGGGATCGCAAGCTCCGAGCCGGATCTATATCGTCCCGTGGAGGGAGGAACCAGTGCCCCTGCCGGAGTGGATTGAAGTCAATTTGCCCACGGAGTACTACACTTTCGCTCCCCACGGCAACTTTTTTCAATTCTTCCAGGGCTCCCGGCTCATGGCCATCCGCTTCGACCCGAAGACCCGCACTTTCAGCGACCCGTACGAAGTGACGTACGTGCCCGGTACGGCGGAGACGCCGAGGCCCGACGATTTATGGGGCATTCGCGGTCCCGGACTGGTTTTTTCGCGCCGGGAAATCTCCAGTTCCGCCTGGCTGATGAAGTTGCCCCAGTGAGCTGACACCGGCATGTGACAGTTCTTAGGCGGTGATGCAGAAGGGACGTGCCGAGGGCGAGACCGGAGTGGTCGTTTGAGCCGACTTCGGTATCGTCGGCCGCTCGGCGGTGACATAGGCATTAGCCGCCTCGCGGCTGATTCCTCGCGAGTAAGTCGCCCAGTGTTTACCGATCGGCTGGCACCTCGTCGGATTCACCTCGGAAACTTCGCTTCGCGGAAACGACGTCACCAAGCGGGCGTTAAGTATCGGTAACTGTCCGGTTGGGCGAACGCGCCCAACCCCGGCCCGCAAACCGCCGAGTTCTTGAGCTCCTTGTAGAATCAGGCAGCCCTCGGCGCCAGGGGATGCGGGGCCCAACTTCCGAGTGCGCCGTCATCCGTCCCCTATCTGGTTCTTGATCGGCTAAACTTAGCTGAATCCCTTCTATGCCTCTCTCCGCCGGCGATAGGCTCGGCCCGTACGAAATCCTTGCACCGATCGGTGCGGGAGGAATGGGCGAAGTGTATCGCGCGCACGACCCGCGCGTGGGGCGCAACGTGGCCATCAAGGTCTCGAAGGAGAGGTTCACAGAGCGGTTCGAGCGGGAGGCGCGGGCGATCGCGGCGCTGAACCATCCGAATATATGCCAGTTGTACGATGTGGGGCCGGACTACTTGGTGATGGAGCTGATCGAAGGGGAGGCGCCGAAGGGGCCGCTGCCGGTGGAGGAAGCGCTGGCGATCGCGCGGCAGATTGCGGAGGCGCTGGAGGCGGCGCACGAGAAAGGGATCGTGCATCGGGATTTGAAGCCGGGGAACATCAAGGTGAAAGGGCCCGCGAGCGGGCACCCTGGCACGGTGAAGGTGCTGGATTTCGGACTGGCCAAGGTGGCGGCAGCGGCGTCGGGCAGCGGGGAGAACTCGCCCACGCTGACGATGTCGCCGACGATCGTGGGAGTGATCCTGGGCACGGCGGCGTACATGGCGCCAGAGCAGGCGCGCGGCGGGGTGGTGGACAAGCGGGCCGACATCTGGGCGTTTGGAGTGGTGCTGTGGGAGTTGCTGACGGGGCGGCGGCTATTCACGGGGGAGACGGTTTCGGATACGCTTGCGGCGGTGTTGAAGACGGAGGTGGATTGGTCGCCAATTCCGATGCGGGTGCGGCCTATCGTGGAGCGATGTTTGCGAAGGGACGCGGGGCAGAGGTGGCACGATATCGCGGATGTGCGGATTGAGATTGAAGAGGCGATCGTCGGGGCTAAAGCCCCATGGCCGGCCGAAGCTCGCCCTACCTGGATTGCGTGGGGAATAGCGGCGGGGCTGGCGGTGGTGGCGGCGGGCTGCGCGTGGATCGCGTGGCGGGCTACGCGGGCGGTGGATTATCCTCTGACGCGGCTGAGCGTGGATTTGGGGGCGGAGGCGATGACGGGGAATGTGACCGCTGCCATTTCCCCTGACGGGCGGCGGCTGGTCTTTCCGGCGCGAGGGCCGAACGGCAAACAGGCGCTTGCTACACGGCTGCTCGATCAGTCCCAAGCCACCCTGCTGCCCGAGACGGAAAACGGCCGCGATCCGTTTTTCTCTCCCGACAGCCAATGGCTCGGATTCTTCGCGGATGGCAATCTCATGAAGCTCTCCCTTCAGGGCGGAGCGCCGGTTTCGGTATGCGAGGTCACGTCCGATTCCGGCGCCAGTTGGGGGGAGGATGACACGATTGTCGCGGGGCTGAGCCAGAACTCCGGCATCTCGCGTGTGCCCGCCGCCGGGGGGAGGCCTCGGCCGCTTACCAGACTCAGCAACAGTGAGGGGAGCCACGGGTGGCCGCAGGTCCTGCCGGGAGGCCACGCGATTCTCTTCACGGCCTCTGCCCATGGATCCGTCACGGAAGACGCCAGCATAGAAGCCATGTCGTTAAGCAGTGGCGTGACCAAGACGCTGGTGCCGGAGGCATACTTCGGCCGGGTACTGCCGGCTGGCGGTAGCCGCAGTTATCTGGTCTACCTGCATCAAGGCGTGCTGTTCGGCGTGGCCTTCGACTCTGGCCGGCTGGAGGTTCAGAGTGCGCCCGTTCCGCTGCTGGAAGATGTGGCGGCAAGCCCGATTGGGCGCGCCGGCGAATTTGACTTTTCCGCAGCGCCCTCGGGGCACGGGACCCTGATATACCTAGCGGGCAAGCGGGCGGGTCAGACCTGGCCGGTGATGTGGCTAGACAGTTCCGGGCGCATGCAACCTCTGATCTCGACGCCGGGAGTGTATGCCACGCCGCGGTTTTCGCCGGACGGGCAGCGGCTGGCGCTGACCGTGAGCACCGGCAGCGGCACCGACATTTACTCCTATGACTGGCAGCGGGAGATCATGACCCGGGTCACCTTCGGAGGCGGCGCGGATTTACCGGTCTGGGCCCCGGACGGGAAGCACATGGCCTTCAATCGGTCTGGCAGGGATCACGGGATCTGGTGGACCCGCAGCGACGGCTCCGGACGACCACAGCAGATCCTGGCTGGTCAAGACCCGGTCGTTCCGTGGTCCTTCTCTCCCGACGGCCAGCACCTGGCCTACCGCGAATTCCATTCCGAGACCGGTACGGACATCTGGACGCTACCGCTGGACACGAGCGATCCCGACCACCCCAAGCCGGGCAAGCCGGAGCCATTTCTAGTAACACCAGCGGATGAGCTGGTACCGATGTTCTCGCCCGACGGACGATGGATCGCTTACCGGTCGAACGAATCGGGAAGATCCGAAATCTACGTGCGGCCTTTCCCCTCCGGGCGAGCCGGCAAGTGGCAGATCTCGACCGGAGGCGGGCTATACGGAATCTGGTCCAACAAAGACCGGGAGCTGTTCTACGAGACGACGGACCACCGCATCGCGGTGGTGGATTACACGGTGAACGGCGATTCTTTCGTGCCAGGCAAGGCGCGCGTCTGGTCGGAGAAGCAGGTCTTCTATACAGGTAATTTGAACCTGGACCTGGCGCCCGACGGCAAGCGCTTCGCGGTGTTCCCCATGCCGGAAGCTGCGGGAGGCGAGAAGGGTTCGGTACACGTCGTTTTCCTGCAAAACTTTCTGGATGAGCTGAGGCGGAGGATCCCGGGAACCAAATGAGCCCAAAATGAGCCCGCAATCGACGATCGCGCATTAGCGCATCACCGCCAAGCTTGGCGAGGCTTGACGTCGCGGTCCAGCTTTAGCTGGTGTGCCCTCCGGACCGACTCATTGAAAATGCATTTTGCCCGGATAGGGAATGGATGGTCGGCCATCCTTCCACTATGCTTGGCGGGCGCCTGAGGCGGGTAGTGGAAGGATACGCCGTAACTCAGGAGTTGACCGTCAGGGATGGCAGCACGGGCCACTTCCACGGGGTGCCGAGTGTGCCACCAGGCGGATTCCGTCTGGCCGATTCGTCCGAAAGGGGTCTTTCGGGGATGTTCGGTGTTGATTGGGGAACCGGGTTTCAAACGTGTTGTATGATAACCGGAACATGAAAAGTCCAGTAAACGTGGTCGCTGCGATTGGCCTGGCTCTTGGTGGTGTGTTTGGTTTGCTGGGGACCATGGTCTCGGAACGGAATCTTCAAGCGGCATTCTGGGCGCTCGACGGTGTTGGTCTGGTGGTGGCTACAGCCCTGCTTGCCTTGAAATTGTTCCGGACGGGAAACGACGTTGTCGCCTCTGGTTTTCTGGTATTCGCGATTGGAGAAGGCGTTATGCTTGCCGGGACAGCTGGGTCCCTTGCAGAAAGCGTTCCCTCATTTGCCGCGGGCACGGCATTATGGTCCGCGGCGCTTCTACTCACGAGTATTCCCAAAGAATTCGCCAGCTGGATTCGTGTAGTAGGCATTATAGGCGCAATTCTCTTTGCGAGTACGTCGGCCAAGATTTTTTGGGGAGAACAAGTTTTGCCAACTGCCTCGCCGCTGCCCTTTTTCGCGTACCCCTTCTTGGTCTTCACGTTCGCCGGCTGGATCTGGACGCTGTTGAAGAGGGATGGAAAGAATTAGTTCGGAGCAACCCGCTCGCCATCCAAGTATCCAAACGTAGCGGAGAATAAAGTAATGACAGCAGAGCAAAGGCCTTACCTGAATACGAGAGAGGACGCCGCAATCCGGTTCCTGGGCTTACCGACCCTCATGAGGTCGACAGGCGATGCGACCAATGGATCGTTCGGGCTGATGGAGCACTGGGAGATGCCGCCCGGGTTTGCTTCGCCGTACCATATGCATCATCTGGAAGATGAAGCGTTTTACGTACTCGAAGGCGAAGTGGCCTTTGTCTGCGATGGCAAGTGGATGAAGGGCGGACCGGGCACCTACGTCTTCGGCCCGCGCGAGATCCCCCACGGCTTCAAGGTTGTGGGCTCTAGTCCCGCGCGGATGCTGCTGCTATGCGCTCCCGCCGGATTCGAGCGCTTCGTTTTGGAGCTGAGTGTACCCTTTAACGATTTCACGCCTCCGGATATGGCGAAACTCATGGCCGTGGCGGCGAAATACAAAATTGACATCCTCGGACCGCTGCCGGAATAGGTCGGGGAGCAAGGAATCGCATCTTCTGACAGTCGACGCCGTGGGCCTCCGGATTCCGCCCGGTTAGTCGTCCACTCGAAAGTGGACCCAGGACGGTTCATCTTGTGCGCAGGAGCCCGGCGTTGTAGCTGGCGTTGTAGCTGGCGTTGTAGCTGGCGTTATCGTCTGGATATCGGTAGCTATTCTGCGCGGCGAAGCCCGGCGCCCGACGCTGCAACCGCACGCGATGTCGCCGCGAGATGTGGCACGAGGCCACCGCTGCCCGCCTGCGGTCAGATTGGACTGATTTGATAGGGCTCGTTGTAATAGACGATGGTCTGCCTGGGAACCATATTCCAGCGCAGCAGCGCCTGCGTCATCGCGTCGACCTGGTCGTCGTGGGCGCCGTTTGGAAAGGCAGCGCACTCCTCGATGAATCCGTTAACCCAGGGGAACATCTGGGGATGAGGCAAGTAGATGTTGCCGGCCTCGATCAGGGGACTCACCGCAGCCGCGCGCGCCACCTTGCCGCCCTCCGGATTCACCGGCAGGATGCCGGGAAGTTCGCGAGTGAGCATCTGGATTACGGCCGATCCATTGGCTTTGTCCTCGATCAGCTTCGCGAGAGTGCCGGGCCAGCGCTGGGAAAGCTCGCGAACCGCCTTGACGGTGGTAGGGCAGTCCATGCGGCCGCGGATCTGATCGCCCAGCAGGTAGGCAGAGCCCACCCGGCCCCACACCTGGCCGACGACGTAGTCCGAGGTTTCTAGATCCTTGAATGCGCAGTCCCAGGACTGGATCTGCTCGTCAACCCGTTGCGGCACGTCCATGGCGGCAATCGATACCTGTGAGCCATCCGGCAACCGGACCATGACCGGAGGAAGGTTCGCTCCCCGCGGCTGCCAATACCGGAACCAGTGCCGCTTGAGAATACCCCCGCCGGCGGGCGAAGGACGCTGCTGAAGCTGGCCGGCCGCCGCGTAGCTCCCGAGGCTGCGTTTGAGCGATTCGATTTCCTGCGCGCCGAACCGCGCCGGCCAAAGCAACTCACCGTGCTCGGTGCGCGGGTCGCCCCACCCGATAGACGTGACGCAGGGTGGGCCTTCGTACTCCGCCGGCAGGCACAGGTGCTCCCAGTTGCCCTGCTCCAGCAGATGCCCGCCCAGGTCCTGCTGGTGGCACCGCTGCATCACCACCACCTTGGCCGCAGTCTTCGGATCGTTTACCCGGGTCGACATGACCACGTCGAACCAGTCGTTGGTAGTTTTGCGAACCGAGTCCGATTCCACTTCATTGACGTTGTTCGGGTCATCGCACACGATGCGATCGCCACCCTCGCCGGTGACGGCCCCGCCCACCGACGTGGACAGCCGGTAGCCGGAGCGGTCGTTGTCGAAGCGGCCCTTGGTGTTCTGGTCGCTGGTGAGGGCGAAGCGATCGCCCCAGCGCGCTTGGTACCAGGGCGACTCGATCAAGCGCCGGCATTTCACCGAATCACGGATGCTCAACTGCGCGGCGTAGCTGCTGTAGAGCCACCGGCGCTCGGGCCACCGGATCCATTCCCAGGCGGGCCAAAGGACCGCGACCAGCAGGCTCTTCATGTGGCGCGGCGGCACATTGATGAGCAGATTCCGGATCTGGCCGCGGGTGACGGCCTCCAAATGCTCAATGATGGCGTCGATGTGCCAGCCGGGGACAAAGGGCGCTGACGGCTCCACGACCGGCCACGCCTGGCGGACGAACTCGCGGAGGTGGCGCGTTGCTATCTCGCGGTCAATTTCTTCCCGGAGGAAGGGTCTTGTCAGCAATGGCGCGAAGCTGCTGGAGTTCTTCATCGGTCAGTTGAGAGAGGTTCGGCCGAGCCGCGATCTGGATCGGGCCGCCGGCCATTCCGGTGTGTTCCGTGTTTACGACGTCGCGGTAGCCCAGGAGATTCTTGGAGAGGAAGATGGCGGCGGCGATGTTGCCGGCGTTCGCCAGGCGAAACAGACTGCGGCGGACCGACACCCGGCCCTTCGCCTTCGCCCGTTCCATGATCTCCCCGAATTTCTTCACTTGGCGCCGGCGCTCGATGGTCCGGGTGCTGACGCCGAAAAAAGCGGCGATCTCCTCATCGGTGCATTGCATGGTGCAGAGCTTCTCCAACTCGCCAAGGTCGATCTTGGCTTCAGGGCGTGCCATTTCTCATCGCTCCTTGTCCAGCAGACGCAATTCGGCATTCCAGTCGGAGAGCGCGAGGCACAGGCCCTCGAGGTCCGGATGACCAGCCCGAATCTGCAGCTTGATCGCCGCGATCTCCCGGCGGCAGCGCTCCATTCATGCTGCAACTCCCAGCCTCTCGGCCTTGATCTGTTCGAACGTCCGGCCGTCGCCGTCCAGCATGGCTGGCTTGCCCGAGAAGTCCATGAACCTCTGGCAAATCACGTCGCAGTACTTCGGGTCGAGTTCCACGCCGAAACAAGCGCGCCCGGTCAGTTCGGCGGCGATCAGCGTCGTCCCGCTGCCGAGGAACGGATCATATACTGCTTCGCCGCGCTTGGTGTGGTTGAGTATCGGGCGGCGCATGAGTTCTATCGGTTTCTGAGTAGGATGATCGAATTTCTCCTCTTTCGATCCACCCATGATGAACTTCGGGGAAGGCGAGTCCCAGACGGTGGAATTATCGCCTGCCTTCCCGAACCACGGGGCGTTCTTTTTCCTGACATACCAGCAAGGTTCGTGCTGGAACCAGTAGTGCGTTCGGGTGAGCACGGTCCGGCCCTTGTTCCAGATGATCTGCTGATGATGCAGGAAGCCGATCCGCAGCAGCCCGTCCAGAACCTCTCGGGTGAATTTCGATGCGTGCCACACGTAAGCAACCTGGAGAGCGGGCACCAGCGCGAAGGCTTCCGACCAGTCGGCGCGGGTGTCTGAAGAGATCGATGTGTTGGTGTGGCCCTCCGTGCGATGTTTCATATAACTCGCCGCGGCGGGCCCGCAGCCATTCAAGCCGGCCCTGTCACGCCACTCGCTGTCCAATTCGATTCCGTAAGGGGGGTCCGTTACCATCAGGAGCGGCTTCACGGTGCCCAGCAACTTCGCGACGACATCACCCTGCGTGCAATCTCCGCAGACGAGCCGATGATTTCCCATCACGAACACATCGCCGAGCCTCGCGGCCGGGTGTTCGGGCACCGGCGGAACCAAATTGGCGCGTTCGTCGTCAGCGGGATCGGACAGGAAGTCGTCAATTTCACGCTCGTTGAAGCCCGTTAAACTCAGATCGAAGTCCAAGCCCTTGAGATCAGCGAGTTCCTGGCCGAGTAATTCGTCATCCCACTCAGCCCAGCCCACCGACCGATTCACCATCAGCCGGAAGGCCTTGACTTGCGACTCGGTCCATTCGTCACACAGGATGACCGGCACCTCGGTGATGCCGAGTTTCTTGGCGGCCTTGATTCTGAGATGGCCGTCTACCAGCGTTCCGTCGCTACGGGCCAGCACTGGAATTTTGAAGCCGTATTCCCCAATGGACGCCATCATCCGTTCGACTGCGGCGTCGTTCTTGCGCGGATTTCTGGCGTAGAAAACCAGCCTGGTGATCGGCCAAATTTCGATGCGCTGCGCGATGGGCTTCGAAAGCATACTTCTCCTTTACTGGAGGGATCTTTCGGAGGGTGCGCTTTGCGCTGGCCTGACGAACCGGCCCCGTGGTTCCTTTATACGCTGATTGGGGCGAGGTGTCCAGAGGCCAAAAATCATTTCCCCGCTGGATTGTTTCTTTTCAACGGGTTAAAGCCGCCGCCCTGGGACGGCCGGAAACTCGCAAACTGGCAAAGAGTAGGTTGCCAGGAGCTTTGGAACAATAGGCGAAACGCAGGGCACAGAGCGAAGCCGGTCTCTCCCGTGGCCCGATGTTCTGCGCCGCCGCTGGGGCTCTGTGCGAGTGGCCGACCATCCGCCCGGAACGGCGCCGACCCTAAAGGGGCCCCAATTCCTGAACTCCGATACGCCCGCTTGGGCGTGTTGGACATGGAACGGCGGTTGCGAACTGGGCCGCCAGCGGTTAGAGTTGGGTCCGGCGGTAAAAATGAAGAGCCGAAAATCGATATGGATCTTGGGTGGACTCCTGGCCGTGGTCGCTCTACTCTGCGGGCAAGCGGCGCCGGCAGCCGGTTTCGTCAGGGTCTCCGGTATGCGTTTCCTGGACGCGAGTGGGAAGGCGCTCATTCTGCACGGCATCAACGTGGTCAACAA
>DASQZT010000024.1:0-63586 GCA_035638575.1 Bryobacteraceae bacterium
GATACTCTCCCTGGGCTCTTCGGCGGTGGGCCGGACAATCGGTTTCATCCAACCATACGGTAGCCTAAACCGCATCATTTGTCCAGCGAAATCTTTCAGGCGGGCGATTTCAGAGGTCTCTCAGGCTGGTAAACAAATACGCGTAGCTTTATTGCCCCCGGTAATGATCTGGCACGTTGCCTCAACGGCACTGATAGACTCCTTGATCGAATTCCGGCAGTCCGGCTCTGGTCGGTCAGCCAGTCGTGCGAGGGCCTGTGGCTACATGGGTCGAAACTGGCGCAAAGTCACCCGATTGAGCCAGTGCAGTCTCAACGGTAGCAATCTCCTCATTGTTCGTAATCGGCACTAATCGCGTGCCAACGAAGCGGTATCCGGCCAGCTCCTCTTCGAGAATCTCATTGCAGCCGCGCAGAAAGGTTCCTTGACCTCCATATACCAGAGCCCCTTTATAGGACTTCGTCGCCGGGTCATTGGCGATAAACTCCATGAGATCATAGAACTGAGCCCAAGCCAACGTGAGCGCAAGTTGCTTGATTTGCTGATATGTTCTGACGATCGTTCGCTCAATTTCGTCTTCGGTCATACCAAAGAAATCGGTGCCAAGATGTACCAAGAGACGGCCTTGATCAGTGGATCGAGTCGTCTCTGAGGCGCTCATGTCATTCCAAAAAATCCGACAGGCCACATTCCATAGCCGATTTCGGAGACGTGGGCTCATCGTTTGAATCTGAATCGCCCTTTTCACAGCACCGATTCGTTCGGAGAATTGCATCTTTTCCTCCGAAAACGAGTTTGTGCCGTTGCCAGATTCCCGCCTCTTTGTTTCACTATTTGCAGCCGCCCGTTCCTGCCGCCTCCGGTTGGCGCAAATGGGAACTGACCTGTTCCGGGTCGCGCTCCGGACGCGGCGGTCATGCACGCGGCGTCGAACACAAAAGCGTCCCCCGGCCCTGTGGTAGCGAAAGCGAAGCTGGGCCGGGGTGGGTAGCGGGGGGCCAAAAAAAATTCGAACGGCTCCGCCGCTAAAGGGAAAAGGGAAAAAAGAATCAAGGGAACACTTCCCGAGCACAACGGAACCCGATGCCGACGTACCTGAGGCCAGGTCGGCCCCTGTAGCGGACCGAGGCCCGGAGGTACGTCGAACTGTAGCTCCACGAACCGCCCCGAAGGACGCGGGCTTGCTTGGAGTCGTCGTACCAGTCGGCAACCCACTCCCAGACATTGCCCGCGAGATCCGTGATTCCGTCGGGCGTCGAACCTCGTGGAAAAAGCCCCACCGGGCTGGCCCTGCCAAGCTTTGTCCGTCAACAACGGCGTGTAGGGAGGACTTAACCCTGGACCGAAACCAGCGATCCCGCGACGCGCACTTCTTGTCGGTTCCATCTTTCAATACTTAGAGCCGGTCGCCGTACTCCTTAACCGCAACTGCGAGCGCCGCATCTAGCCATCGGGAAAACGAATCCGCAATGTCCTCGGCCTTGGTCTTGTAAGTAAAAACGAATGGTTCGAGCGAACAAAGGAAGAACGCCTGCGAAACCGACTCACGGTCCTCGGAGCCCTCGAACGATTCTAGCTGCGAGAAGGCCGTGACCTCCATGATGCCGGAAAGCTCACGGCCGACATGATGGAAGGATGTTACGAAGATGAGACGCTCCCGCTCTACGCGGATTGATGCCTTCACGAAGTAGTGGTCCTCTGTGAAGTTTGCAAACTTCCCCGACTTGTTCGCTGATTGGACAACCTCGAACTTGTACCAGTGGGCATTTCCGTGATCGGTACCTCCGTCGGTGAGACGAATCACAGGCTCCGCAACCTCAGAAACCGGCGCTCTAAGCTCGTCAAAGGCACGCTGAATCAGTCCGTGGGCGTGTGCTCGAAGAGCCAGGGCAACAGCGTTAACCGTTCTAAGCTCGGCGAATTTCGCCTGGCGTCGTTTACCGAACTTCTCGGCAAGGCTCTCGATCACTGCGGAAGTCAGCGTTCTCTGATGTGAGATTTCCGCGTCAGCGTCGACGCTCAGGGCCTGCAGGATGGGAGCACGTTCCAGACGGGCAAAGAGCGAAGCGAGCGGGGAAAGGTCGCCTGCATCGGCCGCCTCAAGGGTCTTTATATACTCTACACGGAGGTCGCGATCTATCACGAGCGGCAGCAACTCAGCGCGCAGCAACACCAGCGTCGTCAGTGCACGGGCCACCCGGCCGTTTCCATCCTGGTAAGGGTGAATTTGTGTGAAGCGGTGATGGAGCCAGGCGGCGAGGATGATTGGGTCTTCCTGAGAATAACCAGAGAGCCAGCCGAGGAGATTGTCCATCTCAGCGTCGACGTGGATCGGCGGACAGTACTCATGCAGGGTCCCTTCTGGGCGCTTAGGATTATTGGGCTGCTCCTTGAACTTTCCCTTGAGCAACGGGATCTCACGCCTATTCCCGAACTGGTCGATCGCCGTAGTGGTGTCCTGATGCCGTGTCAGGATGGCATGGAGCTCGTTGATGACGCTCTTCGTGAGTTCACGGCGTTTGGCGACGCAGTCGATCGTTAGCTGAACAGCGGCCTCCTGATCCCTCAGGATGTCAATCAGGCGAGATGGCTCAATATTAGTATCCGAGCGAGACACCAGGTCTTCAAGGAAACCATGGGTTACCAGCGCTTCCGTCGCACCCCGATCCAGGTCGTACAGTCGCTCCAGGATGCCAGTCTCGACGCTCAGCCTACGGATCAAGCGCTCGTTGAACTCTCTTAAGCTGGCTTGACTTGATTGCTGTAGGCGCTCCTTCGAGGCCCGCCACGCCTCGTAAACCGGCCGGATTTCGGCCAGATCAATTCCTCTATCGCGTTCGGCAAGCGGCTCGATCGGTTTCCATCTGTAGTCAGGCAAATTGATGCTCCTACGTCGACAACGCCACCGCGGCCACTATCGTGCAGGATCGCCGGTTGTACCGGCCGGAGTGGCAGCGCTGCAGTGTTTAGTTTACCAACGTCGATTGGAAAGCTCTGTCGCTAGCCGCCAATCTAGCACCAGCCAGAACGCGCTTTGCCGGATAGATCCCCGAAAGTCGCCCAGCATTTAGGAACCCCTTCTGCCGCCGCGCACTTCAGGCGACTTTCAGTCGCAGGCTCAACCTGCCGGATTTTAACCGGCGGTTGTTTAGTTGCCGGTCGCCTCAGGCTGCGGCCCGCGTAAAGCACCGCGGTTCCCGCCGGTCCTCAACGTCACCCAACCGCCTGAAAAGAAACCAGATCGCCTGCCAGGGACCCGGCTCTCCAACTTTGGCCGATTCCCAGTCACAAAAGTTTAAGAATATTTCGCGCTGATTCTAAATCACTTTCCCGCACCCATCCCCAGATCCCCCTTGCCTCGATGCTAGAGTTTAATCGAGAATCGGTTTGCAACTCGGGGCAACCCGGGGTCGTAAACCACGTTCCTCTTCCTGGCCAGGAAGCGTTGCTTATTTGGTGGTACTGGACTCCCCGTAAGGGCCTTAAGAAAGCCCGAACCTCTGCAGGTTCGGCGGGGAGACTCTGGGACCGCGGTTCCATATCACTCGATGCGATGGGAAGCATCGGGTCACCTGAGAGTCAGTCGTCGAATCGAAGGTAAGACGCCCTCGAGCGTGCTGATCCCTTTGAAGATGCGGCTCAAATCACTGGCGGCCGGACCACGCACGGCGCGGAACCCTCTGGGTCCGTCCGGTCCGATGTCTGGGCAAGCCCCGGCCGCCGCAACGAAATTCTCATACGGTAAGGGATACGTGTATCCAGACCCGCGTCTGTCACGGTAAGCTCCGTCCAGCGCGATCGTTCTTTGACAACTTGCCATTTCAAAATTGGCTTTGCTCGTTCATTTCCTGTCGCGGCACAGCCACCTCCGGCCCGAGCGGGCGCCACTCTAGCGCGCTCCCAGACCCCGGGCCGCGTGGCCCTCTTCCACGAAAATCAGGCCGTCGTAGAGTTTCGAAAGCGTGGAGGGCCGGAGGTTGACATCGGGATCGTCCAGCGCCCAACTCGAGCCGACATCGTGGAACAAGTGGGGCTCCGCCAGCCAGCGGGACAAGGCGCCGGGCGCCAGGCGGGCCATGTCGAGAAAGAACAGCGGCAGCCCGGCGGCGCTCAGGACGGCATCGCCCGAGCCTTCGGGCGATGCCGGCGCCGTGTGCACGTCCACCGGAGTAAAGTTGCCGTCGCGCGTGCCCATGGCGCGCAGTTGGCCGCCGCGGAAGGCGAAGCCCGCCACGTACATCTGTTTGCCGTAGCGGTCTCGCAGCCACGCGCCCATGGGCTTGAGGTTGTCGGCGCCCGCGGAACAGCTCACGTGGCTGTTGTGGGCCCAGAGGACGATTTTCTCGCTGGGGTAGGCCTGGCCGGACAGCCACGCCACGTTGCCGGCCATGGCCTCGTCACGGTACGCGGGCCCCTTGCCCGGAATCCGCAAAGTGCAGGCCTGGACAACGATGGCCGCCGCCTGCCGGGCGTCGCGCCACCGTTCGGGCCCCGATGCCTTGGCAAGCTCGGCACGCTTCGAATCGAAGATCTTCAGCACTTCCGCGGCGCGGTCGGCGGCCGATTTGGCGTGCGCGTCGAAGACCGCGGTGCGGCGCGCTTCCAGGTCCTGCGCCTCGTTGTAAGCCGCGGCAGCGGGGCCCGCGTCATCGGATGCGTACTGCTTCAGATAATCGAGCGCCATCTCCGCGGCCCCGCCGGCCGTCTGCATATCGAACGATGTGAAGGACAGGACCGCGTGTTGCCCGGGTGCGCTGTTGAAACTCCGCATCCATTCGATCAGGTCCAGCATTTCCCCGGTCTGCCACATCCAGGCGTGCATTCCGGCCAGCGCGTCCCGAGCGCTGCCTTCGCCCTCCTTGATATAGCGGTCCACCGCCAGCGATTCCGGCCAGTTGGCTTCCAGGGCGAAGACGGTGAATCCCTTCTCTTTCACCAGGTATTCGAGCAGCCGGTGCTTCATGCGGAAGAACTCATGCGTGCCGTGGGTGGCTTCGCCGAGTGCCACGATGCGCGCCTCACCGGCGGCCGCGCCGAATGCGGCCAGATCGGCGGCGGGCGTTCCCGGCTCGACCGTGGCGAGCGCCACCGAGCGCTGTTTCAGTTCCGCCACCACCGCCTCGGCGGCTGCGGCGCCGGTCAGCGGAACCACCGGGCGGTTGGAGATCAGGACCGACTCTTGCAGCTTCCAGCCGGCCGCCGTCCTGGTCCACGTGTCGCGGCTGATCGTGGCTACCGACTGCCTGCCCGCCGGGGAGGTGCGGGCGGATTCGCCGTTCACCGAAACGACCGCGGTGTCCCGCGAGAATCGTATGCCGGTGATCTTCGACCGCGACGTGTACCGCGACCCCTGGCGGACGTCGTCCGTGATCCGCGCCAGGGTTTCGGAGAGCCCGATCCTCACCTCGCCCATGCGGATCCAGGCGTCGGGAAGGGCTAAAGCGGCGATCGCGTCGATATCGCCCTGCTGGTAGGCGGCGTCCATCCGCGCATACAGGTTCTTGAGGGCGGCGGCGTCCGCCTCCGACGGTGCTTCCGGAACGCTCTCGAACGAGACGCCGTCGATCCACACTCGCGCCTTGCCGGACGAGATGACCCCGAAATTGACGAACACGGCGTCCGGCGCGACCTCGCCCACGATCTCGTAAGTGTTCCACTCGGACGAGGTGATGGGGCGGTCACCCATGTTGTCCAGGAATCCCTGCTGGCCGGCCGGCAGATCCACCCGCAGCCACATCCGGGCGCTGGCGCCGGGAGCCAGCGCTTCCACCTTGATGGAGGCTCGCAGCCGCACGGTTTTTCCCAGGTACGGCGCGGCGGCGACGGCCTGCATCAGGTTGCCGTATGTTCCAGCCGGTGGCTCGGCGGGGGCCCGCAGCACGGCGCAACCGGAGCCGCTCCGGCAGCCCTCGCGCCGCAGTTCCGCGGAGTAACCGGCGGCCTGGATCACGGACGGAACCATCCAGCCGGGCGGCGTCTCGCCGGGCGCGCCCTGCCGGAAATCGAGATTGCTCTGCGCCCACAGGACGGCCGGTACGAAGAGGAGGAAGCGCATCTACACCGCTTAGTGTTTCCCGAATCTTCGCGGCGCACTGGGCCGGAACGACGGGCGCGGCTGCGGCCGGTAGGTGCGCGGCGGCGGCGCGGCGTGCGGTTCCTCGGGGCGGCTGCCGCTTCCGTAGCGCTTGGGCGTGCGGTCGCCTTCTGGTGAAGCGTACTTCGAGCTGCTGAACGAACCGCTCTTGCTGGCGTATTTCGAGTCCTTGAAACCGCCGCCTTTGGCAAACGTGCTCCCGGAGTAACGGTCCTGAGTGGTGGTGCCCTGGGTGCCGTACCGCGGGACGTTCTGGCCCGCGGCGGTGTCGCGGCCGTAGTATGTCTCGCCGCGGCTGTGGTAGGTGCGGTACTCTTCCCAATCGCCGCGCGGCAGCGGCTGGTACTGGCGATTGAAGAGCAGGTCCCGCAGCAGGGCGTACTGGCCGTAGAAGACCCAGAAGTCGCCGCCGCCGCGATGCTCCCAGTAGCCGTACTGGTTGGAGCCCTGGGAGGGCGGCGCCACGTAGGCGAACCCGGCGGGCTGCGCCACGCGCTCCGCTTCGAAATCGTACTTGCCGCCGGGCTTGTGCTCGATGGCCATCCCCAGGTCGTTCTTCTGGGATTCGTAGACCGTGTGCGAGACCGGGACCCATTTCTCGTCGGAGGTGATCTCGCCGGTCTTGGCGTTGGCGTCGGCAAGATGCGTGTTGACGGTGCGGATCTTCTGGTCGTATTCGCCGCCTCCGCTGCGAACCTCCATGTCGATCAGCACTTTGTCCCACGCGCCGTAGAGCTGGGCGCCGAGCGATTGCAGCTCGTCGGATTGCTTGGGCAGCGAGTCGGCGGACTCTTTGAGCGAGCCGGCCGCGGAGACCAGGGCGGTGAGATCCACTTTGGCGAGGTCGCCCGCGGCAGCCACGCGGCGGGCTTCGGCGCTGGAATTCCAAGCCGCATCGCCGCGCGTTACGAAGCCGCGCAGGCCGGCCAGGCGCGATTCGAGATCGGCCTGTTTCTCCGGCCAGTCGGCTTCGGCCTTTTGAACCGTGTTGGTGACGGGAGCGAGATCGAAACCGTGGACGGCGTTGTACTCCCGCTCCATGGCTTGCAGCTCATCGGGAAGGTGGCGCTTGAAATCGACCCAGCGCACCGCCTCCTTCTGAATGGCGGCGGCCTGGTTCATCGCGCCGGTGCGCAGCCCGCGCTCCTGCGCCAGCAGGGACTCGGCCTGGGACCGGTCGCTGCCCCGGTTCTGCTTTTCGAGCGCGGAGAGCTGCTCCATGTCGCGCGACGCGAACTGGAGATCGCCCAGGGCTTTGGAGAGCTGTTCGGGCCACTGCCCGCTGGCCGCAACCGCGCCGAAGAGGGCGGGATCGGAGGTGAGATCGCCGAGGACTTCATCCTGGGTGGACGCCAACTGTTTCTGCGCCGACACCACGGCCGCGCGGTCCGCATCGATCTGCTTGCGCAGGTCGCGGGGCAGAGCGTCGAGCCCGAGGAAGGGCACGATCACGATGGCCGCGCCCAACAGCACCGCCGCTAACTTGAGTCCGGGTTTCATGTCTTAAGTCCGTGCGCCGCGATAGATGGTGACGTTGCCGGCCGGGACACTGGTGTAGAGCGTGGCGACGAACGGCTCGCCCTCGGCTTTGCGGAAGGTGAGCAGCCCCTTGCCGTCTTTCTCGTGGAATTCCCAGTAGTAGAAGGCGGCCGGTCCCGATGCGCCGCCGGTGGCCTGCGCCTCGCGGCTCAAGACGTATTGCCAGTTGCGGTTTTCGAATTCGAACCAGTCGCCGGTGTTCTGCCGCTCGTCCATATCGGCCAGGTCGGATTCCGACATGCCGAAGTTTTCGACCGACAGCTTTCGCGGATCGTTGTGGACGGCCACCTCGGTCTCATCGTCGCTATCGGTCGAGACGCGCAGCGCGACGCGACGCTCCCGGTAGGGGCCGCTGATCTCGAACCAGCGCCGCGAGCCGGCCTGGTACCAGAGACAGCGGTCGGTGGTGAAGTCGAGATCGGTGAAATCGTCGCCGGCGCCGGTGACGGAGATCACGTCTCCGGCACGGGCGTCGGTGGGTTTGAGATTGCCAAGGTCCGGGCCCGCGGGCGCCGGGGGTGCGGTTTTTTTCTTAAACAGGTTCATGAGGACTACCACCAGCCCAACGACGAGCAGAACTTCTACTATTCCGGTGATCATGGTTTCGCCTCAGGTCCCCGGCGACGGACCGCCAGGGGGCGGTCACGCGCCGGCCTTTTCGCTGGCCTTATCCGCCGCCGTCACGGACCCGCCGGGCGAGGGCAGGCTCTTGGGCACATACGGCGCGGGCGGCTGGGACGCCTGCTGGCGCTCCCGCTTGAGCGCTTCGAGCTCCGAATCGACGCTGTGGCCGCCGAGCTGCGCAAACTGTGCCTCGAGGTTGTCGTCCTTGCCGGCGGAAGCCAGCTCGTCGAAAGCCTTGGCGGTGGCCTCTTCCTTGGAGACGGTCTCCTCGAAGCGGTTCAGCGCGGAGAAGGCGTTATCGGCATTGCCCACGCCGGACATGGCTTCGGCGACTTTGCGCTGCGCCATGGCGGCGTTCTTGCGGGCCACCAAGGTGGTGGCGGTGCGCTCGCCCTCATCGATCTTGCCCTTCAGCTCGACCACCTGCTGCTTGAGCTTCTCGCTGGTCGCCTGGGCCGACTGCACGGCGGACTGCATGGAGGCGACCTGCTTGTCGCATTCGGCCTTCTTGCCGAGGGCGGCGCGGGCCAGGTCTTCGCGGCCGGCATCCAGCGCCTGGCTGGCGCGGTCCTTCCACTCCTGCGCCTGCCGGACATACTTCTGGTACTCGGCGTCCAGGCGGTTGTAGTTGCTCAGCGCCACGGCCGAGGACTGCACCACCTTGTTCAACTCCGTTCGCATGTCCGCGACCGTCTGCTTGACCGTGGTTTCGAAAGTCGCGTCTTCGAGGGCATCGACGCCCTGGTTGGCGGTGCCGCGCGCTACGCGGCCCATGCGTCCAAAAATGTCGGATAGAAATGGCATGTGAATTCTCCGTTACGATTCGAGGCCGCCCAGCAGGCGGCGGGCAGTCCATACATCCACCATCAGGAAATGCACGCAGGAGAGGATATCGTCCTCGTCATCCGCGCCCAGGTCCTGAAGCTTGCAGAAATTGTTCAAGGTGACGGCGACCTTGCCCGGTCCGGCGTTGTAGAGCTGGAAGCCGGAAGTGGAGATCCCGTTGTCGGCGGCCAGCATCCTCGCCATGAGGTCGGGCGTGATATTGGCCCACTCCGTCACGGTGCAGACCAGGGACAGGAACAGGATGTCGCCCTGGAGGACGGCGTGGAGCGAGATCCCGCTGGCCACCTCGCGGATGTTCAGCGTATCGGGCGCCGGTTCGGCGACTTCGTAACCCTTTTCGGCCAGAAGCGCATGGATCTGGCTCAGGTGTGGGTTGGTTGTAGGGGTCATAAGCGTTAGGAAAGCACTCCTTCAGTCGTACGCGCTCCGCATCGCCGAAGTTCCCCGCGGCGAAGCGGCGGATTGCTCTTGCGACTCTCATTGTACTCCGGGGGTCGCTTCGGATGACGCGGTGACAGGGAGTTTTGACGGGTGTGTCCCGGGTCGGGCACCGGATGCCGGGGTCTTCACCTGGCTCGCCGGACTGTCCACAACTGAACCCCGTATGCCGGCAGATCGAGCGGCAGCCGGGTTAAGTCGCTGCCTTTCGCCGTCCGCGACACGCCGGAGAACTCTTCCCGTACTTCGTACGATGCTCCGGGCTCGAGGCGCAGCGCGTCCAGCGGCAGCTCCGTCCGGATAGGGTCAGTGGAAAAAGAAAGGACCGGAATGGCCTGCATATCCCCGTCGCGCCGCAGCGGCGCAAACACGCGGTCATTCGCGGGGCGAAGGGCCAGGTAGTCGCAGTCGCCGTGCTGCAGCGGCGGCAGGGATTCGCGCAGCGACAATACCTTGCGGTAGAAGTCTTCCGAGCCCTCCTCGGCGCCGACGTAATTCATCACGCCGCCATCCATGAACGAGGAGAATGCGAATAGCAGGCGGGCGCCATCCACCCCGAAGGCTTCCCGGCGAAACTGGCCCAGGCCGCCCCATTCATGGGAGTCGTGGGAATCAGCGTGGTGCACCCTGATGAGGCCGCGCGGCAGCACCGTCCGGCGCATGTCCAGCCACTCCGCCAGGTCGCGCGCGCTCATCGGCGCCTCGGCCCCCCCGGCGTACCCGCGCTTGGAGATCACCGGGATCAGCGCTGCCCACAGGCTCCGCTCGTCGTAGTTGTAGGAAAGGTCGAACGCCGTGCGAAACAGCGGCCCAGTGGACTCGGTATAGAACACGACGTCGGGTTTGATCTTCCTCGTCTCCCGGCGCACCTGCTCGAACATCTCCACGCTGCCGTAGATGCTGCGATAGCCGGGCCGCGGCAGGTCCTGGGCCCAATTGGGGAAGAAGTTCCAGGTGACGGCGTCCACCCGGAACCCGTCCGCATCCAGATCCCGCACGTAGCTGGAGAATACCTGCGCGATGAAATCGCGAAAACCCGGGCTCGCATGATCGAACGACCAAGTGTACGTCCGCGCCAGGCGTCCGTCCTCGGTGTAGTCGAACCAATCGGGATGCGCGGTAAGCCACGGGTGCTTGTCGAAAATGGCTCCGCGGTTTGTCGTCTTGTCGGCCACGCCGTGCATGGTCACGTCCAGAAACACTTTGAGATCCAATTCGTGCGCCCGGCGAATCATGCGGGCCAGTTCCGCTCGCGGCGCGTATTGCGTGTCGATGTCCAGGTAGTCGTGGACGGAATAATTGGGGAACGGGAAGCGCGGCATGAGCTCGACAATGTTGAAACCGAGGGAAGCGATCCGGGGCAGGTCATCCGTGAGTTTGCCGATCGCCGGGTAGGGCTCGTAAACCCCTCCCGCATTGAAGCTCTTGCGCCCCAAGTGGACCTCATAGATGCGCGCGTCCCGCGCCCAGGCCGGAGTGTCGCCTTCGAGCCGCACGCCGGCTTCGTCCCAAAAAGACTGGAAGCGGCGAAGGGCCTCGTCGAAACTGCCGCGCTCCAAGCGCAGAAACTGGCTCCCGATCTCCACGCTCTGCCCTTTGCGCAGCCGGCACGGGACCATGAAACGGTGAGTGAGCCAGATGCCGCGCTCGCCGCGCTCGATAGAAGTGAAGGTTGGAATGTCGCGGCTGAACGGCCAGACCAGCAGGTTCACGGCGCCGCGGCGGAACGCGATGAGGCCCGGACGCCAGCCGGGCGCGTCGGCGTCGGGGGCATAGTCGAGCTTGTTCCAGCGCCCCATTGGAAGCCGCGACAACGGCTGGTGCAGGATGCCCGCGTATCCCGGCGCTTCCAGCGTGCCGCCCTGAAGATCGGAGAGGAGCGGTGTACGCAGGTCAACCCAACGTAACAGTGTCTCGCGCTCTCCCGTCCAGGTGACGCGCGCGCGCCGTTCCAGCGTACCGTCCGGCCGGAAGGCGAACTCCTGACGCACGCGCCATTCTCCTTCCGCGGCTTCGAAAGCGAAGCGGCCGGCGCTGCGCTCCGCAGCACCGGCAAGCGCGAGACGCGGGCCGGCAGTCTCGGAATCTTCAATGGACCAGAGGTGGTTCCTGCCGGTAGACACCATGGTCCGGCCGTCGAAGGTGATCACGACCGGCGCCAGAAGGTCGCCGCTGTCCATAAGAGCCTGGCTGGCGGCTGTGTCGTAGACGCCTGTCCACCGGCCCTCGGAATTGAACCGCAGGTCCAGTTTCTCCCCGGCGAAGCGGAGTTCGGCAGCCGGCGCGGCTGCGAGGAGCAGCGCCGATGCGAGGAACACCGAAGCTGAGTTTCGCATTATCTTTACCCGTTCCACTGTGGCCAAGAGATCGGCGCGATACTCACTGGCGCGCGCTCACGACGTTCCAGTCGGCTTGAAACTCATACCACCGCCCCTCCTGCATCGCGGCTTTCGGGCTGTCGAGAAACGGGATCGAAAGGCGATTTCCGGCAAAACCGGGGAGACCAGTATCAGGAGGCGCTTGGAGGTTTTCCAGGCTAAACTCGCGCTCGCCTTGGCGCAGGAAAACCACGGCATCAACGGGCCCGCTCGCGGCGGGGCTCAGCGTGGCATCGGGACCGGGAATCGGCCCTTCGGCCACTCGCTCCCCTTTGCGCAGGAAGCGGTAATGATCTGCCGAGGCAACCGGCAGCACTGTGACCAGAGATGCCGGCTGGTCCACGAACGAGGTCTCGGTACGGAAAGCCCACCGGTTCGCAAACCGCGGAGCATCTGTGAAGACGTACTCGTTGCGATACCACAGTGGCGGCTTCTTGGTGCCAAACCGGTCCATGCCGCGGACCTGTCCCTCGAAGGTGATATGGAGGGCCGTGTGATCCCAGGACAAAGATGCCCCGCACTCAACGTCGTGAGATGCCCGCATCTCCCCGGCTTGAGTCCTTGTGAAGTACGCTTGAGTGGCCAGCAGATCGTGGTTCTGAACGAGGGTCCGGCCGCGCACCTCGAGTTCCCGGACCACCCCTCCTTGCTTCCGGAGAACCACGGTGTAATGCCGGTTACTAACGATGTAATCGGAACCCACCACCCGGAAGCGCACCGGCCCCACCTGGGAATCGCGCGTAACATCAGGCTCAGCCGGCATGGCCACACTGGTTGATAGCTTGAACCGCGCGTCACCCAAGCCCGTCAGGAAAAGGCCGGTTTTCCCCTCATGCCGTTCGAGGAGACGCAGTGTGGCGGGCGCCGGCCCATCGAATTCCACAAGTGTCCACCCGCGATCGCCGCACCTGACGCCCACCCGTCCGCGGGCGGGGTTGAGCGGAGGCACGCCGTTGCGCCAGATGGTTTCTGTGTCCAGCGGCCGCCAGTAGATTCTAACCTCGCTCCCTAGAGACGCCGTTTTCGGAATCTCTCTCCGGACCGGAAGAAACAGGTCGTGGAGCCGGCCCTCGGCCGTATCCACGAACCACTCGGTCGCCTGGTCAAACGCGATTCCGTCTCCGGCGCGTGCCGGCTGGGATGGCTCGGAGGCCGGTACGGTGGTTCGGGTTTGCGCCGGCGCGGCTGGCGCCGGCTCGGGCACCACTGTGTACCCCAGCGGTTTGAGCCGCACCTCGGCAGTTCCGCCCGGCCAGACGAGTTTGGCGCGGACCGGTTCCCGAGTGAAATTGATCGCCACCACACTCTGCCGTTCACCCAACTTGCGCAGGCACGTGAACACTCCCGGAGCGTCGCAGCGAACGGCGCGGTAATCCGCTTCTCCGCGGCTGAGCTCGGGACGAGACCGGCGGATATCATTGATGCGGCGCAGCTCGAACGCATGCCCGCGATCCATATCCTGATAAATCATGGGGACACCGTCGATCCAAGCACTGAGAGCGTACATGGCGCGCATACCTTCGACGCCGAACCACAGCTCGGAGCGGAGCGTGTCGTGGCTCTCGGTGTGACGCAGCCAGATCGCCCCGCGCGATTCCACCAGGTTCTGCTCTGCGAAGTACTCCTGGAGATTGGCTGCGAATTCCTTGGCCGGCTGTTGCCTCCACGCCTGGCAGAGTTGACGAGTGAAGAGAAAGTCGAATTCCATGTCGCAGAAGGCCAGGTGCCGCGTGCTCTGGACTTCGGCCAGCACTGCACCGTACTGCGGATTGATCTCGCGGCCGGTCTTGCGAATACGCTCGAGCATCTTCAGCCCGCCCCACAACTGCGCCATGCTGGCTCGGGCGTAAGGGATCTTCGGATCCCAGTTGGCCTCCCGGCTGCCGGAGGCAGCATCGACGCGGTAGCCGTCCACGTTGTATTCCCGCATGTAGTGGGTCACCACGTTGGCGATGAAGTCCTGCCAGTCGGGCCGCGCGAAATCGTTCAGCCAGTAAGTCAATGTCGATCCGTCTTCACGGCGCAACATGAACTCCGGGTGCTGCTGATTGTGGACCGCGATGGGAGCCCCACCGTGCGGCACCAAGTCCTGCAGGACACGCAGGCCGTTCTTGTGCAGCGCAGCGACCAACTCGCGGTATTCGCCGCCTGTGCCGAGCCCGTCCATGAAACGGTAGTAATCCAGCGGCCAGTATGGGCTGCGGAATTCGATTGGCAAAATCCAGGTGGCATTCACCCCGAGCCGCTCGAGTGTGGGTACAAGGCGAGCCGTCGCAGGCTGGAATCCGCCGAGGTCCCCGAACCCGCTACCGATGGTGCCGCCGGGATGAAACGAATAGAACACGGCGTCGGAGACCCACGCGGGCCGGTCGCGAGGGACACCGGCGCCGATCCTCTCCAGCCATTCCTGGACCGCGGGCAGCGCCGCCCAATAGCTCCGGTCCACGATGAGCAGGGTCGCGAAACCGATCTCCTGAGGCTCGCCCGGCCGCAGGTAACCCGCCGCATGGATGTTCTGCCGCACATCGAACTGACCCGCGCCTTCGAGGATTTCGGTGTCGGGGCTATCGTCGCTCGCGGTCAGCCAGAGGAGCGTCCGCGTGGGTGAGATCTGCGCCGCCGCCGGCGCCACGGAACCCCCGCGTTGCCGCCGCTGTCCCGGCGCCATTTCAGCAAACCGGCGTGACTTCGGTGGCCAGGTTTCCGGCAACCGGTAGAACCCGTCGCCTTTCGCCCGGATGCCGGCGGTGCGGAATGAAAAATTCCGCAGCTTGACAGTGTCACGACTCCGATTGACCAGGCTGGCGGATCGGTCCAGGCGCGCTTCCTCCGCGTCGAGCTTGTAGCGCTCGACCAGTTCGTAATCGCCCAGCCGTACGGTGATCTCGACTGTGCCGCTGGCCGGTTGCTCGATCTTCACGAGCTTGCGGGGAAGCTTCAAATCTTCCGCCCAGTGCACCTGATCAGCCGGTCCTATAGCAAAACTCGCCGGGTTCATATCTTGTGCGGGCTCCGCGATAACATCGCCTTTGTAGGTGATGCGCACCAATCTGCCGGTGCCGTCATCGAAGGTGAGCCCAATCGAGCCCCGGGAAACTTCGACCGCCCCTGCGACGAGAGGCACGGCAAACAACAGGGCAAAACCAATTAGGAACGGACGCTGCCTCATGCGATTTTTCTCCATGAATCGGTTACCAGGTCAGCCGGGCCGAGAGCTGCAACTGGCGCGCACTCGACCCCGAAGAGCGCGTACTCAGGACGCCGGTGCTCGCGACCGCTGCCGGGGTTGCCGGGATGGTTGGTGTCCCGGTAGGTTGAGACGTTGGTGTTTGCGGGAGCATTCGGCGGCAGGGCCGTCGAACCCCCGTTTAGGCTTCCCAAATGCCGTACCTCACGGTTGCAACACCCAGTCGACGCGGGATTCGTGCCATTTCCCCTCCTCGAGAGAAGCTTGCTGCGAATCGAGCAGGCTGATGATCAACTGATCGCCGGACAGCGAGTGTCCGCTGCCGGCCGGAACCTCAATGCGTTCGAGCGCCACTCGGGTGTTCCCAACGCGGCCCAGAGCGAGACGCTCGGGAACCGGAAGCCGCTCCTGGCCGATTGGGGGACGGGCCGATTCCGGCAGCGTGACCGACCACGCCAGCAGCGCAGCCTGGTTCTGCAAGGGCCTCTCGGCCCGGAATGCCCATTTCTGGGCGAACCGTGCCGCATCAGTAAAGAGGTATTCGTTTCGATACCAGATCGGCGGGCTCTTTCTGGCGAAGCGGTCCATGCCGCGGAGTTGACCTTCGAAGAAGAGGTGCATCCCGCCGGCCGCTTCGACAAACGTAAGCCCGCACTCGACATCGTGGAGAGCCCGGATTACCTCATTGTTTCGAGAGCGCAGCGTGCGGTCGCCGAAAAGATCATGATCCCGAATGAGCGTGACGTCGCCGGCGCGTAATTCCCGCATGACGCCTCCTTGCCGGCGCAGTATAACCGTGAAATGGCGGTTGGCGATCAAATAGTCCGGCCCGACAGCCCGGAAACTCAAGGGCCCCACATCGACCCCTTTCGTGAAATCCGGGGCGGCCGGAGGCACAGCGGTCTGAGTAACCATCGGGTCCGGTCCCTCTAACCCGACGAGATGAAGCCCGGTCTTCCCCTCGAAGGACTCGACGAAACGGAGATTCTTCGGGGCCGGCCCCTTAAAACGGATGATCGTCCAGCCTTGATCGCCGTGCTTTACGCCGATGCACCCATGAACCGGGTGCAAGGGCGGCAGGTCGTTCTGCCAGATCGTTGGCGTGTTCTGCGGGCGCCAGTAGATCCCCGTGTCTCCGCGTGCATCCGTGGAAGTCGCGATGGGCCGCAGCGGAATAAAACGGTCGTGGAGCCTGCCCTCGGCGGTGTCGACCAGCCACTCCGTGGCGTCGTCGAACGCCATTCCCCCCGCGATCTGCCGGGCCTGGCCCGCCGCAGCCGAAGAGTTTCGCGCAGCGGGGGGCCGGGCAGCGGGCGGCTCGGGCAGAAGCGTGTACCCGAGCGGCTCGAGCTTGACCGTGCCTTGACCTCCCGGCCAGGTGAGCCGCGCCTCGACCGGGTCATAGTTGAAGTTGATGGCCACCACGCTTTGCCGGGAGCCTTGCCGCCGTAGACAAGTGAACACGCCCGGTTTATCGCAACGGACCGCACGGTAGTTCACCTCTCCCGCCATCAACTCGGGCCTGGATCTGCGGATATCGTTGATGCGCTTCAGCTCAAATGCATGCCCGCTTTCCATGCCCTGGTAGATCACCGGTATGCCGTCAATCCAGGCGCTCAGGGCGTACATGGCGTGCATCCCCTCGACGCCCCACCAGAGCTGCGAGCGCAATGAATCGCCGCTCTCCAGATGGCGCAGCCAGTTGGCGCCACGCGGCTGGATCGCATTCTGTTCGGCGAGATAGTCCTGCATGTGGGCCACGTATTCCGCCGGTGGCTCGCGACGCCAGCCCTGGCAGACCTGGCTGGCGAACGAGAAATCGAACATCAGATCGCTGAACGGCCAGTGGCGCGCACTCTGCACCTCCGCGAGGACCGCCCCCTCACGCGGTTTGATGGACTTCACGGTGGAGCGGATCCGCTCCAGCATCCTGAGCCCTCCCCACAGCCGGGCCATGCTCGCGCGGGGATAGGGAATGTTCGGATCCCAATTCGATTCATGGCTACCGATAATAGCGTCCACGCGGTATCCGTCCACCCCGTAATTCTGCATGTAGTGCGCCGTAACTTTGGCGATGAAGTCCTGCCAGTCGGGACGGGCAAAGTCGTTCAGCCAGTACGTCAGTGTGGTTCCGTCTTCGCGCCGCAGCATGAACTCGGGGTGCTGCTGGTTGTGCACGGCGGAAGGCGCCCCTCCGTGCGGCACGAGGTCCTGGAGGACGTACAGGCCCATTTTGTGAGCGCGGGCAACCAACTCGCGGAATTCGTCGCCTGTGCCGAGCCCATCCATGAACCGGTAATAGTCGAGCGGCCAGTAGGGGCTCCGGAATTCAACCGGCAAAATCCAGATCGAGGAGACGCCCAACCGTTCGACGGAGGGCATGAGCCGCTCGGTAGCCGCCTTGAACCCTCCGAGATCGCGCCAATTGCTCCCGATCGTTCCGCCCGGGTGGAAGTTGTAAAGCGTGGCACCCCGGACCCAAGCCGGCACATCGCCGGGGACCTTCGTTCCGGTGCTGTTCAACCATTGCTGCGCGACCGGGAGAGCCGCCCAGTAATCGCCGTCAACCAGTATCATCGAGGTGAAGCCGACCTCCTGCGGCACACCGGTCTTGAGATAGCCCTGTGCCTGGATGGTCTGGATTACGTCGAACTGACTGTCCTTTTCCAGCACGCTCACGGACGGGTCGTCATCAGTGCAACTGAGCCATAAGAGGCTTCGCTTCGGCCCGATTTGTGCCGCGAGCGGCGCGATGGTATCGCCGCGGCCAGGCCGCCGGCGACCCGGAGTCATTTCCGAAAACGGATACAACCTGGGCGGCCAGGTCTGGGGAAAACGATAGAAGCCGTCACCCGGAGCCCGCACGCCCGCTGTCCGGATGGTAAGCCCGCGCAGCTTGACGGCCTCGTTGCCGCGATAAATCAGAGCCGCCGAGCGGTCCAGTCGCGGCACGGCTTCGTGCAGTTTGTACCGCTCGACGAGTTCGAAATCGCCGAGTTGCACGGTTACTTCGACCCGATCCGGCCCCGGCCGGTTGAAGCTGACAAGCTTCCGCCGGAGATCCATCTCCTCAAGCCAGTGGACCAGGTCGGGTGCCGGCCCAACGGCGAAGCTCACCAGCGCGGAGCCGGAGGGATTCTCGGCGATGATCTCGTCCCGGCAGGCGATTTGTAACAGCGTCCCGGACGCCTGGTCGAACGTGAGGCTCAGCGGCCCGTACCTGACTACCGACTCAGCCGCCGCGAGGGCCGGGACAGCCGATGTTATGCCCGTCAGCAAAGAGCAAAAGCTTCTCCGTTTCACTTCCGATGCTCCTCCAAAGCCTGCCCTGCGAGTTCGAAGACTTTGCCAAGCGCCATCCCAGCGCGCGACGACCTTGGCAATCTCACGCGGCAAGCCGAAACAGTAGCTTGAAGTGGTCGCAGGCTGGCTCCTGCCTTTCTGCACACGAGAGGGCAGCCAGTCTTGCCGGCGGACCCGCCCCGCAAGGATTGTGACATCCTATGCGGGACGGGCCGCCAGTTCGGAGACTACCAGCTAAGGTGCATCTGAAGTTGCATCACGCGCGCACTATTAGCGGAGTTGCGCAGACTCAGAAGGCCGGTGCTGGCAACGGTGTTAGTGTTACCAGGATGATTCAGCGCATTAAAGGCGTCGACCTGGACGCGGAGACCGAAGCGTTCCTTCATGCGGAACGTCTTGACTAGGGACATATCCTGGTTCCAAAGCCAGGGAGCTAAAATATACTGATTGATCAACGGATTCAATACCGGAGAAGTTGTCCGTTGCACGGTGCCATTTTTCAGCACCACCCAAGTCGTATTGGTGTCCCAGTACGATGAGACATTCGTACCGGCGGGGGCATTCGCCGGTAATGCGGTCTGGCCCCACGGAATCAGGGGGCTCCACGCCGACTGATAATTGGCCGGCACCCCCTCGTACCCATTAGGCTGCCCGGCCGCGTTATGGCTGTTGATCAGGTCCGATGGGAGGTATCCGTTAAAATACAAATAGGCCGGATAACAGATGCCACTGGTGCAGTCCTGAATCTCGTACTTCTTCCCGTAAACCTGGATTTTGTTGCCGTTCGGATACCAGGTGGTCGGCAAAGTAACATACCTGCTGGTCATGGTTCCTATTCCGGCCAGTCGCCAGCCGCCGATGATTCCATTGACCACCCGTGGGGCATTTCCCCACAGTTTCTTGCCCTTGCCAACCGGGACATCGATCAGCCAGTTCCACCGTATCTCGTGTTTCGGAATACTCGTATCGCGCTGGTACTCGAGTAATTGGTCTCGCGCCATATCGTTCGTCGGCACCGCGCCCGGCAGGTACTGATTGGCGGCCGGGATGGTATTATCGCCGCCTACATATTGGCCCGTGCCCTGGGCGCCGACGTCTCCGACCGCGTTGCTCACCGTGTAAAAGATCTCGAAGGCATAGCCGTTATGGTAACGCCGTTCAAATTGAAACTGCATGCCGTCTTCGTTCATGCGCCCGGTGGGGTAATACGGCGAAAGGGACCCGTAGGTCGTATTGTTAAAGGGACGCGTAGCAACGTTGGCAAGCGGTCCGGTCGGCAGCGGCAAGCCGGTCGAGTAGTACCAGACATTGCTCGGTGTGGTGGGGTTGAGCGAGTGGTTTTGAATAATGTGGCTCGTATGGCTGAACTGATAGGTCACACGCACCATCGTTTCCTTGGCGATCTCTTTTTCCAGCGTCATGTTCCCTGCCTGGACGCGTCCGTTCAACTGGTTCGGCTGCCCTGGAAATGTAGCTGACGTCGCAGTGGAACCGGCGGTAATGCCGACGGGATTCGCCAGCGAGATTGCATTGGCGCTGTTCAATCCCGCGATGATAGTGGGAACCGACCTGAGACCATAGTTCGATATGCCATCGGGCGACACTGTCGGGTCCGTAACGCTCGATTCAAAAACGGCGGACGTAGGCGCATTCTGTGCAACTCCCTGGTTCCAGGTCCGGGTGTTCATGGGGAAATAGGACATGCTGTAACCACCGCGAAAGACGAACGAACGAGCTCCGTCGCCTCCGCGGTAGGCAAAACCGAGGCGGGGTCCGAATTGGTCTTTCGTGGCCGTCATCAGGCCATTCGGCCAGCCCGCCTGCTGAGCAGTTTCGAACTTCACCCCGAGAGCCTGCAAGGCCGCGACAATCGCGGGATTCGTATTCCCCAACGCCTCTTGCTGTGAGAGCGGCGCCCCGAGTATCACCGCGTTGTTCTTCACGTCAAACCCATTGAAGTCGTTGGCTTTCTCAGTTAAAGGGGTGTAATACTCCCAGCGTAAGCCCAAGTTCAGTGTCAACCGCCGGGTGGCCCTGAAATTGTCCTGAAGGTACAGCGCGTAGTCATGGCTCCGATCGTAAAACCATAGTTGCTCCAAAATGTTCTCGTAATTCATTACCCCCAGGTACTCGTTGGCAAGAGCGCTGCCGGTGTACGGAAGAGCCAGCGGGCTGGTGGAGCCGCTTGACGGGTCGTAAAGAGACGTGGCCAGTGTGCTGGGATTCACATATGGAGACAGGTTTTGGAGGCCTGCGTAAGTATTGAGTTGGTCATAGCGACCATGGGCACCGAACTTGAGTTCGTGTTTACCGATCATCTTCACGGCATTGTCTTCCAGTATCCCGTGAACCATCCATTGCCCATAGGAACCATCGCTGATGTACGCGTCACCGGGCAGCTCGGTTGTTGTAACGCCAAACCAACACGGTTGGTGCATGGGGTTGGGCAACCCCAGTTGGTCTCCGTAATCCTTCTCACAACCACTGCCTTTCCACCATTCCTCACGGCCAATGGTGAAGCTCAAGTTATTGCTCAAGCTCGGCGAGAATATGTGCAAATAGTTGAGCGCTATGCTCTGGGTCGGAGCCGGATTGGGATAGGCGCCAATATCCGGGTTGCCAGGAGTAGGAAAACTCCACTGATGGCTGAAAGTGGTATACGGGCGGTTTTGATAGACCGCGTAAAACCGGTCGCGGTCACTGAACTGATGGTCGATGCGGGCCGTTGCGGTCCATGATCGGGTCCAGTACGGCCAGTTTCCAAACCAGTTGGAAGTGACCAACGGGTTATCATTGGTTGTTGGCAGCGGCGTAACCGACAACAGGTACTTCGCTAGTGGGCTCTCCAGCGATGGGTCAATCACGTTCAACTTGCCGCCGTAGCTGAACGGCTGCCGCGACCAATTGGCCCCCGTTGTATTAGGGTTGTATATGGTATACAGCCTCCCCTGGGCGTCGACCAAGCCGCTGAAGTCCCCGTTCCGCATTGCCTGCGTTGGAACTGAGGCGCCCGCGAACTGAGGATCGATGAGGCGGCTTCCCTCGTAGCCAAAGAACCAAAAAGTCCGGTTCTTCCCGTTATATATCTTGGGGATGTAGACCGGCCCTCCCGCCGAAACGCCAAACTCGTTGCGGTTCAGATACGGCGGCTTGGTAAAAGTACTCTGGCGCTGGCGGGCAACGCCCCAGCCGCTGTTTCGGTTCACCTCAAAAGCGCTTCCGTGGAGTTTGTTTGTCCCACTCTTTGTGGCAACCACCATGGTCATCGGCCGGCTAAACTCGGACGAAGAATTGTTGTTCACTATCTGGACCTCCTGGACGGTGTCCAGGCCGGGTTGCCGGGTCATCAATACGCCCCAGTAATTGTTCGTCGTCGACACGCCGTCGACCACCATGTCCTGCGCCATGTTTCGCTGTCCGTATGACCGCAAGCCGTCAGCACCGGGGACGACACTCAGCAGGGTCGAGAGTGTGCGCCCGTTGAGTGGCAACTGTAAGATACGATCCCGGTCCAGCTCTTCGGCCAACGTCGAGCTGTTCACCGTCACCATTGGCGTTATGTCGGTGACGGAAACATTCGCCGTGGCCGCGCCGACCTCGAGGGTAACATCGACGACGACGCTCTGCTGCACCACAATGGTCACCGTAGCCTCGTACTTCTTCATTCCGGCGGCGTCGACATCCAGGCGATAGACGTCTGGCACCAGCCCAGGAAACAGGTAGATCCCGGCCTCGTTGGTCGCCATCCGCACCACGGTATTGGTGGCCGTGTTGGTCAACACGACCGGAGCAGCGACAACCACGGCGCCGGTTTGGTCGCGCACGGTCCCACTGAGCGTGCCGGTGCTGACCTGCGGGAAGGCAGGCCGCCCTCCCAGAACCAAAAATACCGAGAACTGGACAAAGATCGCAATCGCTAAGCAGAGTGGGCGAACGCGCGCACTGTCGATACTTGATATGCCCAAGAACTTTGGTCTCATCGGACCCCCCTCACCCTGCAGTTAGCAGGACTTTAAATTCGACCGTCACACCCGGACGGTCAGCACCCCAGGTGGAGTTAGCCGGAGATCGGTGTCACGTGGCGGCACGCGTGGCAGGAACGGGAGGCTTGCCAGACGGCAACTCTGGCTCCGCGCCCCAAAGATATTTTGGGCTCCGATTGCCACTTTGTCAAGGTGGCATTAACCAGACTGACAACTTTTTTCGGCCCGCCGGCCGCCTGTCCGCGAGCGCCGCATGCGCTTTGGTTCCGCCGGTGCGACGCGGATTCCGCACGGCTGGCAGGCCGCAATGGTTCCGGCGCGGATGTCCCTATCGCACGTCTCCCTGGACGAGAAACCGATCACCTTACACGCCGACGTCCGACCCGTCCTGCCGGCCGGGCCGGGAGGCGCGCCGCGATAATGAATACGAGCGCCGCGGAACGGCGAGTGTCTTCGGCGGGGTGGCCTAAAGCCGCCACTTCACCTTTCCCACGCCGGATCGTTCCGCATACGAGTTCGCCCAGGTGGCTTTCCATCTGGCTTTCGTCGCTTCACGGTCCACTACACGCCCGCGCACGGGAGTTGGCTGAATCAGGCCGAAATCGAGATGCTGGGTCTTGCAGCGCGTTGTAGTTCGACGTTCCGATCAGAGATGGGAGTAATGCTCCCATAGCCGTAATAGGGCCGCATAAACATAAAGATGTCCGAACGCGGGCTTACGCTTAGTTATGCCCGGCGGGCAGCCATAACAGCCGGTTCGCCCCGAGCTTGATCGCCTGGCGGTCCAGCTTCACTTCCACCGCTTCATCGCGGAAGTTATAGAGTGCGCGGGCATCGCCGAACAGGTAAAAGCCTACCTGGGCAGGGGACTCCAGCTGCACCCCCAAGCCCGCCATCACTTCCGCGCGCAAAACGTCGGCCAATGCCTGGGGAATTTCGGGCAGGCCCAATTCCTTAGGAGCTGCGAACGAGAAGCCGGTGACGAACGTGATGAAGTTCGCCACCAGGATTCGCCCGCGGCCGGATTTGCGCGAGGTGAGCAGCGGCACCGGAGAGCCGTTCGCGAAAGCCGAGAGCTTGACGATGCCACGGGGCGCTTCGAGACCCGCATCGATCTCCAGGGGTTTCGTGAGGCTCAGCTTTTGCCCGCCAACGCCGACGGCATCGGCCGCGCCGGATTGCAGCTTTTCGGAAACCTTCACGCCGGCCAGGCCGGCCAGCGGCTTGCCCATCAGTCGCACCAAGGCCGGCGTCACTACCAGGGTCGCCCCACGGCTCAGATGCCGCTGGATTTGCGAAAGCAGTTGCGGGTCGGCGCCGGCCTGCCGTCCAAGGAAGAGTACTCGCGCGCCCGTGGGATAGCTCGCCTGTGGAACCACAGGCAGCCCGATCATCGCGAGGTAATCCATCAGGTAAGAGTTTTCCATGCCATCGCTGGCCGGCGGCTTGTAGTAGTAGACGCCGTCCACGGCCCGGCCTCGCACCTTCGCGGCGAGATCGAACAGTTCGGGCAGGGCCGCGAGGAACGGCTCGTGCCCCGGATGGCCTCGCATGAGGTCGCCAAGGTTGAACAGGGTCAGCTCGCGCGCGCCCGCCAGGACGCTCTGATAGGCCTGGTCAACGAAGTTCTGCGCGGTGCAGTCGAGGTGATCGAACCAGGCACCGCCCGTCTTGTCGCCGGCAATCGAAGCGAGCCACCGGAAGTTGAGGTAGCCTTCCGTCGGAACAATAAAATCGTAGGCCGGAGTATGCGAGTTGCGGGTCTCGGTACCCACCCAGATGTGGCCGGCGGCGGCGGCCATACCCGGCGGGTCGTAGCCCCGGATGTGGAAATTCTCATACCATTGCGGGAACTTGATGATCACTTGGGTCGAAGGCCGGACGGCATGCGCCGGCTGGAGCATCGCCGAATCGATCAGCGACACGAGCAACTTCCTGCGGTACTCGGACCAGGAGAGATTGCCCTTCGCCTTTTCCGATTCCGCCGAGGTGTCCTCCGTGCAATAGAAATCGTCCACCATGATCTCATCGAAAATGGCGGCATTCTCGTTGAAGAACTTGATCATGTCCCGCTGGGTCTGCTCGGCCTGAAAATTGAGCCATGTGCGGCCGGGGTTGCCTGGGACGCCGAAGGTCTTTCCGGGAATGGTGGTGAAACCGCCGGAAACCAGGAATCCGCGGGCGCGGAAATCGTCCCGCGCCGCAGTCAACACCTCGGGTGTGACGTACTGATCTCCTCTACGCCCCTCGATCCAGATTTTGGAGACCTTGAACCGTTCGATAACGCCGGCCGCCTTGGCCCGGTCCGCTGGCGTGGAGAGATACCGATTCACGGTGCCGGCCGGAGTATAGACGCTGATGCGGAGCGTCTGGGCCGCGACTGCCAGAGGCAGGCTGAAGATCAGAATGCATAAAAACTGCCATCGTTTGGGCTGCATACCGTTCTCCTTGTTGCCCAAAAGGCCCACCGTACGGATTAATTCAAAATCACGGCCGTTGTCAAGTGCTGGGCCTCCGCACACAACCGATCGAGCGAGGCGGCGCGCCGAGCGCGTTCCCGGGCAGGAGGGCTACTCTGCCCTGGTCAAAGTCAAGCTTCCGGATCGTTGCCTTCCGCTTCCAATCACCAGGCCGCCTGCGTCATCCAAAAAGATCTCGCAAGCCCAGCCTTTCACATACTTCCGCGGCGCACAGCAATTGGCCGCCGGGAACGTGCCGGCCGCGTGAAAACCGATGCCGAGCGGGAGAGTGGCGGAGAATCCGTTAAGACTCGAGCGCGGTGATATCGCCCTGGAGATCCAGCGGGTAGACCAGGTCGACGTTCTTGGAAGTGAGGAGTTGATGCTTGACAAAGGTGGCGGGCGGCACCGCCTTGTGCTCCAGGATACTGAGCGCCAGGGGGATCAACTCGTCTCCGTACCGCTCGGGAAAATAGGCAACCGTGCCGATCAGGCGTGTGTCCGGGCGGCGGAGCTCGTTGCGCGCCTCGCGAATTGCGTTTTGGCCGATCACGGCGCAGAGACGCCCCGCCCCCGCTTCTTCGAAGGCGCGCAGAGTGGCAAGCGCGCACATATCGTTCACGGTTCCGACGAGCGTGCGCCGGGGCGAGTTGCGACGCAGCCAGCGGCGGACGACGCCGAGAATCTGGTGGAAATCGCCTTTGCCATCGAGATGAGCGGCGGGCGCCTGGCCGATGCGGGGTAACTCGGCGCGCAGTCCATCCTGGATTCCGGTGATGCGTAACGCGGGCAGGGGTCCGGCGATGGGCAGGCCGATCAACAGCACCTGCTCCGCGCTCCCATCCCAATGCTCTTTGGCCCAGCGGCCGAGGGCGCGCCCTCCGATGAGGCCGGCCTGATAATTGTTCGCGCCGAAATAGACGGCGCCGGGGTGCGGGACTTCGATGGCGATGACGGGGATACGGGCTTCCAGGAACTTGGAGGAGATGATCGCCGCCACGCGCTCGTAGGTTTGGAATTCCAGCACCAGGTCCACCCGTTTTTGGATCAGCAGGTCGGCATTTCGCAGGGCTTCCTTAATGCTGTAGCGGTTGTTGACCATCACGAGGTTGACGCGCTCGCGCGCGGCGGCTCGCTGCAAGCTCTCATTGACGCCGCGGGAAAACTCGGAGTCGGTCTGTGCCGCAAAGCCGAGCCGGAAGCGGCCTCCGGGCGCGGGAGGATACGGACAGCGGTACACGCCGCGACCGGTCCGCTCCAGCATGCCGCCGCTTACCAGGCTCTGGAGAAGCCGGAAGGCCGTGGTGCGGCGGAGCGACGTGCGCTCCATCACATCGGAAAGAAGCAGTTCTTCGCCGTCATGCCGGAAGGCTTTGACAATCTCGCACGCGCGGACGACCGCTTGGACAGTGGAGGATCGACTGGTCTTCATATTCCGCATGGCGGTTTTCGGAGCCACGCCGGATGGCGTCATTCCCGGGCAAGACCGCGCAGATCCAGTATGTTGGTTCCACGATGCAGAATCAACCGAGTTTCACCCGGGTTTCGATTCGCGGCGCTTCACCATCAGCAGGTGTTCGCAGGCAAGGACCGCTTCACCGCGCTGATTGGCCACCTGGCAAAGCTCCACGACAATTCCGTGGTCCGGCGATTTCGGACTGTCCTTCTTTTCCTTGATGGTGACGGTGACGTGAATGGTGTCGCCGATGAAGACGGGGCGGATGAAACGGAGGCGGTCGTAACCGTAGGAAAAGGCCTCGGGGTTGACATTGCCGGCGGTCATGCCGACGGCCACGCTGAAGATGAGCGTCCCGTGAGCGACGCGCTGGCCGAACGGCTGCGCGCGGCACCATTCGGCGTCCATATGGTGGGGATAGAAGTCGCCTGTCTGGCCCGCGTGAATCACAATATCGGCTTCCGTGATGGTGCGGCCGAGCGTTTGGCGCACGGAGCCCGGGACGTAGTCTTCGAAGTAAAGGGACTCGATCATAACGTGTTCCCGATCCGTTCCTGCGCCTCGGCAAGCAGTTCGGCTTCCGGGCGATCGCCGCCGATGGCTTCCAGGACCAAAGCGTCAATCACCGAGGCGATGCGCGACCATTCCGCCATGCGAGGCAGCTCGCGAGCACCGGCGTGAAGCCGCTCCATTTCGCGATAGAACGGGATGGCGCGATTGACTTGGGCGTCCATCCAGGTGGACTTGCGGCAGCCGATGCCGCCCTCGAGCGTCAGCAACTTGTCCATCTCCGGAGACGCGCAGTGGCGCAGAAACCGCCACGATACATCCGGCCGGGCGCAGCGTGCCGGGATGGAAAGAATCCAGTACACGTTGAGCGAAACGCCGGCGGGAAGGCCGGCCACGGCTACTTTGCCGCGGACTTTCGAATCGGGTGAGGTCTCGCACATGGCGGCGAATCCGAACCAGTTCACCATCAGGGCGACTTCGCCCGCGGCAAAAGCGTATCCGGATTTCACGGAGTCGAATTCGGCCGAGCGGGGATGGACGGCGGACCGATCGCGCAGGATCCGGCGGTAGAAGCGCAGGGCCTCGCGCGCGGCTTCGGTGTCGAGCCGAGGATGTCCGGCGGGATCGAACAACTCGCCGCCGCGGCTCCAGAGCTGCAAACAGAAATCGTATACGGTGTTGTGGCCGTCCGGGTATGCGGCGAAGACGGTTCCGTAGCGATTTTCCGGCGGGCAGTTGAGCCGGCGCGCGATCCGGTGGAATTCCTCCCAGGTTTCGGGCGGGGTCAAGCCTGCATCGCCGAACAGGTCTTTGCGGTAGATCAGGCACTCGGGGCCGTCGTGGCAGGGCAGGCCGAGGACGCGGCTGCCCACCTGCTGGAAGCGGAGCAGCGATGGCGTCCATGCGTCCGGGTAACCCTCCGGCGCGCCGCGAGCGAGATACGGCGCGAGGTCGAGCAGGGCGTTCGACGCGGCGGCTTCGGCGATCCAATCGGTAACAACAAATGCCGCGTCCCATGTTTCGGCGGACGGAGAAAACAGCGCCGCGTGCAAGGGATCGAGGTCGAGGGGGACGGCCTCGAGCCGCAGGCCGGTGCGGGCTCGCGATTCGAACGACTCCCACTGCTTGCGAATCGCCGATTCGAACGGCGGGAAGGCGCGGACGGCGACGCGGAATGCGCTCACGGCTGGAACTCCTCGAGGATGCGCGCGGTATGTTCGCCGACGGCCGGGGCTGGTTTCGCGCTCTTGAAGATCTCGCCATCGATGCGAATCGGGCAGCGCGTGGTGCGCAGCACGGACCCTCCGCGGCAAGCCACTTCCTGCACCATGTCGAGAGCCTGAAACGATTCGTGGCTCATCAACTGGGGCCAAGTGAGGACATCGGAGGACCAGTAGCCCGCCGGTTCCAGGATCGAAAGCCAGTGCGCGGTGGAGCGCGCGGCCAGGTGGGAGGCCAGCGTGCGCTTGATTTCGTCGCGGGCGGTGAACCACGATTGCGGCTCGCGGTAAGCTTCGAGAGCCGGGCATTCGAGCAGCTTGCCGAGCCAGGTTACCGAGCCCATGGCGAGCGCGATAAAGCCGTCGGCCGTGCGGTAGATGCCATAGGGCGCGCCGAGATAGGCGTGGGCGTTGTTGACGCTGCTGCGTTCGGGAGCCTTGCCGCCATCGTTGAGATGCGTGGTGAGGACCTCGAACTGAAAATCCAGAACGGACTCGAGCAGGCTGACCTCGACATGCGCGCCCCGTCCGGTGACGCCGCGCCGCACCAGGGCGGCCAGGATTCCCTGCACCAGGTGCGCGCCCGCGAACAAGTCGGCGACCGCGAGTCCGAAGGGCACCGGCGGTCCACCGGCATCGCCGTTGAGCCACGCGAGACCCGAGAGGGCCTGCACCAGGAGGTCCTGGCCCGGCTTGTCGCGCCAGGGCCCGGCGGCGCCGTAGCCGGTGACTTCGGCATAAACCAGGCGGGGGAAGCGCGCGGCGAGCGAGGGGTAATCGAGGCCGAGGCGCTCCATCACTCCGGGGCGGAAGTTCTGAATCAGCACGTCGGCCCGAGCTGCCAGCGCGAGGACACTGCCGCCGTGTTCGCCGTTCTTCAGGTCCGCGGCGAAGCTTTCTTTGTTGCGGTTGATGGAGTGAAAGAGCGTGCTGTCGCCTTCCAGTTCGAGGTTGGAGATATAGAGCCGGCGGCAAAGGTCCCCGCCGTCGGGCCGTTCGATCTTGATGACGCGCGCGCCTAAGTCGGCCAGCCGCAGGGCGGCGGATGGTCCGGCGAGGAACTGGCTGAAATCGAGGACCAGGAGTCCTTCGAGCGGCCTCATGAGGGTTGCACCGCCTTGGTGAAGTGGGGCAGGCGGCGTCTCTTTTTGTGAGAATGGCTCTCCCCGCCAGGCACAATCATCGCAGGATGCGATATTACGAACGGCGGCTGCCCCATTTTTCGGTCGCCGGGCAGCCGCTGTTTGTAACATTCCGGCTTCACGGCAGCCTTCCCGAAAACCGCATTTTTCCCCCGGATCGCTTGACCGCCAATGGAAAAGCGTTCGTCGCCATGGATCGCCTCCTCGACCGCACCAGGAGTGGCCCGCTTTCCCTGCTTCGACCGGAAATCGCCGGGCTCGTGGTTGCCGCTCTGAAGGATGGCGAGGCGCGTTTTCATCGCTATCAGCTCCATGCCTACGTTGTGATGCCCAATCACGTTCACTTGCTGGTTACTCCGCAGGTCTTTACGCCCCGATGGCTGGGGCCGCTGAAGGGCTTCACCGCGCATGAAGCCAATCGGATTCTGGGAACGACCGGCCAGCCGTTTTGGCAGGATGAGAGTTACGACCATTTGGTGAAGGAGGGGGAGTTCGACCGGATCCGACAGTACATCGAGCGGAATCCGGTAAAGGCCGGCCTGGTATTGCAGCCTGAGGAGTTCTGTTGGTCTAGCGCGAGCGCCGCCTGAAAGGCGGCGGCAGCCAGGATTGGCTGCCCCACACTTAGGAGAACGCGCAGGGTGTGGTTCCTTAGTCGTGGACAATCGGCGTTCCTCCGGTGTCGTTCGAACGGTAGGCTGCTTCCACAAGCTCCATGGTACGGTAGGCGTCTTCGATGCCCGTGGGCAGGCCGGCCTCCGAGCCTTCGGCAAAACGCATCAGGCTCGACATGCTGCCGATAAAGGCGTGCGGATACCACGACCCCGCGATCTCGACGGCCTTCCATTCGGGCGGCCGGCCGTCCTCGAGCGTGCAGTACTCGAACTCGTCGGGGACGCCCTCAGGATAATCCATGAGCAATCCGAGCCGCGCCTTGATGGCGCCGCGTGTGCCTTCCCACTTCACGTACGACTCCTGGTGGCGCGGACCGAAGACGTGCCCGTGGTTCGTCATGACCGCCGCCCGGAGCATTTCGCCGTAGTCGAGAATGATGTGCGATCGCGCCGAGGCCAGGCGCGGCACGCCGGGATGCCTGGTGGTGCGCGCCCAAACCGCGCCAGGCTCGCCCAGGAACGCGCGGATCAGGTCGAGGTAGTGGATCGAATGCAGCGGAATTTCCATGCGCTCGAGGCTTTCGAGAAACGGCCAGAGGTGCCAGGGCATGAAGACGTTGACGCGAACTTCCATATCGTGAACGTCGCCGATGGCGCCCTGCCCGATCAGCCTGCGCGCCTCCACCATGGCGGGAGCGAAGCGGAGCTGGAAGTTGATCGCGGCAGTCAACCGTTTGCGCCGGCAAAGATCGCGGATGGCACGGGCTTCTTCGAGGTTCCGGCCCATGGGCTTCTGGATCAGCACCACGGCGCCGCCGGGCGCTTCTTCCAAAACCGGGAGGATCGCATCCGGCGGAGTCGCCACATCGAACACGGCGTCTTCGGGAGCATGGCGAAAGGCATCCGCGGAGTTGCGGTAAACCTGCCGGATACCGTACCGGGCGGCGAGAGCCCCGGCTCGCGATGGATCGAGGTCGCAGATGCCGTGAACGTGGAAGCCCGCGATGCGATAAGCCGGCAGGTGCGCGTCGCGCACAACCCCGCCCGCGCCGATGATGACGATTGGCCGCCCGGTCCTTGGCAAGAGACAGTGCATCGGATCGATTCTATTGCAGTCCCGGGCGCTGCGGGGGCCCAAAAAACCGGCTCCATTTTGTTTCCGCAATGCGGAATGGAACAGGGCAGAGGGTGGCTACCGGGGGCGCAAATATCCCCAGTTCTACGGCACATAGCATTCCGTAGGGCGGAATTTGAAACTATAACAGTTTTTGGCGGGCCACGATTCGCTCACGCCAGGATAAGATTAACCCATCGGAAATAGGGAGGACTTCGTATGTCTCGCCTAATGACTTCGCGGTCACGAATGGCCGCACTGGCACTCGGGAGCCTGCTTGCCTGTTCGACTTTGGCCTTGGCGCAAACCGTCAGTGGCACGATTACCGGAACGGCCGTCGATCCGAGTTCGCTGCCGATAGCCGGCGCTACCGTGACCCTTACCAACAGCGACACCGGCGTCAAGGCGGTGGAGAAGACCGGCGCCAGCGGTGAATTCACGTTTACCGCCGTTCTGCCGGGCCGGTATTCGGTGATGGTAGAGATGACGGGATTCAAGAAAGCGGAAAAGACAGAACTGCACGTCACGGCGGCCGAGCGTTTGTCCGCCGGTGAATTCGCGATGCAGATCGGCGACGTCAGCGAATCGGTGACGGTGGACGCATCGGGCACGCCCGTGCAAGTGAACAGCGAAGACCGCTCCGGCTTGCTGACCAGCGCCCAGATGGACGAGCTGATGGCCCGAGGCCGCGACTTCCTGTCACTGCTGCGCATAATGCCCGGCGTGGTTCCCTCGAGCGACTCCGATGCCATCGGCACGCGGACCGCATATCCCAATGCGCAGGGCATGCGCATCAGCTATCCCTCGGTGCAGATCGACGGCGTTACGAACAACGATTTGGGGAGTTCTCAGACCACGCCCACTCCCATCAACATGGATGCGGTGGGCGAGGTCAAAGTGTTGATGAACAACTACCAGGCGGAGTACGGCCGCACGGCCGGCGTGTTGGTGCAGGCGGTCACTCGCGCGGGCACCAGCGAGTATCACGGCAACGGCTACTACTACAAGCGCAACGAGGAATTCAACGCCAACAACTTTTTCTCGAATCGCGCCGGCACGCCGATTCCCCGCTACCGGTTCAACACCTGGGGCGCGAATATCGGCGGGCCCGCATACATTCCTCATCTGATCCAGCGCAAGGACAAGCTCTTCTTCTTCTATTCCCAGGAATACCTGCCCACCAGCACGCCGCAGAGCATCGTGAACGTGACCGTACCAACGCAGGCCCAGCGGAATGGCGACTACTCGGCAGTCTCCACCACCATCAAAGACCCAACCACCGGCAACCCGTTCCCCGGAAACATCGTGCCGGGGAACCGCATCGACGCCAACGGCCAGAAGCTGCTCTCCGTTTTCCCGCTGCCGAACGCCCTCAACACGGCCATCACCAAGGGCGCGTACAACTACACGTTCCAGGAAGTAATTCCGGCCACGCGGAACAACGAAGTCTACCGCGTGGATTACAACCTCACGGATAAGACCAGGATGTACGTGCGGGGCCTGGATTTCCGATTAAATCAATCGGGCTACAACATCGGCGGCGGCGGCAGCGGCGCACCCTGGGGCGAACTGAAGACCGACAACGTCTTCTCCGACGACGGAGGCGTGATCAACCTCACGCACACTTTCAACGCGAGCATGGTGAACGAGTTTTCCTTCGGCGTGCACCACAGCCAGCAGTTGATCGTCCCCTACGACCAGGCATCCATCGACAAGGTCAGCAAGACCGCGCTGGGAATGACGCTGCCCCAGTTCTACCCACAGTTGAATCCGCTCAACCTGATTCCCTGGGCTACGTTCGGCGGCATCACAGGCGCGGCAAGCTTCACCTGGGATTCGCGCTTTCCGACCAAGAGCGACGACACCATCTTCGACTTTACGAACAACCTTACCAAGACCGCAGGCGTCCACACTTTGAAGGCGGGAGTTTACTACGAACGTGTGCGTTATTACAGCGGGGCGCGCGGCACCAACTGGGGCCAGTTCGATTTCTCGAGCGACACCAGCAACCCGCTCGACACCGGCTACGCCTATTCGAACGCTCTCGTGGGCGTGTTCCGGTCCTACCAGGAAAGCAACACGCGTGTGGAGACTAACGGCCGCGGCAATACGCTCGATTGGTTCGCGCAGGACAGCTGGAAAGTTTCGCGGCGGCTCACTCTCGACCTGGGCATGCGGTTCTCGTGGTACACGCCGTACTCCGACAAGCACAACCAGGACTCGAGTTTCGAGCCAAACGTATACAATCGCGCGCAGGCCCCGCGGCTCTACTACCCCACCCTGGTAAACGGAAAGCGTATCGGTATCGACCTCGCGACCGGCAACACCGTGCCGGCGCTGCTGATCGGCGCTTTCGTCCCGGGCAGCGGCAACACCGCCAACGGCATGGTGCAGGAGGGCACTCCGGGATATCCAAGCGGCATGATGGACCATCAGGGCATCCTGTTCGCCCCGCGAGCAGGCTTTGCCTGGGACGTCTTCGGCAACGGAAAGACCGCGGTGCGCGGCGGCTTCGGCCTGGTGCACAACGAACGCGAGCGCGTGATGCTGCTGGACATCGCACAGACGCCGCCGATTCAATACACGCCGATTGTCTACTACAGCTCTTTCAGCAGCCTCGTGGGCAGCGCCGGGAATCTCGCGCCTTCCTCCACCGCCGGCCTGTCGCTATCCGGCAAAGTTCCCTCGGTATACAACTTCAGCCTGGGCGTACAGAGGGAACTGGGGTTCAAGACCGTGCTGGACGTCGCTTATGTGGGCGCGCTGGGCCGCCATTTGCTCCAGGAGCGCAACCTCAACACGCTGCCGTACGGCGCGCACTTCCTGACCGCCAACCAGGATACAACCAACCCCGGGAAGCCCTTGCCGGATACCTTCCTCGAGCCGTACTTCGGCTACTCGAGCATCCAGGAGGACGAATTCGCCAGTAATTCGAGCTACCACTCGATGCAGGTGCAGGTGAATCGCCGCTTTGCGAAGGGGTTGCAGATTGGCGGCGCATGGACGTGGTCGAAATCGATGGATTACGTCAGCAACGACTTTGCCGCGGTGGCGGATATCGTGCCGATCAAGATCTGGAACTATGGCAAGTCGGACTTCGACCGCACGCACATCGTGCAGATAAACTGGCTCTGGGACATTCCCGGGACCACCAGGCTGGTGAAGAACAAGGCCGTGGGCGCAATCGGCGATCACTGGCAGCTTTCCGGCGTAGCATCGTTCATCAGCGGAGCGCCATCCGGCATCACCTTGAGCACGACGAACGGCCTGGACATTCCGGGCGGCGGCGACGGCTCGCGGGTCCTGGTGCTCTCCAATCCGATTCTCCCCAAGAGCCAGCGCAGCCTGCTCCAATATTTCAATACCGGCGTGTTCGCCATGCCGGCGATCGGGACGGCCGGCGATGCGCCGCGCGACGTGGTGCGCGGTCCCGGCACCAACAACATCGACATGACCATTTTCAAGAATTTCCCGATTCGCGAGAAGGTCAGGTTCCAGTTGCGCTTCGAAGCCTACAATGCCTTCAACCACACTCAGTTTTCCGGCATGAACACGACCGCGCAATTCAATCCCGCAACGGGCCAGCAGGTGAACGCCGCGTTCGGAACGTTGACATCGGCGCGCGGCTCGAGAGTCGGCCAGGCGTCGCTGCGAGTCACGTTTTGAAGCGAACGGAAGGCGGAACAGCGCGGCGTTGAGCCCACGGTTCCTTCGCGGATGAGACAATGTGGAATCCAGGACTTCGTTGTCAGTGAGGTGTTCCCATGAGCGTTCTACCCACGCGCCGCGATTGGCTGCGAGCGGCCGGCGCCGCTGCGGGCGCCCTGTCCCTGCGGGCTCAGACGCAGTCCGCCGCAAACGCTTCCCGAGTGCGCCTCCAGCCCTTCAACTACCGTGGCGTACGGCTTCGCAAAAGCCGGTGGCTCGACCAGTATCAGGCCGCGCGGGACTACTACCTCGAAGTTTCCAACGATGACATTTTGCAAGGCTGGCGAGCGGCGGCCGGCCTGCCGGCTCCCGGCAAGCCGCTCGGCGGATGGTGCGCGAAAAACAGCGACACCGTGTTCGGACAATGGCTGAGCGGCATGGCGCGAATGTACTGCGCCACGGGAGACGCGCCCCTTCGCGACAAGGCCGCCTGGCTGCTCTCGGAATGGGCCAAGACCATCAAGCCCGGCGGCGACAGCAACATGGGCCTCTACGCCTACGAAAAGCTGGTGTGCGGACTCGTCGACATGCAGGAGTACGCCGGTCACGCCGCGGCGGCCCCGTTGCTCGAAAAGACGCTCGACTTCGCCATCCGCAACTACAGCCGCGAGCGCACTCCGGCCGGCGGTGCGCTGCTCAACGGCAGGCCCTCCGAATGGTACACCTTTGCGGAGAACCTGTACCGCGCCTGGCAACTGACAGGCGACCCCAGGATCAAGACCTTCGCCGACGGCTACCGGTATGACTCCTACTGGAAGAAGTTCGCCGGCACTTCCGCGCCCGCCGATGCGCACGGCGTGCACGCGTACAGCCACGTCAACACCTTCAGCAGCGCGGCTATGACCTATGCCGTGACCGGCGATCCGACTTACCTCACTATCATCAAGAACGCCTACGACTACCTCCAGAACACGCAGTGTTACGCGACCGGCGGCTTCGGTCCCATGGAGCGGTTCGTCGCGCCTGACGGCACGCTGGGCAGGAGCCTCGAAGCCAGGAACGCCACGTTCGAGGCGGTCTGCGGATCGTGGGCGGGCTTCAAACTGTCGCGGTACCTGATGGAGTTCACGGGAGAAGCCCGCTACGGCGATTGGGCCGAACGGCTGTTGTACAACGGCGTGGGAGCCGCGCTGCCCATCACGACCGGCGGCAAACACTTCTACTATGCCGATTACCGTGTGGGCGGCGGCATGAAGGTCTATAAGGTCTCCCGCTACTCGTGCTGCTCCGGGTCCTACATTCAGAACATGGCGGACTATCACAACCTGATCTATTACAAGGATGCGTCGGGTCTCTACGTGAATCTCTATCTGCCATCCGAAGTGACCTGGCAGGGTCCGGAGGGCGAAGTCAAGGCCGTGCTGGAGACCACATACCCCGAGGCCGAGACTGCAACCCTTCGTCTGGACATGAAGCAGAGCAGCCGTTTCGCGCTCCGCTTCCGTGTCCCGGCCTGGACGCGCAACGCTTCGCTGAAAGTGAATGGCGCGGCCGCCGCCGACTGCAAACCCGGCGCGTGGGCCGAAATCACGCGCACCTGGCACCCCGCCGACCAGGTGGAGATGCGAATTCCCCTTTCGCTTCGTATGGAACCGGTGGACCGGCAGCATCCCCGGCGCGTCGCGGTGGTGCGCGGCCCGGTGGTGCTGGTGATGGACGACTGGGTATTCGAGACGATACCGCGCCTGCCCGAACCCGCCAACCTGGAAAAGGAACTGGTGGCCGACGATTCTCCCGGCGTGTTCCGCCTGGCGCCTCCCGACGGCGCGCGCATTCAGGCGAAATTCCGGCCGTTCTACGCGGTCGGCGAGGTCACGCCCTACCGGATGTATCACGACCTCGACAGTCTGCCGATCCCGGTCTGGTAACTACTGAGAGCGCCGCCTGAAAGGCGGCGGCAGCCAAGATTGGCTGCCCCACCTTACGAGATCTCGAAAGTAACAGCAAACTCGCCCGGCTGGTGCGCGGGCCGCGCGATCTGCAACCGCTCGGGCGCCAGCGTCCACTTCACCTTCTCCTCGGAGCCGAGCAGCCGGATATTGGAAATCCTGCTGGTCCACAATCCGGCTGCCGTCCCCAGGGCGCGCACCTCGATATCCTTGTCGGGCCAGCCCAGGCAGAAGAGGAAGAGCTTGCCGTTCTTCGTGGTGAAACGGATGTCGCTCGCGGTCAGCGGCTTTCTGGTGCGCAGGTCCACCACCTCGCCGGTCGTCGTCTCCTGGCCCTCGCCGAACTGCTTCCACGGCCTCGTGCTGTAGATGGCGTCGCTGTTCACCGCCATCCACTTGGTGATGTCGTCGAGGATGGATTCCTCCTGGCTGTCTATCGTGCCGTCGGGCATCTGCGGCACGCTGAGGAGCATGGTGCCGTTCTTGCTGACCACGTCGATCAGGGTGTGGATCACGTCGCGCGACTTCTTGTACTCGAAGCCTTCGAAATACTGCCACTGGCCGAGGCACATATCGGTGTGGAAGGGCTGCGCGGAGATTTCGCTCAACACCGTGCGCTCCATGTCGCGCGTGCCGGCGCCTTCCTGATACTCGCCGGTCTTCCCGCCGGGCCGCTGGAACTTGATGGTGTAGACGCCCTCCTGGCTGCCGTTGTGCCAGGACATGTTGGCGTTGTAGTAGTAAGCGATCAGGTCGCGGCCGATCTGCCCGAACACGCCGCCGTCGGTGTACACCAGGTCGGGCCGGTATTGGTCGATCAGGTCCTGAATGCGCGTGAACCACGACAGCTTAAAAGACTCCGAGGGTTGCTGCGTGAAATTAGCGGCGCGCTCGGCGTGCGGCTCGTAGTAGAAATCCTGGTTCGCGGGATCGTTGCCGTCATAGGGAACGCCGGCGTACGGTCCCTTGGCATCCGAGTCTTTGTTAACGTTGAACCACGAATAGCTCCACGCCAGATGCTCGCTGACCGCGAAGCGCATATCGTTCTGGCGGGCGATCTTGCACCACGTTCCCAGGATGTCGCGCTTAGGCCCCATGTTCACGGCGTTCCACCGGTGGTGCCTGGAGTTCCAGCAGTCAAAATTGTCGCAGTGCACGCCGAGGGACGCGAAATACTTTGCGCCGGCCTTTTTGTAGCGGCGGATCAGCGTCTCGGGCTCCCAGTTCTTAGCGGTCCAGAGCGGAATGATGTCCTTGAAGCCGACCTTCGACGGATGGCCGTAGTGCGCCAGGTGATACTCGTACTGGCGCGTTCCTTGTATATACATGTTGCGCGCATACCAGTCGCCCTGCTTCGGCGCCCCCTGAGGGCCCCAGTGCGCCCAGATGCCGAACTTGACGTCGCGAAACCACTCGGGACAACGATATTGCTTCAACGACTCCCATTCCGGCTGAAACTTCGGCCCAGCGTCGGCTGCCATCGCCAGACGGGAAACCGACAGACCCCCGGCCAGCGTCTTGAACGCATTCCGTCTCGTCAGTTGCATACGCGGAAACCTCCATGATTCCAGCTCGGGAATATCCCAGGTATACACCGCCCTTCTCCGTGGGACAAGGCCGAAAACAGCCGGTTTCTTCGGATTCCGTATTGCGGAATGGCCCGGCCGCCTACGTTTCTGCGAGTTCCTTCGCGGTACAAGTCAGGACCGCCAGCTTGGCGCGGGTAATATCGATCGGCACATGGCCGAAACCGCACTCGCTGGTGAGCAGCAGCCGCTCGGGAGAAAAGTACTCGAGCGCCGGCTTCACGCGCTCGCGGACCACGTCCGGAGTCTCGATGGTGTCGCTGCGCTGATCGATCACGCCCAATGCCAGGTCGCCGCGGAAGTCCCACAGCGGCCAGAGGTCCATCAGGTTGTAGCCGAGCGTGCAGTGCTCCAGCACTACCTCGTCGATGCGCGCCTGGCGGAATGCCGGCGCCAGGTCGGTGTACTTCGTAAAGTACACGCGCTTCCGCCGGGGATTGCCGCCGCAGACGTGCAGCCCTACGCGCACCGGTCCCAAAGATTCGATCAGGTCGTTCAGGATCTCCACCGCCCATTCGCTCTGCTCCGGCGCTTCGGTCCACATGGGCTCGTCAAATTGAATCTGCTCGCAACCCGCCCGGATGACCTCCTTCAGCTCCTGCCGCAACACTGCCGCGTAGGCGCGGCACAACGCCGGTTCGTCCGGGTACAGATCGGGACGCTGGTTCACGCTGAAGCGCGTCAGCACGTGCGGTCCGGTGACCGTCTGTTTGACCGCGACGCCGGCCGGCGCGGCGTCGCGCGCGACCTTCCAGTAGTGCGCCAGGTTGCAGCGAGGGTTGCGAATCTCCCCGGTCACGCGCGCGCACTCGATGGCGAAGCTTGCGGGCCCGAACGATCGCAGGACCATATCTTCCATCGAAACGCCGTCCAGGCGCTTCTGATAGAAGTAGTACATGTTCTCGCGGTAGCCTTCGCCGTCCGTCACCGTTTCGAGGCCCAGGTCCACCTGCTCGCGCACCGCCCAGCGAATCATGTCGTCGATCTCGGCCTCGGGCATGGCAGGCCGTTTCATGGTGTCCGCAACGGCCGTGGGCCGTGGAAAGCTGCCAACGACGGTAGTGCGATATCGTTTCATTGAGTCTCCAGGATCAGCCAAGCGGCGGCAAAGACGCCTCGGCGCGCGCTTCGTTGAGATGAGCCAGCACGCCGTCCTCGATCGGCCGCGGCGTGAAGCCAATCTCTTCGATCATGCGGCCGCCGTCCAGATCGTCTACCAGCGGCGTCGCCGGTTGGCTTTCGTCGAATGTGATCTCGGCCCCGGGCACCCAGCGGCGCACCACGTTGGCAAGGTCGCCCGCTCGAATCGAGTGGCCGCTCGAATTGTAGGCGAAGTGTGCCAGCCGCGGCTTGAGCGCCAGGCGGACCAGTTGTTCCGCGCAGTCGTCAACGTACAGCCAGCAGTCGCGGTTCTGCGCGGAGAAGGGCAAAGAAACCGGCTGGCCGATGGCGGGCAGCGAAATGAACTGTTCCGCCCAGAGCACGGCTCCGCGTTTCCGGCCGTGGCCGAAGACCACCGGCGGACGGGCGCAGGCCATGCTGATCCCGTGCTTTTGGACGTATTTTTCCGCCATGAATTCGTTGAGAATCTTCATGACCCCGTAGGTGAAGAAATGGTCGGCCGGCGCGCAGTAGTCGGATTCCTTCACCGGCCGTTCGCCGTACACGCCCTGCGAAGCTCCGTAGACCGTCTCGCTGCTGGTGAAAACCAGCCGCTCGAGGCGGTGATTCAGAGCGGCCTCGAACAGGTTCACCATCCCCAGCACATTCACCCGCGCGCCCAGATGCGGGTTGGCCTCCACCTCGGCGCTCATCAGGTAGGCCAGGTGGATGGCGTGCGTGATGTCCGGTTCGAGGCGGAAGCATCGCGCGACATCGGAGTACTCCGCGACGTCGCAGGGGACAAAGCTCACCAGTGGCCCGCTCTCACGCTCCAGGCGCTGGCGGAGCCGCGGATCGACGCTCCAGTCGGCGACGACGGCGGGTATTCCGCGAGCCAGGATATTCCGCACCACGCGCCAGCCAATGAATCCCCCGCCGCCGGTAACCAGAAACTTCATATGGGCCGCTCGCATTCAGATCCACTTGTATGTTACGGCGGGGTGGGGCGTCAACTGCAAAGGGAATGCATGACCGGGCGCAGTATCCTAAGTACATGGGCGCACGATAATGCAGCGGACTGCCAATTGCCTGGCGAAGCTCGACCGCATGAAAAAGGCGCTGCGCCATCAGGAGCCGGACCGGGTCCCGGTCAGCGATTTCTTCTGGGGAAGCTTTCTCAGGCGTTGGCGCCAGGAGTATGGCCTCCCCTCCGACGCGGACATCTACCGCTACTACGACCTCGACTGGATGCAGTTCAATCCCAACGTCGATCCCCACATCAAGCCGTTCCAGGTGCTGGAGGAAAGCCCGGAACAGGTCGTGGTCCGAACCGGATTCGAGGCCGTTCTGCAAAAGAAGTACGACCAGGCCATGCCCGCCTTCCTCAGTTTTGAAACCGACTCCATCGAGAAGATGAAGGCCTTCCAATTCGACGATCCGTGGGACGCACGGCGCTTTTTCTCGGCGGGCGACGACCAGATCAACGGCGTGGGCGACTCGTTCGCGCGCAACCTGCCTCCTTTCGTGGTGCGCGTGCGTGCGGCATGGGCCGACTTTCCCGTGTTCGGCGGCGTTTGCGAAGCGCACGAGATGATGTGGCGCATCATCGGGAGCGAGAACGTCATGCTGTGGATAGGCATGTATCCGGACGAGATCGCGCGCTTCGCCGAACGCATCAACCAGTTCGCCCTCGAAATCGTAAAGGCGCAGATCAAGGCCGCGGACGGGCTTCTCGACGGCATGGTGATCTGGGGCGATGTGGCCTACAAGAAGGGCATGATGTTCTCTCCCGCTTTTTGGCGCGCCTGGTTCAAGCCCGGAGTAAAATCGCTGATCGACGAATGCCACGCCCAGGGCTTGCCGGTGATCTACCACGGCTGTGGAAACGTGAACCGCATTTTTGAGGACTTCATCGAAATCGGAGTCGATGCCTACAACCCGCTCGAATTCAAGGCCGGGCTGGACGCCGTGGACCTGCGCAGGCGCTTCGGCCACCGTATCGGTTTCTGCGGCAACATGGATGTGCAGTTGTGGGCCGCCGGCAGCCGCGAGGAACTCAAAGCTGCAGTTCTCACCAAGCTCAATGCAGCCAAGGGAGGCGGGTTCATCTTTCAATCCGACCACTCCGTGCCGGGCAATGTGCCGCCTGCCAGCTACGACTACGTAGTGAAGTTGGTTCGCGAGTACGGCCGTTACCCTCTCCAACTTGGCGAATACGATATCTCCGAACTGGAGGTCGCCGGATGAACCGCGTTTACTCCGGCCGAAGCACGGCGACTCCGTTTCGCGGCAGGGTCACCGACGGGCTGGCCTGGCCGGCCGAGATCACATCGCGCATGGGACGCGGCAGCACCACGGTGCGAGCCTGCTTACCGTGATTGATCAGGACGAACACTTCGCCGCCGGGGCCTGACCGGCGGCAGACTTCGACGTCCTCCGGCACACCGTCGAGAGCCGGGCGCAGGCCGGCCGATTTGGCCAGGGCCTCCATGGCCGACCGCATCAGCGCGCGATCCAGCAGCGCGCCGACGTACGTCACGCGGCCCTTGCCCGAGCCGCGCGTCAGGACGGCGGGCTGGCCATCGAGCCAGCCGTTCTCCGATCCGTAGCGCATTACCACTTCGGCGCCGTCCGCCGAGAGCGCTTCGGCCCAAATTGAAGCCTGGCCCGTTCCCCAGGCGCCGCGGACGGAAACATCGTCGAGCAGGGCGTAGTACTGTTCCACGCGTCCGCCGAGTTCCGCGGCCAGGGGTCCCGGCTGGCGGCTCGGCCAGAGTGAATTGTACGCATCCTTCATTCCCGACCTGGGGCCGAGCACGAGATGGCCGCCCTGCCGGACGTACTCGATCAGGCGGCGCCCCAGCGCTTCGCCGATCACGTTCAGGCTCGGCGCCACCACCAGCTTGTAAGCCGTGAGCGGCGCGTCGGCGGGGACGATGTCCACCGATTGCGTGATGCGCCGCAACGGCTCGTAGTAGCCCAGCAGCACCTGGATCTGGTCGTAGCGCTGCGTCTGCGAATGAAACTCGATGGCCCAGCGGCTGTCGTAATCGTGGAGAATGGCGGCTTCGGAGACCGGCTGCGTGCCTTCGAGCGCCGCCGCCGCGGCGGCGAAGTCGCGGCCCAACTGGCGCGCTTCTTCGTAGAACGGAACCGGCTCGCCGTCCGGCCCCACCAGCGTTCCGTGATACTGCTCCTGGCCGTTGAGCGCGCTGCGCCATTGCCAGAAAGCAAACGCTTCGGCGCCGTGCCCGATGGCCTGCCACGCCATGGCGCGGGCCTCGCCCTTATCGAGGGCGTTGCTCACCTGCGCCCAATCGACGAACCCGGGCTGCGCCTCCATCACCCAGAAGTTCTGGCGCCTCCATCCACGCACCAGGTCGTTGGCGGCGCCGTTGCGGACGGCGTCGACGTGGCCCATTCCGGCGTAGTCGTCCCAGGAGATGAAGTCCAGATCGGCCGAGATCTCGGCGCGGTTGAAGCGGTCGGCCCAGCCCAGGCCGCCGAGATTGGTAGTCACGAACTGGGCCTTCGCGTGGCCGCGGATGGCGTCGAGTTGGTTGCGCTGGAACTCGCGCCACATGTCGGTTACGAAGCGCCGGTAGTCGAGAAGCAGGCCCGGGTTACCGCGCGCGGTCTCCATGGGAATCTGGTCCCAGCCGGAATACGTCTGGCTCCAGTAGGCCGTGGTCCAGTGCTGGTTGACGGAATCGAGGGTTTTGTACTTGGCTTGCAGCCACTGGTGCCAGCGCTCGCGGCTGTGATCGTCGTAAGAGTCTTCGGTGTACTCGTTGCCGATCTGCCAGCCGATCACGCTGGCGTCAGAGCCGTAGCGTTCGGCCATCTTCTCGGCGATGCGCCGGCAGAATTCGCGGTAGCGCGGGCTGGTGTAAGAAAATTGACGGCGGCTGCCGTGCTCGGCGCGGCGGCCGGTATTATCGACGCGCAGCGTGTCCGGATACCTGGCCGTCAGCCAGGCGGGGGGCGCATCCGTGGGCGTGCCCAGAACGGTGAAGATATGATGGGCGGCGGCCCTGGCGATGGCGCGGTCGAGCCAGGCGAATTCGAAGCGGCCCTCATCCGGCTCCAGGCTGCTCCAGGCGAATTCGCCGATCCGCACCATGCGAATGCCGGCGGCATCCATCAGGGCCAGGTCTTTTTCCCATTAGGTTTCGGCCCATTGTTCCGGGTACCAGGCTACACCGAGCATGGGAGTGGGAACAGACGCGGCGCAACACAATCCCACCGCGCCCGCTATGCAAGCGATCCATCGAGACATGATTTAGGGGCAGGCGGACCGAAGGGCTACCCTAGTCAGCCCCCACTTAGAATATCAGACCATTCTTCGGCGCTCGTTTTGTCGCCTTTCCGAATCGCCGAGAGCTTTTGGTTGAGGCTGGAGGGCGCCGTGGTGGTCTTCGATCTCGAGACGCACTCTGTATTCTGGGCGCCCTCACCGCGCAACCCGATGCCGATGTCGCTGAAACCCGACATCGATCCCAAAAATGGGAAGATCGACGCGCCCATCGAACTGGGCGGAGCACCGGAGTTTCTGGCGTCCGGTGGAGCCGGCAAGGTCTACATCAATCCGATGGACAAGAACGAAGTGGCGGTCGTGGACATTCAGGCCAGAAAGGTGGTGGCACGCTGGCCCGTCGCGCCCGGAGGCGCGCCGGTGGGGATGTCGATCGACTCCAAACAGCACCGGCTCTCCATCGGCTGCCGCGGAGTTTGGGGAGCCGCGACCCGGATCGAAAGGCGGAGCGCCGGTGAAGCCCGGCACCTTCATGATCGTCGTGGTGGCGCGTCACGGGTCCGCATCGCAGTGACCTTGATTCACGCGGCCCTCGCCGGCTTCATCGGCGATCGCTTCGGCCTGCGGTACCTCTCGGCTAGAATGAGGGGATGCGCACCGGCGAATGCGGCAAGCCCCCTCCGCGCACCTCGGCTTCGCTGCGGTCGAGCTTTGCCTGGACTCTCGCCGGAAACACCTTCTACGCCGCGGCGCAGTGGGCTGCTCTCAGCCTCGTAGCCAAACTGGGCGGCAGCGAGATGCTCGGGCAATACGCCCTGGCAGTGGCCCTCACTACTCCGCTGGTGATGTTGTCGCACCTGAACCTGAGAGCCGTTCTGGCCACCGACATGGACGGGCGCCAGCCGTTCGGGAATTACCTGGTAGTCCGTCTCGGGGTATCGGGGCTCGGCCTCGTGGGCATCGCCATTCTGGCGCTGGTATCCGGTCATGCCGGGTCGCTGGCCGCGGTGATCCTGGTGACGGGCCTGGCGCAGAGCAGCGAGACCGTGAGCGACATCTATTACGGCGCCATGCAGCGGCGCGATGAGATGGAACTCATCGCCCGCTCGATGATCGCGCGAGGCCTGGTTTCGGTGTGCGCCTTTGGGGTGTCCCTGTATGTGCTTCGCGATCTGGTTTGGGCGCTGGCGGCGGTGGCGGCGGGGCGTCTGGCCGTGCTGTTGGCTTACGACCGGCCAAGGGGCGCGGCAGGCGAGAATCTGGCGCGTTCGGGCCTGGGAGCCGAACTGTCCATCCTGCGCACGGCGATGCCGCTCGGCGTGATGCTCCTGCTTGTCTCGTTGAACACCAACCTGCCCCGGTACGCCATCGAGCGCTACCTGGGGGTGAGGGAATTGGGCGTCTTTGCGGCGGTTGCTTCTTTCCTGACGGTGGGCAGTACGGTCGTCAACGCACTCGGCCAAGCCACCACGCCCCGATTGGCGCGCCACTTCAGCCGGCGTGAATCGAAGCCGTTTCTCAGGCTGACCGCCCTGCTGGCTGCTTCGGTCGGCGCGCTCGGCGTGGCCGGCGTGGTGGTCGCGGCCGCTTTCGGCGGGACCATCCTCGGCGTCGTCTACCGCCCGGAGTATCGGGCGCACGGCGGCCTGCTGGTCGCGGTTATGGGGACGGCCATTCCCGGCTACGTCGCGATCGCCCTGGGCTATGCCATCACCGCGGCTCGCGCCTTCGATGCGCAGGTGCCGTTGTTCTGCGTCGTGGCCGCCAGTTGTGGCGCTGCAAGCTGGCTGCTGGTGCCCCGGTTCGGGTTGCGCGGCGCGGCCGTGTCTCTGGCGATAGGCGCGTCGGTGCAGATCGGCGGCGAGGCTTTGATTCTTGCCCGCGCCATGCGCCGCATCGAGGCCGCCGGATGAGCGGCGAGCCTCCCTCGGGCTTTGCGCCGCGCGCCTCCGGGCTCCTGTTGTGCCTGTTCGTCTTTTCGATTCCTTGGGAGAAGAGCATCCAGGTGCCGGGCATCGCTACGCTTTCGCACCTGCTCGGGATTCTCACCTTCTTCGCCGCGGCGGTTGTGGCGGCGCGGCGCGGATCGGTCCGTCCGCCCAACCTTGCACTGGGCCTGGCCGCCGTCTTCGTTCTGTGGTCCGCGCTGACTTACTTTTGGAGCATGGACCGACAGGCAACCCTCAGTCGGGGTGTCACGCTTGCGGAACTGCTGGCCATGGTCTGGATCATCTGGGACACCTGCCGCGATTCGCTCCACCAAACCCGGCTGATGCAGTCGTACGTCTGGGGAGCGGTGGCCGCGTGCGCCAGCGCCGGTTTCCGTTTCTTCCGCGGAGAGCAGACCTACTACCTCCGCTACGCCGCTGCGGGGTTCGATCCCAACGACTTCGGGCTGGTCCTCGCGCTCTCCATCCCGCTCGCGCTGTACCTGGCGCTCGGCGCCGGCAGCCTCATGAAGTGGTGCAACCGGGCGGCGGCCGTGGTGGTGCTGTCCGCGCTGCTGTTGACGGGATCGCGCGCCGCGCTTGTGGCCGCCTTCGTCGCCTTCGGTTTTGCCCTCTGGACCTGGGGCCAGGCGGACCCCGGACAGCGCGCCTCGAGTGCGCTGCTGTTCTTTTTCCTGCTGCTCGGCTTGTACGGCTTTGCGCCGGTGGCCACACGGCAACGCCTGGCGACCGTAACCACGGAGCTGACTCGTGGAACGCTGCACAACCGGACGACGATCTGGAAGGCCGGGTTGAGAGTCTTGCGCCGCCATCCTGTTTTGGGCATCGGCGCGGGAGCATACCCGGAGGCCGTGCGTCCCCAGTTGGGCACGCCGGGCGTCCCGGGCGCTCAGTATGTTGCCCACAATACGTTCCTGTCCGTGCTGGTGGAGTGCGGCGCAATCGGCTTCGCGGTGTACGCGCTCATGCTCGGTACCGTCGCGATGTATGTCTGGACTTTGCCGTCCGCGGAGCGCGCCCTGTGGGCCATCATGCTGGCGGTGTGGACCGTCGGCGTATCGACTTTGACCTGGGAGCATTACAAACCGGGGTGGCTGATCGTGGGGCTCATCATGACCGAGTGGGGGCGCCCTTGGCGGACCGCCGGGCTACAGGGGTGAAGATCCGCGTCCTGGAGGTCCTGGCGTCCCTGAAGCGCGCCGGCGCCGAGCGGATCGCGGTATCGCTGGCCTGCCGTCTGGATCCGCGCCGCTTCGAAACAGGGGTGGTGTCCCTGTTCGACGCGTTTTCCGGCGGGCTGGAGCCGGTCCTGGCCGAGGCCGGAATCGAGACCTGGCACCTCGGCAAGCACTCGGGATTAGACCCGCGCATGGTGGCGCGGCTGTTCCGCGTCATGCGCGCCTTCCGGCCCGCAGTGGTGCACACCCACTCCTACGTGCTCCGCTACAGCCTTCCGGCGGGACTGGCCGCGCGCGCCGGCGCGATGGTCCACACGGTACACAATCTGGCGGCGAAGGAGGTCGATCTGGCCGGCCGGTTGATTCACCGGGTCGCGTTCCGGCGCCGCGTGGCCGCGGTCGTGGTGGGAGAGCAAATGCGCCGTTCGTTCCGCGAGTTGTACGGCGTGGAACCGGCGGCCGTGATTCCCAACGGCATCGATTCCGGCGCTTTCCGCAGCCCCGGTGCGCGGCGGCAGTGGCGGCGGGAAAACGGCTTCGTCGAAGGCGATTTTCTGATCGCTTCGGTGGCGCGTCTGGAGCCGCAAAAGAACCCGCTCGGCCTGATCGAGTCGTTCGCCCAGGCGTTCGGCGGCGATCCGCGCTGGCGCCTGCTGCTGGCCGGAGACGGCAGCCTGCGGGAAACCGCGAGGGAGTACTCCACGCGCCGCGGTGTCGCCGAACGGGTGCATTTTCTGGGCGTTCGGGCGGACGTCGCCGGGATGCTGGCGGCCTGCGACCTCTTTGCCTTATCCTCGTATTGGGAAGGCAGCCCCTTGGCGGTGATGGAGGCCATGGCGGCCGGGTTGCCCGTGGTGGCGACCGCGGTCGGCAGCGTGCCGGAACTGGTTGCGGACGGCGAGACGGGACTGCTGGTGCCCCCTGGAGAGGAGCGCGCGTTCGCCGCCGCGCTTCGCTCCCTGGCGTGCGACCCCGGCCGCCGCCGCGAACTGGCGGACGCGGCCGTGCGCCACGCAGCCGCCTTCAGCGTGGACGCCATGGTGGCATCCTATGCCGGGCTTTTCGAAAGCCTCGCCGGAACAAAACCATGACGGGGCCGGTCGCGCTGCTCACCACCAACCTGGCTCGCGGCGGAGCCGAGACGCAGGTTGCCTTGCTCGCGCAGTCGCTGAGCCGTCGAGGCTGGCCGGTGAGTGTCGTTTCCCTGCTGGACCCCAGTGCGTTTCAAGCGGAGCTCGCCGCGGCCGGCGTCCGGCTGCATTCGCTCGGGATGCGCCCTGGCCGGCCGGATCCGCGGGCACTGGCGCGCCTGGCGGTGATCCTCCGCCGGTTGCGGCCGCGCGTGCTCCACAGCCACATGTTTCACGCCAACCTGCTGGCCCGTCTGATGCGTCTGGCCTTCCCGGCGCCACTGATCGTCTCGACGCTGCACAGCATGGCCGAGAGCCGCCGGGACTCCTCCGGCACACGCTTGCGCGACTGGCTGTACCGCGCAACGGATCCGCTGGCGGACCGGACGGTCGCCGTCTGCCAGGCCGTGGCGGAGCGTCATGTGGCCTCGGGCGCGGTCGGGCGCGGGAAGCTGCGGGTGATTCCCAATGGCGTCGATACCGGGCGATTCCGGCCGGACGCGGCGCGCCGGGACCGGCTGCGCGGCGAGTTCGGCGCCGGCGGCGAGTTCGTCTGGCTGGCGGCCGGCCGGCTGATGTGGAAGAAAGACTATCCGACGATGCTGCGCGCGGCAGCCCGGCTGCGCGAGTGCTTCCTTTTTATTGCGGGCGCGGGGCCGCTCGAACCGGAATTGGCCGCGCTGGCTCGCGAGCTTCGGGTGCGGGCGCACTTCCTGGGCCCGCGCGAGGACGTTCCCGCCCTGATGAATGCGGCCGACGGGCTGGTGTTGTCATCCGTGGTGGAAGGGTTGCCGATGGTGCTGCTGGAGGCGGCCTCGAGCGGCCTGCCCTGTGTGGCCACCGATGCCGGCGGCGCGCGCGATGCCGTGGTGGACGGGCAGACCGGTTTTCTGGCGGCCCCCGGTGATCCGGAAGCCCTGGCCTCGGCGATGGCGCGGCTGGTGGAACTGCCCGGCGCGGCGCGCCGTGAGATGGGCCGGGCCGCGCGCGACCTGGCGCTGGCGCGCTTCGACATGGGCTCGGTAACGTCTCAATGGGAGGAGTTGTATCGCCAAGGCTGAAATGGACGTGACCAACCGGTTTGTGCTCGACTTCGCGATGCGCTTCGCGCGCCAACGCAGCGGCGCGAGGGTGCTCGACTTCGGCTGCGGCGACTGCCACCTGGTTCAGGCCGGGCTTGCCGCGGGGCTGGACATGGCCGGCGCCGACGTCTACTACGGCGGATCGGCGGCGCGCGCCGAGGCCGAGCAGTCGGGCTTGCTCGGCTCGGCCGTCCGCGAGATCCGGTACGGCCGCCTGGACTACGCCGCCGCGTCCTTCGACCTGGTGGTGAACAACCAGGTGCTGGAGCACGTGGCCGACCTCGATGGAACGCTCGGAGAAATCCACCGGGTGCTGACAGCGGATGGCGCGGTGCTCAGCATTTTTCCGGCGCGCGACGTTTTCCGCGAAGGTCACATCGGCATTCCTTTCTCGCACTGGTTTCCCAGAAACTCGCGGCTGCGTTTCTACTACGTCTGGGGGCTACGCCGCCTGGGCCTGGGCACGTGGAAGCAGGAGGCGCCGACGTGCCGGCAGTGGGCCGTGGATAAGCTGGGCTGGATTGATGCGTACACCCATTACCGCTCCCGCCGCGAAATCTTCGACGCTTTCGGACGCTTCTTCGTGAGCCAGCTCCGCGAGAGCGACTACATCCGCTACCGCCTGCTGGACCGGCCGGGGCGGAAAGCGCTGGCCGCGCTGGCCGATGTTCCGGTTGTGGCGGCGGCCGCCCGCGCCGTGTTCCGCAAGCTGGCCTTCCTGGTGATTGTGTCGCGGAAGGTGGCGCCGTGAAAATCGCCTACGTCATCACGCGGGCCGACGCGGTCGGGGGCGCCAGCATCCACGTCCGCGACCTGGCGCGAGCCATGCTCGAGCGCGGACACCAGGCCACGGTGTTGCTGGGAGGGAACGGTCCTGTGGCGAAACAGCTCGCGGCAGCCGGAGTTCCCTTTGTCTCTCTGCGGTGCCTGGAGAGGCGGATTCATCCACTGCGGGACGTCCGCGCCGGGGCCGAGATGGTCGCCGCGCTGCGCTCCCTGGCACCCGACCTGGTGTCCACCCATACCGCCAAGGCAGGCTGGATCGGACGCGCGGCCGCCAGGAGGCTCTCCATCCCCTCGCTCTACACTCCGCACGGCTGGTCCATCGGCTCGCGCATGTCGCCACGGCTGGGCGCGATCTTCAGCCTCGCCGAAAAGGTGGCGGCGAAATGGTCCGCCGCCATTATCTGTGTCTGCGAAGACGAGAGGCGGCTGGCCCTGGGCAAGCGAATCGCCGCCGCCGGCAAGCTGCTGGTGGTGCACAACGGCGTCGGTGACGTGGCACGCGAGCTGCGGGGCCGTCCGGCGCAGACGCCCGTGCGCATCTGCTCGATCGCGCGCTTCGCACCGCCCAAAGACCATCGCACGCTGCTTCGGGCGCTGGCCACCCTGCGTTCGCAACCATGGGAGCTAGACCTGGTAGGCGATGGACCGCGCGAGGCGGAGATGCGTAACCTGGCGAGCCAACTCGGCCTGGCCGCGCGCGTCCGGTTTTTCGGGTATGTGCCCGATCCGGCGCCCGTGCTGGCGGGCGCTCAACTGTTCGTGCTCTCTTCGCGGTCCGAAGCGTTCCCCCGCAGTGTGTTGGAGGCGCAGCGCGCCGGGCTGCCGGTGATTGCCTCCGCCGTGGGGGGGATCGGCGAGGCCGTGACAGACGGAGCAAACGGTTTGCTGGTTCCCGCGGGAAACCCGGAGCCGCTTGCGGCCGCGCTCCAGAAGCTCTGCGCCGACGCTCAGTTGCGGGTGTCGATGGGCGCCGCGGCTCGCGCGGCCTATGAACGAAGTTTCCGCCTGGAGTACATGGTCGATAGCACCGCCGCTATCTATGCTAAATTACTGGGCAGGAAAGCGAAGTAACGGCGATCTGTCTGCCATGAACGGCCAAGCGGTCAAAGTCGTTGCCCCTTTCGAGGACCGCCCGTCCTTGCCGGAGAGCGCCACGGGGTTGGTCTGTTCCGGCCTGCGCGATCCCGGCGCGCGGTTGCTCAAGCGTATTCTCGACGTCATCCTGGCTGCGCTTCTGCTGATTCTGTCTCTGCCGTTGGCCGCCGCGATCGCGCTCGCCATCGTGCTGGAGAAGCGCGGCCCCGTGTTCTTCGCCCACACCCGGATCGGCAAGGGCAGACGCCGTTTCCGGCTGTGGAAGTTCCGATCCATGGTGGTGGACGCCGATGCCATGCTGGCGCGGCACCTGGAGGCGCATCCGGACCATCTTGCGGAGTGGCGCGAGACGCACAAGCTGAAAGACGATCCGCGCGTCACGCGGGCCGGCCGGCTGATGCGCAGGTCCCGCCTCGACGAACTGCCGCAACTGATCAACGTCCTGCGGGGCGAAATGAGCATGGTCGGCCCCCGGCCGATCGTCGAGGAGGAGATTCCAAAGTATGGTCCGGTGTTTCCCCTCTACGTGCAGGTCCTGCCCGGCCTGACCGGACTGTGGCAGGTATCGGTCCACACCCACACCAGTTATCGCGAACGGACCGAACTCGACCTGAAATACATGCGGAGCCAGACCATCCGGATGGACTTGCTGGTTCTGCTCAAGACTGTTCGCGTGGTTATCTTAGGACGTGGCGCATACTGATTCCGGAGTGATTTTTCGAGCCATCGTGCTCGCCTGCCTGGCGGCCTGCCTGGCCCGCGCCGCGGTGCAGGTGCCCACACTGCTGGCCGATCACATGGTGATCCAGCGCGAACAGCCCGTGCATGTGTGGGGCAAGGCGGATCCAGGGGAGGTTGTCTCGGCGAGCTTCCGCGGTGAGACCAAAGCGGCCGCGGCGGACGCGCTGGGCCAGTTTAGCTTCTATCTTTCCCCGGGCGCCGCCGGCGGACCTTTCGAGTTGACCATCCGGGGCGCGAACCAGATCGTCCTCAAGGACATCCTGGTCGGCGACGTGTGGGTGGCGGCAGGCCAGTCCAACATGGAGTGGCCCGTGCAATGGGCCAGCGAGCCGGAGGCTGAAATCGCGGCCGCCGCGCATCCGCGGATTCGCCTGTTCCGTGCCATGCACAGGGTGTCGGAATTCGCCTTCGACGATCTCTGGGGGAAGCCGTGGGTCCCCTGCGGGCCGGAGTCGGTCGCCGATTTTTCGGCCGTCGGATACCATTTTGGACGGCTGCTCGAAGAGCGTCTCGGCGTTCCCATCGGGCTGATCCAGATAGCCTGGGGCGGCACGCCCATCGATTCCTGGACCAGTTACAGTTCCATCACGGCGGATGCCGCGCTCATGCCGGCCCTGGCCGAGTGGGCCAAGATGATGCGAAACCACCCCGCCGCGCTCTTGCGCTACCAACAGGAGTGCCGGAAATGGGAAGCCGCGGCGGCCCTTGCCAAGGCGGCCCGCAAGCCGTTCACCGAGCCCCCGCCGGTGAAACCGGAGGGGCCGGAAAGCCCCTGGAAACCCGGCGCCATCTTCAACGCGATGGTGATGCCGGCGGCGGCGTACCCGGTCCGCGGTGTGATCTGGTACCAGGGCGAGAGCAATGCAACGGCGGAGCGGGCGCCGCTCTACGGGCGGCTCTTCCGGACCATGATCGACGACTGGCGGCGTGCCTGGAATCAGGGCGACTTTCCTTTCCTGTTTGTGCAACTGGCCGGTTTCACTGCCGCGCCCCTCAGCCAGTGGCCCGAGTTGCGCGAAGCCCAGCGGCGGGCGCTGAGCGTGGCCAACACGGGCATGGCTGTGGCCGCCGATCTCGGCGAGCGCGACAGCATCCACCCCGGGAACAAGCGGGAAGTGGGCCGCCGCCTGTCGCTTTGGGCGCGCGCCGTCGTTTACGGCGAGGAGCTTGTCTGCTCCGGTCCGCTCTTTCGCCGGACGACACGGGAGGACGGCGCTCTGCGCATTTGGTTCGACCACACGGGCGGCGGCCTGTCGGCGCAAGGCGGCGCATTGCGGGGGTTCGAGGTCGCCGGCGCGGACCGCCGTTGGATGCCGGCGGCCGCGCGCATCGAACGCAATACGGTAGTGGTGTCCAGCCCGTCCGTTCCCGCGCCGCTCTACGCGCGCTATGGCTGGGCCGATTTCCCGGACTGCACCCTCTACAACGTCGAGGGTCTGCCGGCCGCGCCCTTCCGTTCCGATTAGGCGCGGCGGTGGCCGTATACAGTAAAGGGGGATGATCATGAACAAGGTGAAGAACGTGAGCCTGGTGTTCGGCGCGGCGTTGCTCGCGCCCGCTCTTCTTGGTCAGGCGGCGCAGCCCGCCACCGCCCCCGCGGACGGCGAGTGGCGCTCGCTGTTCGACGGCAAATCGCTGGCGGGCTGGAAGGAATCCGACTTCTTCGGGGCCGGCAAAGTCACCGTCGAAAAGGGCGTGATCACCATCGGCTACGGCGCTCTCACCGGCATCAACTGGGCAGCTCCCTCTCTTCCGTTCCCCACCTCCAACTACGAGGTCCGCATCGAAGCCGCCCGCTTCAAGGGAAGCGATTTCTTCGCCGGGATCACGTTCCCGGTGGGAGACTCCTTCTGCACCTGGATCAACGGCGGCTGGGGCGGCGAGGTCGTGGGCCTGTCGAGCATCGACGGCGCCGATGCTTCGATGAACGAGACCACGTTCACCCGGAAGTTCGAGCTCGGCCGCTGGTACTCCCTGCGCCTGCGCGTGACCCCCGCCACCATCTCGGCCTGGATTGACGACGAGCTCGTGATCGAAGCCGCCATCGCCCACAAGTGGATCGCCCTGCGCGAGGGCGACATCGATCGATCGATGCCATTCGGCATCGCAGCCTACTCCACGGTGGCGGGCGTGCGGAAGATCGAGTGGCGTCCCCTGGCGCCTGGCGGCGCCGCGGCCAGGTAGCGGTCGCGCCGCCTCCGCTGCGCCGCGGGCAAAAGTGCTTCACCTTCTCTTGGCGCCTTGAGAACCAAAGTGCGTGGTGCTACCGTCAAGGGGAGTCAAAGAGCCTCTTGTCCTTGTAGGGAGAAAATCATGGCGGAAGAGAAGCATAGCGTTACGCGGAGAAGTTTCGGGAAAGTCCTGACCCAGGCCGGCGCCGTGGCTGCGGCTGCCGCGCCCCTGGTCGCCCAGACACCGGCTCAGACCCAGGGCGGTCCGGCCACGCCCGGGCCGGGCCAGATAGGCCCCGTGGTAGTCGGGAACTACTCACTGAACGATCAACTGGTTTTCGGCGGCATCGGGATCCGCGGCCGCGGAATGTCCGATCTGAGGCAGTTGCTGGGCGATGCGCGAGTGCGGTTCGTGGGAATCGCCGACGTCCGGGAGAGCGCTCGCGAGATGGTCAAGAGCACCGTCGATAACTATTACAAGAACAACGACTGCAAGATGTACCGCGACGCGTCGGAAATCCTCGAGCGGCAGGACATCGACGCTCTGCTGATCGCCACCAGCGACCGCTGGCATGGGCCCATGGCGATGTGGGCGGCACAATCCGGCAAGGACATGTACATCGAGAAACCCGGCGCCATGTCGATCAATGAAAGCTACGCCATGGCCGACAATGTGCGCCGCTACGGCGTGGTCTACCAGTCGGGCGCCCAGCGGAAAAACCAGTTCGCCTTCGAGTTCGCCGTGGGTCTGGCGCGCAGCGGCAAACTGGGGAGGCTGCTGGAGGTCCACGCGGATACGGCGATCGGGCTGGGAACCGTGGACGCGGGCGGGCACGGCTGGTGGGCGGCCGAGTCTCCGGAGCCGGATCCGTTGGTATTCAATTGGGACAAGTGGCTGGGCCCGTGCCTCTGGCGGCCGTACAATTCCAACTACGCGGACCGTGGCCGCGGCGAGTTCTGGGATTTCCACGCCGGCCTGCTGGAGTGGGCGTCGCACACCGTCGCCATGGCTCAATGGGCCGCGGACATGGAGCGCACCCAGCCGGTCGAATTCGAGCCCGAGGGCGGCATTTTCCGGGGCGACGGCCTGATCAGCCGGTATACCATCAATTGCCGATATGTCAACGGCGTGAAACTCGTCCTGCGGAACCATAGCTGGGGCGGGCTGGGTTCGTGCAGCAACCGGTTTGAAGGAACCGAAGGCTGGGTGGAGACGGGGGACAGCGGACGGATCGAGGTGTCTCCCAATCTGAAGTCTTTGGTGCCCACTCGCCAGGGGACCAGGTATGACCCGACCGCCGAGCACATCCGCGAGTTCATAAATTGCATCCGTTCGCGAACCCCGCCACGGGCGAATGCCGAAGTCACGTGTCACACGCACGTTACCTCCCATGCGGCCTGGATCTGCTCTCAACTGAACCGCAAGTTGACCTGGGATCCGGCCAAACGAATGTTCCTCAACGACGAAGAAGCCAACCGCATGCGCGGCCGGGCCTATCGCGAGCCCTGGCGAATGGAAGCGCTGGCCACCAACATGTAAGGAACCCGAGAGAAATAGGAGATTACGGAAATGCCACAAGCACAGGGACAGACACAACCACCGCAGGGAGCACCGGGAGCGCAGGGAGCACCGGGAGCGCCGGGAGAACCGGGCCGTGGAGCGCCGGGCCAGGCGGCAGGCGGAGGCAGGGGAGCGGGAGGGCGAGGGGCGCCGATGCCGGTTGTCCCGCCCGAATTCGACGGACTGGCGATCTGGAAATTGGATCCGGCGAAACTCCTCGCCATGGTCAAGGACCCGAATTCGACGGAATTCCAGAAGGCCATCGCCTGCAAGAAGCTGGCGTTCGTCGGCGGCAAGGAAGCCGTGCAGCCCATGGCGGCGCTGCTCGACCATCCGCACCTGGCGTGCTACGCCCGCTTCGGGCTGGAGCCCAACCCCGACCCATCCGTAGATGACGCGCTGCGCGCCGCGCTGCCGAGATTGAAAGGCCGGCTGCAGGTGGGGGTCATCACCACGATCGGCGTGCGCAAGGACGCCAAAGCGCTGGACGCCCTCACCAGGCTGATCGACGACAGCGATGCCGAAGTGGCTGGGGCAGCGGCGGCGTCGGTAGCAATGATCGGGGGCCTGCAGGCCTCCAGAACTCTGCAGGCGGCATTGGGCCGCACCAAGCCTCCGCTGTTTCCGGTGGTGGCCCGGGCCACGCTCCTGTGCGCCGAAGGGTTGCTGGCCGGCAACCGTCCGCGGGCGATGGAGTTGTACGCCCAATTGAGCGCCACCACCATGCCGGGGCCAGTGCGCCTGGCGGCGCTTCGCGTGCTCAATGCCGCGGGGCCCGCACCGGCGGGTGCCAAGGATTACCCGCCGCCGACGGGCGAGGCCGCCGAAAAGGACCAAAGCGGGTTCTTGGGACGAGGCCGCTAAGCCTGCGGACCGGCCAGTTGGCAACTCAAGCGCCGAATCTCTTTGCCGCACGAGTCTTCGCTCTTGCGGCCTCTTCTTCTCGATTCTTGGGCGCTGCGGTGGTTTCGAGCGATTGGAGGAGACGGGTCGAGATGTCGGCGATTTCATCGACGGCAGCCAGGAACGAGCCTTCGTTCGACTTCGATGGTTTGTTAAAGCCGCTGATTTTTCTCACGAACTGGAGCGAAGCCGCTCGAATTTCTGTGGGGGTGACGGGCGGATCGAAGTTGAAGAGGGGTTTGATGTTTCTGCACATTCACTGTGACCTCGACAGGTCTTAATCTTAACAATCGCCGCCGCCACCGGGAAGCCGCCCGCGGCCGGAACCGGGGGGCGGGCTACCCGGTCGGGTCGCCGGGGGCGGCTCTTTCGTGATACGATCCGGCCATGCCCAACGTCGTTTACCGGTCTCAGGTTCGCATTGAGCGCGTCAAGGGCCCCGTGCGCCGAGCCTATCTGCCGGCCGAACAAAAGCCGGTGATATTCGGAGTGCATGGCGCGGTGGCGGAGCACTACAAGGTTCCGCCCGCGGTCCTGGAGCCTCATGCCACCACCTTGGATTACATTGTCGCGGCAGCGGCGGGGTGACTCACCGGAACCTTCGGAGGCGCGCTGGAGGCGCGTCAAATCGACGCCTCGAATGAGCGATTGGTGTCTGAAGCGGTCGGCGAAGTGGAGTTAGAGGACAACGTGCTCGTGATCCGCCGGATCCACGTTGTCCTGAAGCTGAAGGCCGGGGAGCCGCACCGGGAAACCGCGAGCCGCGTCCATGGTTTCTTTGCCGAACGGTGTCCGGTCTACCGCACGCTGATACCTGCGATCGCGATCACTACGGAGCTGGTATTCGAAGCGTTGGCGCCGTAGTTACCGCCTGGCGCCCCTTGCCCGCCTTGCGAATCGTGCAAGCTGTCGAGCGAGCCTCAAATTCCATCAGATCCCCCGGAAAATCCTCCATCGGAGGCGGCACGTGCGGCGCCAGCGGTGCCGCCGCCGCGGGAGCGGGAGTGGCCGGCCTGGATCAGAGCGCTTTTCGACGGAGGCTGGCTGGGACCCGGGCGAGACGTCGGACATGCCGCGCATGGTGAGCGTTCGGAACCTTAGGCTGTTCGATCTGGGGGGGAGCCCGGGTGTCGTGGTATGGCCAGGTGGTGCGCGGCTGGAGCAGCGCTCAGAAGAGCTATATCGCACAAGGCGTGTGGTGAGTTGTGCGGTAAGATAGCGCTGAGTTACCCCTATGAGCGGAAATCGGCGTTTGCGGTTCGTGCCGGCTGCGATTTTGCTTTTGGCGGTCAACCTCGCCATGGCGGAGCAGAAAAAGCCCCAAAAGCCCAACGCCGGCAATTTCTCGTATTATCTTCTTTCTCTTTCGTACGCGCCCGATTTCTGCGCGCAACCAACCGGCAATAAAGATCCGAGGGAATGCGGCACGGGACGGCACATCGGCTTCGTGGTCCACGGCCTGTGGCCCCAGGACGACAGCGGCCAGGGTCCGCAGAACTGCGGGCCGGCAAGCCCGGTTGCGCAGGCGATCGTCAATACCATGCTCGCCTACATACCCACGCCATCCCTTATCCAGCATGAATGGGCGACCCACGGCACGTGCAGCGGCCTGAGCACGGCCGACTATTTCGCCGCCGTGCGGAAAGCCCGCGACTCTGTCACACTCCCGAGCGACCTGAACCAGCCCTCCCAGCAACTCCAGTTGAGCCCCGCCGACCTGGCATCCAAGGTCGCCGCACAGAATCCGAGTTTCCCCCAGGATGCGTTCCGCACGTCCTGCTACCGGGACGGCGAGTTGCAGGAGCTTCGCGTGTGCTTCAACCCGGATCTTTCGCCCAAGTCCTGCACTTCCAGCGCGGGGTCCTGTTCTATCGCCAGCATCACGATGCTGCCGGTGCGGTAGGCCGGCACGCGGGCGCTTACACCTTTCGCAGCTTGGTGACCCTGCCGACCTCCACCCACTCCACCACGAAGATGTTGCCGTCGTGGTCGAAACAGGCGCCGTGCGGGCAGACGAACTTGCCCGGCGTGAAATGCTCGCGCGACAGCTTGCGGGTGTCGCTCCACTTGGTGGAGGAGTCGTCGCCCAGGTGCTCGATCACCCGGTTGTCGCGGTCCATGAGGGTCACGCGCGCGCCCAGGTCGGGGATCACCACGTCGCCGTTCTTGAAATAGTGGAAGTGGCAGGGCAGGTTGGTGCCGGCGATGAAGTCGATGTGCCGGCCGTCGAGCGAAAACCTCTGGATGCGGTTGTTGGCGCGGTCGGCCACCGTCAGTACTGGCTGGGCGCCGCGCGTGTCGATGATGATGCCGTGCGGGCAATCGAGCTGGCCGGGCTCCTTGCCCTTGCCGCCGAAGGTGCGGATGTACTCGCCTTTGCTGTTGTACTGGTTGATATAGCTGGAGCCGTAACCGTCTCCCACGTAGAGATCGCCGTTCGCCGCGACCGCCAGGTTGGTCGGGCTGTACTTCGGCTTCTTGCCGTCGGAGCCGGGTTTGTAAGCGTCGGACTGCTCGGGGTAACCGATGGTGTAAACCTCCTCGCCGTCGAGCGTGGCCTTCACCACGATGCCGCGGCGGGTGTCGCAGAGGTACAGAAACTCGGTGGAGCCCTCGCGCCGGATGTGCAGGCCGTGCGCGCCGCCCTTGAACTCCTTGCCCCACGACTTGACGAATTTGCCCTTCTCGTCGAACACCACCATGGAGTCGGAGCTTTCGCTCGCGGCGTTCACGGTGTGGTGAACGTAGATGCGTCCTTCGGAGTCCTGAACCACGCCGTGGGTGTTGCCGTAGCGGATGTCGGCCGGCACTTCGCCCCAATCGTGTTGGATCTCGTAGGTGTGATCGCCGCTGCCGGCGATGGGAAGCTTGGTCCCGGCTTTGTCGTCCGCGCCCAGAATGGCCGGAACCAGCGCTCCGGACGATTGAAGAAATCGCCGCCTGTTCATTCTCGGATTGTCCCTCCTTCTGGAGAGTATACTGGAACGCACGCCGCCATGAAGTGCGCCTGATGGGTGATGCGTTCCCATAGCCCGATTGGTGTATACTCCTTCCAAACAGAGGAGGGAAGGAAGATGGGAACCACGGCGAATCGGGAACCGGCCGGGGCTGCTCCCGATGTTCTCTGGAGCAACGGCCGCTTCGGCCGGACTTCGCGCCGCGACAGGTGGTGGCTCTCGCCCCTGCTGGTCTTCCTGGGGCTGGGCACGTTCCTGGTGTATGCCAATTGGGCCGCGTGGCAGAACCAATACTACACTTTCGGTCCCTACATCTCTCCGTTTTACTCGCCGGAAATCTTCGGCGATTCGCCGCACGCCTGGTTCGGTCCGAAGCCAGCCTGTTACCCGGGCTTTCTGCCGTTCTCTCCGGCACTATTCATACTTTGGATTCCCGGTCTTTTCCGGCTCACCTGCTATTACTATCGCGGCGCCTATTACAAGTCGTTCTGGGCCGATCCCCCGGCCTGTGCGGTGAGCGAACCGCGTAAGTCGTACCTCGGAGAACGCAGCTTTCCGCTGATCCTCCAGAATTTCCACCGATACTTTCTGCGCCTCTCCTACCTGATTTGGGGTTTTCTGGTCTACGATGCCGTGAAGTCATTCTGGTTCCAGGGAGGCTTTGGAATCGGCGTGGGATCCCTGGTCCTGACGGCGAATGTGGTTCTGCTGGGCGGCTATGTCTTCGGCTGCCACGCGTTCCGGCACCTGGTGGGCGGCGTCTTCGACCGGGTCTCGGAGCATCCGGTCCGCCACCGGCTCTACAACTGCGTGACCTGCCTGAATGGAAACCACAAGAAATGGGCTTGGGCAAGTCTTTGCTCGGTGGGTTTCGCCGACATCTACGTCCGTCTCTGCTCGATGGGTATCTGGCATGATTGGAGAATCCTTTAATGGCGGAATACCAGCGGTATTCCTACGACGTCCTGGTGATTGGCGCCGGGGGCGCCGGTCTGCGGGCCGCGATTGAGGCGGCCGGTCCCGGTCTCAAAGTTGGAGTCGTGTGCAAATCGCTGTTGGGCAAGGCTCACACCGTGATGGCCGAAGGCGGTGTGGCGGCCGCTCTCGCCAATGTCGACGACCGCGACAACTGGCGGGTTCATTTTGCGGACACCATGAGGGGCGGTCAGTACCTCAACAACTGCCGCATGGCGGAGTTGCATGCCAGGGAGGCGCCCGATCGCGTCCGCGAACTGGAGGCGTGGGGCGCGCTTTTCGACCGCACGAAGGACGGCCGCATTCTGCAGCGGAACTTCGGCGGCCATCGTTATCCCCGCCTGGCTCACGTGGGTGACCGCACCGGTCTCGAGATGATTCGCACCCTGCAGGACCACGGCATTCACACCGGCATGGAGGTCCACATGGAGTGCACCGTCCTCAGCCTCCTGATGGATTCCGGCCGTATCGCGGGCGCTTTCGGCTACGATCGCGAGAAGGGCCACTTCATTCTGTGGACGGCCAGGTCCATCGTGATCGCGACCGGTGGTATCGGGCGCGCATTCAAGATCACCAGCAACAGTTGGGAGTATACGGGCGACGGTCTGGCGCTCGCCTACCGCGCCGGGGCCGAGCTTCTCGACATGGAGTTTGTCCAGTTTCACCCGACCGGCATGGTCTGGCCGATCAGCGTCCGCGGTATCCTGGTCACCGAAGCCGTTCGCGGCGATGGAGGCGTGCTGCGCAACAGCCAGGGCCGCCGCTTCATGTTCGACGATATCCCCGAACTGTACAAGGAGCAGACCGCCGACAATGAAGACGAAGGCTGGCGATACACGCAGGGAGACAAGAACGCGCGCCGCCCGCCCGAGCTTCTCACCCGCGACCACGTCGCGCGATGCATCAATCGTGAGGTCAAAGCGGGCCGCGGCAGCCCTCATGGCGGCGTCTTCCTGGACATCGCCTGGATCAAGCGGCACATTCCCAAAGCCGCCGAGCACATCAAGCGGAAGCTGCCCAGCATGTACCACCAGTTCAAGCAGCTCGCGGATATCGACATCACCACGACACCTATGGAAGTGGGCCCCACGACGCATTACATGATGGGAGGGATCCGCGTGGATGGCGACACTCAAATGTCGAGCGTGCCGGGGCTCTTCGCCGCGGGCGAAGCCGCCGCCGGTCTCCACGGGGCTAACCGTTTAGGCGGCAATTCGCTTTCCGACCTCCTGGTCTTCGGCAAGCGGGCGGGCCAGTTCGCCGCCGAATTCGCCCGCCAGAACGGCGCCCCGGCAGTTGACGAGGCCCAAGCTCAGGCGGATGCCAAGGCCGCGCTGGAGCCCTTCGAGCGCGGCCCCGCCGGCGAAAACCCGTATCAGATCCAGTACGACTTGCAGGAATCCATGCAGGACCTGGTGGGCATCGTGCGCACCGAGGGCGAAATGCAGCAGGCCCTCGGCGTCATCGCGCAACTGCGGGGGAGGGCTGCCGGGGCGGGTATCGCGGGCCACCGGCAGTACAACAACGGCTGGCACACCTCCATGGATCTGGTGAACATGCTGGACGTCTCGGAGGCCATCACGCGCGCCGCGTTGTTGCGAAAAGAAAGCCGCGGCGCTCAGTTTCGCGAAGATTTCCCGAACAAGGACGCGGAATGGGGCCGGCACAACATCGTCGTCCGGCGCGGGGGCGGCGGCGAAATGCTGGTGGAGAAGCGGCCCGTCCAAACGGTTCCCGCCGAGCTGAAGAAGATTATCGAGGAGATGAAGTAGATGGCTACACAGGCGATGTTTCGCATCTGGCGCGGTGACTCGACGGGCGGTCAGTTCCAGGATTACGTCACGCCGGTGGACGAGGGCATGGTGGTGCTCGACGCCGTTCACCGGATCCAGGCCCGGCAGGCGCCCGACCTCGCCGTGCGTTGGAACTGCAAAGCCGGCAAGTGCGGCTCGTGTTCCGCTGAAGTCAACGGAACCCCGAGGCTCATGTGCATGACCCGGCTGAGCGAGTTGAATCTGGACATGCCCGTGATCCTGGAGCCCATGCACGCGTTTCCCTCCATCCGGGACCTGGTCACCGACGTCTCGTGGAACTTCCGCGTCAAAAAGACGATCAAGCAGTTCCGGCCGCGCTCCCCCGACGCCGAGGACGGCACGTGGCGCATGCACCAGGCGGACGTCGACCGCGTCCAGGAGTTTCGCAAGTGCATCGAGTGCTTCCTTTGCCAGGACGTTTGCCACGTCCTGCGCGAGCATCGCAAGCACGACGAGTTCATCGGCCCGCGCTACTTCGTCTACGTCGCCGCTTTGGAGATGCATCCGCTGGACACGGAAGACCGGGTCAAGGACTTGAAAGACAAGTACAGCATCGGGTACTGCAACATCACCACCTGCTGCCGCCAGGTCTGCCCCGAGTTCATTACTATCACCGAGAACGCGATCATCCCGCTCAAAGAGAGGGTGGTCGATGAATTCTTCGACCCTTTGAAAAAACTGCTGCACATCCTCTGACCGGGAGACCCCCGAAGAAAGGAGAGACAATGTTCACCCTAAAGCCGATCTCACCCGACAGCGTCTCCGGCGCCCTGGCCAAAGCGGAGCGCTATCGCTTACTCAACGAGCCTGGCGAAGCCGAGAGTATCTGCCGCGACATTCTGGCGATCGAACCGGATCATCAGCAGGCCCTCATCAGTCTGATTCTGTCTTTGACCGAACAGATCCCCCAGGATGCGCACGCTTTCGGCAATGCCCTTTCGCTGGTGGACCACCTCCAGGCGCCCTACGACCGCGCTTATTTCGCGGGCATTGCGTGGGAACGCCGGGCCAAGGCGCGCCACCATGGAGGCGGCCAGGGGGCGCATCCCTACGCCTACGAATGGATCCTGAAGGCCTTGGAGCTATTCGAAGAGGCGGAGGCTCTTCGGGCAGCGGGGAACGACGATGCGGTCCTCCGCTGGAACGCCTGCGTTCGTTATCTCGGCCGCCACAAAGAACTGGTCAGGCGTAGCGAAGACGTCCCCGAACCCATCGTTTCCGAATGAAGGCGGCGCGCCGGGAACGCGTCTTTGCCGTTTGGCGGCCGGTTTTGGCCGCGGTTGTCCCTCAGGCGCAGTTGCGGGGAACAGCGCAATCCTTGTATGCTGGTAGTTTCCCCGCATTGTGTTTCTCGCTTTGGTGGGCCGCCTTGCGGGTGAATGGGCTGGACGGGTGGCCGAGCGGTTAATGGCAACAGGCTGTAAACCTGTCGCTCCTTGCGAGCTACGGAGGTTCGAATCCTCCCCCGTCCACCAGCACGATTTCGTACACTGAAGTTAAGACTGCGCAGGAGCGCCGTCTTGGTTGGAAGCAAGGCCGTTGTAGCTCAGTTGGTAGAGCGCGTCCTTGGTAAGGACGAGGTCACCAGTTCAATCCTGGTCAACGGCTCCAGTTTTCTTCTCCTGTTTATAATCCCGACAGGTAAGAGGGTTCGTACATGGCAAAGGAAAAATTCGACCGCAGCAAGCCGCATGTGAATATCGGGACGATCGGACACATCGACCACGGCAAGACCACGCTCACGGCGGCCATCACCAAGGTGTTGGGCAAGAACAATCCGAAGGTGAAGTTCCGGAGC
>DASQZT010000025.1:0-53341 GCA_035638575.1 Bryobacteraceae bacterium
GCCACTGGTCGAACCAATCGAGCTGCAGTTGGCGGACGGGCACCTGGGAATCGGGTCCGAAATCCGCGTCCTGGAACTTGTAGGACATGCTGTGCGGCCACGGACCGATCAGAATCCGGTTCAGGCCAGACGTTTTGCGCAGCCCGGCAAACGCATCCAGATCGCTTTCGACGAAGTTGTCGTACCACCCGCCGATGGAAAAGACGGGCACGCGCACCTTCTGCAATTGCTCCCTGGTGCTGACGGCGCGCCAGAAGGAATCGAACGCGGGATGGGCCACGGCCTCGCGGTACATATCCGATACGCGCCCGGTCGCCGCGAGGTCCGCGGTGCCGAGCGGCAGGTGCAGCACGAATTTGGCGAAATCCGGATGGTATCCGGACGCCTGCAGATTCTCCGACATCCAGCCCAGCCGGTGGCCCAGCTTCATGGCGCCGCCGGTGGAGTAAAAGCGGTCGCGATAATCGTCGTCTCCGGAAACCACCGGAAAGATGGCCTTCAGGTGGGGATTGCCGAGCACCGCCACCTTCCACTGCACGATGCCGCGGTAGGAGCCGCCGATCATTCCGACCTTTCCGTCGGACCACGGCTGGCGCGCGATCCAGTTCAGCGTGTCGTCGCCATCGGCGGGCTCCTGGTGCAGGGGCTCGAACCGGCCCTCCGATTCATACCGCCCGCGCACATCCTGCACCACGACGGCATACCCGCGGTCCACGAACGCCTGGTAATTGGGAGTGACTTGCGCACCTTTGCCGTAAGGCGTGCGCTCCAGGATGGCCGGCACGCGGCCGTGATTTTCGGGCAGAAAGACGTTGGCGGCGAGGCGCACGCCGTCGCGCATCGGAATCAGCACGTGTTGCTGCCTCGCGGCGGGACCGGGCGCAGCGGCCAGGCCGGCGCACAACACAAAGATCAGGTGCAATCGCACAACAATTCCCAATACGACTTTGCGACTTCCTCCACGCGATGGTGCGCTCGAATGTGCCCGGCTCCCCGCATGCCGATGGCGCCGGCCACCTCGTTCATCGATGTTAGCAGAACGATGTGCTGCCGGAGGGACTCCCGTTCGGTCAATCCCGGCGCAATGCGGATGCAAGCATCTTCGGGCAGGCGCGAGGACTCGGCGGAATCGGTCACCAGCACGGGCTTGCCAATGCCCATCAGGCGAACGGCGATTCCGGAAGTTTCGCCTGTAGCCGGATACCTGAGGCTCACGCAGACATCCACCGCCGCGGCCGCGCGCCAGAATTCGCGGTCCGGCAAATAGGGAAGGCGAAACACGCGGGGCCCGGCCAGGAGGGGCTCCACGGCGCGCTCCAAGTCGGTGGAAACGAATTGTCCGGCCACCAGCAAGGCCGCGCGCGGGGCTTCGCCCAGCGCTTCGCGAAACGCCTCCAGAACGGTGACGAGGCGCTTGGATTCGCGCAGATATCCGAAGACCCCGAACAGGAATGCGCCGGGCTCGAGGCCCAGGCGCTGGCGGTACCGCAGGATCTCCGCCTCGCCCGGCAGTTGCGGCTCGACAAAAAGGTGGGGGATCTCTTCGACACGCGCCTGGGGCGCATGTTCCTTCACCGCCCGGGCGGCCGCGGGATTGTGAACCACCACGGCGCGCGAACGCTCCGCCACGCGCTTGAGCAGGCCGTATTCGAAATAGCGGCCGTCGGCGCCGGAAGCCGCGCGGCCGCGCCACAGCTCGCGCGCCAGCCCACGATTCCACTCGCCGTAGTTGTAGACGAACTCTTCGATGTAGCCCGGTTCGTCGAGCCGGCCCAGCAGGAAATGGTGCAGGACGGCGTCATGCAGGACGGCGACGCCTGGATGCTCCAGGGCGCGCCGGTAGATTTCCGCGTGCAGCGCGTTGTTTCCCAAATGGTAGAGCGCGATGTCGCAGCGCCGCGGCCGAAGCTCCACGCGCCCGTGCCGGCGCAACTCCGTCAGCAGCGCCGCGGCGTAGTCGGCGACCCCGGTGCGGGCCGGCGGCAGGGGGGAATAGAATCCAACCGTCACGCCTTCTTCCGCTTCCCGAACAGGGCCGTGCCCACCCGCACGCAGGTGGAACCTTCTTCGATGGCGGTCTCCAGATCGTGCGACATCCCCATCGAAAGCTGGGGCAGGCCGTGGGTTTCGGCCAGCTCCCGGAGCCTGCGAAAATACGCGCGCGACGCTTCGGCATCCTCGCTCCAGGGCGGCATGGTCATCAGGCCGGTCAACCGCAGATTGGGGCAGGCCCGCACCGCTTCGATCAGGCCGGGCAGTTCCCGGGGATCGGCTCCTTCCTTGGCTTCTTCACCGGAGAGCTTGACCTCCAGCATCACATCCATGGGCCGCTCCGCTTCGTTCAGGCGCCGCGCCAGCTTGGGCGAATCCACGGTCTGGACCACCTGGAAGAGTTCGGCGGCCCTTCTACTTTTGTTCGACTGCAGATGGCCGATCAGGTGGAACCGCGCCCCAGGCAGTTGCCCGACCTCCGGCGCCTTGCCCTCGAATTCCTGCACGTAGTTTTCGCCGAAGTCCCGCAGCCCGAGATCGTACGCCTCGCGGATGACCGCGGCCGGGAACACTTTTGAGACCGCCAGGAGCAGGATCCGGGCCGGATCGCGGCCCGCCCGTTGGGCTGCCCGATCGATCCGCGCGCGCACCTTGGCGAGCCTTTCCGGCATTGTTTCCATGCGCTTACGCTCCAGTATGGCACGGCCTCCGCACCCCGGCCGGCGCCAGCCGGCAATATCTCCGGATAATATTAAATCGATATATCAAGATCTGTTATTCTATAGTCACCAAAACAGGAGGTCTATGCGTCCGCAAAAAGCAGTGTTGTTGTTGACTGTTTTCACCGTCTCCGCCTTTGCCCAATCCGCAGCGGGACTGGCTGGTATTTCCGGAGCCGTAATCGATCCTTCCGGCGCCGCGGTACCGAATGCCAAGGTCGTGATTTCGAGCGAGGGGCAGGGAATCATCCGCACCCTTTCCACGAACGATGCGGGGCTGTTCACGGCGGCCGCCTTGACGCCCGCATCCGGCTACAAAGTCACGGTCACCTCACCCGGCTTTGGCCAGTGGGAGGCGGCCAACGTGGAACTGAGGGTTGGCCAGAATCTGAGCCTCGATGTCGCCCTGAAAATCGCAACCGGCTCAACGACCATTGAGGTCGTCGTGGGCACCGCGCCCCTGGTGGAGGAGACCAAGACTGACGTCTCCGGCGTGGTCGATGAGAAATCCATTACGGACCTGCCGATCAACGGACGTCGCGTGGACTCCTTCGTTCTGCTGCAACCCGCGGTCACCAACGATGGCACCTTCGGGCTGCTGACGTTCCGCGGCGTGGCCGCCGGCAACGCGTTTCTGGTGGATGGCAACGACACCACCGAGCAGTTCTACAACGAGAACGCCGGCCGCACGCGCATCGCCTCACAGATCTCGCAGGACGCCGTGCAGGAATTCCAGGTGGTCGCGGCCAATGCCAGCGCGGAATACGGCCGTGTAATCGGCGGCGTGATCAACACCATTACCAAGAGCGGCACCAACGCGCTTCACGGCGGGGCCTTCTGGTTTTTCCGCAACCGGACATTGGACGCGCGCGATCCGTTCGCCGCATTCAATCCATCGGAGTGGCGACACCAGGCCGGTGGCACGCTCGGCGGCCCCATCAAGAGGGACAAGCTGTTCTTCTTCCTGGCCGGCGATTTCACCAGGCGCGACTTCCCGCTGCTGGGCAGCGTCATCCGCTCGGGCGTGATCGACAGCAACGCGCAGGCCTGGCTGGGCTGCGGCGCTCCGGCCACTCCGGCGCAGTGCGCGGCCATCAACAGTCTGCTGCCGCGCTTCTTCGGCCTGATCCCCAGAACTCTGGCCCAGGACATCGGTCTTGGCAAACTGGACTATCACGTCTCGGACCGCAACACCTTCACCGCCAGCTTGAATTACCAGCACATGGTGTCGCCCAACGGGATCCAGACCGCCGCCACGATCACCAGCGGCAGCCAGATCACCAGCAACGGCGACGATTCGGTCCGGGTGCGCTACGGCAAACTCGGCTGGATTTCGCTGCCCTCGAGCAGCCTGGTGAACGAGGCCCGTTTCGGCTGGTCCACCGACCGGCAAGCCGACACGTTCGACGACTCGCTGCTGGGGCAGAACCTGGGTTACCTGGCAGCCACGATCAACGGACAGTCCCTCGGCTCCACCACCTATTTGCCGCGAGTCGAACCCAACGAGACGCGCTACCAGTTCGCCGACAACCTCACGTGGACCAAGGGCCGGCACGTGATCAAGACCGGCTTCGACACGGCCAGCAGCGAAGACTACACGTACTACATCTCGAATGCCAACGGTAACTACACCTATCAGACCGTCACCAACTTCGCGCTGGATTACAGCAGCCCGGGGCTGGCCACCAGCAACGTGGGAAAGCACTGGTCGAGCTATGCCCAGACGTTCGGCAACCCGGTGGTGGATGCCACGATCAAGGATTACGCATTCTACGGGCAGGATCAGTGGCGCGCCAGCGCCCGGCTGAACCTGATGCTGGGCGTGCGATGGGAGTACAACCAGTTGCCGCAACCCAAGGTTTTCAACCAGGACTATCCGCAGACCGGGCACATCAACTCCACCAAGGACGACTTCGCGCCGCGGCTCGGCGTGACCTACAAGCTGGACGACAAAACGGTTCTGCGGGCAGGTTATGGCCTCTCGCATGCGCGGTTCCCCGGTGCGGCGATCGACAACCTGTTCACCAACAATGCGGTCCTGCAAAAGCAAATCAGCCTGAGCTCCACGCAGCCCGCCCAGTTGGCCGCCGGTCCGACGTACCCGAACATCCTGCCTGCCGCGCCGACCGGCGCGACCGTGTCGGCCACTTCCATTCAGTTCACCGCTCCCAACCTGAAGACGCCCTATGCGGAGCAAGGCAACATCGGCATCGATCGGCAGCTAGGGTCGAATATCGCCATGACCGTTTCCTACATCTGGAGCCGCGGGGTCCAACTCTACGGAGTCCGCGATTTGAACTTCTACAACGTAGGGCCGACAGTAACCTACAGCATCGTGGACGCCAACAACACTCCGACGGGCTCCTTCACCACGCCGATCTACATCGGGTCTCGTCCGGACCCCCGCTACGGCGGCATCTACCAGCAGGAGAACGGCGTCAACAGCTACTACAACGCCCTCGCGGTGCAGGTTCAAAAGCGATTCGCCCGCGGGTTCCAGGCGCTGCTTTCCTACACCTGGTCGCACGAGATCGACGACGGCCAAAGCTACGGCGGCAGCACCAATAACATTTTCTTCAGCAGCAACAGCTACTGGACGTACAACGGCAACTACAAGGCCGACAAGAGCAGCGGCAACCTCGACCAGCGGCAGCGCGTCGTGCTCGAGTGGGTCTGGGAGCCGAAGTTCACCACGCGTTCCGGCGCTTTCTTCAAGTACGTGGTGAACAACTGGCGGCTCACCAACATCACCACGATCCAAAGCGGCCGGCCGTTTTCGCCCAGCATCAACGTGACCGACACGCCGGTGGCGGGGATGGCCAGCCGCAGCACGATCGACGGGGCGGGACTAAGCACGCGCGTACCGTTCTGGCCATATTACGCCCTGTATTATCCGGCGCGATACAACGCGGATGCCAGCCTGACCAAGATCCTGCCGATTCGCGAGAAGGCGAACCTTCAACTGAAGTTCGAGGTGTTCAACGTGGCCAACACCTGGACCGCCACATCGATCTCGAATTACAATGCGTTCCAGGAAAAGGCGCTGGTGATCAGCCCGCTCACGCTGGGCGGCCCGTCGGCCGATGGCGGCTTCCCGGATGGCACGCAGGCGCGCCGCATGCAGGTGAGCGCACGGTTCACGTTCTAATGGGCTGGGGGGCCGGGGTATACTGTGAATGGAAGGTAGCCATGGCCCCCGAGAACCTGGCGGACGTGATCCGCTCTTTAACCCCCGAGGAGCAGGAATCCGTCAGACTGTTCGTTGAGTTCCTCAGGCGGAAGGACGGGGCTCCGTCATCGCCGTTTCTCGAGGCTGTTGACGAGTTTGTGGAGCAGCACCCTGAATTGCTTCGCCGTCTGGCTCAGTGACTCTCTATCCAACGATGGATGAGGTGATCGCCGTCCACGCCCGGCTGATCGCCAGATTCGGGGGCTCCCTGGGAATCCGGGACCGCGGCGGGCTGGAGTCGGCGCTAGCGCGGCCGCAGACCGGTTACTACGACGACCTCATTCAAGAAGCGGCTGCGCTTTGGGAGAGTCTGTCCCAGAACCATCCGTTCATAGATGGCAACAAGCGGTCGCCGTGACGGTCACGGCGGCATTCCTGAAGGTGAACGGATACCTGTTGGAGTTCGACGACCTGGAAGCGTTCTCATTCCTTATCGGACTTTACCAGAGCAATCGGATGCGATTCGCGGAACTGGAGAAGTGGCTGCGCCAGCATGCCACGCGATCCAATCCAGGTAATTGACTTGGCCCTGGAGGCCCGGCAGTTCTCCTCCGGAATTGACCTGATAGGGGTCCGGTTAGGGCCCCCGTACTTACCAGTTACCAAACCTCTTCTACTGACGAAGGTTAATCTGTTAAGAGCCTCGGTGTTCGAACTACCATTCAACATATGGGACTCGTCGAGGTGCCGCCGCAGGGCGCCGGCCGCGCGCAGGAGGTAGAACGGGAAGTCGTCGCCGTCTACAACCAGCACGCCGCCGAACTGCTGCAGTACGCGACGTCCCTGGCGCGGGACGGGGAGACCGCGCGCGACGCGGTGCAGGAAGTGTTTCTCCGCTTTTTCGTGGAGCGGCGCTATGGCCGGATCATCGAACAGCCGCGCGCGTGGCTCTTCCAGACTCTGCGCAACCATCTGTTCGACCACCTGAAATCCGCCGCGGTCCAGCGCGAGACGTCCTGCGACACTCTCGACTCCATCCCCGATCAGCGCCACAACCCCGAGTTGCAACTGGGCCGGAGCGACCTCGCACGAAGGCTCGCGGGAGTGCTTACACCGCGAGAATTCGACTGCCTGCGCCTGCGCGCGGAAGGGCTCGCGTACGGGGAAATCGCCGGTATCCTGGGCATACGCTCCGGGACCGTCGGAGCGCTCCTGGCCCGCGTCTGGAAGAAGGCTCGCGAGGCGGGCGGTATCGGCGTCCCCGCCGGTGCGGTCTGTTCCTCTCCGGGTTCCGCGCAGTAAGGCACGTATAATAAACTGAGTGGACCTCGAAAAAGCACTGCTGCGCAAAGTCGGCGAAGCCATACACCGTTTTCAAATGATTCGCGACGGGGACCGCGTGGCGGTGGCGCTCTCGGGCGGCAAGGATTCGGCGACCCTGCTCGAAGTGCTGCTGCTGCTGGAAAAGCGCGCGCCCATCGAGTTTTCCGTTTGCGCCTTCACCGTGGAGCAGGGGAAGTTTTTGAGGCCGATCGAACCGTTGGGGGAATACCTCAAGGAGCGCGGCGTGGCGTGGACGTATTACCGCGACGCGCCATCGCTGCGGCTGCTCGAGGACCAGCCGGAGCACGGCTGCGACCTGTGCAGCCGGTACCGGAGGCGCGCGGTATACGAGATCGCTCACGCGCTGGGCGCCAACGTGATCGCGTTCGGCCACACGGCCGACGATTTCTGCGAGGCGCTACTGCGCAACACCATGTTCACCGGCAAGCTGAGCGCGCTGCCGCCGGTCACCTGGTCGCGCGATCGCGAATACCGGCTCATCCGGCCGCTGGTCTACGTGACCGAAGACCTCACCCGCGCGTACGCCGAGGCGCGAGGCGTGCCCGTGGTGCCCTGCGGCTGTTCCCAGAAGACCGGGACCGTGCGGCGCGCGCTGCGCGACATGTTCGCCGGGCTGGAGCGCGAATACCCGCACTTGAAAGAGAACATCCTCTCCGCCATGGGGAACGTCGATACGGGGCGGCTGCTCGATCCGCGCTTTCTGCACGCGGACGCGGCGGTGCGCTCTCCTGGCCCCGCAGCCGCGGCGCCGCCGTTGTTCCCGATTGTCACGGAGTTGTAATGCGAACCGTTTGACCGGCGCCCGTTACACCGATTAAGATGAGGTTCTCTCTTCCGCACCCATTAGCCATGAGAAGCCTGCTATTCCTATGAGACTGCTGCCACGCGAGGAGAAGTTTTACCACCTGTTTCTACGGCAGGTGGAGATCATCGCGGAGGCTTCCCGGCTGCTGCTCGACGGGCTGCACGCGGGCCACGCCCGGCTGGCCGCCGCCGCAACCGAAATCAAAGTCCTGGAGAACAAGGGCGACGAAGTGATTCACGAGGTGTTCACCCGCCTGAATCAAACCTTCATCACGCCCATCGATCCCGAGGACATCCACAGCACGGCGGCCGCTCTGGACAACGTGCTCGACGGAATCGAAGACACCGCGCACCGCCTGATTTCCTACCGCATCGATCCCATCCCGCCTACCATGGTGACGCTGGCGGAGATCGTCGCCGGCTGCGCCAAGGCGTTTCAGAGCGCGTTTGAAGCGCTGGAGAAAGGCGGGCCCATCATGGCCCACTGCATCGAGATCAACCGGCTGGAAAACGAGGCCGACCGCATCGGGCGCAGCGCGGTGGTGGAGTTGTTCGATGAGGAGAAGGACCCCATCCGGCTGATCAAGCTGAAAGAGGTCTACGATTTCTTCGAAGCCACCGTCGATAGCTGCGAGGACGTCGCCGACGTTCTGCAGGGCGTGGTGGTCAAGAACAGCTAGACGATGTCCACTTTCTCGCTCGCCGTTCTGATCATCGCGATCGCCCTGGTGTTCGATTACATCAACGGCTTTCACGACGCGGCGAACTCCATCGCGACGGTTGTCGCCACGCAGGTTTTGACGCCATTCCAGGCGGTGCTGTGGGCCGCTTTCTTCAATTTCGCAGCGGCGTTTATCTTCGGCACCGCGGTGGCCAAGACGTTCGGCACAGGGTTTGTCCACATAGAACTGGTGACCAACCACGTGCTGATGTCGGGCCTGCTGGGCGCCATCGCCTGGGACCTGATTACGTGGTGGCTGAAGCTGCCGACCAGCTCCACGCACGCGCTGATCGGGGGCTTCGCCGGCTCGGCGATCGCCCGGATCGGGCTGACGCGCGGGTTGGGCCACAGCCTGGAAGCGCTCAATTTCGGGCCTACCGGCGAGTGGCCTTTGACCCTCCTGCTGATCATCGTCGCGCCGCTGATCGGGATGGTCTCCGCGTACAGCCTCATGGTGGCCGTGTACTGGCTTTTCCGACGCTCCAGCCCCTCGCGGATGGATTTCTATTTCCGCAAGCTGCAGTTGGTTTCGGCGGCGGCGTTCAGTCTCTCGCACGGCTCCAACGACGCGCAGAAAACGGCCGGAATGATCACCGGCGTGCTGTATGCGTCGCACTACGTCAAGGTGTTCGAGATCCCGACCTGGGTGCTGTTCGCCGCCTATTCCTCGATTGCGCTGGGCACGCTGAGCGGCGGGTGGCGCATCGTACACACCATGGGCGGGCGGCTCACCCGCCTGAAACCGCGGAGCGGATTTTGCGCCGAGACCGGGGCGGCCATCGCGGTGCTGACCGCCACTCGCATGGGGTTGCCCGTCTCGACCACGCATGCCATCGCCGGAGCGATTACGGGAGTGGGCAGCATCCAGCGCATGAAGGCCGTGCGTTGGGGCCTGGCGACCAACATCGTGTGGGCGTGGGTGCTGACCATCCCGGCATCGGCCATAATCGCCTGGCTGACATATAACGCGGTGCACCTGATCGCCGGCGACTGAGCGGCTCAACGCCGCGCGATCCCCGGCGCCGCCCGCGGCCCCACCGCGCTCATGTCGATCTTCTTCCAGCCCATCTTCCAGGCCGGAGAGCCCGGCAATACGGTGAAATCGTAGCTCGTGGGGTTGGCAAACATCGGATCGGCCACGAGCGAGTCCGCATCCTGGCTTTGCGCCTGCCATTCCGAAAGGCTTTGGCCGGCGAACGAGACCGGGCCGCCGCGCGCATCCCAGTAGACGTTGTGGTTCATGCGAAACTGGCCGCCCGACCAGTTGCTGCCCAGCAGCGCTCCGGATTCGAAGTAGACGATATTGCCGTCGAAGGTGAACGAGACGTGCGGCTCGGCGCGAGTGCGCATCAATTGATACTCCTCGCCGAACGCGAAGAGGTTGTTGCGCACCACATTTTCGCGGCCGTAGTGCTGATGGAACCCCGCGCTCTTGGTGCGGTAGACGATGTTATTCTCGATCAGCATTTCGCTCGAGCCTTCGTCCGGATAGATGCCCCAGCCGCCGTAGGTGAACGACTGCACGTCGTGAATCAGGTTGTTGCGAATGGCGGTGCCGGGCTGCACGCCGAGCGTGTAGATGGCGCCCATGTCGCTGAGCATGCCCTTGCCGATGTGGTGGAGGTGGTTGAACTCGATGAGATTCCCGGCGCACAGGTTTTGCGCGTAGCCCCACGTCCACCCCACGGAGACGGCGGTGTAGAAGAGGTCGTGAATGTGGTTATGCGAAATGGTGTTGCGGCTGCTTTGTCCCACCCAGACACCGATGGCCGAAGGATAGACCAGGCCGAGGTCGTGCAAGTCGTTGTCGGCGACGGTGTGCTCGAAATTGCGGTCGGCTTGGGCAGGGCGCTGCGTGGTCTCCCCGATTTTGATGCCGCCCGCGCCCATGTCGAAGATCTCGCTCGAGGTCACGCGATTGCGGCGGCACCCGCGGCCGAACCAGACGGCATAGCCGCCGGACTGGGTGAAGACGCAATGATCGATCACGACGCCTTCCGCGTCCACCGCTTCGAGGGCCGAGGGGGCCTCCATGGCCGCCTGCGCGTCGGCGTAGCCCGCCGGCGCCATGCTCCAGTCGGCGTGGCGAAAATCGAGGCCGCGGAAGACGACGTTGCGCGCTCCCTCGAGGCGGACCAACTGGCCCAGCGCCGGCGCGACGACTTCGTCGCGCGCGAGGTTCTCGCCGGGCAGGGGCCAGTAGGACACGGCGCCCGCGGCGCGGTCCAGGCGCCACTCGCCGGCCGAATCGAGCGCGTCCGGCGCGTTCTCGATCCAGTAGCGCGCATCCTTCTCGCGGTTCGACGCGCGGGGATCGGCGGTGAGCCGCGCCGTGTGGGCGGCTTCGTCCACTTGGGCGATGGGCATGCGGATTTCGGCCCAGGCGAGCAGCGCGACCACCTCGACATCGCCGCGGCCCGCCCACTCTTTGCGAATGTCGTTGCCGCGATACTTCAACAGGAAGGGCTTGTCCTGCGAGCTGTCGCCGTCGATGCGGAAGAAGCCCTGGTTGGGAGTGCGCGCGCGCAGGGCGCGGCGGCCGTTAACGAACAACTGGCGGAACTGCCAGTCGGCCGGCGCGGTCCACACCGGCCCGCTGCCCTTCTTCCAATTGGCGATTCTGCGCCCGCCGCTCAAAATGGGCCGCTCGCCCGCATAGGCCTCCCAGGTGACGCCGGAATCTTCGGCAGTGAGGACGAGAGTCTCCGGCAGCCAGTAGACGCCGCCGCGCAGCACCACCGTAATGGGAGCGGTGGCGCCGTTGTGCCGCATGACGCGGATGGCGTCGCGCGCGGCAGCCACCGAGGGCAGCGGCCTTTCGAGAGTGCCGGGTGCGCCGTCGCGCCCTTCCGGCGAGACATACAGGTTGGCCGCGCGCGCCAGGGCGGCGGCCAGTATCGCGATCAGGGTTACTCGTGGCATGGCGATCCACGATTATTATAAGGACATGCAAAGCTTAACGCGCCGCGGCCTTATATCCACATTTGCCGCCGCCCCCTTCGCCGCCGCCGCCGCGCCGGCCCGGTTGCCCATCCGGAAGGCCGTCGAATTCAGCATGCTGCCGGCGTCGCTCGCGATTGGGGATCGCTTCCAACTGGCCCGCGATTGCGGGTTCGAAGAGATCGAATGCCCCACCACGCCCGAACAGGCCAAAGCCGAGGAGATGCTGGCTGCCTCGAGGACGGCCGGCCTCCACATCCACTCCGTGATGAACCAGGAACACTGGCGCAGCCCACTGTCCTCGGCCGACCCGGCGGTGGTCGAGAAGAGCCTGGAGGGAATGCGCACCAGCTTGCGCAACGCCAAGCTCTGGGGCGCCGACACGGTGCTGCTGGTGCCCGCCGTGGTGAATCCGGAAACCGGCTACGCACAGGCCTGGGAAAGGAGCCAGCGGCAGATCCGCAAGCTGATCCCCCTGGCCGAAGAGTTGAAAGTCATCATCGGCATCGAGGAGGTGTGGAACAAGTTCCTGCTCAGCCCGCTCGAATTCGCCCGCTACGTCGACGACTTTCAGTCGCCGTGGATCCGCGCTTATTTCGATATCGGCAATGTGGCCATCTCGGGCTACCCGCAGGACTGGATCCGCATCCTGGGCAAGCGCATTGTGAAGCTGCACGTCAAGGACTTCTCGTTCAAGAACGATCCCGCGATCCGCAAGCGCGTGCCCGACTTCACGGCGCTGCTGGATGGCGAGATCGATTGGCGCGCGGTCCACGACGCGCTCGCCGAAATCGGCTACCACGGTGTGGCCACCGTCGAGCTTTCGGGCGGCGACGCGGAATATCTCAAAGAGGTGAACCGCCGCTTCGAGCGGATCTTGGCCGGCGTGTGAGCCGCCTCAAACGAACCTGTATTCCCCCGGTATGGGCAGCGGCGTGGGCTCCGTCTTCAGCTCGTAGCCGTACGCCTTCGGCATGAGATCCTGCTTCGAGTTCATGATCTGGTCCCAGGTGATGGCCATGCCCGAGTAGGCGGATTCGCGCGCCATCACGCAGGTGAGCGTGCTTTCGGCGATGGGAATCGACTGGTTGATGTACGGCTTCCGCCCCAGAATGCTTTCCACCATGTCGATGTGCTCCTGGACGTAGGCGCTGATGCCTTTCGTACCGAGATCCAGCCCCGTGCTCTTTCCCTTCGAGCCCACGATCAGGTCGCTCACGTTGTTGAAGGCGCCCTTGGGATACTGGCGGCACGTGCTGCTCAGGTGGACGCCGTTGGGGTAGACGAAATCGGAAGACAGGTGGTCGTAGATGTTGCCATAGAGCGCCGCGCGAGGCCGCCACGCCGCGCCGCCCGACGCGACAACCCGCTCGGGATGCGTGCCCATCACCCAGTTCATGAAGTCGATGTTGTGGAAGTGCTGCTCCACGATCTGGTCGCCGCACAGCCAGAGGAAGGAGTACCAGTTGCGATGCTCCCACTCCATATCGCCCCACTTGGCGTCGCGCGCCTGGGCGTGGAAGACCGGGCCGCTCAGGTAGAACGCGTACAGCGAGAGGATGTCTCCCAGCGCGCCGTCGTGGATCTTCTGCACGGATTCCGCGTAGGGCTTGTCCTCGTGCCGCTGCGCGCCGGACATGACCGTCAGTTTCTTCTCGGTGGCCTTGCGCCCGGCGGCCATGAAGCGGCGCACGCCGGTGGCATCGGTGGCGATGGGCTTCTCGGTAAAGACGTGCTTGCCGGCCTCGACCGCCGCCTCGAAGTGGATGGGCCGATAGCCCGGCGGCGTGGTCAGCATGACGATGTCCACGTCCGTTTTGACCAGCTTCTGATAGGCGTCGAACCCGACGAAGTGGTATTCCGGCTGCACCTTGATGCGCGGCCCGATGGACGCCACCAGGTCCTCGGCGGTCATGGCCTTCTGCGCGCCGCCGCGCTCCACGGTGATGCCGGCGTGGCGCCCGATAAACTTGGGGTCGCGCAGTTGATTGAGCGAGCTTTCGAGGTGGTCCTCGAAAACGTCGGCCATGGCCACCAGCTCGATGTTCTCGTTGCCGGTCAGGCTATCGACCACGGCCTGCGTGCCGCGCCCGCCGCATCCCACGATGCCCGCCTTGAGCTTCTCCTTGCCCTGGCCGCGCACCAGGTGCGGGCTTACGATGGTGAACGCGGTAGCTCCGGCTGCCGCGGTGCCTCTGAGAAGAGACCTTCTGGATATCGATTTCGAATCTGCCATGGTTTGCTCCTTTGTGCTCACACCAGTGACTCGGCCTTTATCAAGGCAGCCATCGCGGCCGAGGCTGCTTCGTCCGGCGCCATCCGCCGCACCGCATCGTTGAACGGCTCGACCCGCACGGGCCCGGTGAACCCGATTTTTTCGAGAGCCCCGAGAAACGCTTTCACATCGATCACGCCGGTCGACGCCGGCAGCTCGCGCTTGCCATCCACCATCTGGTCCTTCGGCACGCCCGCGGGAGCGTCGTTCAAGTCCACCGAAACCACATCGCGCGCCTGCAAGGACAGGATGTCGGCGGCGGAGTCCCCGGCGTGATACCAATGCCAGCAATCCAGCACCAGTCCCACGTTCGGCAGGTTGATCTCCGCGATGAGCTCGCGCATCTCGGCCATGCTGTGGACGAAGGGATACCGCTGCGCGGTCCACAAGGTTTTGGGGCCCACGTATTCGATGCCCAGGCGCGCGCCGGCATCGCCCAGCAGGCGCGCCGCTTCGCGCAATCGGGAAGCGTGCAGTTTGAAGTTGGCCTGATACGGGCGGTCGTTGCTCATGGGCAGCACGTACGTGGTGACCTTGTTCACGCCGGCGCGCTGCAATCCGTGGGCATACGGCGGAAGCTTGGCCATCCCGCCCGAAAACGCGGCGTCGTCGCGCCGGAACTCGACGGGCAGACCGGCCATCGCCCATCCGACCTTTTTCGATTCCATGTAGCCGAGCAGGTCGTGGACTTCGCCATCCGAAAGTCCCGCCAGGTAGTTGCCATCGGCATCGATGACATCGAAGCCATGTTGCGCGGCGAGGTCGACCGCCTGCCGCTGGGTGGCCTTGATTCCGAGGGCCCCGCAGCTCAAATGGAGCTGCATGCCCCGCACGGTGGCCCTGGCAAGCCCTGCCCCGACCAACGCAAGAAACGCCCGCCTGTTCACGTGCGACTCCTTCCCCTACAGGTTACCGCGCCTCGCTCAGCCAGTCGCGCAGGCGAAGCTGACCAGCAGCGGGCACCAAGGCTGACGCACCCCGGCTCGACATCGATGCGGGCCTCATATAGTATCGTTTACTGTGCGATACCCGATCTTCGCGCTACTCGTGCTCTGCCTCGGCGCCGGCCACGCGTTCGCGCAGACCCACACCGCGTGGACCGACTATGGAGGGGCCGCGGACTCGGCCCAGTATTCCGCGCTCAAACAGATCAATCGATCGAATGTGAGCAAGCTGAAGATTGCCTGGACTTACCCGACGGGCGACGGCAGGAAGTACCTCTTCAACCCGATCGTCATCGACGACGTCATGTACGTTCTGGCAAAGAACAACTCGATCGTGGCCTTGGATGCGTCCACCGGAAAGGAAATCTGGGCCCATGCGCCCGATCCGAACACCACCATCATCACCAACCGCGGGATCAACTATTGGGAGAGCAAGGACCGCACCGACCGGCGCCTGCTATATGCCAGCAACCATTTCCTGCGGGCCATCGACGCGCGAACGGGAAGGCCGATTCCGTCGTTCGGCAAGGACGGCCGCGTCGATCTGAAGGAAGGGCTCGGGCGCGAGCCGGGCAGCATCTCGCTCGTGCAATCCACAACGCCGGGGCGCGTGTTCGGCGACCTGCTGATTCTGGGCTCGGCGACCAATCAGGGATACGGATCCGCTCCCGGCGATATCCGCGCGTTCGACGTACGCAGCGGCGCGCTGGTCTGGACCTTTCACACCATCCCGCACCCGGGCGAGTTCGGATACGACACCTGGCCGAAAGACGCCTGGAAAACGGTGGGGGGCGCCAACGTTTGGGGCGAATTCTCGGTGGACGAGAAGCGCGGCATCGTGTATGCGCCGACCGCGAGCGCCAAGTACAATTTCTACGGCGCGGATCGCAAGGGGGCCAACCTCTTCGCCGATTGCCTTCTCGCGTTGGACGCCCGCACCGGCAAGCGCCTCTGGCATTTCCAGATGGTCCATCACGACATCTGGGATTACGACGATGCTACCGCTCCGAAACTCCTGACCGTGCGGCACGGCGGCAGGACGATCGACGCGGTGGCTCAGGTCAGCAAGCAGGGATTCGTCTGGGTGTTCGACCGCGTGACCGGCGAGCCGCTGTGGCCCATCGAAGAGCGGACCGTGCCCAAGACCGACATGCCGGGCGAAGAAACGTGGCCCACACAGCCGTTCCCGCTCGCGCCGCCGCCCTTCGCGCGCCAGAAGTTCACCGTGGAGGATCTGAGCCCGTTCATCGACGATCCGCAGGAAAGGGCTCGCATCCGCGATGCGATCCTGAGCGCGCGCAACGAGGGGCTGTTCACGCCGCCCGGCTTGCGGAACACCATCCAGATGCCCGGCAACAACGGCGGGGCCAACTGGGGCGGCGCGGCGGTCGATCCGTCGAACGGCCGGCTGTACGTGGTGTCCAAGGACCTTCCCGCGATGCTGAAGCTGGAGCCCGACCGGACCTTTCATCCGGCGGAACCAGGCGCCATGCGCTATACCAGCGGATTCGGCTTCATGATCACCAGCAGCGGACTTGCGGCCATCGCTCCGCCGTGGTCGTCGCTCACGGCCTACGACCTGAACGAGGGGACCATCCAATGGAAGATTCCGCTCGGAGACGTGCCCGAACTGGCCGCCAGGGGCATCAAGGACACGGGTTCCCATTACCCGAAAGTGGGGCCGGTCGTGACCGCCGGCGGGTTGCTGTTCGCCGGAACGCGCGATCGCCAGATCCGCGCGCTCGACGTGGAAACCGGAAAGCCGTTGTGGGAAACGGAAGTGGATGCGGCTCTCGAAGGCATGCCGGCGGTATACGAGAGCGGCGGGCGGCAATTCATCGTCTTCTGCGCGTCCGCGCAGGTGGGGCTTACGACGGCGACACAGGCCAGAATTTCCGGAGCGTACGTGGCGTTCGCGCTGCCGGGGCCTGCCGCGGCGGCTCCCCGGAAATAGCGGCGCTGGACCGGCGCTCGCCTTTTGCGATATGGTTGGTGACGCATGCCCATTCGCATCATGGCTTCACGCCACTCCGCGTTCTACAGCCCGCTGCTCTGCTCCATCCGATTTCTCCGCGACGAAGGGCACGACGTTCCGTACAGCGTTCTCGGGCCGGGTCAACGGAGTCACTCCCTCCTCCGCGACGGGGAGGTCCATATCATGCAGTCGGCGGTGTCTTCCAACTGGAGCCAGAGGGAGCGCGGAGTCGAACCCCTGCCCGTCCATTTCGCGCAGATCAACGGGCGCGACGGTTTCTTCCTCGCCGGCCGTGCGCCCGATCCCGCGTTCGAATGGAAGAAGCTCGAAGGCCAAACTCTCCTCGCGGACCACGGCGGCCAGCCGCTGGCGATGTTGAAGTACGCCGTCCGGCACAACGGCGTCGACTGGAGCAAGATCAAAATCATCGATGCCGGAACGCCTGAGAAGATGGCATCCAGGTTCGTTGCCGGCAACGCGGGCTACGTGCATCTGCAAGGCCCGGTGATGGCGGGCGAGATCGTGGTCTCGGTGGGAGCATCCATGCCGCCGGTGGCGTTCAGCAGCCTGTGCTGCGCGCGCGCCTACCAGAAGACCAAGGACTATGCCACGTTTCTGAAGGCTTTTGAAAAGGCCAAGCCATGGGTCAACACCGCGGCCGCGGCCGAGGTGGCTGCCGCCGAAGCCTCTTTTTTCCCTGGCATCGCCCCCGAACTGCTGGCCGCGGCCATCCAACGCTACCAGGCTTTAGGCTGCTGGGAGGGAGGCATCGAAATCCCCCGCGACCTCTACGAACAGGCGCTGAACGTGTTTCAAGCCGCCGATGCAATCACCTGGCGCCACCGCTACGAAGAAGTAGTGGGGTGAGCGAGCCTTTACGGAATCATGGACGCGGGGATGTAGACCCACGTCATGTACCACGGACTCCAATGCCACCCGGGGCTGTACTGCACGTCGGGAGTCCCGCCCATGGTTTCGAGCGTCCACTGGCCGGCGTCGTTGATGTATCCCGACCGGGCCTGGTTCCAGGCGAACAGGGGGTCGGGTTCCCTGCGATCGAATTTCCGCGACTCCATGCGGTCGTTTTCCTTCAGGAGCAGCTCGCGCCCCGCGCGAAGCACAGTGGTCCGGTTGTCTCCTTTCGCCGCTGCTTTCCCGCGGAAGACCAGAACCTCGGGGTCGCCGGAGTGGAATTCGTAGATCCCGTTCTGTTCGATCTGGAATTCCGTCCTCCCGGCGATCACGGCGACGCGGTGATGGCGGTCGAGTTGCTCGGCGTCCGCCAGGGCCTCGCCGCGCACCAGCTCCAGGCGGACATCTTCGGGCGAGGTCGAAATCATCTTGATCTCGCTCGCTCCGGCCAGCCGCAGATACACGCCGGGCGCGAGGAGCAGTTCGGCCTTTCCGGACTCCGTCCGGAGCGTCTGCCCCGCGCCTGCGCCGACCCAGCCCAGCGAAGCCGGGTCGATCGCCCGTCCGTTCAAAGCGACCTGGCCTACCGTAAAGTTGACCGTTCCCGGCGGCGCCGCGACTTCCGGATCGGCAGCGTAAGCCGCCACCGCGAACAGCGCTGCAAGAGCACAGCGAGACACTCTGCCCAAAAGCATCAGTTACCTCCTACTTTGTAGAAGGCGGCGGCAAGCCAGGAGTTACGCGGTTAGCCCTACTGAGCTATTGGCAGGTGGCCCCATCGGCCCACCAGGTCCTTCGTTGCATATCATGGTGTGATGCAGGACGCACGAATCCAACTGCTGGATGGAACGCTGTTCCAGGCGCTGATCGCAAGGGCGGCGGGTTCCCCGCGCCTGCGCACCAACCACAACTTCCACTCCGGCATGGAAGACAATCCGCACCGCTTTCTGAACGTGATGATGCGCGGCACCTACATCGCGCCGCATCGTCATCTCGATCCCCCCAAGGCCGAATCGTTCCTGGTGCTGGAGGGCGAGATCGCGTTCTTCACGTTCGACGACGCGGGGCAAATCGCCAGCCTCCACGTGCTGGGCCGCGATCCCGTCGGCATCGACGTTCCGCCGGGGGTGTGGCACACGTTAGCGGTGCTGACTCCGCACGCGGTGTGTTACGAAGTGAAGCCGGGTCCGTATTCGGCGGCCACCGACAAAGACTTCGCGCCTTGGGCGCCGCGCGAGGGCGATCCGGGTGTCGCCGCGTACCTCGAGCGGTTAGTCGCGGCGTGTCGCGGTTAGGTCGCCTCTTATAGCCCTTCGGATGGCTGTCGCCCAGTGATGCAAGCGGCCGCGGCTCCGTATGGAGCCGCGGCCGCAAGAGACTGAGGAACTGGCGCGGAAACCTAGAACCGGATGCGCGCCGAAAGCGCCAAGTGGCGCGCCTGCACCTGCGCGCTCTGGATGGTGCCGAAGGCCGCGTTGGTCTGCGCCCCGGTCGTGAAGTTCCAGGTGAGCGAGGTGTTCGGGTTGCTCGGGTTGAAGTGGTTCAGCGTGTTGAAGGACTCGACGCGGAGTTCGAGGGTCGCCTTCTCCTTGATTCGGGTCATCTTGGCCAGCGAGAGGTCCAGGTTCCAGAGCCAGGGACCGTAGAACAGCGTCGGCGGCGTGTTCCCGATGCCCAGCGAGTTTGCCGGGGGCAACTGGAAGTTGGCCGCGTTCAGCGGTATCTGCAGCCGCGGATCTTCGGTCGCCGACGGAAGCTGCCCGGAGGGGAGGAACATATTGGTCCCCATCTGGCAGCGGAACGGCAGGTAGGCCGTCGGCGTGCCCGTCCAGTACTGCGAGGGCGCGCCGGTGGAGCCGCAACTGACCGTATACGGCGAGCCGGCGAAGATGGAGCCGTTGCCGTTGAGGTGCCAGCCGTCCAGTATGGCCTTCACCGCGCCGTTGTTCCAGTACCGGCTGGCCTGCGGGAAGTCGTAGCCCATATTGAAGTTGATGGCGTGCCGGCGATTGGCCACGTTCTTCGTTAGTTGCGCGTTGACAAACTGCCAGACCGTCGTGTTGCTGTTGTTGTTGTAGACGATTTCCCGGGCGAAGGTGTAGTTGAGGTTCCACTGGACCCTCCCGGTGCGCCGGTTCAACTGCGTCTGCAGCGAGTTGTAGTTGTTGGTGAAGGACTCGGTATAGTCGATGATGTTGCCAACCGTCTTGTAGCCCACCAGGTTGCGGATCAGGTTGGTGGAGTAGAAGCCGGGGTTGGCCGGGTTGGTGGTCGGATCGATAAACTGGGCTTGCGGGCAGCCGCCCAGGATTGGGTTGGCGCAGCCCGAGGGCTTCCAGGTGGTCAGGGGCGCGACCGCGTTGCTGTCGTACATCTCGCCGTAACCGTCCTTCAGCGCATTGCCCACAAACGAAACGTCGGCAATCATGCCCCACTTGAGTTCGCGCTGGATGCCGAGGCTCCAGTTGTAGGTCTTCTGCGGAACCTCGTTGGGATTGCCGCCGATGAGGTTTTGCGGCGTGTAGTACGACTGGGAGTTAGCCAAGGTCTGGAAATTGGTGTATACGGCGGTGGGCGAAAGGAAGTAAGGCGGCACCATCAACGGGCCCTGGCCCGCACCGAGTGCGCCGATCCAGTCTACGTTCCAGTTGCGGCCCACGATAATGCCGAAGCCGCCGCGAACAGCGGTTTTGCCGTTGCCGAACACGTCCCATGCGAAGCCGAGGCGCGGCCCGACCTGAATCGGGGGGACGTTGAAGAAGTGAGTTTGGTAGTACTTGATGCCGGTCCACGGATAGCCGTTGGCCGGGTACGATGAGGTATCGAACGTCCCCTGCCGCACGTACGGGAAGGTCGCGCCGGTAATGGGGTTGACGGCGATCTTGTTGGCCGTCGGGCAGGTGGTGGTGGTCACCGGTGTGGAGCAGGCCGGGTAGAGCAACTGGCCTGCCTGGCTGGGGTTGTAGGCGGACGTGGAGAACAGGCCCAGGTTATTGCGCTCCGAGTTCAGGTCGCCCACCCGGGCGAAGCGCAGGCCGTAGTCCAACGTCAGCCGGCGGTTCAGTTTCCACGTGTCCTGCACGTACCACTCGAGCTGCGAGTAGTGGGCGTGGTTCACCAGCTTCGTGTTGTCGTCGCCGTAGGCGAAGATGCTGCCCAGCAGCGCGTTGGAGTAGGGGTAGTTGGTGTCCAGCGAACTGGCTCGGTCGGAGCCGAAGTAATAGGTTCCGGCGGCGTTGTACACCGAGTACACGCTGACGTTGCGGGCCATGCGCTCGTAGTAGAAGCCGGCTTTGAACGTATGCGGCCCTTTCACCCAAGTGATCTTGTCCTGCAGGGTCTGCAACTGGTCCGTGCCGCTGAAGGGCCAGCGGCTGTCCAGGCTGAACAGCGGAGCGCCGGAGATGCCTTGGCCGGAAGACTGCGCGCTGAAGCCGGTGCTGGGGAAGCCGAAGTTCACCGCCGGCAGCAGGTTGAGGATGTTGCTGCTCTGGTTGATGCGCGGCAGCGTGAGCGCGTTCCCGCTGGAATCTTTGAGTGGTAGCAGGCTCTGAGCATAGGTTCTGGCGCCGCCGTTGTTCGGGTTGCTGCTGGTGTCGGTTGTAGGATCCACGCCCTGCTTGCCGCGGTTGATGCCCCAACTGAGTTCGTTGATCAGGGTCGGCGTGAAGGTATAGACCATGGTGCCGAGAGCGCCCGCCGCCTGCACGTGATAACTGGCCGGGAACTGGCCCCAGGCGCCGCCGGGGGGACCCACCGTGACGTTGTAGCCGTTCTGCGCCTGGTAGTCCTGCAAGAGCCGCGCGTAGGTCACCACCTTCGGAGAGAAGTTGTAGTCGATGCGCAGGATCTTGTCGTCCAACGGCCTCAACTGCTGCTGGGGGTACCGGAAGTTGTACCCGCGGTTGCCTGTCGGGTCCAGGGCCAAGCCCTGCGGAGAAGGTAGCGGAAACAGGTTCAGCATGGCCTGCCCCTGCGGGCTGATGCGGTTGGCCGGTACGATGTTGCCAGGGAACGGCGTCTGCGTGGTGGGGTCGTAGACCGGAACCAGGACGCCCGTGGTCGTAACAGTCTGGGAGAAATTGCCCGTGCGCTCCAGCGCCGAAGGCATGGTGTACGTGTTGAAGCTGATGGTATTGTTAAATAGCTTGTCGTAGGAGAAGAAGAAGAACAGCTTCTGCCGCGACTTGTTAAAGCGCGTGCCCGGGATGATCAGCGGGCCGCCGATGGTGCCGCCGGGATTCTGATAGCGGTACCGCGGCCGGGCCACGCTGGTCTTGTTGTTGAAGAACTCGTTGGCGTTCAGCGATTCGTGCCGGTAGTACCAGTAGCCGGTGCCGTGGAACTGCGCCGTGCCGTTCTTGGTCGTCAGGGTCAACTGCCCCGCCGTGCGCCCGCCGTACTCGGCGGTGTAGTTGGACGTCAGCAGCTTGACCTCGCCGACGGCGTCCGTGCTGGGAGAGATGTAGCCGGGGTTGAGGTTGCCGGAGTCCTGGCTGGCGGCGCCGTCGTAGTTGAGGATGATTTGTCCCTGTTGGCCGCCGTTGACCCCAGGAATACCGCCGCCGTTCCAACCACGATAGTCATACGACTGGGCCAAGGACTGAACGCCGGGCAGCGTCATGATGATGCTGACCGGGTTACGGCCCCGCATCGGCGTATCGTCGATCTGGTGCAGGTTGATGTCGATCGACCGGTCGGAGCTGTCGGTGGCGACGTGTACGGTGTTGGCCGACACTTCCACCGTGCTGGTGACATCGCCGACTTCCAGGTGAACCTCGTGCAAGTCAACGCGCTCTTGCGCCGCCACCGTGACCCCTTTCTGCTCATACGTCTTGAAGCCCTTCTGGGTGGCACGCAGGCTGTATGTGCCCGGTACGAGGCCGGTGAAAATAAACGTGCCGGTCGATTCTGTGGTGAATTGATGGACGGTCTGAGAGAGATCGTGAGTTAACTGGACATTGGCGCCGGGCACAACGGAGCCGGTAGGATCCACAACGGTTCCGGATATCTGTCCAGTGACGCTTTGAGAGTTGGCTGTTGGCAGCATGGCCAACAACAGAATTGAGAGAATTGCGACAACGCGAATAGCCTTCATGGAACCCCCTGAAACTCTGACCAAACTCATGCCCTAACCTCAACTGACACACCGCATTCGTCGATGTGGCCGTTTTTTTGTGTCCCCGAAATGGTAACGCTTACCGTCGCGGTTTTCAAGCTAAAAATACTCAAATGTCGGTTTTTGTCAAGATTTCGACTTCCTAGAGGGGCGGGTTTGTCGGTTTTCAGTCACGGCCGATCCAATAAGCTTTGCCCCATTGTTTCAATCACTTGCCGCCCCACCTGCCGGACTCCCTGGCTCGGATGCTTGCGTGTGGGTTCAGGTGTACCGGGTACCGAATGCGGCAAACCTCCTGGCGAGCCGGCGTTTGGAGGGTGGCCGGCAGCGCGGCCCTCGGTGCGGTGATTGGCGCGCTGCCAGGCGCCGGCGTGGACACGGCGGGAATGTACCCGCGAAGGGTGCAGAAGTTGCACATGGATGTGCGGGTCCTGCTGCAGCCCTAAGGCTCCCCATTCCTTCTGAGGCCGCCGGCTAATGGTGATGTGCTAAACACCACCCGGGCGCGCTTGGTCCGTCTCGTGCTCTGTACGCAGAGCGGTCTTCATATCATGCGTAACGTGCTTGCCGAACAAATCGATACTCTGGCGGCGTTCGCTCCCACTGAGCTGCCCGTCATCAGCCTTTATCTGAACACGCAGTCCGACGACCATGGCCGGGACCACTTTGCCTCCTTCATCAAGAAGGAGTTCCACACCAGGGCCAAGGCGTTTGCGTCGCAGCCGGCGGCACGCGCCAGCTTCGCTGCGGACATTGAGCGGATCGAGAAGTACCTGGCTACGGAGTTGCGGCCCTCCACCAACGGCCTGGCGCTGTTTGCCTGCGCCGGCGTGGATAACTTCTTCGAGACGGTGCAGTTGAACGCTCCGCTCGAACGGCACGAGATCTACGTCGATCGCCGGCCGCATCTTTACACGTTGGCCCTGGTCAACAAACAGTTCCCGCGCTATGCGGCGGTGGTGGCGGACACGAATTCCGCTCGCCTTTTCGTCTTCGGCCTGAGCAGCACCATCTCCGAAGAAAACGTCGAGAGCGCCAAGGTGAGCCGTACCCAGATGGGCGGCTGGTCGCAGGCACGCTATCAGCGGCACATGGAGAACTATTACCTGCACCATAACAAAGAGGTAATAGAAGCTCTGGACCGGGTGGTGCGCAAGGAGGAGATCCAGTACATCGTGTTTGCCGGCGACCAGGTGGTGATTCCACTCCTCGAGAAGGAGCTTTCGCCCTTTCTCGCGGCCAAGGTAATCGATGTACTGCGGCTGGACATCCGCGCTCCCGAGCGGCAAGTCCTGGAGGCTACTCTGGCCGCAATGCGCCGTCAGGATGCCAGAGATGATTCCGAAAAGGTGGAGCACCTGATCGGAGACTACCTGGCGGGCGGCCTGGCGGTGGTGGGAGTTCCCGATGTGCTCGCCGCGCTTTCCAAAGGCCAGGTGGAGGAAGTGCTCCTGAGTATGTCTCTCGACGCTGAGAGCGACACCATGTCCGAAACCATCCTGGCGCAGGCCAGGGAGACCGGGGCGCAGTGCAGACTCATCGAGGATGCGGCCCTGCTTGCCGGGGTGGGCGGAGCCGCCGCCAGCCTGCGATATCGAAACTGAGCGGAAAAGGGGTCAGAGAGCCCTGTCCGCGGCTGGGCGGAAGAGGTTTCGCCATGCTGGGATCTATGCGTCACATACTGTTGGCCGCCGGTGCGATTCTCCTTGCTTCCTGCCGGTCCGGCAGCGACAAACCGAAGCCCCCTTCACCATTACCGGAGCAGACTGCGGCCGAGCCAGCGGAGTCTCCCGAGCCGGTGGAGACCGAAACGCGGGTCGAAATGGTGAACGTGAACCTCCACCTCGACCCCGAGCTGATCCTGCACATCCGGCATTTGGCGGGCAAGTTTCTTCCCACCAGAAAGGCCAGCCACCCAGTTTCGACGACAAACTGTCTTATATTGTGGCGATCGATTCAGGTGAAGTCGGTGTCAGCATGGCGGGCATGACCCACGCAATGAACACTTACGTCTTCGGCGAACCGGACGCTCCTCTCAAAAATCTGCAACTGAGCGCCGACGGCAGCCAGATCCGGCAAAAGGGCACGCTCAAGAAGGGCATCGAAATTCCTTTTGAAATGGTGGGCACGGTCGGTGCGACGCCGGATGGGAAAATCCGGATCCACCCCACGCAGATGAAAGTGGCGCATCTGCACGTAAAGGGACTGCTGAAGCTGTTCGGGCTCGATATGGCAGACTGATCAACACCAGGAAAACCAGGGGCGTCAGCGTGGACGATAACGACATCATTCTCGATCCCGAACGGATGCTGCCGCCTCCCCGGATGCGCGGCCGCATCACCGCCGTGCGCGTCGAGGGCGACGAGATGATTTAGATCTTCGGAAAAGAGAGTCAGGACTCGCCGGCCCAACAGCCGCGTTCGAATTACATGGCGTATCGCGGAGGCACCCTGCGGTTCGGGAAGATGACGATGCACAATGTCGATTTGCAGTTGATCGATGCCGACCCATCGGATCCGTTCGAGTTTTTCCCCGATCATTACAATGACCAGTTGACGGCGGGCTACTCCAAGACGACCGCTTCCGGGGGACCTGCGCGTCTATATGCCGGATTACGGCAAGCTTTCCAAACGGCTCACGCCCGCTGCCTACTCGCGGAATAGGGGCGAGGCTTCTTCGCGCCCGGCGGACGAACCTGGAGTTGGAGTGCGCCGGTCCGCACTGCAGCGTTAGCGGGTCGTCGCGGACCTGGCGCACGGCCTTCCGGCGCCCGAAGCGGTCCGGGCGCACCGGCGCGTTTACACCACGATAACAATGCAAAGTGTGGTATTCCAGCCACAGTGGATGGCTTGGAAGTTATTGATATTTAGTACCTTGCAGTTGAAGTGGGAAATTGCTGTAATAGGAGTAATGAATCGTAATCGGAGAGGGTCCTTTGCGATTTGAGACCACCCTGCTGCGCCCCGCGGAAGCATCGGGAGTGGGGCTTCACAGCGGCGTTCCGGTGCGCATCCGCATTCTCCCGGCTCCCGTTTCGACCGGCATCGTTTTCCTGCGCACGGATTTCGACAACTTCCCCATCCCGGCAAGCTGGCGGCACGTCGCGCGCGTGAGCTACGCCACCAGCCTGATGCGGCAGGGCGTGCTGATCTCCACCACCGAACATCTGTTAAGCGTGTTCTATTCGATGGGGATCGACAACGCCTACATCGAAATCGACAACCTGGAAGTTCCCATTCTGGACGGCAGCGGCTTGCCATTCGTGCGGCTGATCGAGCAGGCCGGCATCCGGCATTACCGCCGCAAGCGCCGGTACCTGCGCATCCGCCGGCCGATTTCGGTGGAAGACAAGGGGAAGCGCATCAGCATCCTGCCGGCCGATAGTTTCCGGCTCACCTGCGAGACGGATTATCCCCCGCCCGTGGGGCGGCACTCACTGGAGCTGGACGTGACACCGGAACGCTATCCGGCGGAGATCGCGTTTGCGCGGACGTTCGGCTGGCAATCGGACCTGGACCAGATGCGCAACATGGGTTTGATTCGCGGCGCCTCGCTGGACAACGCGGTGTGCTTCACCCACGACGGCGTCATGAACCCGGGCGGGCTGCGCGCTCCCGACGAGTGCTGCCGGCACAAGGCGCTGGATCTGATCGGCGATCTCGCGCTGTTGGGGCGGCCCTTGCTGGGCCACGTGATCGCCGAGCGCGCCGGCCACGCCATGCATGCGGCGCTGGTGGCGCGCATTATGTCCGATCCCACACTTTACGAGATCCTCACCTTCGACCAACTGGCTTCGCGCGTGGCCCAGGCGCTGGTGCCGTAACAACTATTCCGTCCGCAGCGTGTTCCTTGTACTGAGAACTGACACGGTAGCGCGCATCCCGTAGTTCCCACAGCTCACTTACAAGGGCTCACTTACAACAAGGAGAACACCATGAAGTCACTACTCTTGTGCGCGCTCGCAGGCTCATTGTCCTTGGGCGCCCAGCTTTTTGCGCAAACGACAACTTCCACCGGGACGATCACCACGGGAATCGTCGGGCTGAGCGTGAATCAAAACGCCCGGCTCAACATATTGAACGTCAATCCGAATACGGCAACACCGGTTGTGTGCAGCGCCGACGTGCAATTTGCCGGCGCGGGCGGCGCCACGCTGAAGCAGCGCGCGATCCCGAATATCGACCCGGGGAAGGCCGCTTCCTTCCAACTGGATCGCTCGGAGATCGCGGACCAGGCCACGCCTGCCATATACATCCGCGGCGTGGTCGCGACGCCTTCCGCGGCGGCGACCCCGGCTCCGGCGCCATGCAACCTGGTGGTCACGCTCGAGATCGTCGACGACGCGACGGCTCGCACGAACGTGGTGATCGGCGGCAGGGCGGTTCCGTCCAAATAGCCGGAACACCGATGCGACGGCGGGCGGGTGGGCTTGCTAAAACTCGCCCGCCGCGATTTTGGCGGTGACGGCCGCCAGTTCGTGCTCCATGGACCGGTCCTTGTCCTGGAACCGGGCAACCTGTCGCACGCTCTGGTAGGCACGGCGCGAGCCGCGGCCCAGCCGGGCGGCGTCGCCGCGAAGATCCACCGCCTGCGAAGAAGCCAGCAGCAGCATGGCGGTCTCGTGACGCAGGCACTCGAGAGCGTCCATGGCGGTGACGGCGGCGTGCATGCCCAGGCTGACAACGTCTTCGTTGTACTGCTCGGTGGGCAGCGAGTGAATGCAACTGGGACCGGCCATCTGGCGGATGGCGCAGGTGAGGCTGGTCACGCTCAACTGCATTCCTTTGAAGCCCGAGTTCACACCGGGCTGCGGCGTGAGGTTGGCGGGGAGGCCGCCGCTGAATCGGTCGTCCACCAGCACGGCCATGAGCGAATTCTCCCAGTTGGCCATCACGGCGAAGTCCAGTTTCCAGGTGTCCAACAGGCGCGCGATGTGGCCTCCGTAGAAGTTACCCGCTTTGTAGAGTGCGCCGGTCTCGGGATCCACCAGCGGGTTGTCGTTGGCCGAGTTGATCTCGCGCTGGATCACGGCGCGTCCGTCTTCGAGCGCTTCCCAGGCGGGGCCGAGGCCCTGCGGAACGCAGCGCAGCGAGTAGCAGCTTTGGCCGCTGGAAGCCTGGGTGAAGCCGGAGGATTCAAGCAGGCCGCGCATCTGGGCGGCTACGGCGATCTGCCCGGGATGGCCTTTGCGCTCGTGCACCCAGGCGTGGAAGGGAAGGTCCGGCGCTTCGAGGGCTTCGATGGAGAGCGCGATGGCGGCGAGAAGGGCGCGCAGCACGCGCACGGCATCCACCCACAAGAGCGCGGCCACCGCGGTCATCGCCGTGGTGCCGTTGATCAGCGCCAGGGCCTCTTTGGGGGCGAAGCGGATGGGACGGAGGCGCGCGGCCGCGAGGGCCTCTTCGGCGGGCAAGACCTTGCCCTCGAATTCGGCTTCGCCCATGCCCACCAGGACGCGCGCGATATAGGCGGAGGGCATCAGGTCGCCGCTCGCGCCCACCGAGCCGTAGCGCGGCACCACCGGGGTCACGCCGCGGTTGAGCAGCGCGGCGAGCGCGTCCACCAGCTCGCAGCGCACGGCGGAAGCGCCGCCGAGGAATGTCGCGACGCGCAGGAGCGTGGCGGCGCGGACCACGTCGCGCGGGAGCGGCGCGCCGGTAGCGCAGGCCAGGTGGCGCACCAGGTTGTGCTGCAGGAGCTCCATCTGCTCGGGCGCGAGAGAGATGCCGACGTTGCCGCCCACACCGGTGTTGACGCCATAAATGCGCTCGCCGCGCGCCAGCAGCTCTTCGAGGCGGGCCCGGCCGTTGGCGACGCGGGTGCGCGCGCCGCCCGAAATCCGGACCTCGGCATTCTCCCGCGCGACGCGGGCGACGTCTTCGATAGTAAGCGGCTGCGCGCCGAGGATGAGGGTATCGGGCATGGGCGTTATTCCACCGTGAAGGTGTATTTGGATTCGTGGTCCTGGCCGCCGAGGGCGTCTTTCACCTGGACTCTGATGGTGTAATCGCCGGGCTGGAAGTTGGACTGCAGCGTGATCCCCATGGTCGCCGGAACGTAGAGCTTGGGGTAGAACGAATCGCTTTGTTCGGTGGCCGGCTCGGGCTGGGTCCAGAGCACCCTGCCGCCCATGGTGAGCAGGCTGGTGACGTAGCTGACGTTGATCTTGTTCTTGTCGCCGTATTTGTAGCCGGTGATGTCGAATCGCGCCCATACGGCGTCGCCGGGTTTGAAGACAGCTTTGGCGAGCGCCTGGTTGTCCTCTTCGCCGCGGTAGAAACGGAAATTGCGGATCACCAGCGTGTCGCTCGAGGCAACGTCCCGGCTGCGGACCTGGAACGGCGCGGGCATCTCGGCCTGCGTCTTGGCGACCAGGTCTTCCACCTTCACCACGATCTTGTAGGCGCCAGAGCCCACCAGGGGCGGGATCTGGAGTTCGGTCTGGATCTTGGGCATCCATTCCTTGTCCTGCGGGCTGACTTCGTCGACCAGCTCGTTCTTGTAAAGCTCCGTGAGCGGGATGCCCTTGGGGTCGAAGGCCTGGACCGAGTATGCCAGGTGGATCTTGTCCTCCGGCGTTTTGGAGTAGCCTGCGATGCGGCAGGAGAAGAACAGGGTCTCGCCCGGCACGTGGTCGAAGCCGGGAGGATCGGGGGTGCCGTCTTCCATCTGGCTGATGGCGGGCCTCACGATCTGGAGCGCGGGGGCGGCGGAGAGGAGAGCGGCAAGGAAGGCAACCAGCAGAATCGTTCGCATGGTTTGATTACAGCACCTGGCGCAGGTAGCGGCCAGTGTGCGACGCCTCGACCTTGACGATGGCCTCGGGCGGCCCGGCGGCCACCAGGTATCCGCCGCCCGCGCCGCCCTCCGGGCCGAGATCGATGATCCAGTCGGCGGCTTTGACCACATCCAGGTTGTGCTCGATGATGACCAGGCTGCCGCCGTTCTCGATCAGCCGCTCAAATGCGCCCAGCAGCTTGGCGATGTCGTCGAAGTGCAGGCCGGTGGTGGGCTCGTCGAAGATGAACAGCGTGTTTTGGACGCTGGCCACCGACAGGTAGGCCGCCAGCTTGATGCGCTGGGCTTCGCCGCCGGAGAGCGTGGTAGCGGATTGGCCCAGCCGCAGGTAACCCAGTCCCACGTCGTCCAGCACTTTCAGGCGATGCACCAGCTTGGGCGTGGCGCGGAAGAACTCCATGGCTTCGTGAACGGTGAGCTGCAGCACTTCGTGAATGTTGAGGGTGTTGTAGCGGATCTCCAGGATGGCGCTCTTGTAGCGCGTGCCTTTGCACTCGTCGCACACCAGCTCGACATCGGCCAGGAACTGCATCTCGACGGTCACCGTGCCATCGCCCTGGCACACCTCGCAACGGCCGCCGGGGATGTTAAACGAGAAATGGCCCGCCGTGTAGCCGTGCCGCTCGGATTCGCGCGTGGAGGCGAACAGCGAGCGGATGATGTCGAAGGCCTTGAGGTACGTCACCGGGTTGGAGCGCGGCGTGCGGCCGATGGGGGATTGATCGACCATCACGATGGTGGAGATGCGCTCGGCGCCCTCCACCTTGCGGCAGGCGATCTGCGCGGCCGGAGTTTCCAGCGTTTCGGCGCCCTCGCCGGGTGGGGCTGGCGGAGCGGCGGCGGGATCGCGGTCCTGCTCGCGCACCTTGTGCAGCGCCTCGAGCGAGCGGAAGATCACGTCGTGCACCAGCGTCGATTTGCCCGAGCCGGAGACGCCCGTGATCACCACCATCATGCCTAGCGGGATGGTGATATCGAGGTTCTTCAGGTTGTGTACGCGAGCGCCCGAGAAGCGCAGGACGCGGCGTGGATTCATTTCGCGGCGCTCGCGCGGGGCCGACACCCGCAGGTCGCCGCGAAGGTATCGCGAGGTGAGCGAGCCGTTGCCCTGCGCCACGAGCGCCGGCAGCGTGCCTTCGAACACGATCCTGCCGCCCAGTTCGCCCGCGCCCGGACCCAGGTCCACGATGTGGTCGGCCGCGCGCATCACGTCCGGATCGTGCTCCACCACCACGATCGTGTTCCCCAGGCCGCGCAGCTCGTGGAGGATGCGGATCAGCCGGCCGGTGTCGCGGCTGTGCAGGCCGATCGAAGGTTCGTCGAGAACGTAGCAGGCCCCCACCAGCCGCGATCCCAAGCAGGTGGCGAGCTGGATGCGCTGCGCCTCTCCTCCCGAAAGCGTGGACGACAAGCGATCGAGCGTGAGGTATTCGAGACCGACATCGTAGAGAAACTTGAGGCGCTGGCGGATTTCGACCAGGATCTTGTCGGCGATGGCGCTCTCTTCGGGTTCCAGCGCGAGCGCCTCGAAGAACTGCTGCGCCTCGGCGATGTTCATGCGCACGACTTCCGCCAGGTTCTTGCCGCCCACCTGAACGTACAGCGCTTCCTTGCGGAGCCGCGCGCCCTTGCACTCCGGGCACTGGGCGTAGCCCCTGTAGCGGCTCAGGAAGACGCGAACGTGCAGCTTGTATTTCTTGGTTTCCAGGTGATCGAAGAAGCGGCGGATGAAGCCGTACACGATTTCGCGTTCGTCATCGGTGAGGTCGCAGAACGGCGTTGCGCCGCGCACGCGTCCGCCCGCGTGCTTGCGGAAATTGCCGAGCCAGGAGCGGTACTTCGGCTTGGTCCAGGGGTCGACCGCGCCATCGTCGAGCGACAGCGATTGGTCGGGGATCACGCGGTCCATGTCGTAATCGATGGTGTTGCCGAAGCCCTGGCAGCGCGGGCAGGCGCCGAAGGGGGAGTTGAAGCTGAACAGGATGGGCTCCGGCTCGTTGAACTCCTGGCCGCACGTCTTGCACTGGAAGCGCTCGTTGAAGCGGAGCTGGGTATCGCCCGAAGCGCTTTCGAGCACGATCTCGCCCGATTCGTGATAGCAGATCTCGATGGTGTCAACCAGGCGCTGGTGGAGGTCCGGGGAGATGGCCAGGCGGTCCACCAGGACGAAGAGCGGCTTCGAGAAATCGATATCGAGCAGCGATTCCGGCGTGGAGAACTCGAACAGGCGCCCGGCCTGGAAGAGGCGGTTGAAGCCTTTTTTGCGCAGCTCGAAGAGGTGGTCGCGGAGCGTGGCGGCCTCGCGGCCTGGCACTTCAAACAACGCGTTCCATCGCGAGCCGGCGGGCAGCGCGAGCATGCGGGCGGCCACTTCGTCCACGGTGTCTTTGCGCACGCGCACGCCGCATTTCGGACAGAGGGTGCGGCCGATGCGGGCATAGAGCAGCCGCAGGAAGTCGTAGCACTCGGTGGAAGTCGCCACCGTGGAGCGCGGATTGCGGCTGGTGTTCTTCTGGCGGATGGCCACCGCGGGCGCGATGCCGTCGATCTCATCGACTTCGGGCTTCTCCATGCGCTCCAGGAACTGGCGGGCATAGGCGGAGAGCGATTCGACGTAGCGGCGCTGTCCCTCGGCGTAGATGGTGTCGAACGCCAGCGAGGATTTTCCGGAGCCGGAGACGCCGGTGATGACGGTCATCTGGTTGTGCGGAATGGAAAGGGAGATGTCTTTCAGGTTGTGGACTCGCGCGCCGCGAATCCGGATGAAGTCTTGCACGGGAGTGTGTGGGGCGGCCCTTACCAGTATACCTGGACAGGCCGGAACACCTGTCACGGGAGGGATCCTCATCTTAATCACAGAAGTGTATTTCTCCCTCCCAGCCTTCATGCCGCAACCGTACGCCGGCGAACCTCTTTTTCGATTGCCTTCAATGACTTCTGCCGGGTCACAATTAATTCGTAATCCTTCTGAATATTCATCCAGAAATCGGCGCTCGTGCCGAAGTGCCGGGCCAGGCGCAGTGCCGTATCGGCGGTAATTCCGCGGCGTTCGTTGACGATTTCGCTGATGCGGGTGACCGGTACGTGCAGTTCCAGAGCGAGGCCATTGATCGAAATACCCAACGGCTTCATGAATTCCTCACGGAGCATTTCGCCCGGATGAACCGGAGTACGGGTGATGTTCCAGCCCCCTTCAGGACGCATGATGCTCATAACTCTGTATTCCTCCATTTAGTGGTAGTCGACAATTTCCACGTCATCACTCCCCCACCGGAAACAGACGCGCCATCGATCGCTGATGCGAATGCTATGCCGCCCGGCGCGGTTACCCTTCAGAGCGTCCAACCGGTTTCCCGGTGGTACGTTCAGTTCATCGAGGAAGGCGACCGAATCGATTTGAACCAATTTGCGAACCGCGATGCGGGCAATCGAGTTCCAGCGGCGGCTCTTGCCGGTCTCGAACAGCGCCCTGGTCTGCTTGTCCGCGAAGCTTTTGATCACGAATGCTTATTGTATAACGGCTCCCGTTATATCGCGGGCGTTATAGGTGTGGCACGGCCGGTTTTCAGAGACGGCGAGGCAAGGGCAAGCTTCGGCCGCGAAGGACGAATCCCTTTTCCGCAGCGCCCAGTGATGCCAGGGTCCGATCCGATCAGTGGCAGTTGCCGGGCGAAAACGAAGTAAAATGGCGAGAACGAACTTTTCCTGGAGATCGCTCATGAAGAGGTTGACGTCTTGGATCATCGCACTCATCACGTTGTTGGGGACCGCGCTGTTCGCACAGGACATCACCGGAACCTGGCAGGGCACGTTAAAGGCCGGCAGGGACCTGCGGACAGTAATCAAGATTTCGGAGGCGGCCGAGGGCGGCCTGAAGGCCGTCATGTACAGTATCGATCAGGGAGGGCAACCCATAAACGCCAGCGCGATCACCCTGCAGGGTTCGACCGTAAAAATGTCGGTCGCCGGGATCGGGGGCACGTTCGAGGGAAAGCTGAGTGCCGACGGTGCCACCATCACCGGTACGTGGTCGCAAGGCGCCCCGCTGCCCCTGGAACTGAAGCGTGCCACCGCCCAGACGGAGTGGACCATACCGGAGCCTCCGGCCCGGCCCAAGCCCATGGCGGCGGATGCCGATCCGGTGTTTGAAGTGGCCACCATCAAGCCGAGCAAACCCGAGGCCCAGGGCAAAGGATTTCAGATAGGAGGCCGCCAGATGTTCACCATCAATACGTCCCTGAGCGATCTCATGACATTCGCCTACGGGCTGCATCCCCGGCAGATCACGGGCGGACCGGCGTGGCTCGAATCGGAGGTGTACGATCTGGAGGCGAAGCCCGACGGGGAGGGTCAGCCCAACGACAAGCAGTGGAAGACGATGCTTCAGAAGCTGCTGGCGGATCGCTTCAAGCTCACCTTCCATCGCGACAAGAAAGAACTCTCCGTGTATGCGATCGTGGTCGCAAAGGGCGGACCCAAGCTCACCAAGAGCGAAGGCGATCCGAACGGCCTTCCCGGCCTCTTCTTCCGGGGACTCGGGGTATTGCCTGCCAGAAACGCAAACATGGCTGATTTCGCCGGCGTGATGCAGGGCGCCGTGCTGGATCGGCCGGTGGTGGATCAGACGGGACTCCAGGGAAGGTTCGACTTCACCCTGACGTGGACGCCCGATGAGTTTCAGTTCACCTCCCTCGGGGTCAGGGTCCCGCACCCGACCGACGATCCGGCGGCGCCACCGGATCTGTTCACCGCAATCCAGCAGCAGTTGGGGTTGAGGCTGGAAAGCACCAAGGCGCCCGCCGAGGTGCTGGTCATCGACCGCGTGGAGAAGCCTTCGGCGAATTAGGGGAGGGGGGTTCGACGGCTCAACCGCGGCTGCGCGACGATCCAACGGCCGCCGGGTGCAGTTCCTTGCTCGCAGTTTTCTTGGCGCCCGGCCTCCAGGCACGAAAGATGATGCCCCTCTCTACCTGCATGCCGATCAGAGAGATACTTTGAACGTGCCGTTCTCCATCCTCGACGGGAGTGCTTCTAAGGATGAACTGGGCGTTAGGATCGTTGCCAGGCAAAACCGCGACTCTCGAGAACTGCTGAACTGACTGTCTACCAATCGACTTCGCGAGGAGATTCACGAGTTCCTTGAGGGCCTTGAGTTTGCTCCCTTCGAGCCAGGGAGCCGAGACGACCAAGTCCCACGTGCCGGGATCGTCAGCTCTCATGAAGGGAGCGTCGGCTCGCATGAAGAGAGCGAATAGAGTAAAATTGCCCTTGCGCGCGGCAATTTCATGCATCGCCCTGCGGAGATCGCTGATTGCGATCACAAGACCTCCAAAAGTCGCTCTACGCACTTTACCATGTTTGCTGCCTGCTGCGCGGTTAAGCGATTCGTCTGATAGCGCTTCTCGGGATTCCAATCGAGCACCACAGACCATTCCGCTAAGTGTTTCGCTATTACCCGATCCTGGATTCCCGAGAACCGGAGAAGAATCTCCAGGTCATGAGTTTTCACCGACTGCAGACCTTTGAAATCCTGCGCGTTCTCTGGAAAACCCGGCCATTTGAGCGTTCGACAGATGCGAGCTTTGAGCGCGAACTCAATCGCGTACCCGCAAAGATACCACGCTCCGTCGAAGCGCTTGGCCCGTAAGAGCACCTGAGCGTCTCGAAGGCGTGCCCGGGCGATTGCTCGCATTTCTTTCGTGGAAATCATTGGGTATGGCACCGGGGATGAGCAGTCAACCCCTTCAGGCACTCCCATCCGCTTCCGCCAGAACCAAACCTGACGGCAGCTCCTCGCCGAAGATGCGGCCGAGCGCGCGGTCGTCCTCGCCTTCGCCCTCCAGCACGGCTAGCGCGCGCTCCGAATTCGGCATGGCTTGCAGCTTCGCTTTGACGGACTGGTAGGTCGCGGCGGGCAGGTCGCGCATGGGATCTTCCGTGCGGCGCGCCATCGAGGCCAACGCGTCGCCGGCGGCCGGGACTTTCAGCAGCGCCTCGACCCACCGCGTTACCACGGCGGGCGGGACCACCAGGTTGCCCGGGCCGTAGAACAGCTTGCGCGCGCCCAGCCGCGACAGGCACCACAGCTCGCTTTCCCTGTAGTCGCCGTTCTTCACGCGCTTGCTGAGAGCTTCTCCCAGGTCGGTCTTGACGCCGATGGGCAGCAGCTCGAGACTAGACGCCGTGCGCCACATTTCGCGCAGCAGCGACGGGTTGATGCGTTGCGGTTTCTTGTTGCCGCGCGGCAGCAGGAAGCCCGACAGGCGCTGGTAGACATCGGTCTGCTGGTTGCGGTTGAGGCCGCCCGAGAGGCGTCCCCAGAAGATCCACCAGTCGATTTCGCATTGCACCTGGTTGCCGTAAGTGATGCCGCCGGAATAGATGCGGCGGGCCTGCTCGATGCGGAAATCGTCGCCGGGATAGCCGAAGCCGGGGCGCATCGAGAAGCCGCAGAGGTTCAGCCAGCGGACTTCGTACGCGGGACTCTTCTTGCGGCCGTCGGCGGCGGCGAGAAAGGCGTCGGCCATCTGGCGGATGGCGGAGAGCGGCCAACTGTTACGGCCCAGCCCCATGGTCTGCTCCAGCTTGGCGGGCAGTTCTTCAGGAGCGATGGGCGATTTCGCGGACGGCGAGAACACCGCTTCGATCAGCTCCAGCGAGCCTTTGAGCGCCTGCTCGCTGACCACGGCGGCCGGTTTGCGCGCGGTCTCCACGGCGGCCTGCTTGCGCAGTTCGAATTGCAGGCTCCAGCGGTTGTCGCTGATCTTGGATTCGCACCACGTCTCCAGCGTGCCGAGTTCCGTGAGGCGCGCGCCGAGCTTCACGGGGATCAGGCGCTCCTCGGCCTTCTTGCCGAAGCGGATCACGGCGTGCAGCGGCGCATGCACGTGGAGGCCGGGATCGCCGGCGGCGAAGTCGAGCACTTCGCCGAGCTTGTCGTCGGTGCGCGTGAGGGAGCTGTAGAGGCGGAACGACACGGGGCGGTTGGCCACGAGCTGCAACGCGTCGTTATCGATTTCGACGGCCGAGCCTTCCTCGGCGCCGCGAGGGACCAGACACACCGCGGGGAACCTGCCGTCGCGCGGCTCGCCGAGCGCGATGTAGTACGTGCGGGGAAGACCGCCGCGCACCAGCACGCCGCTGCCGGTGGAGCGCACGTACGAGTAATAGGCGGCGCCGCGGGCCACGGCCAGATCCAGCTCGCTGTTCTGGAAGATCTCGGGACGGCGGCCGTACCATCGGGCGGCGACATCGGCCACGCGCTCGCGGAGAATCTCCGGGATGAAGAAGCCGCCGTTGAAGAGAATGGCGTCGGGGACCTGGCCAGTGGATTCGAGGAAGGCGTTGAGGTGGCGAGTGACGGCCGGGTCGGTCACATAGGGCAGGCCCAGCTCGCGGAAGAGGCTGCGCTTTTCGTCCTTGGGCGCTTCGCCGCGCTCGGTGAACGGCAGGAAGCCTTCGAGGGCCAGCTCCAGGGCCTCCTCGCGCAGGATCTCGCTCTTCAGCGATTTGCCGATAAGCGCGGAGCCGGCGCCCAGCACGGTGATCTCGACGCTCTTCAGGTTGGGGTCGTTGAGCAGCCGCTCCTTGCCCGCGGAGCACTGCCGGCGCAGGCCCGAGCGCTGGCGGATGGAGAGCGGCACGCCGAGCTTGGTTTCGACGAGCCAGGCCAGGGTGAGATCGAGATTGTCGCCGCCCAGCAGGAGATGCCGGCCCACCGCCGTGCGGGTGAAGTTGACCAGGTCGCCTTCGCGCGATACGCGGATGAGGCTGAAGTCGCTGGTGCCGCCGCCGACGTCGCAGACCAGCACGATCTGGCCGTCGAAGAGCCGCTTGCGCGACTGCGCGAGGTTGCCGGCGATCCAGGAATAAAATGCGGCGGCGGGCTCTTCCAGGAGCGTGAGGCGCTCGAGGCCGGCATCGCGCGCCGCCATGACGGTGAGCTCGCGGGCCTCTTCGTCGAAGGAGGCGGGGACGGTGAGGACGATGTCCTGTTCGGCGAGCGGCTCGGGCCGGGCCTTGTCCCACTCCTCGCGGAATTTGGCGATGAAGCGCGCGGAGACCTCGACGGGCGAAAGCACGCGGCCGGTCTCCTGCGAATCCCACGGCAGGATCTTGGCGGTGCGGTCGACATCGGGATTCGACAGCCAGGACTTGGCGGAGTGGACCAGCCGCGTGGGAATCAGCGCGCCCTGCTCGCGCGCGTAGACGCCCACGGGCTGGCCGTCTTCGAGGAACAGGAAGGATGGCAGCGTGCGGCGCGCCTCGACGCGGCCGGCGGCCACGAGCTGGGGAGTTTCGAAGATGTGCAGGGGAGGGAAGTCGCGGTCTTCGGCCTCGCGTTCGTCGATCCAGGCGAGGGCGGAGTTGGTGGTGCCGAGGTCGATGCCGATCTTCATGGCACTCTCTCGCGGACGTTGAATTCCAGCTTCCAGCGGCGGCCGTCGCGGGCCACGCACCAGAGTTGCAGCATGCCGGTTTCGGTGACCACCGTTTCGAAGGAGACGGGCACGACCTCCGACGAGCTTTCGCCCGCCTCGAAGCTGACTTCCATGGGGGACAGCTCCGCCAGTTCGTCGCCGAAATCTTCGATCAGGTCGCCGGGCTGGTCGTTCTTGCGCGCGGCGGAGGTGAAGAAGCGGAACTCCGCGGACTGGCCGACAATAAGTCCGAATTCGCGGCCGGGGATGCGCACCTCGGTGCCTTCCTCCATGCCGAAAGAGACCACGGTCAGCGCCTTGAGCGGGGCGGGGAAGCCGGGAATCGAAGGCATGGCGCTTTCCACGCCCACGTAATACGTGCGCGGAACGCCGCCGCGGATGCGCACGCCGCGGCCGTGGCGCGCCAGTCCGTAGTAGGCGGCGCCCCGGGAGACGGCGTGCATGAGATCCTCGCCGCTGAGGGCCTGGATCGAAGACATGCCTTCTTCGGCCAGCCAGGAATCCAGGGTGGCGAGGATGCGCTCCCGCACGAGCGCGGCGTTGAGCACGCCTCCGTTGAACAGCACGTGCGTGGGGCAGGCCAGGCCGCTCGGGCCGCGCCGCACGCCGTGTTCCGATGTGGCCGCCTGCTGGCGGAGGAAGCGCGCCATATGGCGGGTGATGGCCGGGTCGGCGGCGTATGGCAGGCCCAGTTCCTGCAAGCCGACGCGGCGCTGGCCCGCGGGCATGTCGGTGCTGGGAATCCTGGGCAGGAAGCCTTCGCCCAGCACGCTTTCGATATCGTCGCGCTTGAGGGTGGCTTTGATGGTGCCGCCCACGAGTCCGGTGCCACGGCCCAAGATGGTGACCGGCTGGTCCTTGGCTTTGGAGTCGGGTTCGAGCAGCTTTTCCTTGGCCACCCGGCAGTTGGCCCACAGCGCCAGGTGCTGGCGGCTGTCGATGCGCGTGCCCTTTTCGGCGAGCCGTTGCGCCACCACGCCGGCCAGAGCGAGGTCGATGTTGTCGCCGCCCAGCAGGATGTGCTCGCCCACGGCGATGCGGTTGAGCCCCAACTCGCCGTGGCTTTCGGTGACGGCGATCAAAGTGAAGTCGGTGGTGCCGCCGCCGATATCGACCACCAGGATGAGGTCGCCAACCTGGACGCGCTCGCGCCAGTCGGGGTGTCGCTCAATCCACGCGTAGAAGGCCGCCTGCGGCTCCTCCAGCAGCGTGATGTTCTCGTAGCCGGCCTGCCGGGAGGCTTCGAGGGTCAACTCGCGGGCCACAGCGTCGAAAGAGGCGGGCACGGTCACCAGCACCTGCTGCGCTTTGAAGGGCGCCTCGGGCATCTTGGCGTCCCAGGCCTGCCGCAGGTGTTCCAGATAGCGGCGTGTGGCTTCGACGGGTGAGATTTTCTCCACGCCTTCGGGCGCGCGAAAGGGCAGCAGCGCCGAGGTCCGGTCCACGCCGGAATGCGAGAGCCAGGACTTGGCGGAGGCCACCAGCCGGCCCGCGTTTTCGACGCCGCGCTTCTGCGCCAGGCGGCCGACAACGTAGCCGCGGCCGGCATCCCACGGAACCGCGATGGCGCCGGCGGCGAAATCGGAAGAGCCGGGTAGATACAGGAACGACGGCAGCAAGCTTTCGTCGCGCACTTCGCCCGGGTTTTCCAACTGCGGAATGGCCAGCAACTGCACGTTGGCGGGCGCGAACGGATCCGCGTCCGCCAGGATTTCCGCGTAGGCCAGCGCGGAGTTAGTGGTGCCTAGATCGATTCCAATGACGTATCTGGGTTCCAATTTTCTACTCTTCTATTCGATTTCGATTTCCGCCGGGGCGATGATGGCGGTGTCCTGTTTGGCGGCGAGGGCCGGGAGGTCGACCTTGGCGGCGCGCCATCCCTTGTGCCGCAGAATCCCGCCGGAGGGCGGTTTGGCCGGGACATTGCCGACGAATTTCACCAGGCTCGGGTCGGAGGACGGCGCCTTGGTGAAGGTGCCTTCAACGCCATCGATGACCGGCTGGAGGGTGAAGTAGCGCGCCACGGAATCGCGGCACTGGTCGTGCAATTCGCGGACGGCGGCGCCCACCTGGTCGTCGGAGTACGAGGTGATGTCCTCCATGAGGAAGTCCACCAGGCGCGAATCGCGCTGGAGGATGGCAAGGATCTGGAGCGCGCCGTCGGAGGGTTTTGCGGCGGGCGGCGGCGGGGCGGCGGGCTTGGGCGGGGCGGCCTCGCGGCGGGTGAGGTTCAAGGCGGCAAGCGTGGCGGGGGCCAGGGCGCCCGAGAAGAGAATGCTGAAGAAAGAGCGGAATGCGAGAGCGATGCGATTCAAATGTTTGGCTCCATGTTTCAGGATAGCGGAAGCGCCTTACCGGGAGGTGATCAGAGTGGCCTGGCGGAGGCGTTCCAGTTGGCGGCGCGCGATCTCGGCCCATTGGCCGGTGCTGTCCAGCTTGAGATACACCTTCCAGTGGTGGACGGCTTTGAGGGCGTCGCCGGTGCGCTCGCAGAGCAGCGCCAGGTTGAAGTGGGCGTCGGCGTAGCCGGGGTTCAGCCCTAGGGCGCGGCGGTAGTGCTCCAGCGCTTCGTCCAGGCGGCCCTGTTCGTCGTAGAGGTTTCCCAGGTTGAATTCAGCCAGGGGGTAGCTCGGGTCCGCCGAGATGGAGCGCAGGTAATACTTCTCGGCTTCGGCGAACTTGCGCTGGCGATAGTAAATGGTGCCGAGGTTCACCAGCGCGCCGGCGGCCGTGGGGTTCAGCTCCAGGACCTTGCGGTAGGCTTCGACGGCGTCCTCCACGGGAGCGCCGGATTCCTCCAGTTCGAGGCCCCTCTGAAACCACACCTCGGCTTCCCGGCTGCGGTTGGCGGCCTGTTTGCGGTCGGGGAAGCTCATGATGCCGCCGATTTCCGAGGCTTCGAAATCGAAGAGGATCTGGCCGGTGAGCGCCTCCATCCTCTGCCCGCCCACGTGAACGGCAATGCGCCGGCCGTCGGACACGATGCGTAGCTCCGAGAGAGGCTGCTTCACTCCGTCCAGTTTGCGGCGGAGGGACTCCATGGCGCGGCCGATGGTGGGGGCCTGGATGCGGTTCTCGCGTAGCTTGATAAGGGTCTGGAGGGCAATCAGGTCGGAGAAGGAATAGGAGTCGGCGGGCGAAATCAGCTCGCGCTTCTCCCAACTCCGGAGCTGGCGCTCGGAGAGGCCGAACTTACGGCGGACGTCCGCGCGCGAGTATTCCTCATTCGGGGCCACGCGAGTATTTTATCAAGTGTCCGCCCCGGGCTTTCCGGCTTTATATCGAAAAGTACTTGAAAACGAGCCGGGGGCGCGGTAACATGAGCCTATGGTGCGTCCGCGGCCGGAGCCGGTGGAATTGCAAGAGCACGCGATGGACAACCTGCGGTATATCCGCCGGACCATCGAGCGTGCCGGGTCGTTCACCGCGGTTCCGGGAATCGGCGGGATGCTCATGGGCTCGACGGCGCTGGCGGCGGCGTGGCTGGCCCAGCGGCAGACCGTGAGCGCCCGGTGGATCGCCGTCTGGCTCGGCGAAGGGCTGCTGGCGCTGCTGATCGGCATCGCCGGAGCGGCCGTCAAATCGCGGCGCGTGAAGATGCCGCTGCTCTCCGGTCCGGGATACAAGTTTGTCGCGGGTTTCGCGCCGGCCATGCTGGCGGGCGCGCTGCTCACGGTGGTGCTGTTCCGCGAGGGGCTGACCGGGTTTCTTCCCGGGACGTGGCTGCTGCTGTACGGCGCGGGCGTGGTTTCGGGCGGCGGAGCTTCGGTGCGGGTGGTTCCCCTGATGGGCTTCTGTTTCATGGCCGCCGGCGCGGTGGCGCTGCTGGTGCCGGGAGTGCCTGGCGATATCGTGCTGGCGTCGGGATTTGGCGGGCTCCACATCATCTTTGGAACGGTGATCGCGGTGAAGTATGGCGGGTAAGCAGAACACGGCAAGACGCGAACGGGAGGCGAAGCTCCAACCGGTGCCGGCGGCAACGGCCCCCAAGCTCGACCGCCTCATCCACGAGCGCCTCCGCCTGGGTATCCTGAGCGCCCTTTCGGTGAACGACTCGCTCACCTTCAACGAGCTCAAAAAGCTGCTGGATACCACCGACGGCAACCTGAGCGTGCACGCGCGCAAGCTGGAGGAGGCGGGCTACGTGGCGTGCACCAAGTCGTTCGAGGGGCGGATGCCGCGGACGGACTACAAGCTGACGGGCACTGGGCGCCGGGCGCTGGAGCGGTACCTGGATCACATGGAAGCGCTGATCCAGGCCATGCGGGACAGGTGAGGATTCTTTTTTTATGGCTTTCTCCTTTACATCACAAAGTACTCTACACGTCGGCATCATCATGGATGGGAACGGGCGCTGGGCGCTGGCGCGGGGCCTCGCGCGGATGGCGGGGCATCGCGCCGGTGTGGAGACGGTCGGCCGCGTGGTGGAGGCGGCTCCGCAAGCCGGGATCGGGGTGCTGACCCTGTTCGCCTTCTCCTCGGACAACTGGCGGCGCCCGCCGGCCGAGGTGGCCGCGCTGATGAAGCTGCTGGAGGTCTACCTGGAAAAAGAGGCGCGGCGGTGCGTGGAGCAGGGGGTGCGTCTCGAAATGATCGGGCGGCGCGACCGTCTGAACGCATCGCTCTGCGAGGCGGTGGCGCGGGCCGAGGCGGCCACGGCGGACGGCACGAGGCTCTGGCTGCGGATGGCGGTGGACTATTCGGGGCGGGACGCGATCCTGTCGGCGGCGCGCGCCGTGAAGGAGCTTTCGCGCGAGGCGCTGGGGACGGCCCTAGGGCCGCCGGTGGACCTGCTGATCCGCACCGGCGGCGAGCGGCGGCTGAGCGATTTCCTGTTGTGGGAATGCGCCTACGCCGAGCTGGTGTTCTCGCGCACGATGTGGCCGGATTTCGCGCCCGAGGACCTGCTGGCCGCGGTGCGTGAGTTTCGCGGCAGAGAGCGGAGATTCGGCGCGGTGCCGCAGAAGCCCATCCGCCTCCGCGAGGCGTGGCTGGATTAGAATTGTCGAATGCTGCCAGGTCGAACCGTCAATTTCGGCATTGTTGGCGGCTACGGTGCAACCGGCAGAGTCGTTGCGTCCCAGCTTCGCAAGTCCTGCGATGGCGAGGTCCTGGTGGGTGGACGTGACTTGGCCAAGGGCAAGGCCTTTGCCGCGGAATTCGATAGCCGGGTTTCCGCGGCGTCTGTGGACATCCTCGATGCCCGTTCCCTGGACGGCTTTTGCAGCCGATGTTCGATCATCGTCAACTGCGCTGGACCTGTTATGGTGCTGCAGGATCGCGTCGCGCAAGCGGCCTTTCGATCACGGTGTCACTACATCGATGCGGCAGGCATGTCGTTCGTGAAGGAACGCATGCTTGCTCACAGCAGGGAGATCGAGGATCTGGGGTTGTCGTTCGTGATTTCGGCTGGGTGGATGCCCGGCCTCAGCGAACTCCTGCCGGTTTACGCCGGCGCGCAGGCAACGGCCACGATGGATGCGATCGAGTCCTTGACAGTGTACTTCGGCGATTCCGGCGAGTGGTCCGTCAATGCTTTGCGCGACGCCGCCTGGTTTATCCACCAGTCAGGGCTTCGCGGGGCCGGCTACTTTCGCAAGGGCGAGTGGACCCGCGCCAAAATGTCGGAAGCCTTCCGCCGGGTTGACTTAGGCGACCCCGTCGGCGGCGGCCGTTTCGCCATGTACTGGACTCCGGAACTGCGCGAGGTAGGCCGCCGGCTGAAGACCTACGACGTTTACACATACACATACCTGTCGGGGTTTCGGACTGTCATGGCCTCAACCCTGATGGCCCTGCTCCCGGTCCCCGAAGGACTGGGGGTTCGCCTGCTGCGGAACGTATTTCGTCGAAACCGGCTGCCGGTGGGCGGTTTTGTCGCGGCCCAGGTTCTGGGGCGTTCTCGAGGAAACAGGCTGTCGCTGACCGCTCAGATCGTTTTCAGGGGCCACCGCGACTACTGGATCCACGGACTTGCGCTGGCCACTGCCGCCCGCATGGTTTCGGAGAGTCAAGGCGTGCGGCCTGGAGTGAACTTCCTGGCTGATGCGGTGGATCCAATTGCCTTCCTGGCGGAACTGCGAAAAGCTGGAATCGAGCAGACCGAGAACTTCGAGGCGATGGAACTAATGAAGAAGCAATGAATTAAATGCCCCAGGAAACCGCCTCATCGCCTTCGGCAAGCACGAATGACTCCGGCTCGGGAGAATCTATCCGCCGCCCACGGGCCGCCGTTTCCGGGCGTAGATGGCGCGCACGACGCTGTGCGCCGCCGGTTGTGCGCCTTCGGGCCGCACGGCGCGCGCGATGGCCGCTTTCACGAATTGGCGAACGGCGGGCTTCTCCAGGTCCGCGGGCTGCGCGATCCGGATGTGGCGGACACTGCGCCCGCTGCCTTGGAGCACTCCCCGCGGGTCCTTGAGATCGGCCCCGTGATTGAATCCGAGATTGACCCATTGGGCGTATGTGGCGATGTGAATGAAGGCATCGCTGGGGCGGCCCGTGAAGGAGTATCCGCTGGCCACGGCGTTGTACGCATCGTAGATCAGCTCGACGGAATCCGGCGCCTCCTCGAGCACCAGCTTGCGCACGGCCAGAGCCAGGTTCGTGATCGCGGGCCCGTAGGCGGAAAGGAACCCGATATGTTCGGCGCGCGGCGGCGGCACTGTGGGCTTCATGGTTACCCAGGATATCGTTTAATCTGGTTGCATGCGCAAAGCTGTCTGTGGGTTACTGCTACTTATTTATTCGGCCGCGTGGGCGCAGGACGTCCATCCGGTCACCGGGCGGAAATACGCGGGCGTCATGGGTCCTGCGGGCGCCGGCTGGCTGGTTCGCCCGGAGCGCGAGGCCGAAGAGCAGCCCGACGCGGCACTGGACGCCATCGAAGTCGCGAGGGGTTCGACGGCCGCGGATATCGGCGCGGGCGCCGGCTACATGACGTGGCGCCTGGCGGAGCGCGTCGGGCCGTCCGGCAAGGTCTACGCCAACGACATCCAGCCGCAGATGCTCGACCTTCTGCGCGCCAACATGGAGCAGCGCAAGATCACCAACGTGGAAACCGTGCTGGGCGCTGTGGATGATCCCCGGCTGCCGCGCGGCGCCATCGACCTGGTGTTGCTGGTGGACGTGTACCACGAGTTTTCGGCGCCGCAACAGATGCTCGGCCACATCCGCGAGTCGCTCAAGCCCGGTGGACGGATGGTGCTGCTCGAATACCGCGCCGAGGATCCCAAAGTCCCCATCCGGCCCGAGCACAAGATGACCGTGGAGCAGGTGAAGATCGAGATCGAGCCCGAAGGCTTCCGGCTGGATCGCGTGATCGAGACGCTGCCGCGCCAGCACATCCTGATCTTTCGCAGAAGCGTACAGTAGCGCGGGCGCCGGCGTCAGACGGTGTTGGCCTCGGGGTGAATCCAGGGCCGCCGGTAGGCCCGGCGCAGCAGGCGGGTGGCCTCCTCGTCGCCCGTCACCGCTACCTTCTGCGGATCCCACGCCAGCGTCCGGCCAAGCTGCATGGAGATGTTCGCCAGAATGCAGCATGACGACGAGATGTAGCCTTCCTCGATGTCCGACACCGGCCGGCCCCGCGATGCCATGTTGGCCAGCAGATTTTTCATATGTTGGCGGATGGCCGGCGCCACGTGCTTCTCCAACCGGGCCTCTGTCTTGTCCTCGGGGTACTGTTCCAGCTCGTAGGTGACGTCCTTGTGGATGGGCTGCGCCCCTCTTGCCGCCGGAATGAAGTCGTAGCCAAAGACTCCGGCTTTCAGGGTGCCCTGGGTGCCGTACAAGTTCGCGCCCCAGGAGTAATTGGGATCCGGAGCGGAGCCGAAGCGGCGGTGCTCCCAGACCATGGTGAGGTCGTCGTACTCGAACATGGCGGTCTGATCGTCCGAGATATTCGACTTTCCGCCCTTGAGAGCCCGGATGCCGCCGAACGAGGAAATCCGTTTCGGCCAGCCGAGGTCCAGGAACCAGCGCACCATGTCCAGCATGTGGACGCCCATGTCCCCGATGGTGCCGTTGCCGTACTCCATGAACTGCCGCCAGTTGCGCTGGATGTCGGGGCTGTAGGTCATCATGGGCGCCGGTCCCACCCAAAAATCCCAGTCCAGCGTCTCGGGAACGGGCGCGGGCAGCGCGGCCGTGGCTCGCCCGCCGCCGTAAGAGTAGATCTCCACGTGGCCCACCGTGCCGAGCTTTCCCTCCTTGATGATGTTGTCGCGGGCCTCCACCAGGTGAGGCGTGCTGCGGCGCTGCATTCCCACCTGCACCACCCGCTTGTATTTACGCGCCGCGGCCAGCATGGCGTGGCCCTCGACGACATCCACGCTGATGGGCTTCTGCACCCACACGTCGACGCCCGACTTCACGGCTTCGATCATGGCCAAAGCGTGCCAGTGATCGGGCGTGGCCACTTCGACCATGTCCAGGTCCTTCTGTTTGAGCATCTCGCGGTAGTCGGTGAACAGCCGTGGCTTCTTCTTGGAAGCCTGGCGTTGGATCGCCCATTCGGCGCACTCCTCCATCATCTTCTTGTCGACGTCGCACAACGAGACAATCTCGACCGGCGCCACCTGCACCAGCCGGAACAAGTCGGATTTACCGTACCATCCGCAACCGATCAGGCCGACGCGTATAGGCGCCTGGTCGGCAAACTCTTCGCTGTAGCCGCGGGCCGCGGACCACGCCAGCCCGGCGGCACTGGTTTGAAGAAATCGACGGCGATTCATAGCTCCTCCCAGGATTCGGCGTCTAGTATAACGAAACTCCAATGCCGCTGCTGGTGTTTCATGTTAAAAGTAATTGAGGACTGAAACTCCGATATCCCACGCTATGCGAAATCGGCAATCCATGCTGCGGCGCCGCACGTTCCTCGGCGCGGGGCTTACGGCGGCTGTCGCCGGAACCACCATTTCCTGCGCGGGCCGCAGGGGCGGGAGTCCCTGGCGCTTCTTTACCGCGGACGAAGCCAGGACCGTGGAGGCGATCTGCGAACAGATCATTCCCGCTGACCGCGATCCCGGCGCCAGGGAGGCGGGCGTCGTCAACTACATCGATATCCAGTTGACCCGGCACTTCCGGCGATATCAGAAGGCCTACCGCGAGGGAATCGCCGCCGTCGATGCCATGAGCCGCCAGCGGTTTGGGAAAGCCTTCGAGGAGTTGCCCGCCGGGCAGCAGGTGGAGCTGCTGACAGAAGTGGAGAAAAGCTCCCGGGCGTTTTTCGAGTTGATCCTGGCCCACGCCCGCCAGGGATTCTACGGCGACCCGCGCCACGGCGGCAATCGCAATATGGCCAGTTGGAAAATGCTCGGTCTTCCGTACCCGCCGGTACGCGGCCGCGCGCCGGACATCCGGCCAGAGGCGGGGTGACGCGGTGGCTCTGAAACACGTCAAGGCAGTGATCGTGGGCGCCGGCGCCGGGGGCGGCGTGGTGGCCAAGGAACTGGCTACCGCGGGTTTGAGCGTGGTGGTGCTCGAACGCGGCAAGTGGTATTCGGCCGCCGACTGCCGCAAGGACGACCTGCGGAACCAGCGCACCACCGTGCTGGGCAACGGATTCGGCCCGGACGACGAGCGCAATCCGCGCGTGCTGGTCGACGACCAGGGCGAGCACATCGTCTACCCCAGCGAAAGCAGCTACGGCAACAATGCGGCCTGCGTGGGCGGCGGCACCTTCAGCTACGGCGCGCAGGCCTGGCGCTACCTGGAAAAAGACTTCCGCATGCGCTCCACTTACGGCGAAGTGGCCGGGAGCACGCTGGACGATTGGCCCATCACCTATTCCGACCTGGAACCGTTCTACGAGAAGGCCGAGCAGGAATTGGGAGTATCGGGCGACGACAGCAACAACGTCTTCAAAGCTCCTCGCCGAAAGCCCTTGCCGATGCCGCCCCTGTCGCCCAATCGGGAATACGAGATCTTGAGCCCGGCCGCCAAACGCCTGGGCCTGCATCCGTTCGACCTTCCCATGCTGCGCAACTCGGTTCCCTACGGCGGGCGGCGGGCCTGCATGCGCTGCCGCTGGTGCGTGGGCTTCGCCTGCGAGGTCAGCGCGCGGGCCGGCACGCACAACACCGTGATCCCTGTGGCGCTCGCCACCGGCAATTGCGAACTGCGGACGGGCTGCATGACCCGGGAGATCCTCCTGGACGACCGCGGGCGCGCCCGCGGAGTGGCGTACTTCGATGCCGGCGGCCGGCTTCAGGAGCAGACCGCCGACCTTGTGGTGGTGTGCGCGGGCGCGGTGGAGTCCGCCCGGCTGCTGCTGAATACCCGGCACCGCCTGTTCCCCAATGGCCTGGGCAACCGCTACGACTGGGTGGGAAGAAACCTGCAAGGCCACACCTATCCGGCCGCGGTCGGCCTGTTCGAACACGATACCTACGACGACATCGGCCCGGGCGCTTCGATCGCCATCTGCGATTTCAATCACGGCAATCCCGGCCTGGCCGGAGGAGGCATGCTGGCCAACGAGTTCATCCGCCTGCCGTACCAGTTCATGGGTCAGGTGCCGCCGTTCGTGCCGCGCTGGGGGCGGGAGCACAAGGAATTCGTTCGCAGCGCCTACCGCCGCACCATCTGCGTCATGGGGCCGGTGCAGGAGATGCCGGTCTTCAGCGCGCGCGTCCAGGCGGATCCGAAGGTGAAGGACTACTGGGGCATCCCCGTGGCCCGGCTCTCGGGAGGCAAACACGCGCACACCATCGAAATCGCGAGGTTCACCGCCGCGAAAGCCGAGCAGTGGCTCAAGGAGGCGGGGGCCGTCAAAACCTGGCAGCGGATTCCCGCCGCTAACTTGAGCGGCGGACAGCATCAGGCGGGCACCTGCCGCATGGGCAACGATCCGAAGACGTCGGTGGTAAATCGCGATTGCCGGATCCATGAGGTGGACAACGTCTACGTAATCGACGCCAGCAACCACGTCACGAACGGCGGATTCAATCCGGTCCTGACGATCCTGGCGAATGCCTACCGGGCGTCCGGCAAGCTGTTGGCTGCCCAGTTCGGCATGAAGGGATCGGGCGTGCGGTCATGAAGAGAATCGTTCTGATCGCCGGCTTGATCGCGGTGGCGCTGGTGCTCATGGTGCCGGGAGCGAGCCTTTACTACGAGTCCGGCGGCGGCAAAGGGTGCACCAGTTGCCACGAGATGCAGGCGCACTTCGACCAGTGGCTTTCCTCCAGCCACCGTGGAATCGGTTGCGACAAGTGCCACGGCGGCGCGCTCACGCTGGACGCTTCGTTTCACTGGAACAATGCGTCGCGGATGTACCAGCACTGGAACGGCGACCTGCCCGAGCGGATCCGCCTCGGAAACCGTGACGTGCAGGCCATGACGAATCAGTGCAAGGGCTGCCACCGCCAGGAATACGCCGCGTGGCAATCGGGTCCGCACAGCGCTACCTATGAGCGCATCTTCCTCGACAAGAAGCACAACACCGGCAGCCTCCTGATGGACGACTGCCTGCGGTGCCACGGCATGCACTTCGAGGGCGGCATCGCCGACCTGGTGAGTCCCATCGATCGCGGCGGCCCGTGGCGGCTGGTGCCGGCCGGGCTGGCCAACATGCCGGCGATGCCGTGCCTCGCCTGCCACCAGATGCACCGCGAAGGCCGGCCCATGCAGAAGACCGATGTCCAAGGCCGGGTTCCCGGTCCCTCGCAGGAGATTGCGCATCCATCTCTGGCGCTGTTCGACCGAAGGACGCAGCAATCCATCCCGTTTGCCGACATGCCCCTGCCCGCGATGATGGAGGGCGCGCGCCCGGTCAGGATGAGCACCGACCGCCGGCAGGCGCTGTGCTACCAATGCCACGCGCCGGTGGCGACCATGCAGGTGGGCAGCGGCGACGACCGCACCGGCATCGGAGTGCACGAAGGCATCAGTTGCCTGGCGTGCCATGACCAGCACGGGCAGAAAACGCGTACCTCCTGCGCGACGTGCCACCCCAAGATGTCGAACTGCGGGCTGGATGTGGAGAAGATGGATACGACCTTTGCCTCCGCCACCAGCAAACATGACGTTCACCGGGTGAAGTGCCTGGACTGCCACACCAAGGGCGTTCCGAAGAAGAAGGCGCAGGCTTAACAAGGCACGCGGGCGGCGGGTTCACTTCCGCAATACGGTTCACTTATAAGGATACGCTCAAAGAGTGGCATCCCGACGGTTCCCGATACAATCCTGGGCGTTCCTACACCGCGGCCGGCACAAGTCCGAGGCGGCGACTACATGGGCAGGTGGACGGCAAGTGGCCGCCGGCCGATTCTCTAACACCTGACGTGAGCAGCGTTTGACGAAAGTAAGCGTCTGGCGCGCCTTCATCTCGGGAAGGTCGACCTCGATCCCCTACGGCAAGAGGACCAAATCAACTTCTCCGGGTTGAGAGATACCGTTACGGAAGAGCTGCGTCTGCGTTGGCCCTTGCACGGGGCGTAAGCGTCGGAAGAGCTTTTTGCAGGGGAACGCCTCGCGGAGCACCTCTACTGTGGTCTGGTAGGTGAATTCACGCCGGTCCGTCCGCACATAGACGACGGCGTCCCGCTTCATCATGCCCGCTGCCGTACCGAATACCCGCCCCAACAGGGCGCGGTAGACTTCGCGGTCTTCGAACTTGCCGCGATGCCGACCGCCGATACGAGCTGCGCTTGGCGGGCCGCCGAGAAGCCAAAGCCTGAGCCACTGGTCGTAGTGGTAGTTCGTCAGGTGGAAGTACGGGGGCGATGTGAATAGCAGCGAGGCTCGCGAAAACTTCCCGGACCGAGTGCTTGCGACGAGTTCTGGCAGCTTCGCGATGCTGTCTCCAAGGTAAGCGTGGCTGCGCGTTACTTCTGGGAGGCCTTTCGCATACCGCCAAGCGAGCTTGCTGGTCAGGAAGGCGACCGGGTCGACGGCGGGCGGGTTCATGCGGTGGTGACGCCACCATCGAATCGCGTAGTCCGGCGACATCGATTTGGTTTGTCGCATCTGGTTCGACAACGAATCGGTACGCTTGCCGTGCAGGTGAACCAGAAGCAGGGCCATTGTCGTCCGGTCCGTCCGGTTGCCTCGCCAATCGAGGAGCTCGCGCGCGGCGAGAAGGAACCGGCGAACCCTCGGCGCGAAGCACAACCTGAAGAATTCCGGCAGCTCATCGGCGGCGTGTCGGCAGCGCTCGGCGTGGATCCCCAACGCGAAAATTCGATCCTCGACCGCCTCGCGTCCCGCCGGGTTGAGCTTCGTTCGCGTGTACACCCAACCCACTGGATTCAACTCGATCCCTACCCCGATTCGACGCTGCACCGCGGCGCTGAAGATGGAGGTCCCGCGTCCCGCGAACGGATCGAGGACCACGTCGCCGGGTTGCGTGAACTTGCTGACGACGGCATCAGCGAACGCCACGGGGAACATTGCGTAGTAGGGCCCGATCCCCGCCCATCGATCCGCTGCCGTTTGGTAGGTTCGCGGTACGTGTCTCACTTCCTAGTCCTTCCTCATCAGCGCTCGAGCAAGCTGCTGCAGAACCTTCGCCCCGAGCTGAAGCGGGATGGCGGCCTGTGCGTGAGCCGACACGATCGGAGATAAGGCATTCGGAAACCGAGCGGACACCAGTTTGTCGAGTAGGCTAAAGACAACCGGGAACTGCGGATACAGGTCAAGGTTGTTCGATGCAAGCGTGTCCTGCGCCACCGTGAGAAACGGGATGCTCGCGACGATCCGGGCGCCGCTCGCGGCCTTGTAGAAGAACTTGCGACCGAAGTACGTGTCCTCGCCGTACCGTTTCATGCTCGTGTTGAAGATGATCCGCTCCTTGATGTACTGGTCGGTCGGCAGGAAATATGATCTCGGAGAAAAGCGAGGGCCGCCTGTCTCGGTTTGGTCAATTTCATCGAAGTGGGCGACGAAAGTTCCAGTCTTCTCGATCCCGAGAATGATGAGATCGTCACCTGTCTTCGCGCGCACTGCGGCATTGAGCCGCTTCAGCTCGGCACTTATGGCGGCGCTCAGCCATGCTGGGTGGCCGAATACCGCGAGAGGGCCATCGAGAAAGAACGCCAGCCGGTTGATCTGATCGAGCCAACCTCGTCGCTCGAAGCACCGGAGCAGATGAATGAGGATTAGCCGCTCCCAAACCTGCATCACCTCTCCTAACGCCTCGCCGTTCGACCCGGTGTCGTGAAAGCGCTCGTGGATCCTCAAAGCGTCCGTCGAAAAGATCGCGCGCTTCTTCGGGCAGGTGCAGGACGACACACCCGTGGCGGGGTTCAGGTGCTGATCGCAGCCGTCGTAATCGTAGGGGCAGATCGGCGCACGGCCCTGGGGCTTCAGCGCAAGAAGGGCCTCGTACGTGTCCACCAGGCGGGTCCCGTCCTCCTCATCAATGACCTCGTCATGCAACACCTCGTAAAACGCTTCGCGGAACGAGTCGCGGGCAGACGTGTGCGTTCGGATCACGACGTTCGTCCCAGGTAGAGCGGCGTCGATGGTGGCAGCCTCCTCCGTCTTCCGGAACGCCACCGGATCTGCCGGCCGCTGCGCGTCGAGCCTCTCGACCTCCTGTAGGTTGAGGAGAACGCTAGCAACCGTGCAGTAGCCGACTTTCGCGCCCGGGTAACCGTTCTTGACGTCTACCTCGGCGTAGCTCCCGTCAATCGCCACGATCAGATCCGGAAGCTCTCCTCCCACGGCGGGAGCGGGGAGCGGATCGACTGCTAGCGTCGATGAGGTCGAAGCCAAGTTCCGCGCTCGCCCCAACAGCGCGCGCACACGCTCCGCCTCGGCAATGCGATGCAAAGGTCGGTAGCTGGCGAACTCGCTTTCGTAGGGCATCACTGGCCTTGCACGCTGGGGGTTGGGATCGAAAACAGGTCAACTTGAACAGGGACGACGAATGGGTTGGAGAGCGTCTTCACGCGAATAAATCCGCGATCCTGAGCGCGGAGAATGCTGCCCTCGAAATCGGCGAAGTCGTAAAATTTTCGGAGCTCTTTTGTCTCGTCCGTGTTGTTCAGGTGGCCGATGAACCAGTTGGCTGTGTTTCGAAGGATATTCCTCTGGATGGAACGTATTTGTTTACCAGCCTGAGAGACCTCTGAAATCGCCCGCCTGAAAGATTTCGCTGGACAAATGATGCGGTTTAGGCTACCGTATGGTTGGATGAAACCGATTGTCCGGCCCACCGCCGAAGAGCCCAGGGAGAGTAT
>DASQZT010000026.1:0-60623 GCA_035638575.1 Bryobacteraceae bacterium
AGCTTGATATCGGCGATGCCCTGGGCGCGGCGTTCCGGATCCTTGCGCAGGCAACGGGCGACGATCTTTTCCAGCTCCATCGGCACGGCCGGTGAAATCCCGCTTGCGGCCGCCGGCTCTTTGTGCAAGATCGCGGAAAGCGTTGAGATTTTAGTGGCGCCCTCGAAGGCGCGCCGCCCGGTGACCATCTCGTAAAGAACCGAGCCGAAGGAAAAAATGTCGGAGCGGCCATCGACCCTCCTGCCCTCGGCCTGCTCGGGCGACATGTAGGCCACGGTGCCAACGATAGTGCCTTCTTCTGTTTGAGGGCTTTCCTGCGCGGCTATGGTCGCCGTAGCGCCTTCCGGATCGCCGTCGATTTTTTCAGTCAGCTTGGCCAGGCCGAAGTCGAGCAATTTCACACGGCCATCGTCGGCCACGATGACGTTGGCCGGCTTCAGATCGCGGTGGACGATTCCGGCGGCGTGGGCGCGCGCCAGGGCGTCGGCGATCTGAATTCCATACTTCAATGTATCCTTGAGACTCAGTCCATTTTTGCCGATGCATTGGTGGAGCGTTTTGCCGGGCACGAACTCCATGGCGATGAAGTCGGTGGGACCATCGGGCAGATTTGCGGTGTCGATGTCGTAAATGTGGATGATGCCGGGGTGATTCAGGGCGGAAGCCGATTTCGCCTCTTGCACGAAGCGGCGCTTGCGCTCGGGGCTGGCAATGGCATCCGGGCGCAGCACCTTGATGGCGACGGCACGGTCGAGATGGGTATCGAAAGCACGATACACGACGCCCATGCCGCCCTCGCCGAGCTTGGAATCGATCCGGTAATGGCCCAGCGTCTGGCCGATCACAGCGGCAGCCCCATGCGCTTAAGTTTAGTACGTACACGCGACACAACGGTGGCCGTGTTCACGGCGAGGAAGCGCGCGGCCGCGGGCTCCGATTCCGCTGGAGGCGCCGGTCACGGCGGCGACCTGGCCGGTCACTGGGATGGATCGGGATTGCTTTGGGCGCTGCCGAAACGGCTTCCTTGCCCCTGGCTCTCGCTGGTGGATGGGCCGAAGCCGCAGGGTCCGCGCATGCCTTGCCGGAATCGTTCCCGCTCCTCAGGGGTCATGCGCTCCCAGCGGTCGGCCATTCGATCGGCCATTCGACGGCGAAAACCGGAGCGAGAAGAACCGTGGCCCCCAAATCCGCCGAAGAGGATCCGGCACAGCGCCAGGGTTCCAATCGCTTGCCAGAAGGTAATCTCGCGCCAGCCGAGGAGCGGCGGCAGCAGCCAGTTCCACAGCTGCCGCACTACTTCGCCGCCGATGGCGATAAACAGCAGAACCGCCAGAATTCCCAACGGAGCCAGGAAAATCCATTTCCTCCTCATCTTCTTCAGTCTCATGTCCAGTTCCTCATACTTTCGTAAAATTCGTCGTAGATGCTTTGCAATCGCTCGCGCAGGTGCAGCACCGCATAGCGTTTGCGCGAGAGCAGCGTATTCACGCTCACGCCGCTCTCGGCGGCCATCTCCTTGAAGCTGCGCCCTTCCAGCTCGTGGGCAACAAACACCTCGCGCTGCTCCTCCGGCAGCTCGTCGACCGCCAACTCGAGTTCATCCAGAAGCACGTTGCGGGCGTAAAGCGCCGCCGGTCCGGCATCGGGCGAAGGCAGCATGTCTTCCAACCGCGGCAGTTCGTCGTCCTCGTCCGCGACGGCGCTATCGCTGAAGCTCTCCGGCTTCTTCTTGCGGAAGAAATCGGTGATGCGATTGCGCGCCACGCGAAACAGCCAGCCGGTGACGTGCTCGATCGGCATCAGCAGGCGGTTCGCTTCCACCAGCTCGCAGAAGACGTCCTGCAGAATGTCCTCGGCGTCGCGCGGGTCGGGCACGCGCCGGCGAATGAAGTTGCGCAGCCGGGACTGCTCCCGCTTGACCACTTCCGAGATCCGCTGGTCCTGTTCGAATGCCATCCGCTCCAGGCTCGCCGTGTCGTTCACCTACGGTTATAGACGAATCAGGGGGTGCCGATATTGTAGGGATCGCCAGTCGGCGGATTCGGCGCGGTCAGCGCGCGGCCGGGAAGGCGCGTGTGCCAGGTTTCAGCAGCGTGGTCCAGTCCGAGAGGACCTGGGTCATCGCCGCTTCGGGGTTGTCGGTGGAGATGGCCAGGATGCGGCTGCCGTCGCGGGAGGCGGCGCCGAGGTTGGCATCGGACCGCCCTGGCGCGATGAGCTTGAAAAGCAGGGAGCGCTCTCCCAGGCGAATGCCGCCACCGGGGAGCGGCTGGACGGGCTGCGAGATCACCGACAGCTACCGCGACCGGCGTCCGAAGGAGCCGGTGCGCCTGGCAATTTCGGCCAAGGACCGCAGCGCGGAGTTGACCGCCGCCGCGTTCGGAAACAGGTCGGCAACGTCTGGGTCAAGGAGGATCAAGTTCGAACTCGCTTGCATTCGCTCGACATACTTCCCACGGACCAATGCCCCGAAATCCGAGCGTTTGTACTCGGACCGAAGCTCATCCGCAGCCAGCTTCTTAGCTTTCTTCACACAGCTTCCTCTCTGACCGGGTCGCCTCGCGGGCGGTGATGATGCGAATGGCGTCATCCACCTCCGTGTGCGCGACCACGAGCAGTCGCCCGGAAGGCGACATTCCAAATGTCACGAAACGCCTTTCCTCGAGCGAGTGATCCGGGTCATCACCTGTTGCCGACAAGGGATCAATGAACACGCTCGCCGCCTCATCAAACGAGACGCCGTGCTTCCGCAGGTTACCGGCAGCCTTTAGAGCATTCCATTCGAAGCGCACACGAGCGTTTCACCTTCCCTTAGTATAGCCGTCGTGTCCGGCATGCGCTCTCTTACATTACGGCAGCGCTCTGAAGCAGCTCTCTATCGGATTTCGCCGCCGCGGCCACCACCGACAGTGACAGCGGAGGGCGCCGGAGGAGCGAATTTCGGATCGAGAATCTTGGCGATCTCGTCTCTGGCGGCTTCCAGGTGCGCCTTGGTTTCGTGATCGGTGGTCTTGGCAAGGGCGGCGGCGATGGAGACGTTCAGGGCGCGCAGCTCGGCGCGGTACATGGGCTTCTCGTCGCCGCTCGACGCCGGGCGGACCGCGCCGCGGCCACCCTCGGTGGGAATGATCACCGGAGTGGCGGCGGCCGCGGACGGCGGATTCAGCTTGGTATTCACGGCCTGGAGATAGGAACGCTGCAACTCGCGCCGCCAGGCTTCGATCTTCACCGACGGGGCGTCCAGCTCTTTCCAGAGGCCCTTGCGGACGGTGGCCAGGAATTCCACCGGGGAGTAGGCCAGGTTGCCGTCCAGCGTCTCCTGCTCCACCAGGCGGGCGAAGCGGGCGCTGTTCAAGAGCGCGGTCAGGATGCGGTTCTGCGCGGCGTGAATGCGGTCGATCGCGCCAATGGGCTCGATGCGGCGCAGGATCTCCTCATCGATCATCCAGGACGGTGTGGTGAAGGCATAGTCCAGCAGGAACTTTACGGCTTCTTTCTGGCGCTCTTTGGGGATGAGGTTGAAGACGCGGCCCTCCTGGCCGACCACCTTCTCCTGTGAGTTGAGGCCGCCGATCAGCCCCGCAACGTGGCTCATCTCGGTGCTCCACTGGCCGACCATGCGCCCGTAAAGCTCGTTCAGGTCGTCGTAGGTCTCGCCTTCCTTCCAGGCGGTGGCGGGCATCAGCATCTTGGCCACGCGCTGAAGGTTCTTCACGCCGAGCGCGGTGGATTTGACGGGATCGGCATCGCCCACGGCTTCGGTTTCTTCGCCGGGATCGGAGCCGGCGGCGTTGGCGGTGGAGAAGCGGAGGTACGGTTTGTCGTCCTGCTCCTTGGACCACTTGTTGAGCGTGGCCTTCTCGTCGTCCGCGGTCTTCGCGCCGGGGATCGGGGTATAGCCCCACCTGGTGGCCCAGATGTCGTAGGGGCCGATGCGCGGGACGAGGTCTTCGACGGCGATGCCGTCTTCGGGCTGCGCCACGTAGTTGAAGCGCGCATAGTCCATGATGGAGGGCGTGTGGCCCATGGCGTGGACGAACTCTTTGTCGCGGATTTTGTCGGCGGGGTACATGGAGCTGGCTTTCATGTTGTGCTGGAAGCCCAGCGTGTGGCCGACTTCGTGGCACACGACGTATTCGAGCAGGCGGCCCATCAGATCGTCGGGCAGCGGCAGTTTCTGGGCGCGCGGATCGAGCGGCCCCACCTGCACGAAGTACCAGTCGCGGGACAGGACCATGACGTTGTGATAGAACTGGATGTCGGCATTGAGGATTTCGCCGGTGCGGGGATCGGAGATGTGCGGCCCGCTGGCGTTTTCCGTGGTGGACGGCAGCCAGCGGATCACGGAGTGGCGCACGTCTTCGGGGCTCCAGTCGGGGTCCTGCTGGGGAGTCGGGGCGGACTTGGCCATGATGGCGTTCTTGAAGCCGGCGGCCTCGAAGGCCACGTTCCAGTCCTCCACGCCCTTCTTCAGCCACGGCACCCACTTGGTGGGCGTGGCGGCGTCGATGTAATAGACGATGGGCTTGACGGGCTCGGAGAGGGCGGCGTTCGGGTCTTTCTTTTCCAGGCGCCAGCGGGCGATGTAGCGGACGCGGTCGGCCTTGTAATCGTCATGGGTATAGTCCATGGTGCTGGTGGTGAAGTAGCCGACGCGCTCGTCGAACATGCGGGGCATCATGGGCTTTTCGGGCAGGCGGACCATGCTGTGATGCAGCACCACGGTGGCGCTGCCGGGGCGCATCTGGCCGCCGCCGAGACCACCGCCCGTGGGACCACGGCCGCCGGCCGCGCCTGCGCCGCCCGCGGTTCGGGTGTAGGTGACGGTGACTTCGGCCTCCACGTTATCGGGGTACGGCGCGATGCGCTCGATGAAGGTGCGGGTGGCGTCCACGGCGGTGGCGCCGAGACGCTGGCGGGCGCTGAACTCCTGAAGGTCGCCGGTGAAGAGGCGGGTGACCTCGATGACCGGGGCGCCGTCCTTGGCGAAAGCGGCGACGGGGAAGGACTGGATGATGGCGTTGTTATTGGCGGCCTTCACGGCCATGGAAATGGGCTGCCTGGGGTCGGCGACCAGGCCGAAGTTGACGTCCAGCAGCAGCACTCGATTGCCCTTCAATTCCCACCGGACCACGCGGTCCACCAACTGGCCGCCGCCGTAGCCGGCGCCGAGGGTGGTCTTGGCGATCTGGGAATTCCAGAGGTACTCCTTATTCAGCTCGCTCTTGGGGATCTCGTAGTAGTACCGCTCCTTGATCTGGTGGACGATGAAGAGGCCCTTGGTGGTCTTGGCGTCCTTGGTGATCACGCGGTCGTAGGGTTGCGGATCGGGGGTAGCGGCAGCCCCGCCGCCGCCTCTGCCGAATCCACCGCCGGCCGGGGCCTGCTGCGGCGTGTCGGGCGGGGTATCCTGGGCGCACAGCACGACAGCCGCGAACAGCCCAAGCAGAACGGAATAAATCGTACGGTTCATGCGCCAAGTGTAGCAAGGCGCAACACCGATTTTTATTTGGCGGCGGCGCGCTTCTTTTCGTACGCCTCGAATTGCTTAAGGTAGGGCTCGAAGCCGGAGCGGCCCATCAGGCCGTAGGTGTACTTCTTGCCCAACTCCACGCCCTCCTGGTCGAAGGCGTTGATGCCGAGCAGCTCGCCCATGAAGGCGGTCTGGAATTCCAGCATCTGGAGAAACGCGCCCAGGTGCTCGGCGTCCACGCGATCCAGCGTGTAGGTGCAGTTGGGCCGGCCGTTGTCCGCCATGGCGGCGGCGGTGGAGCGGCGTTCGGCATCGATCAGCCTGGCGAGCGACTGTCCGGCCAGGGAATCGAATGCCGGCAGGTTGAAGCGGCGCTTGGGGATCTTGCCCTCGGCCCCGTACTTGGCAACCGCCCAAAAGCTGAACACCTTGTCGTTGGGGCCTTCGATGTACAACTGAACCTGGGAATGCTGGTCGGTGGTGCCGAGCGCGGCCACCGGCGTCTGGCCGGTGTGGATCACCTCGCCCTTGCGGTTGCGCGCCTTGCCGAGCGATTCGGCCCAGAGCTGCCGGAACCAGAAGGCGGTACCCCAAAGGTGGTTCGAGTAGGGGAACGCCACCTGTATGGGCTTGTTGTGGCGCGTCCAGACCAGCCAGTGGCAGAGCGCCGAGCGAAGCGCGACGTTCCGATCCAGGTCGGCTTGCCAGCAGAGGTGGGTCATGGCGGCGGCGCCGCGCGTGAGCTTGCGGATATCGATGCCGATCAGGGCGGCTGGCAGCAGGCCCACGGGCGAAAGGACGCTGAAGCGGCCGCCTACGTTCTCGGGGACGGCGAAAGTGGCGTAGCGCTCCGATTTCGCCAGCGCGAACAGGTCGCCTTTGCCTTCGGTGGTGACGGCCACGATGCGGCCGGCGGCATCCGCGCCGAGCGCCTGCGTGATCCAGTCGTGCACGATCAGGAAAGTGGATACGGTTTCGGCCGTTCCGCCCGATTTGGCGATCACCAGCACCATCGTCTTGTGCGGGTCCATCGACGCCAGCGCCGCCGCGGTGAAGGCGGGATCGACGTTGTCGAGGATCACCAGCCGCGGGTGCTCCGGAGTGAAGGCGCCCTGCACCGGGTGGGGGCCACGGATGCCGCAATCGAGCGCCCAGGCGCCCAACGCGCTGCCTCCTATGCCGACCAGGCACACGGTGTCGTAGCTGCCGCGGTGGGCGTCGGCGTACCTGGTGATGGCCTGAATCACCGCCGTATTAAAGGGCAAATGGGGGAAGCCGTAGGCGCCGGCCTCGCTTTGCTTGCGGAAGGACCGGACCGCTTTGAGGGCCTTGGAACGGGAGCGATCGATTTCCCCACGGGTGACGCCATTGCCCTTGCCGGCGATGTCGGCCAGGAGATTTTTTTCGTCAAACTGGATGTTCAAGGTTCTTTGATTATACCGGAGAGCGGCCCGCTCGCTACCGCACGTGGAAGATCTCCCAGTCTGCCCGGCGCGGGGTCGGGAAGGTGCGGGAAATGTGGTCCTGCCAGCCGAGACCTTCCTCGTCGGCGAGGCTCCAGACCAGTCCGACTACGGTGCACAGGCTGAGGCACGAACCGGCGAACCGCATCAAGCGCTCGCGGCGGTCGGGACGGAAGCCTTCGAATGTAGTCAGGCGCAGCTTGGCCCATTTCATGCCCTGGGTTTCGGTGCCCGCCAGGCTATACAGCAGGCCGTAGAGAAGTCCGAACAGCGGCAGGGGCGCAAGAAAAACCGCCATGCCGACGAGGTTGCCGAACGGGATGCTGCCGCCCACTAGGAAAAACGCGCCCAGAAAGAGAACGTAGCCGATCGCCACCAGGCCCCAGTCGAAAGAGGCGGCCACAGCGCGATGCCGGTTCGACGCCACGGACTCCTCGCAAAAGATCATGGCCTCGACCGTGGTGCCCAAGGTGCGCGGCCTGGCTGTCGCGGGCGGCAGAAAGTCGAGCGAGCCCTGCTCTTCCGGAACTCGCGAACGGCGGCGGGCCTGCGGTTTCTGACTCTTGGGGGCCGGCTTGGCGGCCGGATGCGGCGTGGGACTATGTGAATCGATAGGAGTTACGTTGGACGCCGGCTGGTCCTGAAACAGCGGCCGCTGGACGGCGCGCGCCAGGTTGGGCACGGCACGCAACCCTACTGGCGCCTGGGGTTCCGGCGCGTACGCTTGCACCGCCAGTTGGGCCGCCAAAGCGCCCTGGGTCTGATGAAGGGTCAGCTCGCCGGTTAGCGTGTCGCCCGGTTTGCGGCCGCATCGCCGGCACCGATGTTCGCCCTCAGTGTTTCGATTCCCACAATACCTACACATCATTTCTTCCTATCCTGTAGCTGCGTCAAAAAACAGCCCGGAAAATGTGCTAGCTTTCGGTTTGAGGCTTCTTCCAAAAAGCTCCCTTCATCTTCTTAGCATAAGAGTACTAGTTTGTCACGTAAAATCTTCTAGTAATTCGTACATTCCGTTGCTTAGCCTGTTGATTGTTTTAAGTTTAGTTACACCGGCCTTTGCCCAGTACCAGGCTGTGCCCAAGGAGCCGCCGCCAAAACTGGCGCCGGGCAGCATCCGGCCCGGCGACTGGCACGCCTGGTTCGAGACCCAGGAGATGCACGGAAAAGAGACCACCCTGAGGGGCCATCCCGCGGAGATTGAAGACGGACGGCTGCTGTTTCGAGCGGACGAAATCATCTATGACCAGGACACCGGGGATGTCCACGCCACCGGCCATGTCTATTACCGCAACTTCCTGAAAAACGAGCAGATTTGGGCGGACCGGGTGGATTACAACACCGAAGAGGAAAAGGGGAAGTTCTATGAAGTCAAGGGCGAAACGCATCCTCGAATCGTCACGCGTCCCGGGGTTTTGAAGGTCGACAGCCCGTTTCATTTCGAAGGGCAGTGGGCCGAATACATCGATGGCCGGTACATCCTGTATAACGGCTGGGTCACCAACTGCCGGCTGCCGAAGCCGTGGTGGCGGTTGCGCGGGCCGAAATTCGATATCGAGCCGGACGAGCGGGCACTGGCGTATCGCAGCATCTTCCTGCTGCGGTGGATGCCGCTGTTTTACGCGCCGGTTTTCTACCACTCGCTGCACAAGGAGCCGCGCAAGAGCGGCTTTCTGATTCCCAACCTGGTGCCGCACTCCCAGCGCGGCTTCATGGTGGGACTGGGCTACTTTTGGGCCATCAATCGCAGCTACGACGCCACTTACCGGATTCAGGACTTCACCACCCAAGCCTTCGCCCACCACCTGGATTTTCGCGGCAACCCGAAGCCGGGCACCGAATTCAACGCCATCGTTTACGCGGTGCAGGACCGCGGAATCGTAGGAGGGACGAATCCACCTACCTACAGCGGCGCCAGCATCTACCTGGTGGGCAAGTCCGATCTGGGAGATGGCTGGAGCGCGCGCGGGTATGTCAACTACATCACCTCGTTCCGGTTCCGGCAGGAGTGGTCCGAATCGTACAACGAAGCCATCGGGTCGGAGATCCATTCCATCGGGTACGTCAACAAGGACTGGTCCACCTACTCATTCGACGTGCTGTTTGCGCGGCTGGAGAATTTCGAATCGGTGGAGATACCGTACACCGATCCCAAAACGGGCCAGAACAGCTTCCTCAGCAATGCCGTGCTGATTCGTAAAATGCCCGAGGCCGAGCTCTCCAGCCGCGACCGGAAGCTCTGGAACAACCTGCCGTTGTGGCTTTCCTTCGATTCCGCAGCGGGGCTGTTGTACCGCTCCGAGCCGTTTTTCAGCGGGAACACGCTGATTGACCGGTTCGAAACCGGCCAGTTTACCAACCGCTTGAACCTGTCGCCCCATTTGACCAGCGCGATCCATCTCGGGGACTTCCACCTGGTGCCCCGCATCGGGATCCAGGAGACTTTTTATAGCGAGAGCCAGGAGCCCGACCCGGCCAATCCGGGGATCTACCGCGTGGTGGGGACCGACGTGGTGCGCAGCGCGCGCGAGTTTTCCCTCGACTTCATCCCGCCCTCGCTGGAGCGCGTTTATCAGAAGAAGACCATCTTCGGCGACAAGCTGAAGCACGTCATCGAACCGCGCGTCACTTACCGTTATGTGACCGGCGTCGGAAGCGATTTCAACCGCTTCATCCGCTTCGACAACACGGATCTGCTCTCCAATACCAACGAAGTGGAAATCTCCCTGACCAACCGGATTTACGCCAAGCGCGGGGATACCGTCCAGGAGATCTTCACCTGGCAGCTCTTCGAGAAGCGCTATTTCGACCCGACCTTCGGCGGCGCGCTGGTCTCCGGCGAGCGCAACGTGTTCGCCACCACTTCGGATCTTTCGGCCTATGCTTTCGTGGCGGGGCCGCGGTCCTACTCTCCGGTCGTCTCGCTTCTGCGCATGAGTCCGGTGCCCGGCCTCGGGGTCCAGTGGCAGACGGATTACGACCCGCTCTACCGCGGCATTGTGGACAACTCGCTTTCGGTGGACTACCACTGGAAGAAATATTCGATCTCGGCGGCCAACAACTCGGTGCACGAGACCCCGGCGCTGCAGACACCGGCCGCCGACCAGTTCCGTTTCGGGGTGGGATTCGGGGATGCCAACCGGCGCGGCTGGAACGCCGGCGCGGTGGCGGTCTACGATTACCGCAAGGCGATCATCCAATACTCCACGTCGCAGGTGACTTACAACACCGATTGCTGTGGAATCAGCGTGCAATACCGGCGGTACAACATCGGCCTGCGCGATGAAAGCCAGTTTCGCATCGCCTTCGCGATCGGCAATGTGGGCTCGTTCGGAACGCTGCGCAAGCAGGACCGGCTGTTTTGAGGCGCGGTATGATCAAGGGAGCCACCGAGACTCATGACTGACCAAGACCTCAAACAAATCGGCGACCTGCTTGGCACCGCGCTCGCGGCCACCGAGCAGCGCCTCGAAGAGAAGTTCACTGCCGGCCTCGCTGCCGTCGAGCAGCGCCTGGAAGACAAGTTCACCGCCGCGATCACCAGCGCCATCGCGGCTTCCGAGCAGCGCCTCGAAGACAAATTCACGGCCGCCATCACCAGCGCCATCGCGGCCTCCGAGGAACGATCCCAGGAGTTCGCCCGCAATATCGAAACCAGCCTGCTCACCGCTTTTCAGACCTACGCCAAGGGCCAGAACGCGCGGTTCCACACCGGCGAGAGCACTTCCGCCGACCTCGCGATCCGTGTCACCGCCCTCGAAGAGCGCGTACTCAATCTGGAAACCCGCAGACCGCCGCGGTAAGGCGAGCCGCCCGGCCGCGCGCCCACACGTTATAATCGCATCGTAATGGACGTTTACGAGGAGCTCGTGCGCCTGCGCAACCTGGGGCAGAAGTGCGCGCTGGCCACGATCGTCGAAGTGCGCGGGTCCATCCCCAGTTACGAGAGCGCCAAGCTGCTGGTTCGGGAAGACGGCTCCATGGTGGGCACTATCGGCGGAGGGTGCGTGGAGGCCGAAGTGTGGAACGCGGCGCGGGAGGTTATCGAAACGGAAAAACCCAAACACCTCACCTTCAACCTGGGCCAGGACGCCGCTTACGACAACGGCCTGATCTGCGGGGGGCAACTGGATGTGTTCGTCGAGCCGGTGACGCCCGTGCCGCACGCCTATATCTTCGGGGCCGGACACATATCCAAGAGCCTGTCCAAGGTCTCCACGCTGGCGGGCTTCGCCACCGTGGTGGTGGACAATCGCGATACCTTCGCCAACCCAGAGCGCTTCCCCGAGGCGGTTGCCATCCACGCGGCGGAGTACGAAGAGGTCTTCGGGAAGCTTCCCATCAACGAAACCAGTTACGTGATCATCGTCACGCGCGGCCATCGCGACGACATGCGGGTGCTGAAGCTGGCCATCGGCACGCCGGCGCGTTACATCGCCATGATCGGCAGCAAGCGCAAGGTGCTCAACGTCATCAAGGAGCTGGAAAAAGAGGGCCTCCCGCGCGCGGCTTTCGAACGGATACACGCCCCCATGGGTTTGGACATCGGCGCCATTTCTCCGGAGGAGATCGCCATTTCGGTGACGGCGGAGATGATTGCGGTGCGCCGCAACGCCGCCTCCAACTGGCGCGCGGTTTCGATGTCGGTATTCGCCGACGAAACGCGGCGGGCCGTGATGAAGTGAACCGCGAGGGATCGAGCGTCGCAGGGTTGATATTGGCCGCCGGTGAATCGCGCCGCATGGGGTCTCCCAAAGCCCTGCTGTCATTCGAGGGTGAAACGTTCCTCGAGCGGCTGGCCGGCATTTTCGCGGCGCGATGCTCCCCGGTGATCGTGGTGCTCGGCGCCGCGGCGGACGAGATCCGCGCGCGGACAGTCCGGCCCGCCACCTTCGTGGTGAATCCCGATTACCGCAGCGGGCAGACCAGCTCGATGCAGTGCGGCTTGCGCGCCGTTCCTCCCGAGGCTGAGGGCGTGCTCTTCACGCTGGTGGACCATCCGGCGGTGGCGCCCGCGACGATCGACGCGCTGCTGAGCGCGAGCGGCGCTCTCCGGGTGCCGCGCTACCAGGGCCGCCGCGGGCACCCGATCTGGTTCTCCCGCGCGCTGATTCCCGAATTCCTGGCGCTGGGGGAAGACGGGGCGGCGCGGGACGTCGTCCGCAGCCACGCCGCGGAGACCGAGTTTCTGGACCTGGACGATCCGGGCATCGTCGCCGACATCGACGATCCGGAGGCGTATCGCGGGCTGATGGGGGCGCTTTGATGGCACCGCTTCGTTCCCGGACGGGCCTTGTTGCCGCTCGCGCGCTGGTGAGGCATGCGGATTAGATTTCTGAAACTCGCCGGTGTGGCCCTGGCGCTGCTGCTGCTCGCCGGGCTGATCGCGCCCTTCCTGACCGCGGACCAGTTCGGACAGCGGCTCCGCGGCTCGCTGGAGCGCGCCCTCGGACGGCGCGTGGAATTTCAGGGGCCGGTGCGGTTCAGTTTGTTCCGAGGCCCGGGGCTTTCCATCGACCGGGTGGTGATCCACGAAGATCCGGCGATCGGAGCTGAACCGCTGGCCTACGTGGAAGGCGGCGTCGAAGTGCGGCCCAGTCTCTGGTCGATGCTGGCAGGGCGGTTCGTGATCGCCTCGATCCGCCTCCAGGACGCCAGCATCAACCTCACCAAGTCGGGGGCCGCCACGGAGTTCGGCCGGTGGAATTTTTCGTCGTTCGTAAATCGCTCGGTGATGAGCAACGCGCCCGCCATCCACGTCCGCAACGGCCGCATCAATTTCAAATTCGGAGAGACCAAGTCGGTTTTCTATCTGACCGAGACGGACTTGGATATTTCGCCGCCCTCTTCGCGCAACGGCGGCTGGAGCGTGTATTGTTCGGCCAAGCCGGCGCGCACCGACCGCACGGCGCAGGGGCTGGGATCTTTCGTGCTGAAAGGCCGCTGGTACGTGGCGCCCGAGCGCGTCGACCTGGACCTGGACGTATCGCGCACCGGGCTGGGCGAATTCACCGCGCTGATCCGCGGCCAGAGCGGCAAGGTCCACGGCACCATGTCCTCGCGCCTGCACCTGGGCGGACTGATCCACGACATCGGCATTCAGGGACGGCTGACCATCGAAGACGTGCATCGCTGGGACCTGCTGCCGCCCCAGGGACAGGGCTGGCCGATCGACGTCCGCGGCCGTCTGGACCTCACGGCGCAGCAACTGGAGCTGCAATCCACCTCCGCGGGAAACGTGACGCCGCCGCTCAGCGTGCGTTTCCGCGTGAGCGATTATCTTTCGCAGCCCCACTGGGGCGTCGCCATGAACTGGAACCGCTTTGCTGTGGAGCCGCTCATGGAGCTGGCCATCCACATGGGCGCGCAGTTTCCGCCGAAGCTGAAGCTGAGCGGCACGATGGATGGCGCGATCGGCTACTCCGGCGGCAGCGTCCAGGGCCAGGTGGCGTTCCACGATACGGCGGTCACCATCCCCGATTCGCCGCCGGTGGCATTCGAGCACGCGTACCTGATCCTGGACCAGAACCACATCCGCCTGTCGCCGGCGCTGGTGCGGATCGCGGGCGGGGACCAGGCGGAGATCGAAGCGGATTACGCCATGGACCAGCAAACGCTCGACCTGGCGATCTCCACCCGGGACATGAAAGTGGAATCGCTGCGCGCGCAGGCATCGCTGGCGGCCGTTCCGTGGCTGGAGCAGGTGCAGTCGGGCCAATGGAGCGGCGAGCTGCATTACCACCGCACGCCCGCGGCGGCGGGATGGAACGGACAACTGGAACTTACCGACGCGCAGATTGAGGTGCCGGGATTGGCCGACCCGGTGAGGCTGGCTTCGGCGCGGGCGCAAATCGACGGCGCGCGCGTGGCGCTGAACCAGATCGACGGCGAGGCCGGCAAGGTGGCCTTCACCGGAGAGTACAGTTACCAGCCCGGCGCCACACGTCCGCATCGTCTTCGCGTGCGCGCCGGGCAACTCGACGCGGCCGACCTGGAAGCGGAGCTGCTGCCGACGATCGAGCGCAGCTCCGGCCTCATCGCGCGGGCGTTGGGCCGCACGGCTATTCCGGACTGGCTGAAGGAGCGCGCGATGGACGGCACCCTGCAGATCGACGATCTGCTTCTGGCGGGGCTTCACCTGGAGAACGTGCGCGCGCGGCTGGTGTGGGACGCGGCGCGCGTGGAGCTGGACGGCTTACAGGCGAAACTGGATCGCGCGGCGATCACCGGCAGGCTGGCCGTCAACCTGCGCGGCGCCCGGCCATCGTATAAGCTCACCGGCAAGGTCAAAGGGCTGAACTGGCAATCGGGCAAGGTGGACGCGGAAGGATCGCTCGAGACCTCGGGCACGGGCAGCCAGTTGATGGCCAATCTCACGAGCGAAGCAACCTTCACCAGCTCGGCGCTGGATTTCGGGACGGTCGCGCCGTGGCGCAACGTTTCGGGAAGCTGCAACCTGGCGTGGTCGCCGCGCCTGCGTCTCACCGGGCTGAACCTGCGCACGGAAGACGACAGCTTCACCGGCCGCGGCGCCACGCAGGACGACGGCCGCCTCGTCATCCTGCTCAGCAACGGCGCCCGGGAGATGCGCATGAGCGGCACGCTGGCGAAGCTGAAGGTGGAAGAGGCCCTCAAGCAGTAGCGCGGCGGCTCGTCACTCCTTTAAGGCTACTTAGCTGCCGGATAGCCGTGGAGCTGCGGACCGACGACGTTGGAGAAGTTGTAGTTGCCACGCCGATCGGCGTCGATAGTCCAGAACATGGCGCCGATCATGCCGGGGTAGCCGGACGGCTGGCGCAGCTTGTAACTGGTTCCGGCGGGTGACTTGCCGGTGATGATGTAGTCCATCGCCTGGCTGACGATGGCGGGCGTCGTGTCACCGGTGAGGAAGCCGACGGCGACCTTATCGGCAGGCAACGGCGGGAAGAACTGCCCGGGATCGCCTCCCACGTTGAAGCCGTGCAGCAGGAGTTCCGTCATGGCGGCGTGATAGTCCACGGAGCCGGGCTGATAAATCTCGCCATCAAGACCTTCGAGCGGCGGCGTGTTGTAGGACTGCACATCGATGAAAGAGAGGATGTCGCGGATGGCGTACGTGATGGCCAGGTAGGAGCCGAACTGTCCGCCGTAGCTGGGGTAGCCGGAGGGGATCTGGGTGCCTTCGGGCACCAGGCTGATCATGAAGCGCGGGCCGAAACGATCGCGCAACTGGCGAAGGGCCGAGATCAGGTTCACGATGGATGGCGTGGTGGGATGGCGGAAGCCGGTGTCTCCGGGGTCGATGGAGAGAGACGGGCTTTCGAAGTCGATGTCGATGCCGTCGAAGCCGTACTCGGTGACGATACGAGCGACCGAGGAGAGATAGTTCGGAACGCGGTTCGGATCGGCGAGGGTGAAGTGCTGGCCGCCGCCGCCGAGCGAAATCATGACCTTCTTGCCCTGGCTCTTCAGCCAGGCGATGTCGGCCTTGAACTGTTCGGTATCCAGTCCGGCGGGTGTGTGGAACTGCATGGTCCCTTCCGGCGCGTTCCGATCCGGCGTAGCGAAGGCCACGAGGATGACGTCCCACTGCGGCGAGACCTCGCGGAGCGGTGACGTGGAACCCGCGGCGCCGTAGCCGGCCCAGTAGCCGATGAGCTGATGGCCGTTCGGCGGGCCGCTCATCGGGACCGCCGCTACCGTGGGCCTGGGAGGCGCAGGCGCGCCACGTCCGCCGCGAGCCGGGCACGGCCTGGCAGGGTCAGTGAGCGCCAGCGCGTCCGGAAAGCTGTAAGTCGCGCCGAGACCTTCCGAGGCGCCGGTGTACCAGGGCAGCAGGGCTACGTTCTGCAAGTGATAAGTTGCTCCTTCCACACGGGCGGTGAAGGCCTTCGATGCGGGGAAATTGTTTTTGGGATTCGTATCGGTGGGTTCGAGAAGGAAGTAGGCGGAAGCAACGCCCGTGCCACCGCAGCCGCCCTGGTCACCCGGACGCATCGAGGCTGGACGCATCCAGCCGGGGAAAGTGTTTGCCGGGGGTTTGACATTGCGGCCGTGGAGCAGCGGATCGTGCAGGGGATCGTTGATGAACTCCGCGAGCTGCTGAGTGAGCGGCTGCACGTCGCCGTCTTCGACAACCACGGGTGCGGCGTGGAGATACGAGCCGAGCACGAAGGAGTTTCCGGTGGCGGCGTCGACGCCGTGCGTTCCCCAGGAGCAGCACAGCGTCGCGTCGCCCTCGGTGTAGTAAGTGGTGTTATGCGTGAGGGCGATGACGAGCTTGCCTTCCTGTTCAGGGAGTTGCTTGAAGAGTTCCTTTTGCAGAAACTCGACGTCAACGACGGCGAAAGAACCGCCGGTCTTCTTCGAAGTGAGGATGTAGCCGTAGCCGGCGGGGACGGTGATCTTGACGGGCTTCACCTCCGGCTTGCCGAGAAGCGTATGCCACCCGCCGGCCATGGGGAAGGTGGTGCGCAGCAGGGCGTCGGCATACTGTGTAGCGCCGCCGGAGGGGAAGGCGAATTTGGAGAAGACGGGCGAGCGGAGGACGCGCGGCACGTCCTGGGCGGCGTCCATGAGGAAGGGCTTGCCGGCGGTCTTCCTGGCGTCAAACGAGAGCGTGACGGGAACGAGCACCGTGGGGATGGTGGTGGCGCCTCCGCGCGCCGGATCGCGGCCGAGGAGCGTGTAGGAGCCCTGTCCGGCGGCGTGCTGGAACGTTGGCACGGTGCCCTGCGCGCGCGCCAGGTGCAGCGGCAGGACGAGGAGAACAAGCAGGCAGATGGGATTAATTCGCATATTAAGAGACGTGCGCATCCAGTTTATTCCACGCGTGGCGGCGGTCGCAATGCGACCTCGTGACTGACTGACCTTCGGGTCGGTGGCGCGACACACAGCCGGCTTGGCTTCAGCGGGTGGTATCATGTCCGGGGACGGGGGGCTTACCAATGCCAAAGTTCGTCATCGAGCGGGAGATTCCGGGAGCCGGCGGCATGACCCCGGAACAGTTACAGGCCGTGGCCATGAAATCCGTGGAAGTGTTGAAGGAACTGGGTCCCGGAATTCAGTGGCTGCACAGCTACTTCACGGACAACAAGGTATACTGCGTGTACCTGGCCGAGGATGAAAATATCATTCGGGAGCACGCCCGCAGAGGAGGTTTCCCGGCGAACCGGATTTCCAGGGTCCGGCAGTTGCTGGATCCGTCGGCGGCCGAGGGACCTGCCTGACTGTTACGCGCCCTCCAAGCCGTAGTCGATGGCTTCGTCGGGGGATGTGGCCCACCCCCGCATCCAGGCGGTAGTCGCGGCGGCCCCGTGCAGCCCGCGGCGGGCCGGGTCGAGATCGGCGTCGAGCTTCACCTTCTCGGTCGGCACCAGCGGCGCCCCGATCCTTTCCCGCAGCGCGGTGGCGGCCCCGGCCAGCCGCAGCGCGCGCTCCCAGCCTCCCTGATGGGCGGCCGAGCGCGCCATCTCCTCCAGCACGCCGGCTAAGTCCCATTTTCGTCCGAGCTGCCGGCTGATTCGCAGGCTTTCTGCGAAAAGGGCGTGGGCGCGGACGTGGGCGCCTTCCTCGGAGGCCAAGCGCCCCAAGTCGAGAAGGGAGCTGGCGACACCCGGCCCGTCGTTCCGTTCTCGAAAAATCGCCAGGCCCTGTTCGTAAACGTGGCGGGCCGCGGGTAAGTCTCCTTGCGCGCGGGCGACGTCTCCCTGGTGGTTCAGCGACCACGCCATCCCGGAGCTGTCGCCCAGGGCCTGGAAGCGTGAAAAAGCCTGCTCGTGCAGGCTCCGCGCGCGCACGTAATCGCCCTCCGCCTTGGACATATCGGCGAGGTTGCTGAGAATGCGAGCCGCGGACGCGGGCTCGCCCAGATCCTCCCAAGCGCGAAACGCTTCTGCGCAGGATTCCTTTGCGGCGCTGTGGTTCCCCAGCAACGATTGGGTAACGGCCAGGTTGTTGATGGTGGCGGCGATGGCCGGCCGGTCTCCCTGCTCGCGTGCGACCGCCAGACTTTCCCGTATGAAATTGAGCGCCGACGCGTAGTCGCCCTGGCGATTACAGAGGGCGGTGGCGACGCCGAACGCCCGCATCCTCATGGGCCCGCCGCCGGGCAGCTCGAGCAGCGCAGCGATCCACTCGCGTCCCTCGGTTGGGTGAGCGTGTTCCAACCAAAACTGAGAGAGAGACAGGGCCAGCCGCAGACCCCAGTCGGCGTTGCCGGTGCGCGTGAGCCACCCCAGAGCCGCCCGGATGTTGTCGTGCTCGGCGAAGAATCGCTCCAGCCACAGGGCCTGCTCGCCGCCACCGGCCAGGTGGGGCGCCCCGTCCTCGGCCATTATCAGAAAGTACGCCGCGTGGGCGCGTCGTGTCGCCGCCTCTTCGCCGCTGGCGGCGAGACGCTCGAGTCCGTACTCCCGTATGGTTTCCAGCATCCCGAAGCGTGCTTCCCCGGCCGACTCCCCCGTCTGCTGCAGCAGGCTCTTGTCCACCAGGGACGCGACGCCATCAAACACATCCAGATCCAGATCCCCGCCGGCGTTTGAGGCCGCTTCGGCGGCCTCCAGGGTGAACCCGCCGACAAAGACTGCCAGCCGCCGGAACAGCTTCTGCTCCTCGCCGGTCAGCAGGTCATGGCTCCAGTCCATGGCCCGGCGCAGCGTCTGCTGGCGTTCGGGCAGATCGCGCGCGCCGCCGGTCAACAGGCGCAGCCGGTTCTCCAATCGGCCCAGAATTGCGGCCGGCGCAAGGACCTTCACGCGCGCCGCCGCCAGCTCGATGGCCAGGGGCAGACCGTCCAGGCGGGCACAAATCTCGACCACCGGCGCCGCATTCTCTTCCCCTAAGGCGAAGTCGGGCTTCACGGCCCGCGCCCGCTGCACAAACAGGGCCACGGCGGGATACCCGGCGAGCAACTCGACCGGACACAGGCTTCTGGGATCGGGGAGCGCCAGCGGAGGTACTTGTAATTCCTGTTCTCCGTAGAGATGCAGCGCGGCCCGGCTGGTCACCAGGATCTTGAGCGCCCGGGAAGCCCCCAGCAGCTCGGTCACTACCGGCGCTGCGGCCAGCACGTGCTCGAAGTTGTCGAGCAGCAGCAGCGCCCCGGGCGATCGCCGCAGGTGCTCCTTGATGTCCTCCACCAGCGGCCTGTTTCCGCTGGCCCGCACCTCCAGAGCCTGCGCGATGGCCGAAATCACCTGCCCTGAGTCCAGGATCGAGGCCAGGCCCGCGAACCAGACGCCTCCCGCGAATTGCTCGGCCACCTCTTCGGCCAACTGCACGGCGAGCCGGGTCTTACCTGTGCCGCCGGGACCGGTCAGGGTGATCAGCCGGATGTCGTCCTGCATCAGGAGTTTCTTGGCGCCTTCGAGTTCCCGCTCCCGGCCGAGCAACGTGTTGCGCTGCGGCGGCAACTGCCGCGGAGACGGCGCGCCGGGCGCCTCTACTGCCGCTTTTCCCATGTGGTCCCGCATGATCGTCAGGTCGCGCGCCAGGTCGTCGGTGGATGCATAACGGTCCGACGGCTTCTTTGCCAGGCACCGCTTCACGGTCCACTGAAGAGGCGGCGGAATCTGCGGATTGAGCTGCCCCATGGACGCGGGCTCATCGCGCAGGATCGAAGCCAGAGTCTCCACCACGCTGCCCCGTTCGAAGGCCCGCTTGCCGGTCGCCATTTCGTAGAGGATGACGCCGAAGGAAAACTGGTCGGACCGGAAATCGACCTTTTCCCCGGCCGCCTGCTGCGGCGACATATACCCCACCGTGCCTAAGATCGTGCCGGGCCGAGTCATGAGCTCCGGCGCGCAACTCACGGTGGCATGATTCTCCGACCCTTCCGAAAGGGCTGCGGTCGCCAGACCGAAGTCGAGGACCTTCACCCGGTCTTCCCGGTTCACCAGGATATTCTCGGGCTTCAGGTCCCGGTGGACGATTCCCTTAGCGTGCGCCGACGCCAGCGCGCCAGCCGCCTGTGCAGCGATGTCGAGCAGTTTTTGCGTCGGCACCGGCCCACCCGAGAGAATCTGCCGCAGGGTTTGTCCCTCCACCAGCTCCATCGCGATGTACCAGATGGTTTCCTGCCCGGCGGAATGACTGCCAATTTCGTAGATGGCGATGATGTTCGGATGGTTGAGAGCCGAAGCCGAGCGCGCCTCCTGCTCGAACCTTCGCAACGCTTCGCGGTCGCGCGCCCGGGTCTCGATCAGGACCTTGATGGCGACCTCGCGGCCGAGCCGCGTGTCCCGCGCGCGGTACACGTCTCCCATCCCGCCTGAGCCAAGCGCGCAAAGGATCTCGTAGGGCCCGAAAATGGTTCCGGCCGGAAGGGGCATGGGCTGTCTGGTTCTTAGTTTACCCGTTGGATTGAGTTCAATTCAGCTTCTCATGCGCAGCAGCAGATAGAGTCCGGTCAGCGAGAACAACACGTCGGGCGACCACGCGGCCATGGCGGGCGGAAGCTCGCTGAATTCGCCGAGCTTCTGAAATAGCGGGTCGATCGCCAGATATGCGACCCCGATGGCCATGGAGACGCCAATGCCCGTCATCGCGCCCTTGTTGCCCATCAGGAATCCGAAGGGCGCCGCGATCATCGCCATGATCAGGGCGAACAGCGGGACCGAGTACTTGCGGTATAGCTGCACTTGCAGCTTGGTGGTGGGGAAGCCGCGCTGATGCAAGTCGCGGATGTATTGCTTAAGCTCCTGGACGTTCATCTGCTCGTCCTTCAGCGCGGCGGTGTGGAAGTAGTCGGGGGGCTCGGTCAGCTCCGGAAATGTGGTCGCGCTGATGGCGTGGTAGGACCGGTCGTTGGCGTCTTTAAAGTCGCTGAACCAGCCGTTCTCGAAGACCCACGTTTTTATCGAGGGGCTCCAGCGCGCCCGCTCGGCCAGGATCTGGCGCACCAGGCGGAACGTGTCAGGCTCCAGCTCGAAGACGTCGACTCCCATCATGGTCCGTTCCGAGGTGTCGAAATACTCGTAGTAATAAATGCGCGAGCCCTGGCCCATGATCCACTTGCGGTCGGGGCGGAGGTAGGTCTGATTCTTGCGTCCCTTGATTTCGTCGCGCAGCGCGTCCTGGATCCGGTTCGCGCCGGGCACATAGTAGTAGTCGAAGGCGAACAGGCCGCCGCAGAACAAAGTGCTGCCGATCAGGATGGGGGCGCACAACCGGAACACACTCACGCCGCAGGCCTTGAACGCGGTCACTTCGTTCTGCTTGCTCATCACCCCGAAAAGGATCAGCACCGCCATCAGGATGCTGACGGGCAGCGTGCTGTAGATCAGTTGCGGAGTGAGGAAAAACAGGTACGTGAACATCTTCACGAGCGTGATGTTGTTGCGGATCATGTCGCCCACCAGCTCGAAGAAGAAGTACACCTGGCTCATGGAGACAAAGCTGGCGAGCACCACGGTGACGTAGAACAGAAAGCTCGAGAGGATGTAAGTATCCACGATCTGGGGCAGCAGCGGCAGCCGCCAGGCCATGAGGCGCGCGCCGCCCACCGGCTCGACTTTGGACTTGAAAACATGGGCGAGACGGCCGAGGAGGCGCCTGGGCGCCGTCATCAGGTCGCGGTCGCCCGGCTGCTCCATGCGGAACAGGAAGACCAGGCCCGCCAGGCCAAACGCCGCGTCGGGGAGCCAGATGGCCACCGGTATGGGCAGCGTCCTCTGCTTGGCCACGCCCACCAGGGCAACCGACGCAAGATGATAGCAGAAGAAGCCCAGGAAGAGAGCCACGATGTAGCCCGCCGATTTGCCGCCTTTGCGCGTGGAGATCCCGAGCGGAATGCCGACCAGGGCCAGCATGATGCACGCCAGGGGCAGGGAGAAGCGGCGGTGCAACTCGATCTGGACCTCGAGCCAATCCGGGCCGGAGCGGCGGCGCAGCAGCTCGGCCGTGTTCATGGCGCTCGATTTGGTGGTCCTCTCTTCGGGCGGCGAGGCGTAGAGAGCTTGGTCGCCGCGCGGCGAGGACACGTCCTGCGCCTTGCCGTCCTTGCCCATTTCATGCGTGGCGAAGTCGCGCAGGTTAAGCTGGATGCGGTTGTTCTTGGGGTCGGAAATAGCGATGGCCTCGTGCGCCACGGTGATCAGGGGACCATCGGCCTTCGCGCCCATGCCCGCGCTCCGTCGTTCGGGCGGCGTCACATCGGCGAGAAAAACGTGGCTCCACAGCACGGTGGGACCGGGCCGGACGGCTCCCACGTAGAGGATCTTGTCGGGGAAATCCTCGTCGAAAACGTGCTCCTGGATCTCCGCCGAAAGCTGGGATTTGATCAGGTCGTTGATGATCTCGGTGCTCTTGCGGATGGAAAGCGGAGTGAGCCGCAGAGAGGCGAACCCGGCGAGCGCCGTGCCCAGCGCCGCGAACATCAGGACCGGCGCGATCACGCGGCGCGCGGAAACACCCGCGGCCCGCATGGCGATGATCTCGCCGTCGCTGGCCATGCGGCCCAGCCCGATCAGGATGCCGACCAGGACTCCGAAGGGGATGGTGGTGGGGAGCACGGGCGGCATGGCCAGGGCGAAGAGCATCAGGATGGTGTGGACGCCCTGGTTGCCGGCGCCTACCAGCAGTTCGAAAAGCGTGCCCACGCCGTGCAGAAAAATCACGAAGGTCGCAAGCAGCGTGCCCAGCAGCGCACTGGTGACAATCTCGCGAAAAACGTAACGGCTGAGGATGCGCAACACGGCGCTGGTCCTATCGCGTGAGTTCGGGAGCCGGCACCACCGGCAGCTTGGGCTGCTCCTCCTCGGCGGGGTGCAGCTCCAGATCGTCGACCAGAATGGACGGCGCAACCACGCAGGACTCGGTCGAGTACCCCGACCCCTCCATCAAGGCAAAGGGCGCCGGGTTGTCCATGAACTCGAATGCCACGCTGTCGCTGCCGGCCGCCAGGATATCCTTCAGGGAACGCGCGTTCAGGCTGCGGAACCGCAGCCCGCGGACCAGCTCTTCGCGGCCATCCGGAAAAACCTTGTAGATCAGGATCGGCGCGCTCACCGGCCGCCCATTCTGCGCGCCGGTGAACATCCGCCGCACCTCATCGATGGAAGCCGACGAAGGAAAGTCCATCTTGCGGACGAGGATGCCGTACGGTTTGCCGCGGGCCTGGCAAAGCTCGATCAGCTTTTTCTTCAGCTCCGAAGCGGGCACGGTATCGGAGGAGCTGACGAACAGGTTGCTGAAAGCGGCGGTGGAAGCGCCGAAGCTGCCGGGAAGGCGCGCGCGGCCGTTGGAGCCTTCGAAGCCGCGCACCGGCTGCCGGGTCAGGAGATAGCCTTTGAGCACACCCTTCTCCACCAGGCGGAGCGGCTTGGGCACGACGCCTTCGCGGTCCACTTCGTAGGAGCCGAACAGCGGACGGCCGCGCCATTCTTTCTGCGTGGGGTCGTCCACCACGTCGAAGGAGTCGGGCAGCACACGCGCCCCGATACGGCCTTCCAGCTCGCTGGGAGTGAATCCGCCGCCGCGTCCGCCGTCGGAGACCGGCCGGCGCGTGAGAGCCAGGCTCTTTCCCAGGACTTCGGCAAAGATCTGGGCGCCGGCTACTCCTTCGAACAGGACCGGCCCGCTGTAGTCTTCGCCCTTGGACGCCTTGGCCAGCGCGGTCACATTTTCGGCCAGGGCGGTGACCCCGCGGGTCATCTCGGCATCGGTGGGCATGCGCACCGGATCGAGCGAGTGAAACATCACCCAATCGCGGACCGCCATGCCGTCGGGCGCCTGGGCGGTGGCGCGCGCGCGGAAGTAGGTCACCGTTTCGGGCTCGCGCACTTCGGTGCCTTCGGAATTCACCAGGATGGTGCCGCCGGTGCTCGACTCCAGGTCGGCCGTCGAGTTCTTCACTTCGGGATAGCGGGCGAACACCGCGGAAAGATCGCGCACTCGCCTGGCCCAGGCGTCTTCATCGATGGCCAGCGGCTGGAACGGGCGAAGGTGGCGCACGGGTTCGGCGTGCGCGAAATCGTCGAGCTGCTCGCCCTGAATGTTGCGCAACGCGGCCCGCTTGCGGGAAAGCGCTTCGACGGCGGACTTGTACGCCGAATCGGTTTCGAGCCACAGGTAGCGGCGCAACACCGGGTAGGAGTCCTCCAGGGGAAAGCGGGACAGGTCGTACCGCGTGCCGAAGTTGAATCCGCTGCCGGTGTAATTGGTGTTGTCGAACTTGTAATCGCCCACCCTCACCAGGGCTTCGGGCTGGCGAAACTTGTCGCGCCGCCGCGCGACCAGCCCACCGAGCGTGGCGGACAGGCTGAAATTGTCGGAGTCGTCGATGAGGTACTCGATGAAGTACGGCGGTTCCAGATTATTGAGCGTGAGTTTTTGCGACCGCTGCAACTCGTCGCGCATCGCCTGGAGCATCGCATCGGAGGCCGGCGCCTGGGCCATGAGGCCGGCCATGGCTCCCACCGCCGCCGCGGCGGAGACCAAGAGGAGCGTGCGGCTCAGGCTCCGCCTCACTGCCCGCCCCCTTTGCTTTCCATCGAAGTTGGCTCGGGCAGCAGGGGCGGCCGGTCGTTGGACTTGGCTTTCTTTTCGATTTCGATCTCCGAGACCAGGATGGCGGGCGACACCGCCGAGACCGGCACGCTGCCCGATTCGGCGCCGCAATACCCGTTGAACACTTCGGGTTTGTCGGAGGTCGCGAGAATCTTGGAGAAGCTGGCGAGCGGGGTGCCGACGATGTCGGTACCACGCACCAGCTCGTCCGGCCGGCCGTCCGGATACACGCGGTAGACGATCACGGGGATGACCTTGAACGCCTGCAATCCGGCCCGCGACGTGGTGGTGAAGCCGCCGGTGATGTCGCGGAAGTACAGGCCGTACGGCTTGTTCTGCTTCTTGACTTCATCCAGCAGCATCTGACGGAGCCGGGCCTCGGGCACCGAATTGGAGGATTCCACGATGAGGTTGGATTGACGCGAGACGACCTCCAGGCCGGGCTGCCGGCGGCCGTGCCCGTTGGAACGGTCGAAGCCCTTGATGGGCGCCCGCGACATCAGGAAAGTCTTCAGAATTCCCTTGTCGACGGCGACGACGGGCCGCGCCTTGACGCCTTCGTCGTCGTAGTCGTACCAGCCGTTGAGGTCGATGCCGCCGATCTTCTTGCGGGTGGGGTCGAACACCACGGAAAGGAAAGCGGGCAGCACGGGGGATCCGACGCTCTTGGTGAAAGTCTGCCCTTCGGTCTCATCTTTCTGCCGATGGCCCTCGACACGGTGGCCGAAGATTTCGTGGAAGAAAACTCCCGCGGCGCGCCCGGAGAAAATGGCGGGGCCGACGAAAGGCTCGGCTTCGGGAGCCTTCAACAGGTGGGAAAGATCGCTGGCCACACGGTCGATGGCGGCCTGGATGGTCTTATCGTCCGGAAGTCCGGATGGCTCGACGGCTTCAAAGGTCTCGAAGGTGTTTAGGTCGGTGCCGTCGGCGGCCTTGGCGGAGGCCGAAATCAGGATGCGGGCGAACCCGCGCCCGTGCTGCACGCGCGAACCCTCGGTATTCACCAGGTACCGCGTATCGGTCTGGGCAACCGCGGTGACATACGACGTCAGCACGCCAGGATAGTTCTGGAACCGCGCGGAAAGTTTGCGGATGCGCTCGCCCCACTCCTGCTCGTTGAAGCGGAGCCGGGGCGGGGATTCGACGAAGGTGGCGGCGTCCTCGGAGGAGAAGTCGTCGGAGTCGTCCTCGGCCGCGACCTTCACCTGGGTGTTGGTCTTGATGCGGATGAGGCGCTCGGCCGCGGCGCGATAGGCGCGGTCGGTTTCGAGCCAGAGGCGGCGCTTGATGGCGTTGACGTTGTCCTCGAAACTGAGCAGCGCGCCGGAGGTGAATTGCCCGCGGTCGTTGCGGACGCGGTGGTAGTTGTCGAGTTTGGGCGATCCGACGCGGATGGAGACATCGAGCTGCCTGGTTTTATTGCCGGCGGCGTTATCGAGCGTTCCGAGCGAACCGGAAACCGCGTGAGAGTCCACCTCGGTGACCTCGTAGCTCATGAAGTACGGCGGGGGGTCGGCTTTATCTTTGAGGACGGTGAAGTTGCGGTTCAGCTCCTGGGACATGGCATCGAGCAGGACCGAGGGCTGGGCCGAGGCCGCCGAAGCCAGGCAAATGAGGAGCGCCAGACGGGGCGAAACTATGGGGGTCAAGCCTTTAGCATACCAAAGGGCCAGACCCGGATCCCGGCTCTGAATCGGGCCTTCCGAGCCGCGCCCGCGGCAAGCGGTATGCGGGACGGCACACGAGACGGGTCCGACCCGCACGGCGAGGGGTAACGGCCAGACCCGGATCCCGGCTCGCTAGACGGCTTCGATGAGGGGTACGGACAAGAGGCCTTTCTCCTTGAGCCCGGAAAGCGCCAGTCCGTATCGCCCGCGAATGCCCGTCTTTTCAAAGATGTGCTTGAGGTGGATTTTGACGGTTCCGGTGCGGATTCCCAACTCGAGGGCAATGTCCTTGTTCTTCATGCCGCGCTCGACCAGTTCCATGACCTGTAGTTCGCGGGCGGTGAGAGGGAAGCGGCCGGATCGAATGGGACGATCCATGTCGCCGAGCATGTCCTCTTCCATCCAGGTACTGCCCGAAGCGACGGTGAGGATGCAGGTTAACAGACTGTTGAGCGGAGCGCTCTTGCGGATGATACCGGAGGCGCCGGCCTGGAGAAACCGCAACGCCTCGGTTCCCGAGAGCGAGGCGCTCCAGATGATGGCCGATGTGGCCGAGCCATTTTCGCGCAAGTTCTTCAACAGGTTCATCACCGCCTGAATGCCGAAGGCCTTATCCAAAACGACCAGGGACGGTTTCAGGTCGCGTACCGCGTCCAGGCCCTCCAGGAGCGAGGTTTCGGCGGCGACGACGCGCAGCTTTTCCGATGATTGCAACAGGCTGCGAAGGCCTTCAATCGCAATTGGTTCCGTATCACAAACCGCAACGGTATCCACAGGTTCACCACAGAGCGCACGCCCCGTCTTCCGCGCCGTTCGACTCCCGGGCCGGGCACGAACTTGACGCGGCCGCGCCGCGGCCGCCGCCCCGCCGTACCCCAACCACCCCCGGCTGGCCAGCGCCGGCAGGCATTCCATCTGCCCCTACCGGCGGAGGTGCGGAGCGGGCGTTAATTCGCTCTCCAATGCCTCTATCGACCTGAATATCCGAATAGTTTAGTACTGTAAGCGAAAATAGATCTCAACATTTCGGAATATGCGGCCTTGATCTTACCGCTCCGCGGAGCCGAGCGAATACGCCGCCAGATCGATCCACAGGTTATCCGAGGTGTTCTGCACGAGGACGGCCCGCTCGGCTCGAAAGGCGCGGGGGCCGCGATACTCGTTCCAGCGCGCGCTGGCCAGTTCGAGCAGGGCGGGCATGCTCTCGTGCGCCACCTCCTGGGCGAGCGTCACGTGCGGATGGTAGGGAAACGGCTCGTGAAAATCGAGCGGATCGCCAGTCATTGTGTCGTGCATCCGGTGGAGTTTCTCGGCTCCCGCGCCGAGCTCCAGATAGAGCACGTCGGTAGCGGGAAACACCTGAAGACCGGTCAGTTCCACCTGGAACGGCGCCCACGCCCCCAGCAGCGCGCGGACCCGCTCGGAGACCGTGTGGCAGTCCACCGCCAGGGGGCGCGGCGGAAGCACGCTTACGTGGGCGTGCGGATTGTAGTACGGCACCAACTCCCGCCGGAGGTCGTCCAGGAAGCGTCCCAGGGGGCCGGGGATGTAGATCACCAGGGCCAGAATGTTCAGCCCACCCAGGGGCGGGACCGATGAGTGCGCGCCGTCCGGATCAGAATCCATGGTCTCTTTATGTTTACCATTTTGCATTTGCAGGTTGATGCATTTTTCGAAAAGGGCCGGCGGCGGCCGGGCGCGGCCAGGAGACGCCGGGCGCACCTGTTACGCTAAGAGGATGTCCAGCGCTGCCGAGCCCAATCCGCTTCTTTCCATCGAGTTCCGAGTCCCGTTCGACCGCATCCGCGCCGCCCACGTGGAGCCCGCGGCGGCCGCCCTGCTGCGGGAGGCGCGTACCCGCCTGGAGGCGCTGGCCTCCGGGCCTGGCGAGCGGACGTTCGACAACACCATGCGGACGCTGGACAATCTGACGGAGCCCCTCGACTACGCCATGGGAGTGGTGCGGCACCTGGAGTCGGTCGCCACCTACCCCGAGCTGCGGGCGGCCTTCAACGCCGCGCAACCCGGGGTGAGCGCGTTCTATACGGGCATCCCGCTTCACGAAGGCCTGTGGAAGCGGATCAAGGAGTATGCCGCGACCGGCGACGGCACAGGGCTCAGGGGCGAGCGCCGGAGGTTTCTCGACAAGACGGTCGATACTTTCCGGCGGCATGGCGCCGACCTGGACCCCGCGGGCAAGCGGCGCCTGGAAGAGATCGACGTCGAGTTGACCAAGGTCACCACCCGGTTTTCCGAGAACGTCCTGGATTCCACCAACGCCTTCGAGCTGGTGTTGACGGAGGAAGCTTCGCTCGCGGGATTGCCCCCCACCGCCCGGGCATCGGCGCGCGAGAGCGCCGGGCGGAAGGGCCGCGAGGGCTGGCGCTTCACGCTCCAGGGCCCCGACTACGTCGCGGTGATGACCTATCTGGACGACGCCTCGGTGCGGCGCCAGCTTTACCAGGCCTACAGCGTTCGGGCGACGGAGGCCGAGCGCGACAACCGGCCGTTGGTCGTGCGCATTCTGGAGCTGCGGCGCGAAAAGGCCTTGCTGCTGGGGTTCCAGGACTTCGCGGACCTGGTGCTGGAAGACCGCATGGCGCACAAAGGGGCCCGCGCTGTCGCCTTTCTGGAGGACCTCAAGAGCAAAACCGTGCCCCGCTTCGAGGCCGAAAACCGGGAGCTGCGGGAGTTCCGCCGCACGCTCGAGGGCCCCGGCGCCCCCGGCCTGGAGCCCTGGGACGTGGCGTACTACGCCGAGAAGCAGCGCGCGGCCCTGTACGATTTCGACGAGGAGGCGCTGCGCCCCTACTTCCCGCTGGAGAGCGTGGTGGCCGGCCTCTTCGACCTGGTTGGCCGGCTCTACGGCATCCGCGTCGCCGAGGAATCGGGGGTGCCGGTATGGGATCCCCAGGTGCGTTATTACAGCGTCGGCGATGAGGCCGGCGAGATCCTGGGTGGCTTCTATGCGGACTGGTATCCGCGCGAGAACAAGCGGGGCGGCGCCTGGATGGACGCGCTGATCACGGGCGGGCCGGCGCGGGACGGCTTCCACCCGCACCTGGGGCTGATCTGCGGGAATCTCACGCCGCCGGTGGGCGGGCGGCCCGCCCTGCTCACGCATCGCGAGGTGGAGACCATTTTCCACGAATTCGGGCACCTGCTGCACCACCTGCTCAGCCGCGTGGAGATCCGCACGCTGGCCGGCACCAATGTGGCGTGGGATTTTGTCGAGCTTCCTTCGCAGATCATGGAGAACTGGTGCTGGGAGCGCGAGGCCCTGGACCTGTTCGCGCGCCACTGGGAGAACGGAGCGGCGATTCCCCAGGATCTGTTCGCCAAAATGAAGCGCGCCCGGACCTTTCGGGCGGCCAACCAGCAGATGCGGCAACTGGGGTTCGGCTTCGTGGACCTGCTGCTTCACATGCGCTACTCCCCCGAGCGGGACGGCGACGCCGTGGAATATACGCGGCGCGTTTTGCAGGAGTTTTCGCCGGCGCCGCTTCCGGAAAGCCATGCCATGATTGCCGCGTTCACGCACCTGTTTGGCAATCCCGTGGGGTACGGAGCGGGCTACTACTCCTACAAGTGGGCCGAAGTGCTGGACGCGGACGCTTTCACGCGGTTCCGCGACAACGGAATTTTCAGCCGCGAGACCGGCAGCCGGTTCCGCGCCAATATTCTGGCCATGGGGGACAGCGAGGATCCCGCCGAATTGTATCGCCGGTTCATGGGAAGGGAACCGGACCCGCGCGCTCTTTTGGAGAGGTCAGGGCTCGCTTAGGGCGGGAGGGCCGGCGGGCGGCTTTTTCCGGGCGGTCAACTGGAGCGCTTCTTCGATCCGCTCGATCAGCCGGCGCAGCACCACCGGCTTGGCCTCATAGGAGTAGCAGCCCGCGTCCAGCGCGGCGCTTACATCTTCGCGTGTGGTATGGGCCGTCAGGATGATGATCGGAATGCGATACGTCCGGATATCGGATTTGAGCAGGCGCATGGCGTTACGCCCATCCAGGATGGGCATGTCCAGATCCAGCAGGATCAGGTCGGGCCGATCCCGCAGCGCCGCCGCCACCGCTTCCTGGCCATCGGGAACGGCAATCACTTCGTAACCGTTCCGCTCGAGGCGGCGCGTCAGCATGTCGCGGCTGAATTCGTCATCTTCGGCTAGCAGCAACTTGGTCATGTGGGTTACCCTTCGGCACTCCGGCAACCGGCCATCTCCGCGATCCGGCGGGCCGGCCATTCCTCCAGAAACTGTTTCAGCCCGGCGAGCTGGAGCGGCGGCGAGAACCAGTAGCCCTGTCCGTAACGGCATCCCAGTTCCCTGAGGCATTCGAGCTGCTCGCGGTCTTCGATTCCTTCGGCGACAACCGACAGGTTCAGCGAACGGGCCAGCCCGGCGACGGCACGCACGATTTCAGCGCTCTCGTGCCGCGAAGTGAGGCCCTCCACGAAAGACCGGTCGATCTTGATGCTGTCAAACGGGAATCTCTGCAGGTATTCCAGCGAGGAGTATCCCGATCCGAAATCGTCCAGCTTCAAACCGACTCCCATTCCGCGAATGCGGCCCAGGGCGGCGGAAGCCTTCTGGGGATCCTCCACGAGAAAGGTCTCGGTTACCTCCAGGCGCAGCGCGGCGGGCTCCAGGCTGGCGCGGCGGAGGCATTCGCCGATCTGCTCCACAAGGTCCGGCTCAGCGAGCTGCCGCCCGGACACGTTGACGCTGACGAACACCCCCGGGAAGGTGCGCCGCAGATCCGCGGCATCCACGCAGGCGCGCTCCATCACATACCTGCCGAGAGGGACGATCATCCCATTCCGCTCGGCGGTGGGGATGAATACGTCCGGAGGAACCACTCCGTGGCCCGGCCGGTTCCATCGCACCAGCGCTTCGAAGCCATCGACCTGGCCGGTTTCCAGGTTGACCTTCGGCTGGTAGTACACTTCGAATTCCTGGAATGCGAGCGCCCGGCGAAGATCGTTCTCCAGGCGGATCTCCTCCAGCTCCTGCCGGCGCATGGCGGCTTCAAAGACCGCCACGCGGCCGTTTTCCTGGTCGCGGGCATGGCGGAGGGCGGCGCCCGCGTCGCGGAACGGTTCCTCTTCCGGCGCGCCGGGAGAGATCATCGCAATGCCGGCGCTGGCCGTCGCAAATGCGACGTCTTGGTCGAGCGAGACCGGTCCGCGGACCGCGGCCTGGAGGCGCTCGGCCAGCTCCCGGGCGGCGGCGGCCGAGGGGATGCGGCGCACCAACACGCCGAACTGGTGATCGCCCGAGCGCGCCACCACGGCGTCCGAAGCGTTCCCCAATCCCGCGAGCGAATCGCGCAGCCGCTCCGCGATGGCGGCCAGCAAGCGGTCCGCGCAGCCATCCGGACTGCTCTGCCGGATGCGATCAAAACCGTCCAAATCGAACAGGAGCAGCGCCGAGGATGGCCCTTGGGCCGCCGCGCGCACTTCGCCGGCCAGCCAAACGCGGTTGGGCAGCGAGGTCAGTGGATCCACGGTTTTGCGCGCGGTGATGTCGGTCTGGTAGCCCGCCATGCGAAGGGCTTTGCCCGCCCGGTCGCGGGAGGCGCTCCCGCGGTTTTCGATCCAGACGTAACGGCCATCCTGGTGGCGCATGCGGCACTCGCATTCCAGGCTGCGTGTTTGGCCTTCCAAATGGGCCTGGACGGCGGCGCGCACCCGCGCCCGGTCGTCCGGGTGGATGCGATCGAACCATTCTTCGGGGCGGGAGGAAATCTCCTCGTCCGTGTGGCCCAGCATGGATTTCCAGCCGGGCGAATAATAGACCGTGCCGGCCGCCAGGTCCCAATCCCACAGGCCATCTTCGGCGGCGCGCGCGGCGAGCTGATACAGCTCCTTGGCGCGGCGAACCTCGCGGCCGGCGAAAGCAATCTCGAGCTGCGTCTCGATCCGCGCCAGGGCCACCAGGAAGTTCACCGGCTTGGTGATGTAGTCGTTGGCGCCTTCGCGCAGCGCCGCCGCCACGTGTTCCCCGTCCACCAGCGCCGTGACCATCACCACCGGCAACTCCGAAACGGGCCACCTTTCCCGGATGCGCCGAAGCACCTCGGATCCGTTCAGGCCAGGCATCATGCTGTCGAGCAGCACCAGATCGCAGGGAATGCTCTTCAGCATTTCGAGCGCCTGGGCTCCGTCCGCCGCAAGGTCCACCGCGTAGCCGCTGCGGACCAGGCGGCGCCCCAGCACTTCGCGGTTCGCCTGGTCGTCATCGACTATCAGCAGCCGCGCTGGAAGCGCCATGGTCTCCTCCTTCTCCTGCCGGCGGAGGGCTCCCCGGCGGAATCCGCATGACGAAATTCGAGCCCTTGCCCAGTTCGCTCTGGAGCGTGATGTCGCCGCCCATCATGCGGCACAATTTGCGGCTGATGGCGAGCCCCAGGCCGGTGCCTCCATATTTTCGCGTGGTGGAAGGGTCGCCCTGGGTAAACGCCTGGAACAGCCGGGACTGTTGTTCCGGGCTGATGCCGATGCCCGTGTCCCGAACACTCACCTGGATGCAATCGGGTGGGCCGGGCTCGCGCGATACCTTCACCGCGACATCCCCATTTTCCGTAAACTTGCAGGCGTTGGCCACGAGGTTCAGAAGGCTCTGCCGGAAACGCGTCAGATCCGCATGAATTTCGCTTGCATCGGGGTCCGTGTCGGCCGACAGGCGGTTTCGGTTCCTGGCGGCCAGCGGGCCGATGGACAGGAAAACGTCCTGAATGACCGCTGGGATCTGGAAGGTCTCCGGGTGCAGCTCGATCTTGCCCGCCTCGGACTTGGAAAAGTCCAGCACCTGGTTGACCAGGTGCAGCAGCACTTCACCGGCGCGCTCGATCTTGGCCAGATCCTGGGTCAATTCCTCCACGCCGCGGTCGCGGCATTCGTCCTGGAGCAACTGGCTGTACCCGATGACGGCGTTCAAAGGGGTGCGCAGCTCGTGGCTCATGGTGGCCAGGAACCGGCTCTTGGCCGCGTCGGCGGTTTCCGCGGCTTCTTTGGACACCAGGGTGGCGCCCAAACGTTCCACCATGTCGTTGAACGCCATGGTAAGGCGGCCCACTTCGTCCGGCCGCACCACGTCCGCCCGGCCGGCGAGGTCCCCATCGGCGACCCGGCGGGTGAAGGCGGTGAGGGATTGCAGCGGGCGCAAGACCGTGCGGAGCTCGAGCGACTGGACCCCGGCGCCGGCCACCAGAAAGCCGATTGCCAGGGCAACCGTGATCCAAACGATGTGGCGGCGCGCGGCGTGCTCCTTCCCGGTCGAAAAGCCCAGCCTCACCCTGCCCAGCGGCGCCGCGTCGGGCGATGGCGCCGTGGCGTCAGCCTCCCAACCGATGCGGTCCACTTGCGCCGGCCGCACTACCTGGCGGGTGACCTCGATCCAGTCGCGGCCGGCCGGCGCGGATGGCGAACCGTCGCGGCTGAACCGCACCGGCGCACCACCCTGGGCGTCGGTCAGCTCCACGAAGCAGACCTGGTCGCTCGAAGCGGCGTTGCGCGCGATCCGCTCCAGTTCGGCACGGTCGCCCACCAGCATGGCGAACTGGCTCTGCCCGGCGAGAAACTCCGCCAGCGCCTGGGCCCGGCTCCACAACTGGCGATCGAGGTCGTTGACATAGTTCCACAGGAAGAGCACCGTCAGGCCGAAGATGGTGACGGTGGAGAGCGCCAGGCTGGCGGCGATGACCCGCGCCAGCAGGCTGTGTTCGAGCAGGCGCCTCATCGGAACACTTCCACCGGCAGAGCATCGGTATGGAACTCCGCGCCCAGCAGGTGAGCGACCCGCAGGTTCACCGCCACCTGGATTTTGCGTGGCCCCTCCTCACCGCACGCCCCGGAGGGCGCCCCGTCGCCGTGAAGACACCGCAGCGCCATCTCCCCGGTCTGCCGGCCGACTTCGCGATAGTCCGGATAGATGCCGGCGGCGGCTCCGGCGTGGACAAACGCGGGAGAGAATCCCACAATCGGCAGCCGCGCTTCGAGCGATGCCAGCACGAACGGCTTGATGGTGACGGGGTTGTACAGGTCCGGGTCGGGGAAGCACAACAGGAAATCGACCTTGCCCTTCACCTCCGCCACGACTTTCAGCAGGCGCGCCGGCCCGGAGCATTCCAGCACCACGGCCGTATATCCTTGCTTGCGCGCCTGGGCTTCGAGCGCCTCGGCGGAGAGACGCGACCGCGCCGGGTTGCGGATGATCCCCACGCGCAAGCGCTGCGGCCACAGCGCGCTCATGGCCTGAAGCTGCGGCCCGAGCGGAATATCGAGATCCACGTGACCGCGGCCTTCCAGCTCGCTTCCATTCAACATCATGGTGGCCACCACCGGAACGCTCAACTTGTGCGCGCAGGCCTCGCGGAAGGCCCCGCTTCCGACCGCGACCACCATCTGTACATCCTTGTCGCTCGCAGCCTGGGCGAGACCGGCGCCGCCGGAGCGCACGTCCACCACGCGATAGCCGTTCGGACCCAAGGCCGCGCCAATGCCTGCGACCGCGGCTTCATAGGCCTCCACGCCCGATTCGACCGCCACCACCACGGTGGCCCGGCCGCCGGGCACGCCCACGGAGGACAGCAGCATCGCGCTCAGGATCCAGTTCATTCCCATATGCGGCAGACCAGCTTCACAAAAACGGACCGCCCATCGCCCTCGATCCGGTCGAGGGTCAGGTAAATCGGATCTTCATAGCGGCGGCCAAACGCGTTGCGCACCCCCGTGACGAAATCGAACCTTGGACCCAGGCGCGTGGTCGCCGTGAAATCGGCCAGCAGAGGACCGGGGAGCGGATCGCCGCTCTCCGCGATGCGGGACGAAAGGTACTGCACGGCGCCCGATAGAAACAGCCGTTCGCGGAAAAACGGCACGCCCAGGCGCACCTTGGACACCTGGGTGGGCGAGTTGGCCAGGCGGGTGGCCGGGTCTCCGCCCACCGCATTCTCAAAAACGGTGCTGGCCAACGCCTCGACCCGCTGCCACAACTTGCCGCTCAGCTCGAATTCCACGCCGGTGGTGCGAATCTGGCCGGCATTGCGGTACTGGTATACGGCGTTATCCAGAGACTCGGCCACGATGACCGAATCCACGCGGTAGTGGAACCCGTTGACCACCAGGGCCAGGCCGCGCGCGATCTGCCGCTCCAGGGATGCTTCGAACGTGTGCGCCGTTTCGGGATGGAGAGGCGGAGCCGCCACGTAAGACAGGCCGCCGTCGTTGTAGAACTGCTCGAACGCGCTGGGATTGCGGAACGGCCGGCCATACACCAGTTTGAACGCCGTCCGGGACGACGGCTGGTACACCGCCGCCAGCCGCGGAGAAATGAAACGGTGAAAGTTTCGCGACTGATCCACACGCACGCCGCCATACAATTTCCATCGCGTGGAGACGTTCCACTGCTGTTGCGCGAACAGGGCCGCGTTGCGGTCGGGGCGTCCCTGGATCGTCTGAGTTGCTCCGTCCGCGACGTTGAACTGCAGATTCCGCAGTTCCCAGGAACCAGCCACCCCTACCGTCAGCGGGCCCACCTGGCCGACCGGCGCCTCGTAAGTGAGCTGCGAATCGATCCAGTCGCCCCGATTGTAGTCGCTGACGGGTTCCACACCGTCGGCTTGCGCATAGTCGAAGCGGTCGCGATAACGGTAGGCGTTGTAGGAGACCTGCCAGCGCAATTCGCCCGCGCCGGCATGGCGCTTGTAGGACGCTGTCACCAGGTCGCGGCCGTCGACGGTGTGCTGCGCGGGATCGCCCAGGAGGCTGGTTCCCACTCCCACGGGCGTCTGTTTTTCCCGGGAATTGAAATACGCGGTGAAGCTCCAGTTGTGCCAGATGAGATTGGCAAACGTGTGGTAGCCGCGCTCGCCATCGGCGTTGCGAATCGTCTCCCCGGGGAGCCCCCAGGCATCGCCCGGAAAGGAGAGCCCGGTATTGTTGAAAACAGAGCCGGAAATCAGGAGGTTGGCCCCTTTTCCCAGATAAACCGACGATGAAACGGTGACCTTGCGCTCCCCCGCCGTATCGGTTTCCGTGGAGACTCGCAGTTTCTCGGCATCCACCGGCGAGCGGGTCACCACGTTGATGTTGGCCAGCATGCCATTGGAGCCGTAGAGCGCCGATGTGGGTCCCCGGATGATCTCGATGCGCTCCACCAAGTCCATGTCCAGCCCGAAGTCCTGGCCGTAGAATCCGTTGGAATTGTAGATGTTGTCGGTCAGCGGGTGGCCGTTCAGCATCACCAGGAAGCGGGTGTTGAAGTCGCCGGGCAGGTTTATGCCGCGCACCCCGGCGTAGTGATACATGTGATCGTAAGTGATGTAGAATCCGCGGATGGCCGAGAGCGCTTCGGCCAGCGTCCGGTATCCGTAGCGCCGGATGTCGGCGGCGGTAATGACGCTCACGTTGGCAGGCGCCTCGGCCAGGGTCTGCGCGTGCAGGCTGGCGGCCTCGATGGTGGGCAGGTCGGCGAACAGCGGCTCCGCCTCGCTGCCTTTCGGCGGGTTCTGGTCGTCCGGCGCGGCCAGGGCCAACGGAACGCATAAGAGCAACAGCGGGATCGAGCGGCGATTCAGCATGCTTCACGTCACGTCCCGCGCAGGGACGCCTCATGATTCATATCGGCGGGATGGGGCGGGAACAACAGGGGTGCGGGAGGCGGCCGGCAAACACCCGGCGGTCAACGGGATCGGCGCAACTGTTTCTGTGCCAGCCGGCTCCAGCGGGCGATAACGCGGCGGCGGTAGCGCGGCGCGGTCCGGTCGGCTTCCACGGCGCGCGCGTACGCCTCGCGGGCCTCGCCGGGATGGCCCAGCTCATCGAGCGCCAGCCCGTAGTAGTACAGGCCCTCGGGATCGTAAGGGCGGCGATCGGTGTACAGGGCCAGCTCGCGCCGGGCATCCTCGGGCCGGCCGAGAGCCAGGTACACGGCCGCGATCTCGCGGTGGACCTCGCTCGAGCTGTGCTTCTCGTCCTGTCCCAGCGCGGTCTGGAGGTGGCCCAGGGCGTCGGTAAGGCGGCCCTGCTCGCGCGCGATGCGGCCCAGTTGGAAATGGGCGTCGGTTTCGGTCGGGTCGATGGCCACGGCGGCCTGGAAACGGCGGATGGCCTCGGTCGACTGGTGGCGGGCCTGGTAGATCAGGCCGAGCTGATACTGCGCCTCGCCATCGTGGGGATTCAGCGCCGACGCTTCCAGCATGCGGCGGAAGCTCTGGCGGCTGCGCAGGCCCGCGCCCAGGCTGCTGAATTCGGCGCCCAGGTAATAGATCAGGAAGAAGAGGAAGAACGGGGAGGCGATCCAGCGGAACAGGTACGCCAGCGGTCCCCAGAGGAAGGCCGCGGCCACCAGGGGAAGCCAGGAGAGCGAGACGATCGCCGCGGAGACGCCGTTGCCCGCCCCGAACACCGTGCGCACGGCGAAGAACATCAGCGCGAAAAAGTACAGCAGGCACAGCCCGGCGACGATGCCGAATACCAGTGGGTACTCCTCCGGCGTCGTCCAGGCCGCCAGGATGAGCGGAAGCTGCGCGGCGCTCCAGGCCATGGCGGCGCAGGTCAGCAGGGGAGAGTAGTCGCGCTGGAAAACCGTGCCCAGGCCGCCCAGCCGGCCCAGCAGGGCGCCGAGCAGCAGGACGCCGGGAACGTATACCACGGCCAGCAGCAGCAGGGGAGTATAGAAGCGGAAGGGAAACCAGGCGCCGGCGGCCGCCTGGAGCACCAGCGAAACGGCCATCACCGCCAGGCTGGCGTAGAGCAGGCTGCCGCGATCCAGGATGCCGCTCATGGCGGCGCCCGGCCGCCACCAGAGTGCGAGCAGCAGTTTTGTGTTATGAACCAAAGAGAAACGATAACACTCCCATGCTCCACCGACTACTTTTGCTGGCCGCACTGATGGCCGCCGCGGCCGCCGGCCAGACCCCCACGCCGGTCGAGGCGCCGCGAGAGATCCGCACTTACCGCCTGCCTCCCGACAAGCTGCAAAAAGCCATCCGGTACTCCCACGCGCGGAACCGGATGCATTTCGTCGGGGCGGCTTGGGGAATCCTGGTGCTGGCGGGGATCCTGGCCACGAGAGTGGCGCCGCGTCTCCGCAACCTGGCCGAAGCGGCATCGCGGCGCCGAATTTTGCAAGCGTACATCTTCGCGCCCCTGTTGTTCCTGGTGATGGACGTGGCGAGCCTGCCGGTGGACCTGTACCAGCACCATCTCTCGCTCGAATTCGACCAGTCGATTCAGGGCTGGCCCTCGTGGTTCTGGGACTGGACCAAGGGCGAGCTGATCGGATACCTGCTGGCAGGTGTGGTGGTCTGGATTCTCTATGGCGCGATGCGCCGCAGCCCGCGCCGCTGGTGGTTCTACTTCGGGCTGGCGACGGTGCCCATCGCGGTGTTCCTCATGTTCGTCGCCCCCGTCTTGATCGATCCGCTGTTTTTCCGCTTCGAGCCGCTGGCCCGGACGCAGCCCGCGCTGGTGGCCGAGATCGGCAAGGTGGTGGCGCGGGGCGGCCTCGAGATCCCGCCCGGCCGCATGTTCGAAATGCGGGCCAGCGAGAAGCTGAAATCGCTGAACGCCTACGTGACGGGAATCGGCGCGTCCAAGCGGGTGGTGGTTTGGGACACCACGATTCAGAAAATGAGCACGGGCGAGACGCTGTTCGTTTTCGGGCACGAGATGGGGCACTACGTGCTCGGGCACGTGTGGATGGGGATCGGCGCCACCTGCGCGATGATCCTGGCCGCGCTCTTCCTGGGGTATCACGCCATGCGCCGGGCGCTGGGTCGCTGGGGCGGGCGATGGGGGATCCGCGGCGTGGAGGATTGGGCTTCGCTGCCGCTGCTGCTGGCGGTGGCGGCCGTCCTCGGGTTTCTGTCCGAGCCGGCCACCAACGCGTTCGGCCGCATGCTGGAGCACAATGCGGACATCTACGGCCTGGAAGTGATTCACGGGATTGTGCCGGATTCGGCGCAGGCGGCCGCGAGTTCGTTTCAAATCCTGGGCGAAGTGGGCCTTTCGGATCCCGACCCGAGCCCCTTCATCGAGTTCTGGCTGTACGATCATCCCTCGGTGAGCGACCGGGTGCGGTTCGCCGCGGAATACGATCCGTGGAGCGGGGGACGCCAGCCGAAATACGTGCGGCCCGCTCCGCAGTCAAACGGCCGCGATTGAGCCGGTCCTTCCCTGTTGAAGCACGTCCTTCGAATTCTCGATCTGCACGGTGCGCACGCCGGGCAGCGATCCCGCCGGCCGAGAGCCAGAGCACAAGTGCCCACCGCGCCGTGCCTGCCACAAGACTTATTAGAAGAAGATGCCGGCTGATCACACCTGAGTCTCTCGCCATTGCTCCATACGGTCAAGGCGGGACAGGCGGTCAACCGGCGAATCGCCATGTTAAGTTAACTTAAGGTTTCCAAACCGTGAGCGGCCTCAGCCCTCAGGAGGATCGAAATGCCGATTTTGCCAGCTTGGCCGCGAGTTCTGACCCCGGTCCTGCCGGTGTTGCTGTGCTGTTCGATCTGTGTTCGTCCCGCCCGTCTGGCCGCGGCCGACCCCGCGCCCGCATCGCCCCTGCTGGCCATCCTCGATCAATTCGTCGCGCCCGGCGTCCCTGCGCTCGGGCCGTCGGAGCCCGGGCCGGCTGCGCGCAACTGGCCGGAGCCCGCCGGAATTCCCGAACGGCCGGGCCGTGGCATCGCCCAGCACCCCATGCTCTACGCAGGCGAGGGTTACAACACCATCTTCCTGGTCAATCACGGCAAGGTCATTTGGACTTACTCCACCGGGAAGGGCGGCGAAATCGACGATGTCTGGATGATGACCAACGGGCACATCCTCTTCACCCGCCAATTTCACGTGGAAGAAGTGACGCCCAAGAAGGAGATCGTCTGGCACTACGACCCGCCTGAAGGCACCGAGGTCCACAGTTGCCAGCCCATCGGCCTCGACAGAGTCCTCCTGGTGCAGAATGGCCTTCCCCCAAAGCTGATGATCGTCAATAAGAGGACCGGCGCGGTGGAACTCGAACACGCGCTCCCCGCCGAGAGCCTCACCGACCCGAAGACCGTTCATCCGCAGTTCCGCCGCATCCGCATGACGGCCAAAGGCACCTATCTCGCCCCGTTCCTGAAGATGAACAAGGTCGTCGAGTACGACAAGGACTTCAAGCCTGTCTGGAGCTACGACATCCCCACTCCCTGGGCCGCCGTCCGTCTGCACAACGGCAACACGCTCATCGACGACGAACACGACCGCCTGGTCCGCGAAGTGAGCCCTGCGGGCGAGACCGTTTGGCAATTCGGCCAGGCCGACCTCCCGCCGGATATCGTCCTCCACAACATCCAGACCGCCGACCGCCTGGCGAACGGCAACACCGTCATCTTCAGCTCCACCGGCGGGACCAAGGCCGAGGAGCGCCCCGGTATCATTCAGGTCCTCGAAGTCACTCCGGACAAGAAGGTCGTGTGGGTGCTCCAGGATTGGAAAAACCTCGGCCCCGCCACCACCGCGCAATTCCTGGACGAGCCCGGCATTCCCGAGCATCCCGGCGATCTGGAGCGCTGAGACGCGGGTGGCGGACATGACTATGCAACGTCGTATTCTCCTGGCGCTCTTCGCGGCAGCCTGCTTCCTGCCGCCTCTGCGGGCTCAAGCCCCCCTGCCGGCGGAGCCATTGGCCCTCCTTCCCGGAAAGGGCATGGCGCAACATCCGTTCCTGTATTGCGGCGAATGGCAGAATCGCAGCACGTCCGAACAGGTGATGCATATCGTCCGCGGCGGGAAGATCGTCTGGTCGTACACCAACCCCCTCAAAGGGGAGCTTGGCGATTGCACCATGCTCTCCAACGGCAACATCGTATTCTCACGCCAGGCCGGCGCCAGCGAGATCACGCAGGCGCGGAAGATTGTCTGGAACTACGACGGTCCCGCGGGCGCGGAAATCCACACGGCTTATCCCATCGACAAGGATCGCGTGCTGATCATGCAGAACGGAAATCCGGCCAGGCTCCTCGTGATCCGGAAGAGCGGCAACAAGGTGGAGAAGGAGCTGGTGTTGCAGACGCGCGTGCCCACCAGCACTCACGGACAGTTCCGCCACATTCGCATGACCCGCGCCGGCACATTTCTGGTGGCGCACATGGACTTGGGGAAAGTAGTCGAGTACGATCGCGACGGCAAGGAAATCTGGTCGGTGCCTGCGCCCTCCGCCTGGGCCGCCGTGCGTCTGAAGAATGGCAATACCCTGATCAGCGGAAATCAGAACGGCTACGTCCGCGAGGTGAACCCTGCGGGCGAGACCGTATGGGAGGTCGACAAAGACGACCTTCCGGGCATCCCTCTCTACACCGTCCAGGAAGTGTCGCGGCTGGCCAACGGGAACACGTTGATCAACAACTGGGTGGGCAGTGTTCCCACCGCGGAGTGGCCTTCCGTCGTGCAATTGATCGAAGTGACTCCCGGCAAGAAAGTAGTCTGGGCTCTCCGCGACTGGACCACCCTCGGTCCCGCGTCTTCCACCCAACTGCTGGACGAGCCTGGAGCCGCGGAAAAGCGCGAGCTGGAGCGATAGTCTTCAGCGCTTGCCTTCAGCTCCCCTGTTGCCTATACTCCTGACGGCCATGGAGACACCCAGGTGGTTGTTGACTCGTACCCTCCCGGCCATCGCCCTGGCGGCGGCCACCAGCTTCGGCGCCGACCTGTTCCGCGACGACTCAAGGGCTCCGCCGGTTATGTCGCCATCGAGCGCGTCATCGGAACTCTGCATGGGCGCCGCGGCAGCTTCATTCTCCAGCACAGTGGCTCGATGGCGCACGGCGCGCAGCAACTGGCCATCACTGTGGTGCCGGATTCCGGCACCGGACAACTGGCGGGTCTCTCGGGCACTTTCGCGATCACCGCGGCAAGCACTCCTACGACTTCGAATACACGCTCGCCCCGGAGACCTAGGCGGGCCCGGCGGGAATCATCCCCTGTCGCGACGCCTTCACGGAGCGGCTGCGGCAGAACGTCTGACCTGTTAGATGCTTCGAGTGTTCAGCCCGGCCCCTGGCCGACGCGGAGACGGACCCCAAAAGTCGGGATTCCAAACCCGAGTTTCAGCATTCTACTACCGGGTGAGTGTGCAAGCGGCGGATAAATCCTTCCAGGTCAATTCCACGAGTTCTGGTCGCCGAATTGCTTAACGCCTGGAACCAGGTTGCGGAAGAAGAGAAGAATTGTACCTTCCTGTCTGCCGCTTACCTTGGTATTTGTTTCGCCTGCTTGAGCGAAACGACCGTCTGCGCCAGTGGCGGCGGTTTTGCGTTGTAACGATGTTTGACGCCTGTCCGGCGGTAATGTGCACACGACTAACTTCAATTTGGAAAGGAGGTCCGGGGAAGTATGAAGAGAATCTTTACGTTTGCGGCGTCGCTGCTTTTGGTTTCGGTCTGGCCGGTGCGGGCGGACATTCAACTGATCTACACCGGTGCCGCTTTCAACCAATTCTACGGGTCTACGGGCGACACCACAGCAAACTATATCAGCGTTACCATGACGCTCGCGAATCCACTGCTGGCTTCGACGTCAGGAAATCTGTCGGGGGATCCGAACCTGGAAGCGTGGTCGATTACCGACCCGGAGTGATCTACACGTTGTTTAACTACACGACCAACGCGTCAGATCAACTCACTTTTTGGCAGATCAATGTGGACACAAATTCGGTGGGCCTTCAGACATATAGTTCGTTGGCTTCTTACAACGACGGCGTCCGCTCCGTTTCCGCTCATGACTTGTATGCCGATCGCACCCAAAGCGGTGTTGACGCATCCACGACGGGCGGGCCTGGAACCTGGACGTCTCAGGCAGTAGCCGCCCCGGAGCCGGATGCGATAGCGCTCATGGCAACGATGTGGGCCGGTATCGCTGCTTTTTCCGTCACCAGACGCAGGAAGTTTCGAAACCGGCGTTCTGCTCCGCTAGGTGCGGCTTGTGGCAGAGGCATATTGCCGGCATCTTGCCCGCGTACCATTGCCGCCTACTCCGGGCTCACCACGTAATCCTTGAAGTAACTGGTGCTGTCCGTCTTCGACCACAGCCCGACCTTGCCCGACACCGCTTCGGTCAGCGTGTACTCGAGCGCCAGTTGACCGTCGATCCACGCCTTGAAATCGGTGCCGCGGACGGTCATCTTCAGGTCGTGCCACGCCGCCCGGTCGAGCATGTACTTGCCTTCCGGGCCCCGTTTCACGCTCCTGCGGATGCCATCGTGAAACCTCCAGAGCACGATGTTGTTCTCCGTGTCGTTGTAGCGAATGCTGAGCCAGTCGCCGCTGGGCTTCACGTTGAACAGAATCCCCGAGCAGCGGTCGAGCTGGCCGTTCACCGTTTTGAACTTGACGCTGATGGAGCCGTCGCTGAAGTTGTCGAGCCCGTTCAACACGGCGATCGGGTAGTACGCGAATTGCTTGACCGTGTCGAGGAAGTCTTCGTGCGACGCGCCGTAGAAGGCCCGGGCCTTTTCGGCCAGCAGGGTCGTCGGCTTGTTCTGCGCGGCCATCCACGGCCGGCCATCCACCATGATCACCCGGTCCTTGCCGTCCTCGGTCACCAGCCAGGTCCCCACAATGGGCTGAAACGTCTTCGGCTCTTCGCCGGTTTTCTCTTTGGCCAGATCCACTTTGATCTCGGCCGCCTGCAACAGCGTTATTAAAAGTGTGGCCGCGGCCGGAATCAGGGCGCGGCAAGAGCGTGCGTTCATACCAACCTCCATTTCAGAAATAACCGTAGTGCTGCAACCGCCACCGGCCAGATCCCGTAGAACAGGAGCCCGGCGTGCGCGGGACGGACCGCCAGCGGGTGGCCGTGGCGTCCCGCCTCTTCCTCTTTCGGGGGCGCTACCCCGGCAAGCTCGTAGATGGTCTCCAGTACGCCTTCGCTGGTGGTGATCCGGTTCATCGCGCGCCGTCCCCCGAGGTCGTAGCGGATCTCGCCGTAGTGCGGGCTTGCCTGTTCGAACAACCCGATGGATGTCGCCGAAACGTAGCGCACCTCGACCTTCGGCATGATCCGCTTCAGCTTCGAAAGCGTCTGCCGCTCCAGCTCGAAACGCCGCGGATCTTCGGGCGCCAGGTGCGCTTCGATCGCGAGCGGCGTCCGTATGCGCCGCAGAATCTCTTCCTCCGGCTCCGAAAACGAATTCCGCCGGTTCTCGGATACATCCCAGCCGGTGCGCACGAACGAGCAGGCGAACACCAGTGCGCTTCCGGCGGCCACGATGGCGATGGATTCCGACGCGCGCCGCCGTACCGCGACGCCCGTCCGCATCCAGACCGCCGCGATCGAGAGGCCGCCGCCCACCAGCGCCAGCCCCGCGAGCACGCGGCTGAGCGGAATGAGCGCGTGCTGAAATGCCTGCAGCATCTCGCCCGGCGTGTACGCGGCGAGCCGCTCCCAGATGTCGCCGTGCACCGCGGCCATCAGGCTGAGGACCCACGTGCCCACCGTGAACGCCAGGGTCAGAATCGCCGCCGTGGAGGGATGTTCGGAAATCGAAGCCGCCGCGGCTGCCAGCGCCACGATGAACCCGGCGTTCAGCAGGTGCCCCAGCGCGATGCTGCCCACCTCGGGCAGGTAAATGCTGCCGCCGTGGCTTTTCCAAAGTATGCAGGCGAGGAGTCCGGCGGCGCTCGCCACCGACCAGCCGCCGAGCAGCACCGCCGCCTTCACGCTCACCCTGGCGAGCGGTGAAATGGAATGCTGCATCTCCAGCCTGGCGGCGCCGCTCTGCCGGTCGCCCGCCACCATGCGGATGGCGACGAAGGGCAACAGGAACAGCGCCACCACCTCGTAGGCGCTGAGGGTCGGCGCCAGAATGCCATCCAAAGGCCACATCGCATCGGCGAGTCCGGCCGCGGTGCCCCCCAGACCGCTGGCCTCGCCATAAGCGCGAACCGCGTCGATGAACGACAGTCCCACCAGCGGCCCGGTAAGCCCCAGCATCACCCACCAGGAGCGCGACAGCACCAGCTCGCAGCACTCCTTCCGCAGGAGCCACCTCCACGCCCTACTCGGTGAGCGCAAGAAAGACCTCCTCGAAATCGGACGGCGGCGCTTGCCCCAGCCTCCGCGCGGCGAGCGCGGTCAGCTCATCGGGAGTCCCTTCGGACACCACGCGGCCCTCGCTCAGCAGGACCAGCCGGTCGCAAAGCCTGGCAGCCTCGGAGATCTGATGGATCGAAACAAAGATGGTCCGGCCTGCTGCCACGTGTTTTCGCAGCGCTGCCGCCGCGTCGCGGGTCTGCCGCAGATCCAGGCCTTCGAAGGGCTCGTCGATCAGCAGGACCGGTTGCGGCGACAGCAATCCGAGGCTCACCAGTACGCGTTTGCGCTGGCCTTTGGAAAGATCGCCGAGCGGCGTGCGCAGGAAGGGCGCGAGCTTCAGGTCGTCAACCACCTCCCGGTAGGCGTTCCGCCGTCCGCCCAAAAAATCCAGGCTGAATTCGAGCGCCCACTGGACCGGCTGGCCGGGCCAGGGCGCAATGGCGTCCGGAAGATAAAACATGAGGGACGACCGGCGGCGGGCGTCCGCTTGTGGAGCTTTCAAGATGACGCGGCCGCCGTTGGCCGGCTGCACCGCGGCGAGGCACTCGAACAGCGTCGTCTTGCCTGCTCCGTTAGGTCCGATCAGCCCCAACAACTCGCCCGAGCGGATGGAGAACCCCACGCCGTCCAGGGCGGTGACTCGCCCATAGGCCTTCGACAATCCGGAAACTTCCACCAGGACTTCGGACATTGACCTGTATTATCTGCCGCGGCCGCATCTACTACCAGTTCCGCAATTGCACCGGAATTCCCGCCTCTGCCAGGGCCGACCCCACCTCGGCCGGGCGCAGCCGCGTGGCGTCGTACTCCACGGTCAGGCTGTCGAGCGACGGCGCGACCTTCACGTGCTGAATGCCATACAGGGCATGCGCATCCGAAATCCGCGCGAGCAGGGTGTCGTCCAGCGGCTTCTGCAAGGCAAAACGAATCTGGACCTTGGTCATTCCCTACAGCATAGCAGCGGGCATTCACCCGGGCGGATCGGAGAAGCTCTCCAGCTCCGCGAGCAACTGCACGGCGAGCGCGGACTCCGGATTTTCTACGAATCTTCGGTTCGTGTGCGCCTGCGAACAAGGTCCAACACCTCCACGTCGCCACCGATGAAAACGCCGCGCTCCCTGCAGTAGTCAACCACGCTGGGGTGGTAGAAATCGCGATTCAGAGTGCACAGAATCTCGGCCTGCCCGACGACCGCCGTGTGAACGACCGGATCGTCGGCCGAATCCGCCGGCACAATTCGAGGCGCCGGTCCCGGAAAGACCATCTCCGACAAAGGAGCAGAACATCGCCCGGCGAATTGACAATAAGCAGCAGTAGCTCTCGCGCTGGTCCTTTGGCTTTGGCATTTGCCCGAACCAAGATGTTCGTATCGAGAACAATCCTCATGTACGGCTGTGCCGCACATCGTCGACGGCTTCATCAATCAGCGTGTCAATCTCCTCGCCCGGGAGATCTTTGACCTTTTCCGCGCGCCGGTCGAGGTAAGCTTCGAGCTTGCGAGCCAGATCCATCCGGCTTTCCGAGGCCGGAACCTGTTGTGGAGGAACCGCAGCGACGCTGATTTCCTCGTCGGGAGCGATCGGCCGCCCCAGAAGTTGTTCGACAGCGGACTTCACCAGTTGCGGCAGTTCGCTTGCCCTTTGAATCGAGACGTTCTGCATAGCGCCGAGCCCTTACCCGGTTCTATGGTACCAAGCCCTCCTTCGCCGCTCTTCACTCGGGCAAATCCGACGACCCCTCCAGCTCCGCGAGCAACTGCACGGCCAGCGCGCGATATCCGGCGCCGAACTCCGAGCCCGGCGCCTCGGGCAGGTGGGCTTGGATCCAGGCGCGGAGAACTTCGGTCACGGGCTTGGCGACGGCTTCTTCCGCTCCGGGTTCGAATCGCAGCGGGATCTCCGACCCTTGGATGGCGGCCAGCAGCAGCTCTTCGAATTTCATGCAACCTCCGCGTGGTGATTCACCGGTCCGGAGCCGTGGCCCAGGCCCGGGTTGGTCCGGATGGCCTCCTGGATGAACCGCTTGGCGCGCGCCACCGATTCCGCCAGCCGAAGCCCGCTGGCCAGGCCGGCGGTGATGGCCGCCGAATAGGTGCAGCCCGTGCCGTGAGTGTGGCGCGTGGGGATGCGCGGGGCGGGGAACTCGTGCCATTCCGCGCCGTCCAACAGCACGTCCAGGGCGTCCCCCTCGAGGTGGCCGCCCTTGATCAGGACCGCGCGCGCGCCCGCGGCGTGGAGTATGCATGCGGCGCGGCGCATGTCGTCCGGCGTGCGGATCGGGATGCCCGCCAGCGCTTCGGCCTCGGGCACGTTGGGAATGGCCAGCGCGGCGGCGGGCAGCAGTTCCTCGCGGATCACCCGGATGGCCGCATCGGGCAGCAGGGGCAGCCCGTGCTTGCTGATCATGACCGGATCCACCACCAGGGGAAACGCGAACTCACGGGCCGCCCGCGCCACCGCTTCGACCACCTCCACCGAGCCGAGCGCTCCCGTCTTGGCGGCGTGAGGCGGCATGTCCTCGAGCACGGCCTCCAGTTGTTCCAGCACCAGGCTGGCGGGCATCACCTCGACGCGCGAGACCCGCACGCTGTTCTGCACCGTGAGCAGCGTGACGACGGCTTCGCCGTAGACGCCGAATTGATGGAACGTCTTGAGGTCGGCCTGCAAGCCCGCGCCGCCGCTGGGGTCCGATCCGGCGATGGTCAGCGCTACGAACGGCATTCTGTATCAGGATAGCAGTGGCGCCAGGGCGCTCATTTGACCGAAACCGTAATCGCCTGCGAGACCACGCCGCCCACCGACAGGCTGACCGCCACCGCGCCCTTGGGGGATGGCGCCGGCACGCTCGCGTTCACTTGCAGCATGCCCGCTACCCCTGGCGTGCTGAACGCGCCCGCGATTACCGCCGCGGTGCCGCCGATCGTCAGCGTCACCGGCAGCGTGGGGTGCGGATAGGGCGCCTGGGCTGCCTGGCCCGTGACGTTCGCTCCGTCGGTCAATCCTTCGCCGGTGGCGTAAAGCGTGAGCAGGGAACCGGCAACGGCGGGATTCGCCGCGGAGTTGGGCGAGCCGTCCGCGTTGACCGCCACCGGGTAGAGTCCCGGCGCAGAGGAGGCGACCGCGAGGTCGGCCGACGCGACAGTCTTCTCCTGGTACAGGATATCGACATGCGTGGTTTTCTGGCCCGCCAGGGCGTAAGGGGCAATCGCGTGAACCTCGCCCGATTGCGCGTACAACAGCGGGGCGGAAGTCCCGTCGAAGTGCACCTCCGAAGCGCCCAGCAGCGTGGGCAACATGCCTGTGGAGTCGTATGCCGCGGCCACGCCGTTATCCGGCCCGATCCCCTTCCCATAGAGGATGATCGTCTCTCCCGGAGCGATCGGGCCGGTTGCCAGGCTCGCCGCGTTCACCGCCGGAAGCCCCGGTGAAACCACGGGAGCCGCGGGAGGCGCCGCGGGTGTTACCGGCGCCGCGGGCGCTGCCGCCTGATCGGGAACCAGCCGCCGGACACGATTGTTATCCGTATCGGCAAAGTACAATGTGCCGGCCCCATCCAGAAACAGGCCTCCCGGCGACGCCAGTAACGCCGCCGCCGCCTCCCCCCCGTCGCCTTTGAACCCCGCGGACGCCCCGCCCGCCACCGTGTGGATCACCCCGTCGGCAGTGATCTGGCGGATGCGATGGTTGCCCGTGTCCGCGATGTAGATATCCCCGCTGTCGTTGACGGCTATGCCTTTTGGGGTATTCAACCGCGCCTGGGTGGCAGGGCCTTCGTCGCCCGTTCCGCCGGCGTCGCCCGTCCCCGCCACGGTCGCGATAGTCCCTCCCGGGGTCACCTCCCGGATCTGGTGGTTCATGGTATCGGCGATGAACAGGTTGCCGAAAGAATCCACCGTGCAGGCGCTGGGCGCGTCGATCTCGGCCGCGCGCGCCTGGCCGCCGTCGCCCGAGTCGCCCGGCGAGCCATTCCCGGCGGCGATCTCGGTCAGTGCCGACGGAGCCGCCCGCAGCACCCTGTGATTCGAAGTGTCCACGATGAACAGGGTTCCCGCGCGGTCATAGCAGACGCCGCTTGGCCCGCGCAGTTCGGTCGCCGTGGGCAGGAGGTACTCCGCCCCGGTTCCTGCCTCTCCCGTGCCCGCGATGACGGTGACGAAGCCGCCCGGGCCTGTCTTCAGAATCCGGTGGCTGCCGGCGTCCGCGACGACGACATTGCCCTGTGGGTCCACCGCGACGCCCATGGGTGAGGCCAGCCCTACGGCCAGCGTGGCAATCGTCTGGGCCGGCACCACCTGCCGCACCCGCCCGGTACCGGTATCGCCGATGAACAAGTTCCCGGCGCCGTCCAGGGTGACCGCCGCGGGGTGGTAAAGAATGGCGTCGGTGGCGCTTCCCTTGTCCCCCAGCGCCTGCCGGTAGCCGTCTCCCGCCACCGTCCGGATGATGCCCGCCGTATCCACCATGCGAACGCGCTGCCCGTCGGCCAGCCAGACGTTGCCGGCCAGGTCGGCTGCCAGGTCCAGAACATTGGTCAGATCGGCCTTGGCCGCCGCGCCGCCGTCGCCCTGAAAATCTTTTGTTGACCCCCCGGCGAACTGAATCTGCTTGCCGGCCGTGGTGTAGCAGTAGACCACCGTGCTGATGCCGTCGGCCACATAAATCGTTCCGGGCCCGTCCACGGCGACGGAATGGGGCGTGGTCATCCCGCCCGTCGCGCCTGACACGGTCGAGATGGCGCCGCCGGGAACCACCTTGCGGATGCGGTTGTTTTGCGAATCGGCGATATACAGGTTGCCGGTGCGGTCCATCGCCAGGCCCGCCGGGTAGTTGAGCTGCGCCGACGTGGGGGCTCCGCCGTCCCCGCGGAAGCCGGCCGACCCGGTCCCGGCGGCTGTGGAGATTTTGCCGTCGGGCGAGACCTTGCGCACGCGATGGCCCTCGAACTCGGATATAAAGACGTTGCCGTAAGCGTCCACCACCACGTTGCGGGGGGTGAGCAGTTGCGCGGAAGCCGCGGGGCCGCCGTCCCCGCCGGATCCTTTGACGCCCGTGCCGGCTAGGGTGATGATGACTCCGTCGGCCCCGACCCGCCGCACGCGGTTGTTTCCCAGGTCGGCAATGTAGAGGTTGCCCAGAAGATCCACCGCCAGCCCGTAAGGCAGATTGAGCTGGGCCGCGGTTGCCGCGCCGCCATCGCCGCCGAAGCCGGCATCCCCCGTGCCGGCGACGGTAGTGATCGTGCCGGCGGTCGAGACCTTGCGCACGCGGTTGTGGTCCGTGTCCGAGAGATAGAGATTGCCCATGCGATCAACGGCAATCCCTTGTATGGAGCCGATCTGCGCCGCCGAGGCGGGCCCGCCGTCGCCCATGTTCGAGCTTCCGGCCACGGTTTCAATGCGGTAGGTCGGCACGATCGCGTCCGCGCCCGGGAGCACGGGGGCCGATGCCGCGAACAGGAGGCAGAGATAGCGTTTCATCTGGGCCTTACGCAATTGGTGCCGCGGCGTTCAAGAAATTCTCACGTGGCTCGAAAAGGATTTTGGAGTCTTCAAAGATGAAATTCGCGGCGTTGGCGTTGGTTCTCATAGGACCGTTAGCATGGGGGCAGGAAGCCATCCGGTTGAGGAACCGGCCGGGTTTCCGGCCGGCGCCCGAGTCGCGGCCCGCCCGCCGTTTGCCGGGGGGAGCCCACTACATTCTTCAATTCCGAGTGTTTCCCGGGCCGGAGGTCCGCAAAGAGCTGGCGCGGCGCAAGATCCGGGTTTTGAACTATGTTCCGGACTCGGCGCTCCTGGTGTCCACCACCGGCCCTGCCGACCTGAACGGGCTGGATGTGACTTATACCGGCACGCTGGACGCGATGGACAAAATCAGTCCCCTCTTGAGCCAGACTTCAGCCCCCGCCTACCTGGTGATCTTCCACCCCGATGTGGATATGGATCTGGCCCGCAATCTGGTGATGTGGAACGGGTTCGACATCATCTCCAACCCCTCCGTTCTGCCCTCCCAGGTGCTGGCCGCCGGGCCGTTCGCCGGGCTGGCCTCCCTGGCCGCCTTCGACGAAGTGGCTTACATCATGCCGGCCTCGGCGGACCTGGTGGCGGGCAACCCGGTGTGGAGCTGCGCCGGCCCCCTTACCGAAGCCGGCGCCATCGGGGAGTACGTGGTGGTTGGGAGCGGGTGGAGCCGCGATGCGACCGGCGTCGCGGCGCTGAGCTACGCGTTCGAGACGCTCACCGACAAAGTGGACCAGAACACGGTGATGAGCGAGATCGAACGGGCTTTCGCGGAGTGGCAGAAGTATGCCAACGTCAGCTTCTCACCCGGAGGCCAGCCGGACGCGGCGCGGACCATCGCCGTTCTGTTTGCGCGCGGCCAGCATGGCGACGCGTATCCCTTCGATGGGCCGGGCGGCGTTCTGGCGCACACGTTCTATCCCGCCCCGCCCAACTCGGAGCCGGTGGCCGGAGATATGCACTTTGACGCGGACGAAAGCTGGAATGTCGGAAGCAACGTCGATATCTTCAGCGTGGCGCTCCACGAAGCCGGGCATGCCCTGGGGATGGGACATACGGACCAGCCGGGCGCGGTGATGTATCCCTACTACCGGATGTCGACCGGCCTGACCAGCGACGACATCGCCGGGATTCAGAGCCTGTACGGGAGCAAGACCACGCAGTCCGCGCCCCCGGCTTCGCCGCCCTCCACCACCCCGGCGCCGGCGCCGCCCACGCCATCGGGGCCCACGACGCCCACCACACCGCCCGCGCAGCCGCCGTCCAATCCGGGTCCCGATACCACGCCCCCCTCGCTCCAGATTTTGTCGCCCGGCGGAACCATCGTTTCGGTCTCTTCGGCCTCGATCCACATGACGGGAGCCGCCAGCGACAACGTAGGGGTAACGGCGGTGAAGTACAGCACCTCCTCGGGAGACGCCGGGAACGCGGCCGGCACCTCCACCTGGTCGGCCGACGTGCCGCTCCTGGTGGGTACCACGGTGGTAACCATTCGGGCATACGACGCGGCGGGCAATTCCGCATGGCGCGCCGTCACCGTCGTTCGGCACTGAGGACTCCGGTTTTTTTGCCTTAGGGCTACAGGCTTCCGATAAGCGGGCCGATATATCCAGTAGTTCCATGCGGCGGAATAGCGAAAAAAGGGTCATGAACACCGATCTCCGGAGTCAGGGGGTTCCCCCTCGCAGGACCACCCTCGCCTGTAACGGCGAGTCCTGGTACAGATTGCTTCAACCCTACCTGGAACCGGCTGACGAAGTCCGGAACGAGGTGGAGAGAGAGTTCTCCATGGACGAGACGGAAGGAATTCTCTTTTCCCTGGCCATGGCCGTGGAGCAGCGCGATCGCGAGACGGCGGGCCATTGCGAGCGGCTGGCCTTGATGGCCGTTGCCATGGGGATCGCCATGGGTCTCACACGCGCCAACCTGAGGGCGCTGTATCGCGGCGGCTACCTGCACGATGTCGGTAAAGTGGGGATTCCCGATTCCATTCTCTTCAAGCCGGGTCCGTTGACCGCCGAAGAGTGGGTGACGATGCGCAGTCACACGACCCGCGGAGAGGAAATATGCCGCCACATGAAATCGCTCGCTCCCGTGGTGCCGATCATCCGCCACCATCACGAGCGCTGGGACGGAACGGGCTACCCCGATGGGTTATGGGGCGAGCAGATCCCGCTGCTGGCGCGGGTGCTCCAGGTGGTTGACATATACGATGCGCTTACCAGCGCGCGCCCCTACAAGCGGGCTTTTACCTCCGAGGAAGCGCTGACGATCATCCAGCAGGAAGTCGACCGCGGCTGGCGCGACCCCCAAATCGTCAAGCTGTTCTTCGCGCTGCACAAAGACGTCCTCACCAAAATCGCTCAATACGCCACCGTGGCGGCCGCCGATCACCACCTGGAGAGCATGCGGGAGTCGCTGGTCAATCTCCAGCGCTACCTGTCGGCGGAGTCCTCGAGCCTCTGCCCGAGCTAGGGCGTCAGACTACCGCGTGGCCGCCGCTAATCCGCGAGGCCTGCTCCACGGGAGCTTCCAGGTTCGGCCGGTCCTCCGGGCTGTCGGTGTAGAGCAGGTGAATCAGACGGGACGCCAAATGCGGCGGGCAGATACATTCCGCTTCCGAAGGGATGCTCCGGGCGGACTGGCGCTGCCATGCAAACTCGATCCGGACAGGCTCGCAGTCGTCCGAGATCCAGGTGCCCCGCACGTTGTTGAACTCAACCACGTCGTCGGCGCCTTTCACGACGGCTCGGATCGTGGTGTCGGTCCGGCCCAGGATGAAGCCTTCCACCGTGTTTCCGTTCGTGTACGTGATATACATATTGCCCGCTTTCAGAGCCATGGTGCATCATCCCATACACTTGGACCAAGTGCTGGTTGTACTCTCGCCGTACCAGGACGGCCATTTTCGCGGATTTGTGAGATTAACTTTGCCCGCGTGTCTGCCTGTCTTGGATGCTGAATCGCAGATGTTGCTGCACTTGGATAACGTGCTGATACAAGTTACTCGAACAGCCAGTCGAGGTCCGGCCGCCGCCTGGCATTCGCCTGCCAGAAGACCATGCGCGGCTCCGGCTGCGCGTCTCTCCGGATGAACCCCAGCACCACGTAGGCGCCGCGGCCGAAGTCCAGCTCGCTTTTGCCCTTGGGCAGCGCGTGCGACCACACCGTGAAGCCGGGATGTCCGGCGGCCGCCACGCCGTTGCGCAGAATCGGCTCCCACTCGTCTTTCGGCGGCGCGGCCGCGGCTCCCTTCTTCTCGCTGCGGAAGAAACCCACCAGCACTTGCCCGGCCTCGGGCAGCTCGAATTGCAGGCGCACACCGTCCTTCACCGCGCGATCTTGCGGAATCCGTATGCCCGTCAGGCCGCGCAATTCCGGCGCCACCTGATCCATGACCAGGGCTTTGTCGCCGTACAGCTTCGCGCCCGGCTCCACGCGGAACAACTCGCCCGCTCCGCCCGCCAGCTTCACCGGAACCGCCGGCAGCGGCGGCCGGTCCACGCTCTGCGAAATCGTCCCCGAGGTCTCCAGCGCCTTCAAGTTCCGTTGGAACGTGGCCAGCTCGCGCTCGTAGGCCGGCAGGCAATCGCGCCAGTGGGTGTACCGCCCGGGCGCGCCCAGAAAGGGAATCCGCCGCGAAGAGCTGTGCACGCTGCACGCTTCGCGATAAGTTTTGTCGGTGAGCGCCACGAGCTGCCGGTAATGCCGGACGCTTTCTTCCAGCAGCGGAAGCGCCTGCTTCAAATCGTCCGGATTCCGGCTGTAGCCGTAGCGCAGCACCAGGGCCGCGGCGCGGGTCTTGGCGTTGTAGTATCGGTACTGCGCTTCGATGGCGTGCATGTCGTTCAGGAAGCGCGCGAACTCCTCGCGATTCCTGGTCACCAGCGGCTGCGCCGCCTCCGCCGCGGCCACCGCGCGCGCGGCCGATTGCATCACCTCCGCGGCCACTCCGATGGGCGTCTCGCCCGCGTGCGGTTTGCCCTCCCATTCCTTGCGCACGTACTCGTCCAGGCGCTCGCCCGGCGGCGCATCGCCCTCCCAAAGCAGCGTCAGGGCGTTGTACCGCTCCGGGTCGATGAGCTGCGTCATGAGCATGCCCAGCGTGAGAGACTGCCGGTTCCCCTCGGTAATCCCGATGCGCGGCAAGAGGCGCGGGGCGCAGACGCCGGAAAGCTGGTAGGCATCCAGAATGCGGCGCGCGGCCTCTTGGTTCCCGTAGCGCTCTCCGATCCGCGCAATCCAGTACCGGCGCTCCGCCGCCGGGTCGCGGCCGGGATTCCACGCATACCGCGCCCAGGCCTCGAACCAGATCCAGTCGCGCTCGAACTGCAATTCCGCCGGATTGTCGGCGCTGTTCGGCCAATCCCAATAGCGCAGCGGATAGACGTGCACGCCCTTGATCCCGATCCTCTGGCACGACTGCAGCGTCTTCTGGATGAACTCCGGGTCGCCCCAGCGGAACGGCTCCAGGTTGGAGAGCAGGTGGATGTTGGCGATGTGGGTCGAGCCGAGCTTCACCAGCGACTGGTGCATCCGCAAAACTTCGCCGCGCACATCCGTCCAGGTCAGCGATTCGCCGTTCCATTTGTGCATGGTGTAGATGTTCTTGTACAGGGGAAGCGCCTGCCGGATGGCCTCTTCGATGCGCGTGGCGTGGGCGCGCACGATGATCGGCGGCTCTTCGGTGATGCCCAGCGCGCGCATTCCGTCCTTCACCCCGGGAATGATCGTCCTGGTGAGCCATTCCGGCCCGTATTGCGGACTGAGCGCCTCGCCCAGCGTCATCATCAGCCCGGCGCCAGGATAGGTCTTGATGAACTCGCCGACCGCGTAGCGCGTGTACTGGCTGGTGAAGTCGCTGGGCGTGCTGTGCTGGAACGCCAGCCCGCGAGCCTTGGCCAGCGTGTGCGAGATGTGTATGTTGTAGAACGCCTGGATCACCCAGATGCCGCGCTTATCGGCTTCCCCCGTCAGCCAGCGGAACATCTCCATGTTCCGCGCCAGCTGCTCGTCGGTCAATTCCTGCGCGTCGGGATACCGGGGCAGCTTCAGCAGCGACGTAAACGGATGCCCGTTCCACATGTACAGCGTGTTCATGCGGTTCTCGAGCAGGAAATCGAGATAGCGCGTCCACAGCTGCCGATCGTAGAAAAAGGGGAATTCTTCGGGCGTGTAGCGGTAGTCGTACATCGCGCCGTCGTACGTGATGGCGGTCTTCTGCATGCCGATGTTCGGACCGCGCAACAGGAACCGCGGGTGGTCGGAGACGTCCAGCCGCTCGGGCAGCGCGCCGGTCTCGCGGACCAGGCGGGCCGTTTCCAGGCAGCCATAAAGCACCCCCGAAGGATCGCTCCCGGTCACCAGCCACGCGTCGCCTTTGCGGGTAAGGTGGAACGCCTCCGAAGCGCCGGCCGGGAATTCGGAGGCGCGCGTTTCGGCGATCACCCGCGCGCCGGGCCGGTTGACTCGCTCCAGCGCGATTCGCAGGCGCTCGGCGCCCAGCAGTTCACGCGCCGTGGCGCCGCGGCCGGCGGCCACCGGGATGGCGCCATGGGCGAGCGAGCCCGCGAGCAGGAGGCAAGGCAGAACGCGGAGCATTCACGTCAATTCTAACCGAGCCTCCTGCCGCTGCGGGGTCCGTCACATCGACGGTACCGTCCAGCTTCCCACCGTCTGGTAATTACTCGTGAGTCCCGCGTTGTCAACCGCCGCCGCATTAATGGCCTGCGTCCCGGCCATAGTGGGAAAGAAGTGCATGGAGAAAACGGCGGTCACGGTGTTACCGGAGGCCATAAAGCCCGAGCCGCTGCCGTTCATCTGGCACATGCCATTCTGTAACATGTCCGACGATCCCGCGTTGATCGGTCCAATCCACCCGGATCCGTCGGGTTGCATCAGGTACAGTTGGCCGGAAGTGGCCAGTACTTCCACCAGGCACCGGGTATCCGTGAACATCAGGAAGACGTTGTTGACGTCGCTCGATCCGGACTGGTCTTGAACCGTGACGGAGAAAGCCTGGTCCGTCCCCGACCCCGAGGCCGGGCTCACTCCCATAATTGTCGGCGCACTGCCGGACGTCGAATTCCACGTCCCCGCGAGCTGCCAACCCGAATCCGCCCCCGAGTTGTCCATCGCTTCGCCGTAGATGGATTGCACTCCGCTAAACGCAGGGAAAAAATGCATGGAAAAAACGACGTTCACGGCATTGCTGGAGTGGCTAAGCCCCGAGCCGGCGGTATTCACCTGGCACATCCCATTCTGCAGATTGCCATCGGTCCCCGCGGTAATTGGCCCAATCCAGCCGGATCCGTCGGGCTGCATCAAATACAGGGCGCCGGTAGCCGCGATTGCTTGCACAGCGCACCGGGTATCCGTAAACATCAGTGATACCTTCGCGATGCTGGGGTATCCGTCGGTGTCTTCTGCAAGGATCCCGAACACCTGGTCCGACCCCGAACCCGAATTCGGAGTCACCACCGCGATGGTCGGTGTTGCCGCGGAGCACACCCGGGCGAGGATAAGTACGGTTGCCACCACAACTCCGCCAGGAGTTACCCGGTTCCGGAACTTTTCTGACGAATCGATCATGTGCGAGCACCTCAGTCCGCACAGTCAGCAAGCACAGCGCCACATTGCGCACAATCGGAGCCGCTCGTGTGAAAAAGGGCACGCCGCCGGCTCCACCATTCGTCGATGGAGTACAGTCGAAGATTGGAGCAATTGTGAAGCCTCTTCTTGGACTGCTCTTCTGCCTGTCGCTCGCGACGGCCGACAACGTCGAGAAGTGGGGCGTGCACGAGATCGTCCTGCGCGGCCCCTCCGCCGGCAATCCCTTCCTGGACGTTCACCTCTCCGCCCACTTCCGCTACCGCAACCGAATCGTGGAAGTGGATGGCTTCTACGACGGCGACGGCACGTACCGCGTCCGCTTCATGCCCGACGAAACCGGCGATTGGACCTACACCACTTCGAGCAGCGCCCCGGCCCTCGACGGCCAAACCGGCGCGTTCACCGCAACCGCGCCCTCCGCCAATAACCACGGCCCGGTCCGCGTGCGCTACCTCACGCACTTCGCTTACGAGGACGGCGCGCCGTATGTGCCCATCGGCACCACGTGCTACGCGTGGGTCCACCAGGGCGACCGCCTTGAAGAGCAGACCCTTCAGACCCTCCGCTCCGCTCCGTTCAACAAGATGCGCATGTGCGTGTTTCCGAAGAGCTACCGCTACAACGCCAATGAACCGGTCTACTACCCCTTCGAGCGCGACGCCGCGGGCCACAACGATCTCACGCATTTCAATCCCGCCTTCTACCAGCACCTGGAGCGGCGCATCCGCGATCTCCAGGCCCTCGGCATCGAGGCCGACCTCATCCTGTTCCACCCCTACGACCGCTGGGGCTACAGCAGCATGCCCGCCGACGTGAACGATCGCTACCTGCGCTACACCGTCGCGCGCCTCGCCGCCTACCGCAACGTGTGGTGGTCCATGGCCAACGAGTGGGATCTCGTCAGGACCAAAACCGTGGCCGATTGGGACCGCTTCTTCCGCATCGTGCAGGAGAGCGACCCCTATCAGCACCTGCGCTCCATCCACCACAGCAACGTCATGTACGACCACTCCAAGCCCTGGGTAACGCACGTCAGCATACAGGGCTCCGACCTGGAGAAGTCCCGCGAGTACGTGGCCAACTTCCGCAAGCCCGTGATCTACGACGAGTGCAAATACGAGGGCAACATTCCGAACCGCTGGGGCAACATCTCGGCGCAGGAGCTGGTTCGCCGCTTCTGGATGGGAACCGTATCGGGCGCTTACGTAGGTCATGGCGAAACCTATCTCGATCCGAACGACATCCTGTGGTGGTCGAAAGGCGGCGTGCTGCACGGCGAAAGCCCTGCCCGCATCGCCTTCCTGCGCAAGATCCTCGAGAACGGGCCGGCCGAGGGCTTGAACAATCTCTTCACCACTTACCTGGGCGCGGGACAGCCCGGCCGCTACTACCTTTTTTATTTCGACGTGAACCAGCCCGCGGAGTACGACTTCGATCTCGGCAAAGGCGTGTACCGCGCCGACATCATCGACCCGTGGGAGATGACCATCACCCCTGTGCCCGGCGCCTTCGAGGGCAAGTTCACCATGAAGCTGCCCGGGAAGCCGTTCCAGGCCGTGCGTTTCCAGCTTGCCCAGTCGCCTGCCCAACCATGACCCGCAAGACCTTCCTCGCACTCTCGGCCGGCGCGCTCCTCCCCACCGCCCGGGCCGCCCCTGTCCTCGACGCCGAATTGTTCCGCCACTACGTGGAAGACTTCAACCGCACCTACCCGGAGGAGGTCGTCAACCACATCCCCGACGCCCAGGCCTGGACTTGGATGAAACTCAATGTCCCCCTCTTCACCTGCCCCGACCGCGACATCGAGCAGCTCTACTACTTCCGCTGGTGGACTTACCGCAAGCACATCAAGGAGACGCCCGAAGGCCTCATCGTCACCGAATTCCTCAAGCCCGTGAAGCACGCCGCGGAGTACAACGCCCTGAGTTGCGCCTTCGGACATCACGTGGCGGAAGGCCGCTGGGCGCACGATCCGCGGTTCCTTGACGAGGACATCCGCTTCTGGCTCCGCACCGGCGAGAACGGCGGCATCCGCAAAAACTTCCACCAGTTCAGCGGATGGGCCGCCGCCGCGCTCTATGACCGCTGGCTGGTGGAAGGCAATCGCGACGCCCTCGTTCAGTACCTCGATCCGCTGCTCCTCGATTACGCCGCCTGGGAGCGCGAGCGCCTCACGCCCACAGGCCTCTTCTGGCAGCGCGATGTTTCCGACGGCATGGAAAGCTCCATCAGCGGCGGCCGCAACGTGAAGAACATCCGCCCCAGCATCAACAGCTACATGTTCGGAAATGCGAAGGCGATCGCGGCCATCGCCGGCATGGCCGGCAAGGAGCCCCTGGCGCGCGAATACCGCGACAAGGCCGCCCGCCTCCGCCGGCTCGTCGCCGAGCGCCTGTGGAACCGCGAAGCGTCGTTCTTTGAAACGCTTTCCGAATCCGGGAAAGTGATTCCCGTGCGCGAGAGCATCGGCTACACTCCGTGGTATTTCGACCTGCCCCCCGACCGCGCCGGCTTCGAATTTGCCTGGAAGCAGTTGATGGATCCCGAAGGCTTCTACGCGCCCTTCGGCCCCACCACCGCTGAACGGCGCAGCCCTCAATTTCAAGTCCCATACGAGGGCGACGACTGCCAATGGAACGGTCCGAGCTGGCCGTTCGCCACCACCGTCACGCTGCGCGCCCTGGCCAACGTGTTGAACGGGTCTCGCCAGAACGCGATCGGCGCGAAAGATTATTTCGAGACCTTCCGGATTTACACGCGCAGTCAGCGCATCAAGCTCGACAACGGCCGCGTGGTTCCCTGGATCGACGAAGACCTGAACCCGCTGACCGGCGAGTGGCTGGCCCGCGCCATGAAGATCCGCAAGAAGGCCTTCTACGGCCGCGGCGATCACTACAACCACTCCGGCTACGCCGACCTGGTGATCACCGGCCTCGCCGGCCTCCGCCCGCGCGCCGATGATGTGGTTGAGGTCAATCCGCTGGCGCCCTCCGCCTGGGACTGGTTCTGCCTGGACAATATCCGCTATCACGGCCAGATCCTCACCATCTTGTGGGACAAGAACGGGAGCAAATTCGGGAAGGGCAGAGGCCTGCGCCTGTTCTCCGGCGGCGCGGAAATCGCCCGGTCGGCCTCGCCCGCGCGGATCACCGGCCGCCTCCCCTGATGCCTATGCCGGGTAATGTGCCCCTTGTGGGGCACGGTCGAAAACCTATACCGATGCACCCGCAGTAGGGACGGGTGGAATGACCTGATAGCCCAGGGATCGAAGTTCCCGCACGAACTTGGCTACCCGGTTCCGAAGCAGCTTGGGGTTGGGGGCTTGTCCA
>DASQZT010000027.1:0-4704 GCA_035638575.1 Bryobacteraceae bacterium
AACCAAACCGGAGGGCGAGGAGCCAGAACTCAGGAGCCGGAAGCCAGAGGGGGACGGGCGTAGCTGTTCAGCAAGCGGCGGCCCCAGGCGCTTAAAGAAAATCTTCTCAAGGAGGAAAGAAATGGAGCTACTGTAATACAGGGAAATCTTCTACTGGGCATTTTATCCAGCAAGGCAGGCCACAGAAAACGATGGCCTGCCCCACGGAGCTTCCGTTATTTTGCCTCTGGCAACCGCCGGCCCGTGATCACTGCCTCGCCGCACCAATTCCGCAGCGGCGGCGCCACGGCCAACAGGGCGCGATCGGCCGCTTCCAGAGCACGCACGAGCCATCGCGCCCAGCGACTCTGAAAATGGCCGCGGAAGAGGCGCTTGCCCATCGCCAGCAAATTCCGCGTCTCGACCTCGATTCCCGTAAAGTACGGGTCGAGCGCCGTCAACTCTTTGGCGGAGAGGATGATCTCCTCGCCCTGCTCCTCGGCCTCTCCGGCCAGGGCGGCGCGCATCCGCCGCGCGGCGTTGAGCAGCGGATTCGCGCCCCACATCTCGCACAACACCAGGCGCGCGCCAGGCTTCATGATGCGCGCCAGTTCTTCGACGGCCCCAGGGTACTTCATGGTGTGGTGCAGCGCGGCGCAGGCGAACACCAGGTCGAACTCGGCGTCGCCCACCATGTCCAGACGGCTGGCGTCCGCGGCAATCCCGCGAACTGCCACTCCCGACGCCTGCGCGCGTTTCAGCGCGACTTCAATGGCAGCCGGCGAAAGGTCGAGCACCGTGACCCGCGCGCCTTCCGTGGCCATCCAGATTCCGAAGTCCGCGGGACCGCATCCGTAGTCCAGCACTTGCTTGCCTTCGAGCGGCTCGGCTTCGAGCGCGCGCATCGAGGCGCGGTACAGCCAGCCGCGCTCGTAGAATGGGTGCGACGGGTTGTCGATGTTGCCTTCCAGCACTTTGCGGTCGAGCCGGAGCGCATGGCCGGGCAGCGTCAGAAACTGCGCGTACTGGCTGTCGTAGAAGTCGCGCTCCCGGTCCGATTCGATCATTGGCCGGAACCGATCATCGGCCGGGCTCGAGCGCGCGAGTGGCGTGGCCTTCGCTGACGAAAATCAGGCCGTCATACAGTTTCGGCAGCACCACGGTCTCCAGGTTGGCTTCGGGGTCGCCCGTGACCCACTCCGCGCCCGCATTGTGGAAGAGATGGGGCTGAACGATCCAGCGTGCCAGGGGGCCGTCCGCGGGGATCGCCGCCAGGTTCAGAAAGAAGGACGGCATGCCGGAGAGGCCCAGAACGGTGTCGCCCGAGCCAACGTAGGCCGGCACGTTATGCGTGGCAAGGCCGGTGATCTTTCCGTCCTCCATGCCGATGGCCCGCAGCTCGCCTTTCCGAAACGCGAAGCCGACCGTGTACATCCCGCTCCCGAACGGCTCGCGCAGCCAGGCGATCATGCTCTTGCGATCGTCCGGAGTGGCGCTTGAGCGCACGTGATCGTTGTCCGACCAGACGATCATCTTCTCGCCGGGGTGCACTTCCGTGCCGAGCCATTCCAGGTGGGCCGCCATCATCTCGTCGCGATACGCGGGACCTTTGCCCGGAATGCGCATCATGCACGCGTGATACACGATGGCAGCCGCCTCGCGGGCATCGCGCCATCGCTCGCCGGTGGATTGCGCGATGAGCGCGGCGCGTTTCTGGTCGAGCACCTGGAGCACGGTGGCGGCGCGATCGGCGGCGGATTCGGCGTTGTCGTCGTAGACCTGGCCGCGCCGCAGGTCCAGGTCGCGTGCTTCCTGGTAGGCCGCGCCGGCCGGACCGGCATCGGACGGTGAGTACTGCTGCAGGTAGTCCAGCACTTTTTGAGCGGCGACGTGCGCCACCTGTATGTCGAACGAGGTGAAGGTCAGGATGGCGTGAGTGCCGGGGGCCTGGTTGTATTGCCGCATCCACTCCACCACGTCGAGCATTTCCTGCGTGTACCATCGCCAGCCGTAGAGGCCGGCGAGCGCCGCTTTGGGATCGCCTTCGCCGGTCTTGATGTAGCGATCGACGGCCAGCGCCTCGGGCCAGTTCGCTTCCACCGCCAGGACGGTGAAGCCCTTCTGGCGGACCAGGTACTCCAGCAGGCGCTGCTTGAGCTGGACGAATTCGCGCATGCCGTGAGTGGCCTCGCCCAAAGCCACGATGCGCGCGTCGCCGATGGCGGTGCCGAAGGGCGCCAGGTCGTCCGGCTTTTCTCCGCGGACCGCCGCCATCGGCACCGCGCGTTGCTGCAACTCGGCCACGATCGGGTCGGGGGGCGCGGGTTCGGTGGGCGGGGGCTCGGTGAGCGGGGTCACAGGCCGGGCGTAGATCAGGCTCGATTCCTTGAGCTTCCAGACGTTGTCGACCCTGACCCAGGTGTCGCGATTGGACGAATGCAGGATTCGTTTGCCGGCCTTCGATGTCATGGTGGATTCATTGTTCACCGAGACGATAGCTTCCGTTCCAGAGGGTGTGACGCTGGTGATGGTGGAGTGCGAGGTGTACGCCGCCCCCTTTTCCATCTCGTTCATGATCTGCAGCAGCGCCTCGGAAAGCGCCACGCTGGTGGAGCCCATGACGATCCGGGCCTCGGGAACGGCGAGGGCCGCGAGTGCGTCCACGTCGCGCTGGCCGTAGGCCGCATCGATGCGCGCGTAGATCTTCTGAAACGTGTCGCGCAGCGATACCGGCGGCGTCCCCAGGACTTCGAAGGTCACGCCGTCGACCCAGACGCGGCCCTTGCCAAACAGCATGACTCCGGCGCTTACGGATTCGGCGTTGGCAGCGACCTCGCCGGTGATTTCATAGCTCTTCCATTCGGCGGAGGAGATGGGCCGGTCGCCCATGTTGTCGGAGAAGCCCTTCTGCTTGCCCGGAAGGTTCACGTCGAGCCACATGGCGGCGTGGTCCGCCGGGTCCGCGGGCTCCAGGCGGATCCAGGCGCGCAGGCGGACGGTGCGGCCGCGATACGGCGCGGCGTTGAAGGTCTGGTTGAGATTTCCGTTGGCGTGGGCGATCGGGACGGCCGGTGCGGCCAGGACCACGCAGGTGTTGCTGTGGCAGCCTTCGCGGCGGAGCGCGTAGGAGTAGCCGAGGGCCTTGAGGACCGGCGGAACCGACCAGTCGGAGAGCGACTGGGCGGCGAGCAGGGCGGGGAAGAGAATCAGCGCCGGCTTCACTACCAACACAGTATCACCGCCGGTACAAGGTGGGGCAGGCGCTTGCGCGAGCGGCAACTTGATTCGATTAGAGAAAGCGGGTCCGGGGGGACCCGCGCGGACCGGGGGGTCCGCCCCACAATCAACTCGCGTTAACGTTCCGGCGTCCTCCCGCGTCTGCCACATATGCGGCAAAGCGTGCGAGTCCTCACAGGACAGCCGGCTTTCAGCGCGACAGTGGTGTTGGTGTTGGGACTATCGATCGGCGCCAACAGCGCCCTCTTCACCGTGGTCAACGCCCTGTTGCTCCGCCCGCTGCCCTTTCCGCACAGCGAGCAACTCGTCGACGTCTCCATCCCGGAGCGCCCCGCGCAGCTCGAAGATTTCGAGGGTGCCCGCTCCATCGAATCCGCAGGCGCCTTTTTGCCCTGGAATTTCGCCGTCGCGGGCCCGGATGGGGTCCGCCTGGCCTACGGGTTTCGCGTCACACCCGATCTCATCCCGCTCCTCAAGCTCCGGCCCGCGTTGGGGCGAGCACTCACCCGAGGCGATTTCGGCCGCAACGTCGTGATGATCGGTCACGAGTTCTGGAAGAGCCTTGGCGCGCGGCCCGATATCGCCGGCCAGGCTCTGACCCTCGACGGCCAGCTATACTCGATCGCCGGCGTGCTGCCCGCCGATTTCTTCCTGGAAGTCCGCGACGTCAAGCTGGTCGTCCCGAGCCTGCCGAGCGGCGGCCGCACGATTGCCCGCTTACGTCCGGGCGTCACGCCGGCGCCGGCCCAGGCGGAGCTCGCTTCGCTGGCTGCGGGCGGCCGCGCGCAGGTTACGCCGCTCGCCCGCGCGTTCGAGAGCAACGACAGCCGTCCCATCGTGTTCCTGCTGGCCACCGCGGGTTTCGTGCTTCTCATCACCTGTGCCAATCTGGCCAACCTGCAACTGGTGCGCGGACTGGGGCGCCGGCGCGAATTCGCCATCCGCACCGCTCTCGGTGCTTCGCACGGCCGCCTGGTCCTGCAACTGACCGGCGAATGTGCCGTGCTCGCGGCCGCCGGCGCCGTACTCGGACTGCTGCTGAACCGCGCCCTGCACGACGCGATCCTGGTCATTCTTCCCGCCAACATCGCCCGCCGGCTCGCCGGTGCCGACGCACTCGCCCTGGATGGGCGCGTCCTGGCTTTCACCGCGGCCCTCGCGCTCGTCACCATCCTGCTCTTCGGCCTGCTCCCGGCCCTCCGTTCGCTGCGTTTCGATGTAATCGTGCGGCTGCGCGATTCCGCCCACGGCTCCGGCCGCGAACGCCGGCGGTTCGGCCGTGTGCTGGTCGCGCTCGAAATGGCTCTCGCCCTGATGCTCCTCACCGGCGCCGGCCTCGCCTTCAAAAGCCTGACCCAATTACAGAGCAAATACCTGGGATTCCGTCCCGAAGGCGTGCTCCGGGTCCTGACTGATTTCTCCGCTTCCCGCTACGCTCGTGCCGGCCAGAGGGCTGCCCTGTTTGACGAATTGTGCCTCCGCATCGGC
>DASQZT010000028.1:0-45691 GCA_035638575.1 Bryobacteraceae bacterium
GGTACCCGTCCAGCGCGAGGCCATGATCTGTTATGTGCGGGAGTGCATCAAGCTCGCGCACGATCTGGGATCGCCGATCTGCAAGATCTTCGCCGCGTGGCGCGGCATTACCCTCTATGACGGCCTCGCGACCTACGACGACACGTACAGCTACAACCAGTACGGATTTTGGAAGGGCGAGCGGCGCGGCTTCGTCGTCGAGTCCATGCGCGAACTCTGCAAGGTGGCTGAGGACTATGGAATTGTGCTGGCGATGCAGAATCATGGTCCCGATGTCGTTAACCGCTATCAAGACGTGCTGTCGTTGATTGAGGAGGTCGGCTCTCCGTTCTTCAAGGGGTGCATGGACATCAACATTGAGCCCGAAGCGGATTCACCGGAGCATGCCCGTGAAATGGTGACGTGCACCGGAGATCTACAAGTCCATTCACACATGAACGGAGAGTTTGCGCGACGAAGGGACGGCACCGTGGAGCTTGTGGCCGGCGGCTATTTCGACAAACACTTTTGGGGACGGCAAGTGGCCTATCCCGCCTATGTTGATGCGCTGGTCTCGTCCGGATACAAGGGCTACGTGGATTGGGAGTTCTGTCACCCCGGCCAGGAGAACGGAAGGCCCGCCGGAATCGAATACGTCCACAACCAGAGCGAATGGCCCTTGAGTACCTCTCGGCCTTGCGCACCGCAGCCGAGCAGAAGGCCCAGGCCGCAGTTATCAGCTCTTAGTTAACGGGAAACAGCCCGGCTACCTGCCGCGACTTCCAAGGTGTCCGAAGTACAAGTGCGTGTAGTGATCATCGGTCTCTTCTGACAGTTGCGGCGGACATGCGGCTTCATTAGGCAGAATCATTCGGGCCCCACAACCATCCTGAGCCTTCCTGTGCGCTCAGGATGCGCTTTAATCGGATGTGGCAATCCAGTTTCTCAACCCGTACGCGAGGTGGGGAGACCCTGGCAGGCCGATTGCGGTCCACAGCCGCTCCGGACGCGACCTGCCACCACACCGGCCACAGAAGGTATTAGACCGGGAAGAAGTGGTCCGGCTCCGACGCCAGGGGCGATCCTATCGGCAGATTGCAGAGTCTCTGGGGCTGGGCGTTGGGACCGTGGTGAGGACGCTGCGGGAACGGTCCAAAGGTTTCGTAACGGGCATTTGGAACGGAGGTGCCGAACGATTCAACCCCACTTTTCCAGAAACCGTTTTTACACCATTGAAGATCGGTAAGAAGCCGGGCATTGACGTCAAAACACCAAGGTTTTTCATTTCAGATCGTCATCTCCGTTCTGCCGCTGGCCGCCGACTGAATGCAACCGCCCCAACCCTCTCGCCCCAAATCGTGGTTGAACAAGGTTCTGTTTCTTATATCGATAGGACTTGTAGCGAAGCGCGGAGATCAGAAGGAGCGGCGGTACGCGGTCACCCTGGAAGCCTTGACACCTCTGGAACGGGATGAGCGCATCCTTCCACGTTGCCCCACTCTCCTACTGCGTCACGGTAAACCCAGCCGCCGCGGAGCTCGCGCTCACGGTCCCCAGGCACTGATAGACAATCGGATTCCGTGCCACGACATCGACAGTTCGCGGCATGGCGAGCAGGCTTGCGGGCACGAGCCCCTGCAATTGCGTCGTGCTGATTACCGTCGTCGGAATGTCTACGTGGTCGAATGACACGACGCTCGGCGACGGGCACGCACTTCCGCAAACCGCTGGACACACCGCCCCCGTTTGGAAGCTGTTGCCGGTCACCGTGAGTGTGAACGCGGACGATCCCTCCCGCACGGACGGCGGCGTGAGCTGCGAAATGGAGAAAAGATACGGCGGGGTGGAGTTCGCAACGAGCGTCACGAATACCGTCCCCACCGGCTGCCATCCCGAATTCCCGGCGCCCCCTCGCACGGCGGCGTAGATGACCCTCGGGCCTTCGAACGCCGGCTGAAACGTGAGTGAGAGCGTCACCGTCAGCGTGTTCCCGCTGGCCGATATCGAGCTGCCTTGACCCCAGATCGTGCACTGGCCGTTCGACGCCTTCCCGGAGCCGGGTAAGGTCACGGCCGTGAATAGCCCGCCCGAGTCGCCCGCGTCATCCACCAGAAACACCGTCCCCGACCCCGCCGACCCCAGCACCACCGCCATGTAGCAGGCCCCGATCCCGTTGATCGCGTTGTTGACCAGAATGTTGGCCACGCTGATATCCGGCCAGCCGTTCGGATCGGTGAACGTGAACGTGTAGCTTTGCGAGTAGCCCATGCTGCGCGCGGGAGTAATCCCATTTATCAATGGTTCGCTCGCCGATCCTCCCGCTACAGTCCACGTCCCCATGGGCTGCCAGCCGGAATCCTCCTGCGTGTCCTGCGCCGCCATGTAGATCACCTTGTTGCCCGCGAATCCCAGTGTTAGAAATGTAATCGCGAGCGTCAGCGCGTTGTTCGCCCAGGAGCTGCCGCTCGCGTCGATACTGCACTGGCTGTTGCTGATGATGCCGGTTCCCGGGAGCGTCACTCCGGAGTAAGGCCCGCCCGCGTCGCCGGCGTTGTCCACCAGAAACAGCGAGCCGCCGGTCGATGAATTTCCGTTGTAGGTCGGCACGAAAGCGAGGTAGCAGGAATTCCGCCCATCGAGCGCCGAGTTAATCAGGACATCCAGAACGGTGAAATTTCGGGGCGAGATAAGCCCTCCGTTGAAGATGTTCTCCAAGCCGCCCTGCGCGAAGCTAAACGAGAACGACTGAGTGGTTCCGTTCCCCACCGGGGGGCTAGCCGCGACCGCTTGCGGGGGCACGTTCGGAAAGCCGCTGTGCGGCCCGAGCGTTTGCGCCGAGACCTCAGCGACAAACAAACACAAAACGATTAATGCATTTCGGCTCGTCCGATCCATAAGGTATTCAAACCCCTCCGCATCACCTGCAACGCGGTAATTTGAACAGTGCGCTTCACGACATTGGCCGGCCCGCATGAAGCCGGCCCGATCCGCTCCACTTCGACGATAACCCGTTTCACAGCCGTTATCGGAAAACATTACCGAATGACACCCAGATCATTCGGTTTGACAGGCGCACTATAGCGGCGTCGAATCTTGGGCGGGCAGCAGATCCGAGTTGAAGATGTCGCGGTGAATTTTCCATTCTCCCGAGTATCGCTTCCAGATAACGATGTATTTGCCGGCCTGGAAAACACTGCCGTTGGGCGTACTGGCTGAAAATCGGCCGATTTCGTATGCCCAGTCGCCGCTCTCTTGCACCTCGCCAATGTCCACTCGGACGTTGTTTCCGCCGGACCCAAGGATGCGTTCCCAAGCGTGAGCGATTGCCTCCCTGCCTCTGAGAATCGGTGCTTCTGGGATAAGCAATTCTGCATCCTCCGTATACATTCGCGATATTGTCTCGGCATCTCCCCTGTGATAGGCCTTCGCGAAGGCCTTGTAAGCTTCCGTAATCGCGTCATAGGCGCTCATCCTGCAAGCCTCCTGAACGAAGTTCGACGAACGTAATCTTTTCGGCTAATTATACACGCGGATTGGTGATGCGGGGCCGGCAGGTCCCCATTGACCGCCTGTACCGCCGCGTCCATGACCAATTTCCAGAAAAGTGGGGTTATCGGACGAGTGCAAAATCGGACTGGTGACGCGTTTCTGCCGCACGATGGACCCATCCCACAACTCCAGAGTTTGGGAACACCGCCGCCGAGCCTCACAAATCACCGTCATCGCGGCCGCCCTGGTCTGGAAGGGGTTACTTTCGGAACACCGAATCGATGAGGAACGACAGGACCCCCACGGACCGCTGTTCGTAGAAATTGAGATGTGCTAGTCCTTTCACCACCATCTACATGTCGTGCTTCTTGCGGGAGACCGCCAGAAAATCGAACGATTCAGATTAGACTTTTGACTGGCGTTGCATTCCTTACCATGACCAGCTTCGCGGCCTCAGCAGCGCGGCTGATCTTGGAAGGTTGCCGCGGGGCGCGGCCCGCGATATTATTGAGACCGGCTCAAAAGCCGCAAAGGGAGCGTACCATGTCGTTCATCTACAGCGTGAAGTTTGTTTGTGGGATCCAGAATCCCAGCACAACCTGTACCCCCGTGCGCCCGGGTGCCTATGCCACGGAGATCAACATTCATAATTTCCACCCCCCCGGCCCCCCCAGCATACCGCCGCCGATAGCGAACATTCAAAAGCGGATTATGCTGCTCGTCCATAATAATCAAACGGTCGGGCTTGAGCCGAATATCGTCACAGCTACGCCTTTCGCCACCATCGCCTTGCCGCCTGACTCCGCCACCATGGACGATTGTTGCAACCTCGGACCCAACTTCGCGCCAAACGCGCTCAATATCGGATTCCTCGAACTCTCGAGCAACTTGGCGCTTAATGTCACTGCGGTTTACACGGCCGCCATTCTGACCTCGACCGGCGCCAGCACCAGCATCAGCATCGACGTCCAAAACATCAGCCCCCAGCAGGTGTAGATCCCGCGGCGCTGCGTTGCGAGCCGCCTCGCCTCCCATCTCTAAGGAGATACATGCCGCTTTACTGCTCGCCCCCCTCGAAAGGGAGCTATTTCAGCCGCAACATTCGTGGCCGGTTTGCCTACGCCCGGGTGTCGAATGCCCTGGGCTGACCCCGTTCCCGCCCGCTTCTTATTTTGGCGTTTATGGGGGTCATACCTCCCCAATGATGCCGATGATGGAGATCCAGTCCGTTTGAATAACGACCCGCAACCTTTGCGCCGAAGTCGGCGTCATAGAGCGGTTGAATGGAGCGGCGCCAACCCAGCGGCGGAAATTTTATCATCCGAGCCGGATCTACAGGTCTTCCAGAGGCACCCAATGCTACGCCACAAATTCAAGGTTGTGGCGCACCAGGGGAGTATCGAGACCCCAGGTTTGCCGAACTGGACGCCCTGATCGAAGCGGAGTAAGCCAAAAACGGAACCACGCGGCCGCCGCACCCAGAAAGGGGAAACGACGCCGGCCAAGCCCTCCCCTTCCAAAGGAGGTCCGGAAGGAAATCGTTCGTTTCGCCAGGGAGCTAAACCAGCGCCACCGGGACCTCTTCATTCCGGATCCCAAACTGAAGGACCGCGCCGCGCGGTTCCTCCGATCCCTGCTGCTTCCCAAACCACGTCGCCGCGGTCGGCCGGGACGGCCAGACGTGACCACTGCGTTTCGGTTGCTGAACCGGTTTAAGGGCCAGTACCCGAGCGAGAGGGCAGAACAGATATGGCACCGTGTTTACCCTCTGGCCATTCTGAACTACAACACCATAACCGAAGTTGAACAGCGGACTGCCCGCGAAGAACTGAGGGAGCGGGTCAGGTGGCGATGCCGGCATCGAGTCTAAAGCGCGAGGAATCGGCCGCTAACGAAGGGTATCAGGATTCATTGAGCGCTCCGCAACCGTACTCCCACCAGTTTTGGAAATAAAAGTGCAAGTTATCATCAACATGGACGAACTGCATAGGGAAGCGGAAGATATTGCTCGAAGGTTCTTGGCGTTCGAAAACGTACCCATCGACGAGCGCTCCGACCTGTTTGCAGACCTTCAGCGGCTTGCGATCGCAGCGTTGGAAACAGCTCGCTCTGAGGAATTGACTTCTCGATCGAGTCGGTTGAAGGAATCCGGCGAAGTACTCGCCTATTGGCCAATCATGCGCCCGGCAGCCTGAGTCGGCTGGGAGGAAACATCCCCTCTACCGGAAACGCGCCGGTCAATTCTTCACAGCCCTACTGCCACCGAAACCACGTCGCCGCGGCCGGCCTGGAATCCCAAGCGCCACCATCGCGATTCGGTTGCTGAGAAACTTCAGGCGGCAGTGGTGAGCGGGCTGAAAAGATCTGGCGGCGGATCTATCCCCAGGCGATTCCCGGTTATGAAGCCATGACGCAATTGGAGCAGGAGGATGCCCGGCAGGTGCTGCGTGAACGGGTGAGGTGGCGTTTGAGGGACCGGAGAGGCCCTCGAAACACGTCTGGCCGCGGCGTCAGCGTGGAAGCCAAGCGCAGGGCCCTGGAAGCCATCGAAAATCAGTGACCCCTGGACCACTACAACGACTATCGTTCGTTTGGACGCAGAGCCGCAGGCAGGCCTGACGGGCGCTGGACGGAGGTCGTTCTAAGTGGTAACATTTAATGTCGTATTGACGGTGAACAACCATGCTTGACGCCAAGACGTACCTCAAGATTAGTACAATCAACCTCGTTTTTCTGTTCGCTGGGATCTTGATAGGAATTTCGTACATGGACGGGAAGGTTTCAGTACACGCGCAAGGGACGAAGGATGTAGCAACCACGAAGGTAGAGCGGACACTGGACCCTAACTTCGAGTATGTGACTCCGACAATAACAGCGGGAGTGGCTGGCTTCAATCAAGTCCTTGCGCATCAGATTGCAGCTGATCAGTTAATGATCCAAGGAATTGACATTCTGAGACTCGACGAAAACATTCTAAACCTACTTCGTGCCAAAGGGGTTAGTTTAGCGGAAACTCAAAAAGCTGTGGATGAAGCCAAGGTAGCCAAGCCATTGCGCCTGCGCCCTTAGAAGGTCCTCCGTGAAGCTCATAACGTTTATCGCGATTCTCTGCCTTTGTCAGGCCTCTTGGGCACAGGAGAAGCGTGCCCCAAAGAACGATGTCGTTTCTGGTCTTAAAATACCTACCGAGCCAGTCTCGCCGTCTGGATTTGATTTCGGAAAGATGACTGAACAGGGAAATCTAAATGAGTACCGAATAGGCCAACTCGAAACAGACCTGAAGAAGGTTAAGGAAACCATTGACACGGTAAAGGGTGCTTGGTGGGCTGTTTGCGGTGCATTCGTCATTCTCCTAACCGTGGTTTCGCTGAACGTGAGGTTTCTTGGTAAACACATCGCATTCGCCCTTGTGGAGCATTACAGAGAAAAGATGCCGCCGACGCCCCCTGCTGCCGACACAGCAAGGGCTTAGCGCCGCAAGACGTAGTGGTTCGTGCCTTAGGTGTGTGTCACTACAGTTTTCAGTACGGTTCGGCGACTCTCCAATCAGTCTTTGTTGATAGGTCGAGTGCTTGAGTAAGGCCGGAAAACCCCCACCTCAATTCTCCGTCTCGGCAACCAGCCCCATCCATGTCACCCTGCCCATGATGAAGTCCCTCACCCCCGAACAACTCCAATCCCGCAAGGGCAAGGCCGTCCGGTTCACCCGTAACGTGCTTGACGATCCCGACCGGGCCGAGGAGACCGAGGATGATTGGGGCGACGGTTAGGTACCCCGGCACGGAGCACGCCGGGAGTTTACTGCCAGATTTACTGTTTCACCAGCGCCACATCGTTGGAATTGTCGCCACCAAGAGACGGTGGAATGCGTGGACCATTCGGCGGGTTCTGCGCAGACGCATCCTGGAGCCAACGCCCACGCGCTACCATGGCCGCGACAGGAGCGCAAATGGCCCAGACCAACTTGTTCTTCATCGGCATCGCAGGAACCGTCGTTGCTCTCGACCGCAGTACGGGGAGCGAACTGTGGAGGTCGAAGTTGGGAGGCGACTTCGTCAACGTCACTCTTCAGGATGGCGATCTTTACGCCGCCGCCAAAGGCGAGCTTTTCTGCCTTGATCCGGCAACCGGCAACGTCCGCTGGCAAAACCCGCTCAAGGGTTTGGGGCGGAGCCTCATCACGATTGCCGCAGAGGGCGGCCAGCAGAGCGTCGTGATGCGCGAGAAGAAGCAGCGCGATGAAGCAGCGGGTGCGGCAGCCAGTGCAGCGACGTAGGTAAGGCGGCCTGTTCGTCTCATCGGCGAAGCAGCGATGTGCTTGGCGTCGCTGCCCCCCGTTGGAGAATGAAGCATGATCCCCGTCGCTCCCGGCACGTACGTACTGGTAGTAGGTTAGTTTCGTTTTCTAGAGGCTTGACCTCCGCGCCAAAACCTGCGGGAGGTGGCTCACGCTAGCGCCACCCATCCGCCCACCTGTTCCAAAAAGACTTGTTCCGCAACCGGTCAAGCAGATGCGGTATCCTCTCGGGAGGAGCAAGCGCGTGACGATAGCGGCGGGATTCTGCGTTAAGGACGGAATATTGATTTGCGCGGACACGGAGCACGGGGCCGCCGGGGTATCAATAATCCATGAATCAAAAATCATTTTGACGCCTGACATGAAGACTGGTAAGGCTATGTTCTCTTACTCCGGGAACACGCAGTTGGCGCGGGCCGCTATCCAGAACTGTATTGACAGAATCTATTACGCAAAGAAGCAGAGCATCGTCAGCCCCGCCCAAATGGCAAATGTCATAGGTGATTGCGTCAATGAGTCATACCGCACTCACGTCTCTCAAGCACCAGATCCCAGCAGTGACAGCGTATATCAACTGATCTTCGCTACTTGGTGTCCTAATTGCAGGCCGATGCTGTTCACAACATGGCACGGAGCCAAGTTTCATTTTGATCGGTATGAATTTATCGGATCTGGATTTCACATTGGACAATTCATAGTTGGTCCGCTCTTTAGAAATAATATGGATGTTTCTGACGCTCACGCAATAGCCAGTTATGCGGTAGCTCGTGCTAAACAAGCCGCTGAGGGTGTTGGTGGCCTGACGAATACTTCGATTTTGCGAAACGATGGAACATTTGAACATCTATCTTGGGTCGTGGGGAAACAGAGTGAAGACGTAATCGCCTGGGTAGATGACAGCTTTCGTAAACTGTTTTGGTCCTTGATATCAGCTCCCGATGACGAGTTTGGGAAGGCGATAGATTCTTTCCACGTGGCTATGAGACACGCCCGTGACATCGGCAATTATAGCGACGAACGGCGCGCGAACCCGAGACCGGCCTTTTTTTCATTCGGCAGCCTTAATCCATCAACACTTTCAGTTCTTGGACCGGCCATATATGATCCCTCAAGCCCGCTGCCATCGCAGGAGTGATACGCAGGGTCTGATAACGATGTTTTCCACTGAAAGCAGGGCTACGGTTCAAAAAGCGGATCGCTGGAACCCAATAGCACATCTCCTGCCGGAAGTGCGTACCGGTTAACCATCGGTTCGCTCCTTCCCGCGTTGCTGACGAGCCTCATCCAGTTCTACTCTTTTTTCATCTCGTACAGGGGCCCGGTGATCTCCGGTCGGCTGGCGGCACACCCTGGCCCGCAATTGCGGCTCTGGGGCCGCAACTTCACTCGCACCGGCAAATGCTGCGATTGGGGGCGCACGTCGGCGAGATCGAGCGGGGACGAGACTTAACGTCACGCTCCAGACGCTGAAGATCGTGTCCGATACGTTGGGCTGCCGGATTGTGGATCTGGCAAAGGGGCTGTGAGCGCGTTCCGATCCGCCGACGTTCGCGCCCGGTGCTAGAATTCCTTCTGCTGCACGCATTGCGCACGGCTGCTGCGCGATGCCAAAGCTGGTTAGCCTCAACCTCCTTATTGGCGGTATGGACCCACAAAATGCCCGGCACGCAAAACAACCAAAAGAAACCGAACGGCAACGGCCTGGACGTACCCGCGCTGGAATCCTGGCTCTGGGATGCAGCCTGCACCATCCGGGGCCCGCTCGACGCGCCGAAGTTCAAGGACTACATCCTCCCGCTGATCTTCCTCAAACGCCTGTCGGACGTGTTCGACGATGAGGTTGCGCATCTGGCCCGCGATTTCGGCGATCCGGCCACAGCCGCCAAGCTGGCAAAGCAGGATCACAAGCTGGTGCGCTTCTACATCCCCGAAAAGGCGCGCTGGCCCAAGATTGCTGCCACAACGACTGGGTTGGGCCAGTTCTTGACAGACGCCGTGCGCGCCGTCGCCCGCGAGAATCCCAGGTTATCCGGCGTGATCGACGTGACCGATTTCAACGCCACGGCTGCCGGACAGCGCATCGTGGACGATCAGCACTTGGCGAACTTGGTCCAGGTTCTGAACAACCCCGAATACCGACTCGGCCTGGACGACGTGGAACCCGACATCCTGGGCCGCGCCTATGAATACCTCCTCCGCAAGTTCGCCGAAGGCCAAGGGCAAAGCGCGGGCGAATTCTATACACCACGCGAGATCGGCGTCGTGATGGCCCGGTTGCTGGAGACAACGCCGGGGATGACGGTTTACGATCCATGCTGCGGATCGGGTGGTCTGCTCATCAAGTGCCACCTACGGCTGCTCGAAACCAAAGGGAAGCGCGTGAATGGCCGGGTGAAGCTCCCGGCATCGGTGTCGCCCCTGAAGCTCCACGGGCAAGAGATTAACGCATCCACCTTCGCCATGAGCCGCATGAACGCCTTCATCCACGATATGGAAGCGGAGATCGCACTTGGCAACACCATGCAGCGGCCCGCATTCACCGAAGGCGACGGGAAATTGCGGCGGTTCGATCTGGTGACCGCAAATCCGATGTGGAACCAGCGGTTCGATGCCAGCACCTACGAGAACGATACCTACGGCCGGTTCGCATATGGCACGCCGCCGTCATCGAGTGCGGATTGGGGATGGGTTCAGCACATGGCGGCCAGCCTGAAGCCGAGCGGGCGCATGGCCGTGGTCCTGGACACCGGAGCGGTCAGCCGGGGTAGCGGAAACCAGGGCTCCAACAAGGAGCAGACCGTCCGCAAGGCGTTCGTGGAACAGGATCTGGTTGAGGCGGTGCTGCTGCTGCCGGAGAATCTCTTTTACAACACCACTGCGCCGGGCATCGTGATGGTCATCAACCGCAAGAAGCGGCATCCGGGTGAGATCCTGCTCATCAATGCTTCCAAGCTATTCTCCAAAGGGCGGCCCAAGAACTACCTGGAGGAAAATCACGTCGAGCGCATCGCCCAGGTGTACCGGGAGTGGAAGGCCGAAGATGCACTGTCCGCGATCATCACGAGAGAACAAGCTGCCAAGGCCGACTACAACCTGTCGCCGAGCCGGTATGTGTCCACCGGAGCGGAAGCGGATGTGATGCCGCTGGATGAAGCCGTCGTGCTCCTGCGTGAGGCGGAAGAGGAACGCGCCGACGCGGATCGGGAATTGGACAAGGTGCTGGCGCAGTTGGGGTTTGGGGAATTGGGAAATGGCTGAAGGACTGGATGCCTCTTCTATAACGGATGACGATATCTATGGGGGCCGTTTTCGTGAAACGTCCTTTGGTCCAATTCCGTGCCGTTGGCCGATTTCACTCCTGAGCGATTGCGCCGAAGTACAAACCGGAGTCACAAAGGGACGAACAATCGACCCAGCGGACTCCATTGAACTGCCTTACTTGCGAGTAGCAAACGTGCAAGATGGTTATCTCGATTTGTCAGAGATAAAGCAGATCACTGTCAGACGATCAGAGGTTGCCCGATTCTCGCTTAAAGTTGGCGACGTTGTGCTCACCGAGGGCGGCGATTTCGACAAGCTAGGTCGCGGATTTCTGTGGAACGGCGAAGTTTTCGGTTGCCTACACCAGAATCACATTTTTGCAGTTCGTCCCAATCAGGCGGTTTTGACGCCTGAGTTTCTGGCATATCTGACTCAAAAGCCCTTACGGAAAGAAATATTTTCTATCGGTTGCGCATCGAACCACGCACTTGGCGTGCATTAATTCAACGAAACTGAAGGCTTTCCCTGTACCCCTTCCGCCCCTCCCCGAACAGCGTGCCATCGCCCATGTGCTCCGCACGGTGCAGCGGGCGAAGGAAGCGACGGAGAAGGTGATCGGGGCCGCGAAGGCCCTAAGGCAGACGTTAGTGCGGCACTTGTTCAGGTACGGTCCTGTTGCCGCCGATCTTGCCGACAATATCGAATTGCAGGACACGAAAGTCGGAACGATTCCTGCGCAATGGCAAGTCTCCCGCTTGGATGAAGTTGCAGCTATAGAGCGTGGAAAGTTTGCCCACCGGCCCAGAAATGACCCAAGATTCTACGGAGGCGCGATCCCGTTCATTCAAACCGGCGATGTGACAAAATCAGACGGCAGAGTATCCGAGTATTCCCAGACTCTCAATGATCTGGGCCTCTCAGTCAGCCGCGTGTTCCCAAAGGGAACAATCGTGTTGACAATCGCGGCGAATATCGGCGACTGCGGGATCCTGGAATTTGACAGCGCATTTCCCGATAGCTTAGTGGGAATAACGCCGCAGCACTCATTGTCTAATGAATACCTGAACGTCTACCTACGCACGCAGAAGCACGAAATGGACAGATTGGCACCGCGTGGCACGCAGAAGAATATCAATATTCGATTCTTGGAGCCCTGGCCTGTCGTCGTTCCACCTTCGGAAGGCCAAAATCGGATTGTTGCCATCATTGCTACTATTAACCGTAAGCTAAAGGCAGAAGAGAGCCACCGTGCAGCCCTGAGTGGTCTGTTTGATTCGATGCTGCATAATGTGATGACCGGCAAGGTGCGCGTTCAAGATCTGCAATTTGCCGAAGCCGTAGGAAGCGCGTAATGCCCATCGGCGGCGAAAAATCGGCGGTCCAGAACCCATTCCTTCGTTACGCCCGCGACGCAGGCTGGACCTACCTTTCGCCCGATGACGCACTCGATCTCCGGCGCGGGATCACAAGCCCGATCCTGGATTCCGTGCTAATCGAGCAACTCCAATCGCTGAACCCCGGCGTCGTGAACGCCGCCCGCGCCGAACAGATCCGCGACCGGCTGGTACGGGTGCGGCCGAACATCGAAGGCAATCTGGACGCCTGGGAATACCTGAAGGGCCTGAAGACCGTCTTCGTAGATGCCGAAAACCGGGAGCGCAATATCCGGCTCATGGACCCGGCGAACCTGGACGCCAACACGTTCCACGTCACCGATGAATTCACGTTCACGAACGGCACGCCACCGGACATTCGCACAGACATCATGCTGTTCATCAACGGCGTGCCGGTGATCGTGGGGGAGACCAAAAGCGCGAGCCACATGGACGGCATCGCTGAAGCCCTGGACGACATCCGCTACTACCACCAGCACGGGCCCGAACTGCTCGCCGTCATGCAACTTCACTGCCTCACCCACCTGATCCAGTTCTATTACGGGGCGACGTGGAGCCTATCGCGCAAAGGGTTGTTCAATTGGCGCGATGAGCAGGCGGGCAACTACGAGGCCCTGGTGAAGACGTTTGTTTCACCGGGTCGCGTGCTGAAGGTCATCAGCGATTACATTCTCTTCACGCGCACGGACGGGGAACTTGGCAAGGCAGTCCTCCGGCCACACCAAATGCGAGCCGTCGAACGCTGCGTTGAGCGTGCCAAGGATCGGAAGAAGATTCGAGGACTGATCTGGCATACCCAAGGCAGTGGCAAGACGTACACCATGATTACAGTCGCCAAGCGGCTCATCGAAGATCCTGCGCTCCACAATCCCACGGTGCTGATGCTGGTGGACCGAAACGAACTGGAAGGGCAGTTGTACAACAACCTGGACGCCATCGGGTTCGGCCACGTCGTGGTTGCTCAATCCAAACACCACGTCCAGCAGTTGTTCAAGGCGGATCGCCGGGGCCTGATCGTATCCATGATCCACAAATTTGACGACATTCCCGCGAACATCAACACCCGGCCGAACATCTTCGTGCTTGTGGATGAGGCCCACCGCACAACGGGCGGCGACCTGGGCAACTACCTCATGGGCGCGCTACCGAACGCGACGTACCTGGGATTCACAGGCACACCGATTGATCGCACGGCATACGGCAAGGGTACGTTCAAGACCTTCGGCACCGACGATGAAAAGGGTTACCTGGACAAATATTCCATCCGGGAGTCGGTCGCGGATGGCACCACGGTGGAACTGCATTACCAGCTTGCCCCCAATCACCTACTGGTTGATCGCGAGACGTTGGAGAAGGAATTCCTGGACACCGCCGCCGCTGAAGGGGTCAGCGACATTGAGGAACTGAACAAGGTCCTGGAGCAGGCCGTCACGCTGCGGAACATGATGAAGAACCGGGAGCGCGTTGATGAGATCGCCCGGTTCGTCGCCGGCCACTTCCGCAGCACCATCGAGCCAATGGGGTACAAGGCGTTCCTGGTGGGTGTGGACCGTGGAGCCTGTGCCTTGTACAAGGAAGCCATCGACAAGCATCTGCCGCCCGAATTCTCCGAAGTCATCATCAGCACCATGGGCAAAAAGGACAGCGAGCACCTCCGCAACTTTGCCCTCACGGATGAACGGGAGCAGGCAATCCGCAAGAGTTTCCGCAAGCCAGATGAGCAGCCGAAGATCCTCATCGTGACGGAGAAGCTGCTGACCGGCTACGACGCGCCGATCCTCTATTGCATGTACCTGGACAAGCCCATGAGGGATCACGTGCTGCTCCAGGCGATTGCCCGCGTGAACCGGCCCTACGAGGATGCCGAAAACCGGCGCAAGCCGTGCGGGTTCGTACTGGATTTTGTCGGCATCTTCGATAAGTTGGAAAAGGCCCTGGCGTTCGATTCCAAAGATGTCGAAGGCGTCATTGAGGGGCTGGATGTTCTGAAGGAACGGTTCGCGGACACGATGGAGGAAGCGCGCCGGGACTACCTGCCGATGGCGGCCGGAAAGCAGGGCGACAAGGCAGTCGAAGCGGTACTGGAGCACTTCCGGGACAAGGAGCGGCGGGAGGAATTCTATACCTTCTTCCGCGAGATCGAGAACCTCCACGAGATCATTTCGCCGGATGCGTTCATGCGCCCCTTCCTGGTCGATTATGGCGCGTTGGCCGAAATGTACCGGGTGGTTCGCAGCAACTATGACCGGGGGATCAGCGTGGACAAGAGCTTGCTCCGCAAGACTGCGCTGCTGGTTCAGCAGAACACGAAAATTGCAGGTATCGGCACGCCCACGATGCTCCAGAAGCTGGACGCCAAGATGCTGGAGGCCATCGCGTGCCAGGATGCGCCCGACACAGTGAAGGTCTTTAATTTACTCAAAGCCATCACCCAACTGACGGGCACCAGCGCAGCCCAGGAGCCGTACCTTGTCAGCATCGGCGACAAGGCCGATGGCGTTGCCCAGGCTTTTGAAACACGCCAGCAGACGACTGAGCAGACGCTGGATGCCTTGCGGAAGCTCGTAAAGGAAGTAAACCAAGCCCGGCAGGAGCGCGACGCCACGAAGTTGTCGCCGGAGTCATTCGCCGTCTACTGGCTCCTGAAGCACGACGGAATTCAAGAGGCCGATACGGTGGCGCGGCAGACCGAACAAGCATTCGCGGAATACCCCCACTGGCAGTCCAGCAGCCATCAGGAGCAGGATCTTCGGCGGTCGTTCTACAAGGCTCTCATCACTGCCGGTGTGGACGGCGTGGTCGATGTGGCGCAGCGCATCCTGACCATGCTGCGGAGAGCGCACCATGAATCGTAAAACCGGCCACGGACGCGCCAGGGCGATGACAAAGGCCGAATTTAAAGCCGAAGTCGCAGCCTGGGCGAAAAGTATGCGCGTGAAGCCGGTGGAGCTTCACATCCGACCAATGAGCCGGAAATGGGGCAGTTGCTCGACACGGGGCCGGGTGACCTTCAATAGCGAGTTGCTGTCGGTAACGGTCGAACTTCGGCGAGAAGCGATTGTCGAGGAATTGCTGCACCTGAAGGTGCCCAACCACGGGAAGCTGTTTAAGGCATTGAAGCGGGCGTACTTGGCGGGAACAAGAAAGGCTGGATGAATGTTCTGTCACCTGATCGGCTACCATCGGGCGCGAAAAATCCCGCTGACCGAAGCCACAGCAGGGAGAGGAGGGAAGCTCGCGAACGGCTATCTCGTCCGTTTTCCCTCGCCCTTGGCCGACCGCAGAATCCGGCCGTTCAACTCCTTCAGCCTGCGGAATTCCTCGATCCACTCCTTCAGGGTCAGGCTGTTGATCGTCCGTACCCGCACGGTACGGTCCAGCCAATCGATTGTCTCGCCGGTATGGAAGTAGAAATAGCCGTCACCTTTCTCCAGCAACGCAGTGTGCCCGCGCTGGGCAAGTTCGTCATTAACGGTCTTCAGCGTGAGGCGTGATGGCACCTTGCTTTAATAGTTGCACATGAACGCTCACCGGGCCGTCAGCAACTCCCGCGGCCGCACCTTCACCGCTTGCTCGGCCGGGCTTTTCCCGCCTCCCTCCAGCCACGCCATGAGCTTCCGCATCGGCAATTCATGCGCGGTGGCCGGGCCGTCCACGAACACGGTAAGCCTTGTCGCCGGGCCGGGTTCCGTGTCCATCAACCCGCATCGCCAGAATTCCGAGACACCAAGCGCGGCGGCCTCGTACAGCGACGCGGCGGTGACGCGCGCGGAATGCGTTAAGCCGTCGGTGTCCGTGAAGGATACCCGGCAAGGGCGAACGTTTGCCACGCTTCGAGCAGAGGCGAATAAAAGGAGAAATGGCAAGGACCCACCTTTCCACCCTTCCTTCGGCAACTGCCGTGCAACATCCTACGGGCGTGGGACGACCACGATCTGACGCACGGGCAGCATCACCCGGAATAGCACACAACCTGTCCTGGTTTGATCCGCTGCTCCGTGCGGCATCGCATTCAGGAGCGAAGTGAAGGAGGCCCGAAGATGAAATTCTCACGTGAATTCCGCAGCGAAGACCAAGCACGTGCGAGTGAAGCGGCACTCCAGGCTTCGGGCTACCGCGCTTGGCGCACCCGGAAAGCCGATGGTGCGTGGGAAGTCTTTTGGTGGGTGGGGCACTGACGGGCCGCATTCAACATCAACCGGCGGCCCGAAACGCCCGGCCAGCGAAGAAATCGGCGCGCCCGCGTTTACCCTTTACAAATTGCACGGTTCGATAAACTGGTTGTATTCGGGTAGCGCGCTGGTGCCAGGGCAGACTATTTACCATTCTGGCCTTGATGATCTCTGGGGCGGAAAGTTGCCGCCAATCCCGGCGCGCACGCTGCGCAATTCTGACAAGATTCCATTGATCGTACCTCCGGTTGCCGATAAAGGTACGTACTTTCATCATCCGCTTTGTCTCGGATACTCGATGCCACACACGGACAGGACCATGCAGTTCTTCATCTGGAGGAATCAACCGCTGGTCAGCGTCAAATTCTGTCTCGTTGACACCCAAAATACTGTTCAGCACTTTAGATCCACGCTGCCGGATAGCGCCTTCGACTTTGATGGACAATACATTCGGCCGGACGATCCAATTCCAAGCTTTGTCGAGCGTCTGCTTGCTTAGACGATACGGTGTCGTGTCATTGTTACCGTTCCGCCCACAAAAGGGGAATATACCCCCGCCTCCTCCTGCTGGTCGCCGTCGTCACTGCTGCACCTTGCGCTGGCTGAGGAACTGTTCTTGAGAGTAATCGCCGGATTGCGCACGCCGAGTAAACGGTATGCCGGTAGGGGAGGTGGTAAGATCGCGTTCAGCCACGGGAGAACCTGTAGCAATGTCAGCCCAACCGCCGAGCCGCATGACCGAGAAGGACCTGAAGGCTTTGAACGATGCCGTGAGACGGCTGGAGTGCGCTGGCTTCGCAATGAAGGCCGCCAATGCGCTCGGCACCCCCATCGAGCGCGCCATCGAGGCCCTTCCCGAAAAGGGACGCGAATTAGTTCAGGAGGCAACAAAGCGTGCGCTCGAAGCCTGCCTGAAAATCGCACTCTCATCCCTCGGCAAAAGTAAGACGAGCGAATCGTTCGACGCCCTGCACAAGGCGACCTGCACCGTTTCCGGGGCAATCGGTGGGTTTTTTGGCATGTACGGGCTGCCCATCGAATTGCCCGTCTCTACCGCCATAATGCTACGTTCCATTGCTGACATCGCGCGGAGTGAAGGCGAAGACCTGGACGATATCGACACGAGGCTATCGTGCATCAGTGTTCTTGCATTCGGAGCGCGATCCAGCAAGGATGACAACGCCGACATCGGTTATTTCGCGGTGAGGGCCGCTCTGGCGAGAGCCCTTCCCCGTGCCGCCGAGCGCACTCTACCCCCGGCATTGGCCCGCTTCATCGCCGTAATCGCCGAGCGGTTCGGGATCGTCGTTTCCGAAAAGGCTGTTGCCGAAGCCGTGCCGGTCGTGGGCGCGTTCGGCGGTGGTGCAATCAATCTCCTGTTCATAGACCACTTTCAGGACGTGGCGCACGGCCACTTCACGGTTCGCCGATTGGAACGGAAATACGGGGAGGACGTTGTAAGGGAAGAGTACGAGCGGACACGCGCCAAACTGAAGTGCTGATGCGCGTCACGTTCCCGTCTTCGATCACAAGTCACGATGGAAATCGTTGCTCATGGCCTGTGGGCCGCTGCGGCCGCAATCACCGCGAAGAGATCGACCAATGCCAGCATTCGGGTCGGCTGGACGATCTGGTGGTCCGTGTTCCCCGATGTGCTGGCCTTTGGCCCATCGGTGGCCGTTGGAGTGTGGCTCCGGTTGACCGGCGGCGTTCACGGAGGGCATGTGCCCCATGTGAATCTTGGCCTGCCGCTTTATCCGGCAGGGCACAGCTTGCTCGTCTTTCTGCTGTTATTCGGCATAACCACGATCCTCACGCGCCGCATCGTATTCGAGTTGTTGGGCTGGCTGCTGCACATCCTGATTGACATCCCGACGCACAGCTTCAGCTACTATGCGACCCGGTTTCTGTGGCCGATCTCGGATTTCCGAATTGACGGCATCGCATGGTGGACGCCGTGGTTCTGGATCTCGACGTACGTGGCCTTGGCGACTGTGTACGTCGTGCTGTGGCGGAAAGGATGGCTGTCGCCTGCACGGCCATCTGCGAAAACTACGGGCCAACGCCAGGAGCGCGACCTTGCCGAAACAGGGCGCGACCCTTCCGCATGAATCGTCCTCCGTCCCCCGGCGCGACTACATAGCTTCCACTATCACCATGGAGTGGTCCGATATTCCCGCCTCCCGTTCCCTATGCGAGTACCGGCAGGACGTGATGCGAGGCACCAGCGAAGGGGTCGCGAATGCATGATCCAGCCGGAAACCATTGCCGCGTGCGCCGCCTTTCAACTTCGAGAACCAAGTGTATTCGGTGATGCCTGGGTTGTGGTGCCGCCACATGTCCGTCCAGCCCAACGTAGAGAGCCTGAGGAAGTGCTCCGAGCACATGAATGTCCTGCCAGTTTCGTCCAGCCGGTGCGCGCCCGTGTTCCAGTCGCCGAGGAATAGGAACGGCTCCTGCAACCGCGCTTCGGCTGCCTGTAACATGGCGTCCCAGAAGCGGGTCTTCGCTAAGTTCGTGGGGTGCTTCTTGTGAGACCCCGCTGCCATGACGTGAAGTACGCCAATGCCGAAACCGTGCTCCGGCAGGTCGAGGTCCAGCCAGCGGACGAGACTGTCGGAAGGTGCTGGACAAGGGCGTGTTCGGCGCATCGGCGTGCGCGAGAAGACCGCAATTCCATTCTGGTTTCCGGTCGGGCACGTTGTCTCGATGTACGGCAAGCCCCTTTCTTTCAGGGCGGCGCACAAGGTCACACCGGGGTTGGCGCGAAACTCGGTCACAGCGATCACGTCGGCGTCGTACGCGGAGATTTCCTCAACGATGCGGGCGAGGCGACCACCACCGCCGTGCTGAATGTTCCAGGCGAGGAGTTTCACCATTTCCCTTGATGATTGCATCGCGCCCGGTCAAGCGCATCGGTCGTGTGCTAAAACAGCAATCGACCAACGTGCGACCGGTTACCGCGACTAGAACTCCTCTTCCTTTACCGCATCAGGGCGCGCTGCCTCACCCCCGACACCAGCCCTCTGCCGCGCCGGGGTTGATGCCTTCGGCGTTCAGGGCGGCAGCAATCCGGTCCTGCCGACTCTCCTAACCGCCCGCCTCAGTGCAGTCCGTTTTCGCTGGGCCAGCGGCCCTTTCACGACAACTTCCGGCTACCTGTAAGGCGCTTTCCGATGGGCGGCCAGGAACAAGAATATCGGAAATTCAAACCGGCATTGCGCCCCGCCACCGCATCGCGTCCCCAGTTCCGCGCAGTTACGCGAGCTAGCGGAATTGCGTGTTGATCCTGCGAAAAGACCCAGGCGGCCGGAAATCCATCCCACAAACGACCGTTTGCGACGCGCGATGATACGATGTTTTGGAGGTACCAGAAGTTGACCCCCGTGAGTACAGCGACCTGCGACCCTGAAGCATTCTATCCATTAGAGCGGCTGGTATCAGGACCGTTCACATCTTTGGACGATTTGAACGCGATTGAACGATTGCTCCGTACCGTAGTGCTGCATGATGAGATCACGATGGAAATCACCCCATTGCCCGACGTGGGCACTTCTGGTCCCATTGACAGCGAAGGGCATATTCGTCTGACAATTGCCGCCCTCGCCATCCGGCCAGACCTCACTGGTTACGACTTTTTCGGGGAGCGGAGTTACATTCCTTCAAACAACGTGGAACTGAGTCAGTCATTGCTTGAATTAGCCTCACAATACTCGAACGTAGGACCGGGGCACACGCACTTTGATGAACATGTCCTATTCCTGAAGCGTGTTTTCGGCGTGGTGCAGGAAGGCGGGAGCGCTCTTTTGTGTGGCCCATTCGGAAGAGCCGCAATATCAGCAGCACGGCGCTACCCTGAGTTGATGTTCCAATCGCTTGATGAGGACTGGCAGCGATATGCGCACCAGATTGACGCTGACGGGCTGGATCTGTTGGTCCCGCCCGTCTTGGGCATCGTGCTTACTCGTTGCGCTCGCCGTGATGCAATCCCAAGCCAAATTTGGGATCTTCGGAATGAGTGGGCGGACGCGCGTACAAAGGTGTGGGGTCTACTGGATGCGCAGAGGACCTGCAAGACATTGGGTGAAGCCACCGAGATCAGCAAAGAGCTTGCAGACGCTTCACGTCTATTTTCGCCCGACAGTTCGGAACTCAATACCCGCCCCGTTCGCGTGTTATGGGAAATCCTCGCTGCTGGCGCGGCTGGTGCTGGCGTCGCGGCCCTGTCTGGCGGGAAACCGGCCATTGGTGCTTTTACCGGCGCGGTCACCCAAGCTGCACGCAATGTGCCAGCGTTCACCCACGAATTTGGAGCCATGCTCTTCGGTCGTGGTGCCTTCGACCTTGCGCGCCGCGTCAGGCGGGCGGTCTCGAAGATTGAACTCGGTGCGCTTCCCCGGCTGCTGTCGAATGCCGAAAGACAGAAGCTAGGCTTCAAATGACGTCTGGGCTTCCATTCTGCGAGATCAATCTCTTTCCTGTTGTATACTGACGTGAAGTTATGTCAGATATCAAACCAAAACGGCGAGAAGTTTTTAGCGTGCATTGCAACCACTGCCGACGAACTACCAATCACAGGGTTTTGAAATCCTGCATCCATACGGGCAGCGATGACGAACAGGGGTTTTGGTGGCGAACAGCATATGACATGCTCGAATGTTGCGGATGTAACGAGGTGGTTCTCCGCCGCAATCATCATTTTTCAGAGGACCCCGATAATGAAATTACATTTTTCCCGCCACCAGCATCGCGTTGGCTTCCTCAGTGGCGATGGTCTTTACCTGTGCCTATCAACTCTCTTCTGGCCGAAGTGTATACTGCCTTGCAGGCAGACAGCCTATCCCTGGCAATGATGGGCACCCGCGCCATTATAGAGACCGCCATGGTTCGGAAAGTTGGAGATCATGGAACATTTCGCAACAATCTTCAGGCTATGGAAGTGGACGGACACATAAGCAAGGGTAATCGCAAAGTTTTGGAAGTTGCACTCGATGCTGGAAGTGCTGCCGCCCATCGCGCTCACCGTCCCGATGCTAGACAGATGAATACCGTTATGGATATTGTCGAGAATCTCCTTCATTCTCTTTTCGTCCTTGAGAGGCAGACCAAGGCCCTCCAAAAAGAGATTCCGCCCCGTCCCTCTAAAGCGAAATCCTTGCCATAACTGAAACAGCGAGAGCAGAAACTGGCATCCAAGTGGATTTTCAATGACGCGGCGCTGGCAATCTTGGCCGTCATGACAAAAAAGTACGACGGCTCCATCCAGAACGCGGCCCCGGCGATGCGCGGTTGCGGTCTTCACTCGCACAGAACCGACCGACGCTCGCGGGGTCCTCCTTAAAGGTGAAGACTCCCAAGGCTCTACTTGGCCCCGAACGGTGCGTTGGGTTTAAGGTAAGGCAACAACGAGATCCGCCGAATGTCGGTCATGGTCAGGCCGGGAACCCACACCTGATACTCGCCTCCGATGAAGTACACGCCGGGCTCCAGATTGTTCTTCAGTTGCCCCGACGCCTTCCCGATGTAGCCCCATGCCCCGTTCACGAGTTCGATTGCGACCGCATTCGTCATCTTGTTCCATTGTTCGGTAACGGCGGCACGCACGCGGGCGTAATCCCGGTCGTGGACGCCGAGCCGGGCGGCATACTCCTGCAACTCTCGGATGCCGGAGACGTTCGCGCCGGTTGCCAGCCGCTGAGATTCCACAAATTGCCACCACGGGCTCACGCCCTTCGGCGTGGTAATTGACTGCGTCCACTTGAACAGCTTGGTGCCTGGACCGAGCCATCGCACGACTTCAGGGTGGCCGTACAGGAACGCGCCCTTGGTGTTGGCGTCGGCGATGCTGGCAAAATCTGGCGGCTTGGGCGGGGTCATACACCAGGATTCTACATGAAGCTCGGAGCCCTGGCACACGCCCTGAAACGTGCCGGCCGCGACGCCGTACAATGAAACGGCAATGGCGATGGCCGACACACTTTCGCTCGATTCCGTCCGTGTTCACATCTACCGGCACTTCGTGGATACTGGCCGGGCCCCGGCTGCCACGGACATCGCCCAGATGCTGGGACGCGATGTCACCGAGATCGAACAGGCTTTCGTTGCCCTGGCGGATGCGCACGTCATTGTGCTCGCGCCGGGCACGCACTCCATCTGGATGGCCCATCCCTTCAGTGCGGTTCCGACGCCGTACGCCGTCCATAGCGGTGGAGTCTCCTATTGGGCGAATTGCGCGTGGGATGCCTTCGGGATCGCGGCGATGTTGCAGCGGGATACGGAATGCCAGTGCCGGTGCCCCGACTGCAACCAGCAGATCGACCTATCGGTGAAGCAGGGGAGCACGAGCCGGGCCGGTATCGTTCACTTCGTGGTGCCGCCGCGCCGGTTCTGGGACAACGTGGCGTACACGTGATCGACGATCCTGGCCTTCCGGTCGGAAGCGCACGCCAGAAGATGGTCCGATGATCGCGGTCTGCCACGTGGTGCATTCATCAGCCTGGACGTGTGCTGGAAGCTGGCACGGGCATGGTATCCAGAGCGACTGGAGCCGGGATGGCAGCGGAAGAACCCTGCGGAAATGCAAGCGGTGTTCGAGGGGCTCGGATTGACGGATGACTTCTGGTGGGTCGTGTAGAGCAACCTGGATCCTGGCCGGTACAAGATCCTGATACGGGATAGGGCAAAGTACGCGCCGTGCCAGGCTAATGCCGATACCCAACCGTGACGACGATGTGATCGTCGCGGGTGGTGACGACTTCCAGATCGCCAAGAATGTGGAGGTGCGGGGCTCCGTCTTCACGACAATGTATTCCTTGATTCCCCGCTGGATCGCCTGCTCAACCCAAAAAGGAGGAATGCTGCGGGCCTTCTCGTGGAACATGTGGCCGCCGCCTTCCTGATCGGCCACCGGAATGTTGGCGATGGTCCGGCGTCCGCTCGGGAGGAAACGCTCGACGGCGTGCTCGGCATAGAGCCGGTCGCCGATCTGCGCGTACTCCTGACCGTTCAGCTTTACTTTCGGGTAGTCCTTCCAGAATCCCCACCACAGATTGCTGGGCATGGCGGTGTCCATTAGACCATAGCCGGAGCCGTCGCGCAGCACCTGGGCTGGCGCGGATTCTCGCCGGGCTCCAGGGCGGCGACCAGTGCGGCGGTAGTGGTGGATTCATCGCGGGCAGGCAAAACGGCGGGAAGGGTGGCGGCGCGCATGTCAGATTCCCTCTCAATGCTCCATCCTGCGCCGGGGTACGTAGACCGGCGTCGGGTCGCTCAAGGGAACGCGGAGGCGACCACGAGCCCCGATTCGTCAATCCATCCAAATCGGCCTGGAGATTTTCCGATAGGCAACTGGGGTAAGGAATCCATTGTTTTCGGCTTTTAGAAAAACCGGACGTAATGGTGGTTCGGTCGGGACACGGAAAATCAAAAGGAACGCCCCGGCACAATTTCGATGGGACTCCTGCCGGGATCGCTATTTCCGTCTACGCGCCCGCCACCTCCTGCGGGATGAGCAAAGTTGTCCGGGCCGTCGCGGTTGCGCCTAGGGGCACCATGTGAGGTTCTGGCGGGCATTCAGGAGGGTGGTGCCGGTGGTCGCGGTCGCCGGCAAAAGTGGTGTGCGCCGCCAGCTTGAAAGCCATCCGATGCGAGGATTGCTTCCGGGAGGATCGTCTGACACTCCCGCTCCTCCAGAGGATCGCCAACAGATGGGCAGCAGGGATTTCTGTCCTACCACAACGTGAGAGCCAAGGCAGGAGTTCAAATCGAGGATCAGATCGCCTCCCAGGATGCCCGCCAGGGGTGATCCGGGGGCTGTGGGGCGATGTCGGATGGCGAGGTGGTGGTGCCTTGTCTCGACTGCTTTCTCGTGACAAATGCGGAACTACCACCGCAATCGAGACGATCGGAATGTGCAACCCGATTCAACATCTGCCAAGCTGACGCGAACGATTCTGGGCCGTTTTCTGAGAGGTTGCGGGCAGTTCTACAGACACTTTCGGTCTTTGTTTTGAGGGTCTTCTAATGCCTTCCAGCGATACGCTAAAAGATACGGATTTCCAAAGTGATCGATGAGATTGCGTTCCAGACCAACATCCTGGCGCTGAATGCGGCCGTGGAAGCCGCCAGGGCCGGTGAGGCGGGTCTCAGTTTTGCGGTGGTGGCCGGCGAAGTCCGCACTCTCGCCCAGCGATCCGCCCAGGCCGCCAGCGAAACCGCGGTCCTGATCGAGGAGTCGATCACCGCCTCGCGAAACGGAATGGCCAAAGTGTCCGATGTGACCGACGCGTTCCACTCGCTTACCAAAGGGGCCGAGACCGTCACCAGCCTGGCTGGTGACGTCCAGGCGGGCAGCCTGAACCAGGCCCAGCGCCTGGAAGGCATCGCCGAACAGATCGAGCGCATGCGGCGGGTCACCGAGCAGGCAGCCGCCGGGGCCCAGGATGACGCCAAGGCCGGCGAGGAGCTTGCGGGCCAGGCCGAGAGCCTCCGCGAAATCGTGACCAGCCTCGCCGGAATCGTAGGCGGCGACCGGAAGTGAGCGGCCTGCCCGCGCCACGCTACAATCAAGGCGTGGACCAGGCAGGCGAAACCGCACTGGCGCGCTCTCTGCTCGCCGGCGAAACCGATGCCTTCGAGAAATTTGTGGAACATTTCCGCTCGAAGGTGTTTCACTACAGTTGGTTGATGTGCGGCCAGCCTGACGACGCCGAGGAGGTCGCGCAGGAGACCCTGCTCAAGGTGTTCGAAAACATCGACCAGCTTCGCGAGCCCGAGCGCGTGCGACCCTGGATCTTCCGCATCGCCAAGAACGCCTGCCTGATGCAGCGCCGCAAAAGCGTCTTCGCGCCCGTCCACGAGCTTTCGATCGACGATTTGCCGCCGGGCTCCGAAATCCCCGGCGCCATCGAGCCGCCCGACGCCGAGCTGCTCCGCTCCGAGCTGCGCGCCGTGGTGGACCGCGTCATTGCAGAACTCCCGCCGGCCTACCGGGCAGTCGTGCTGCTGCGCGACCTGGAGGAACTCTCCACGGAGGAAACGGCCCAGATCCTGGACGTGTCGACCGACGTGGTAAAAACCAGGCTGCATCGCGGCCGCCTGGCCATGCGGCAGAAGCTGGACTGCTACGTCCACAATCACTGCCTGGAAGACGAACCCAGCCCGAATCCGGCCCCGCTGACCGAAAAGGAACGCGAAGCGCTGTATTCGGTCTGGCGCAACCGGGTGCCCGCCGGCGCCCTGTGACCTAGGTCACTGCCTTTTCGTTTTCAACAGGTTACGCTTGGTCTAGAGGCAACAGAAAATGGCTGCCATTGCCCCGGCGCCCGGCGTACGTCCCCGAAAAAAGCTGGTGAAGCGCGCGCCTCCCGACCGCTCGCAGGCCTGGCGCCGCGCTCTCCAACTGATGTTTCTGGCGCTCAACGTGTGGATCGCCGCGGAGTTCTACCTCTTCGTCCGGTTTTACGAAACGGGCGGCCGGACGGTGTGGGTTCCCCGTCCGCCCGGGGTGGAGGGCTGGCTGCCCATCGCCTCCCTGATGAACCTGAAGGTGCTGCTGTCCACGGGCCGCGCCCCGGTGCTGCATCCCGCGGGGATGTTTCTGCTGTTCTCGTTCCTGGCGATGTCCTGGATATTCCGCAAGAGCTTTTGTGGCTGGCTGTGCCCCGTCGGAACCTTGTCGGAGTACCTTTGGCGGCTGGGGCGCCAGGCGTTCGGCCGCAACTTCCGCCTCCCGCGCAAGCTGGATATCGGGCTGCGCAGCCTGAAGTACATCCTGTTGGGGCTGTTTCTCTACGCCGTGGCCTCCATGCCGGTCCCGGCGATCCGCGCCTTCCTGGAAGGGCCGTACGGCATCGTGGACGACGTCAAGATGCTCAACTTCTTCCGCTTCCTGGGTCTGGCCGGCGGAATCGTGATGGCGTTGCTGGTGGCGGCGTCGGTCTTCGTGCAGAACTTCTGGTGCCGCTACCTGTGCCCGTACGGCGCGATGATGGGACTGGCATCCGTGGCCAGCCCGCTGCGCATCCGCCGCGAGGCGTCGCTGTGCATCGATTGCGGCAAGTGCGCCAAGGACTGCCCGTCCGCGCTGCCGGTGGACCGCCTGGTCGCCATCCGGTCGGCCGAGTGCACCGGCTGCCTGCAATGCGTGGCCGTCTGCCCGGCCGCGGGCGCGCTCCTGATGGCCGCGCCCCGCAAACGCCCTGTGCCGGCGTGGGCCATCGCCGCCGGCGCCGCCGCGCTGTTCCTGGGCTTCTGCGGCTACGCCCGCTGGACCGGCCACTGGCGCACCGACCTGCCGAGTCAGACTTACTTCGAACTGATTCCGCACGCCAACGAATTCACGCACCCGTAAAAACCGGACGATCGGTAGCGCCCCCGCCGCGTCCTGCCCTGACCCCGCAGCGCCCCCCTCCCCCTCCCCTGATAAAATCAAGGTTTGCCTGAACTCCTCGTAACGGTGGTAATCCCCACCCTGGCAGCGGATGTAAGGCTTCGGGAGTGCTTGGAATCCCTCGGGCGCCAGACACTGCGCGATTTTGAAGTGATCATCGTGGACAACTCCGGCCAGAACCTGGCCCGGCGGAACGCGGCCGAGGCAAGCTCCCGGTCCGCCGCGCGCGTCATTGAAAACGCCCGCAACGCGGGCTTCGGCGCCGCCATCAACCAGGGTCTCGGCGTCTCCCGCGCCCGCTACCTGGCCACCCTCAATGACGACGCAGTCCCCCACCCCGGCTGGCTCGAAACGCTCGTGGGGGCCATCGAGCGCCGCCCCGATGCCGGCATGTGCGCCTCCCAAGTCCGCCTCTTCGGCGAGGACCGCCTGGATTCCGCCGGCATGCTCGTGGCCCGCGACGGCAGCAGCAAGCAGCGCGGCCACGGCCGCGCCCCCGACGACTTCCCCGTCCTCGAAGAGACCCTCTTACCCTCCGCATCCGCCGCTCTGTACCGCCGCGCCATGCTCGACGACATCGGCGGATTCGACGACCGCTTCTTTCTCTACTGCGAAGACACCGACCTCGGCCTGCGCGCCCGCTGGGCCGGATGGAAATGCCTGTACGTTCCCCAAGCCGTCGTCGAGCACCACTATTCCCACTCCGCCGGCGGCGCCTCTCCCGTGAAGGCCTACTTCGTCGAGCGCAACCGCCTCTTCGTGCTCGCCAAGAATTTCCCGGCCGGCATGCTGCTGGTGGCGCCGTTCGCCGCCGCCGCGCGCTATTTCTGGCACGCCTGGTACATCCTCCAGGGACGCGGCAGCGCCGCCCGCTTCCGCGCCGAGGGGAACGCGGGCCCCCGAATGCTCTGGTACATCCTCCGCGCCCACGCCGCCTTGCTCGCCAACGCCCGCCGCCTGTGGCTCGAGCGCCGCCGGATTCGCGCCAGCGCGCGCATCACGCCCTCCGTGTTCCGGCATCTGGTCCGCTGTCACTCCATCAGCGCCAGGAAGGTGGCCGCCCTTTGATCCGCGCCACCGGTCCCGATCCCCTCCTCATCATCGTTCCCGCCTTCAACGAGGAGGCCGCGGTGGGCGGCGTGGTGCGCGCCGTCCACGAGCACGTCCCCGGCGTCCCCGTGCTGGTCATCGACGATTGTTCCGGCGACAACACCGTCAACGCCGCGCGCGCGGCCGGCGCCGAAGTCCTCCCCCTGGCCCACCACCTGGGACTCGGCGGCTGCGTCCAGGCCGGCTACAAGCTGGCCCACGAGCTCGGTTTCGAATACGTCATCCGCGTCGATGGCGACGGCCAGCACGACGCCCGCGACATCCCGCGCATCCTCGAAAAGCTCAAAACCACGGGCTGCGAAATGGTCATCGGCTCCCGCTTCGTTTCCGAAAACGGATCCAGCACCAGCCCCGTGCGTTCCCTCGGCATCTGGTTCTTCCGCGCCGTCCTGCGTCCCATCCTGGGCAAGCCGGTGCGCGACCCCACGTCCGGCTTCGTCGGAGTCAACCGCGAAGCTCTCGGCGTCTTCAGCCGCAGCTTCCCGCTCGAATATCCCGAAATCGAAGCCCTGGTGGTGCTCCAGCGCAAGCGATTCCGCTTCGAGGAGGTCCCCTGCCGGATGCGCCCGCGCACTACCGGCCGTTCTTCCATCACCGCCGCCAAGTCGCTGTACTACATCTTCCACGTCCTGCTGGGCGTCTTCGTCAACGTGCTGAAATCCGGCCCCCATCACCGGGGCGGGGCGCCCTCGGGGCCATCCGGGAAATAAATGACCAGCCTTCTCAACGTCACCACTATCCTCAGCTTCATTCTTCTGATCCTGGTGCTTGTCTCCGTCCGCCGCGCGCACATCCGCGTGGAGTATTCGGTAAGCTGGCTGCTGGCCTCGGCCATCATGCTGATCCTGTCGCGCGCCCGCCCCGCCCTCGAATACATCACCACCCACACCGGCATTCCCGACGCGCCCCTCACCCTTTTCCTCATCACCGGCGGCGTCTTCCTGCTGATGTTCTTCCGCTTCTCCGTCATCATTTCCCATTTGCGCGACGACAACATCGCTCTCGCCCAGCGGGTGGCGATCCTCGAATACCACGTCCGGAGCCGCGGCGGGAATGAAAGCTAGGACCGGCTCAACTCGAGCGGAGCGCCGCCGCGTCGAGCGGCGCGGCGCGGAAACTCCGCGCGGCCCGAAGCCCGCCCCGCCGGCCGCGTCCCGATGGCCCTACGCGATGGCCGCCGCCGTCGCCGTCATAGTGGCCTTTTGGGCATACGGCCCCGCTCTCCACGGCGCATTCCTGTTCGACGATACCGTGATGCCCTTCGCCCTTCCGAACCCCACGGCGGGCCTCCGCGAGTGGCTCCGCAACGTCCGCCCCGCCCTGTATTTCACCTACTGGGTGAACGCCCGGATCTCCCGCGACGACCCGTACTCCTATCACGTGCTCAGCGTGATCTTCCACTGCGCGACCAGCGGCCTGGTCTTCCTCGCCGTCCGCCGTCTCTTCGAATGGTCGCGGCCCGAAGACTCCCGCCGCGACCTGCTCGCCGGTTTCGCCGCCGCCGTTTTCCTGCTTCACCCTGTCCAGACGGAAGCCGTGGCCTACCTCGCGGGCCGTTCCGAAGCTCTCAGCGTCATGCTCTTCTTCGCGGCCTTCACCGTCTTCCTGTATCGCAGGCAGGCGGCCGTATCCTGGCCGGCCGTCGCCGCCGTTCTGGCCTTATTCGGGCTCGCGCTTCTCTCCAAGGAGCACACCATCGTCCTGCCCGCCCTGCTGCTCCTCACCGACTACTGGTGGAATCCGGGCTTCTCCTTCGCCGGCATGCGCGCCAACTGGAAGCTGTACACCGCCACCGCCGCTGGCGCCGTCGCCGGGGTCGCCATGTTCTGGAAGCTCATCGTCGCCTCGCCCAGCGCCGGCTTTTCGCTCAAGGACTTCACCTGGTATCAATATTTCTTCACCCAGTGCCGCGCCCTGTTCGTGTACATCGGCATCTTTCTGCTTCCGGCCAATCTCACCGCCGACTGGGACTTCCCCGTCTCGAAGACCGTGGCCGATCGCGGCGCCATCGTCGGTCTCCTCGTGCTGGCCGCGCTGGTGGCGCTGGCCTGGCGCTACCGCCGCCGCTTCCCGCTGGCCACCTACGGTTTCTTCGTGTTCCTGCTCCTGATGGCGCCCACCTCCTCGGTCGTTCCCATCCGCGACACCATCGCCGAGCGCCGCCTGTACCTTTCCATGGTGGGCCTCCTGCTCATCGCCGTCGATCTGCTCGCGCGCTGGAAGATCGATCGCAAGCTGCTCGCCGCCCTGTGCCTCGCGCTCGTCCTGGTCGAAGCCGGCGTCACCCGCGCGCGCGCCGCCGTCTGGAGCAGCCCGCTGGCCCTCTGGCAGGACACCGCGCGCAAGTCGCCCGGCAAGTCCCGCGTGCATTTCCAGCTCGGCCTGGCTTGGTTCGACGCCGGCCGCCCCGATCTCGCCATCGCCGAATACGAAAAAACCGCGCAGCTCGAGCCGCCCTCTTACGGCCTCCTCGTGGACTGGGCTTTGGCCTGCGACGCCGCCGGCCAGCCCGAGCAGGCCCTCGCCAAGCTGCGCCAGGCCGCCGCCATGGACCCCACCGCGCACGTCTACACCCAGATCGCCGTGATCTACGCCCGCCGCGCGCAGTGGCACGAAGCGCTCGACGCCCTCGGCGCCGCCGAAAAGCTCGACCGCTACTTCGCCCCGACCTACGTCTACCGCGGCAACATCCGCTTGAAGCAGAGTCCACCCGACCCGTGCGCCGCGATGGCCGAATACCGGCACGCCCTGGCGATTCAGCCCGCCAACCAGGAAGCCCAACAGAACCTCCTGCTCGCGCAACGCGAGCACCCGGGCGCCTGCCCCTGATATGCGCCCTCTGCGCATCGGAGTCAATGCGCTGTACCTGATCCCCGGCGGCGTCGGCGGCACGGAGATCTATCTCCGCTCGCTGTTGGCCGCGCTCGCCGGAATCGACACCGTCAATCGCTACTTCGTCTTCACCAATCGCGAGACCGGCCCCGATCTCGTTCCCGAGGCGCCCAACTTCACTCACGTGCCCCATCGCGTCCGCGCCGCCCTCCGCCCCGCGCGCATGGTGTGGGAGCAGGCCGTCCTGCCCTTTGCGGCTCTCAGCCGCGGCCTCGACGTGATGCTCAACCCCGGCTTCACCGCCCCCATCCTCTGCCCCTGCCCGCAGGTAACCGTCTTTCACGACCTTCAGCACAAGCGCCACCCCGAATACTTCCGCTGGTTCGACCTGCCCTTCTGGCAATTCTTCCTCTTCTGGTCCGCGCACGTGTCGCGCCTCGTCCTGGCGGATTCCGATGCGACCGCCGCCGATCTCTTCCGCTACTATCGCCTGCCGGAATCGGAAGTGCGCGTCGTGCCGCTGGCCGCCGACCCGGTTTTCTTCGACATCGCGCGCCGCCGCCGCCCCGAGCCGTTCCTCCTCACCGTCTCGACCCTGCATCCCCACAAGAACCTGGACGGCCTGCTGCGCGCCTTCGCCCTGTTCCGTCGCGAGCGCCCGGAATTCCGCCTCGTGGTGTGCGGGATGCACGGCTTTTCGAGCGGCCCGCTCCACGATCTCCGCCAGTCGCTGGGCCTCGCCGGCGCCGTGGATTTCCCCGGCTGGATTGCAAGGGAAGCCCTGCTCGATCTTTACGCCCGCGCCTGGGCGTTCATCTACCCGACGCTGTTCGAGGGTTTCGGCATTCCCATCCTGGAAGCCCTGGCAGCCGGCATCCCCGCCGCCTGTTCCGCCATCCAGCCGGTATCGGGAATTGCCGCGGGCGCCGCGCTCGAGTTTGACCCTCGCGACCCCGCCGCCGTCCTGGAGGCGATGCGCCGCATCGTGTCCGACGCCCCTCTGCGCGAGCGCCTGGCCGCCGAAGGGCCAATACGCGCCGCGGACTTTTCCTGGAAGGCCACCGCCCAGGGCACACTCGAAGCGTTGAGTTAATGCATTCGAGTTCCGGGAGTCGGCGCGGTCTTCCCTTGCGAGCTTGGCGTCTCAGCGAGAAATCCCCGGTTATTTCTTGACAAGCCCTCGTTTGTCACTATAAGATCCACTCTGCCGGCCGAATTCCGAAGCTGGTTTGGGTAAAGGGGCAAGCCAGGGCACTCGGCGCTGTACTCGCGCTGGAACACCGTGCCCGCACTGTAAGGGGGGAACAAACCATGGACTTTCTCGAGCGGATTTTCAACCTTTCGCCGGATGGCGGGAATGGTGTGAGCGAACTGATTATCCTGGCGTGCCTTCTGCTCGCCGTGGGTCTCTATTCGGCATTCCGGCGAGTTCGGCGCCACAAGCAGGTGTGACGCACTCTGCATAACTTTCCTGGGTCGCGGAAACGCACCGGTCTTTGCATCGGAGGGAAGGCCTATGAGTCAAATCGTGGATGTCAGCCCGGTAACTGTTACGAACGCCCCGGACGCCGGCCGTTCCGTCATTGGACGCATGCTCTCCATTGCCTGCTCACCGGACGGACAGGCGTTGTACGCGGGCTCCTATTCGAACCTTTGGGCCTCTGACGATGGCGGCCAGACCTGGGACCAGCTGGTGTGGCCCCAGCCCGACCCGGACCAGTTTGATGTTCCCGGCTCGTTGGGAGGCTGGTGCGTGGTGGATATCGCGGTCGCGCTGGGATGGCGGGTCGAGAAGCACCCGAGGTTCCTCGCCACGCTCACCAACAGCGGATTTGCGGACATTGTCGGTTTCGGAGATTGCGGAGTGTGGACTGCGCTGGGTAATGGGGACGGCAGCTTTCAGCAGCCGAATGTGGTCATCCCCAACCTTGGCTTCCACGCCGGGAACTGGCAGGTCGACAAGCACCCCAGGTTTGTCGTCGATCTCAATGGGGATGGCCTTGCCGATATCATCGGCTTCGGAGACGCGGGCGTGTGGACCGCCATCGGCAACGGCGACGGCACGTTTCAAGGACCGAATTTCGTTCTCGACAACTTCGGCTATAACCAGGGTTGGCGGGTCGACAGGCACCCGAGGTTCGTCCTCGATATCAATGGCGATGGCTTTGCGGACATTATCGGCTTCGGAGACGCCGGGGTGTGGACCGCCATCGGCAACGGCGACGGCTCCTTTCAGGCGCCGCAGCCGGTTCACCCGAACTTCGGCTACAACCAGGGCTGGCGGGTCGAGAGGCATCCGAGGTTCGTCGCCGATCTGGATGGCGATGGGCTTGCCGACATCATCGCTTTCGCCGACGACGGGGTGTGGACCGCGCTCCAGAACCCCGACGGCACGTTTCGCGAATTAAGCCCGGAGCCCGTTCTCAAAAACTTCGGCTCTCAGCAGGGATGGCAGGTCGACAAGCATCCGAGGTTTGTCCTCGATATCGATGGCGATGGCCATCCGGACATTATCGGCTTCGGGGACGCCGGCGTATTGACCGCGATCGGCAACGGCGACGGCACCTTTCAAGCACCGAATACGGTTTGCGATAACTTCGGCTATAACCAGGGTTGGCGGGTCGGCCAGCATCCCAGGTTTGTGGTCGATCTGAATGGCGATGGCCGTGCGGATATCGTCGGCTTCGGAGACGCCGGGGTGTGGACCGCGCTCCAGAACCCCGACGGCACGTTCGACGCCGGCTACGTCCACGCCAATTTCGGCACTGAGCAGGGATGGCGCGGGGACAGGCACCCCAGGCTGGTCGGGAGCCTTACCGGCAGCGGCGGGGCGGATATTGTCGGTTTTGGAGATGCCGGCGTATGGACTGCTCTCGGCGACGGGCAGGGCGGGTTTCCAGCTTCAAATTTTGTCCTTGCCAATTTCGGCTATGGAACGATCGTGCTGGCGATCACCAGGAACGACCGCGTGACTACAAGCCCTGGAAGCCGTGGCATCTGGCGATCCACCGACGGCGGCGCCACTTGGACGCAGGTATACCAGTTTCCGTCCGTTGAGGCGGTCGGTCAGTTGCAATGGGCCTTGGGCAGCGACCACCTCGTCTATGCGGCGGGAGGAAGCGCCCTGGCCATCAGCAAGAACGCAGGCGCCACCTTTGAGACGGTCTTCCCGTGGGGAGATGGCCCGCCCCTGCGGGTCAATCACGTCGCCGTGTGGCAGAACTCTCCCGCCGACCCCGCCCCGGCGGTGATCTATGCGCTGGGCGACAGCGCCATGTTCCTCTCGTTCGATGGGGGCGCCACATGGATGCGGGATAAGGCCGCCCTTCCGCTCAACGTGGGCGGCGCGGTCAGCTCCGTCGCCAATTTCAACGCGCCCAGCGTTATGGTGATCTCTCCGCGCTTTCCCCTCGAGGTCTTTATCGCGCAAAACGGCAGCAGCGGGCCCGCTATGCTGTACCGCTTCGACTATTCGCAATTTCCGTTCGGCAACCAGACATCAACCTGGGAGCCGGTCATCCTTCCTGACCAGTTAGCCGATCTGAGCACGCAGGATAGTGGCAATGTATTTCTCGCTACCACGCAAAAAGGACGCGGCGATCTTTTGTTCTATGGCGCCCAGCGGCCCGTTGCCTACGTGGGTCCGCTCTACCCGGCCGCGGCTTCCGATTGGCGCACTTTGGATCAGGTCCACTGGGACCTGCATGGCCTCCTCCTCTCGCCGGACTTCCACGCAGCCATAAACGACGGCAACTACAGGCCTGGCGCGGGAACCGTCTGGTTGCTGAGCGACGGCGGCATTCATCGGAGTACGGATGGAGGAGAGACCTTTCACCCGGCCAGGAACGCCAGGACTTTGTCGTGCGTAGGCGTTGCCGGCGTCGCCACTCCAGCCAACGGTCCGGCATTATCGCTGAACACCGGTGACAATGACGGGTTCTATTCCATGGACGGCGGCCAGAACTGGTCGTATCAGCAATATGGCGGAGGCGATAACGATGGCGCCTTTGCCGATCCGCTGCGGTCACATGCCATGTTGGTGTTCACGCCCCGCTGGGACAGCGCCGGCAACCAGGCATACACCAGGTTCGGGCAGACCGTCTCGGTGTACCAGACCCATCCGGGCAATCTTCCCGATGGCAGGGCAGGCACCCACGATCGGCGCGCTGTCACCGGGCCTCCGCCATTCCCGGACTCCGTGGTGAACCCCCCGGATCTCTGGAATGCGTTCAATCCCGTGCCCAATTCCTACGTTTCCCGGGGCACGCGGCCGATCGTGCTCGGCTTGCCGGGGGAAGTTGCGCCCACCCAGGGCGATTACATTTTTATCCTCAGCCCCACCACTCAACCGGTGCTGGTCCGCACACAGAATATCCTGGACATTGTTCACCGCGACGAATGGATCACTACCGCAACGGGCCCTGGGCAGGGAGCGAATGTTTACCTGCAAGGCCCCCCGCTTCCTCTTCCCGATCTGGGTGTCGCGCAAGCCTCGGGTGGACACGGGGCGCCGGTCTTCTACGTGGGCGGCTGCGGGCTAGGCGGCAACGGGACGCTTTGGACCTGGACGGAAGGGGCGGCCAACTGGAATCAAATCGTGCCGGCGCAACCCGTCCGGGGTGTTTCCGTTGGCGCGAGCTTTGCAGTCAGGTTCTTCGTCAGTCCCTACCAGCCCGGCCTGATCTACATCTTGGATAGCGGCCAGGTGAAGCGGTCGGATGACGGAGGCGCAACGTGGAACCGGGATGTGAGTCTGGAGACCCAGCTCACGTGGAACAACCGGATCGCTGTATCGTCCAGCGATGACTCGAGCGGCCTGGGCGATCGTTTCGATTTGGTGCTGACCGACATGCAGTTCGATCCGTATAACCCGCCGGTGCGTTTTGCCGTCGGCGAGGGTGGCGCGTTCGTTACCATCGATGGGGTGAATTGGACCCAACTGCTGCACACGGGGGCGCTGGCCGGCCGCCCCGCGAATTGTTATTACGACTGGATTTCCCCTTCCGCCCCGTCGTTGTACGTGGCGTTCGCCGGACGAAGTCTGGTGAAGATTGCGGATCTGTTGCTGACCACGATCTTCTGAGAACAGATCTACGAATTACTCCGGAATCATCCCGATCGTCCCCAGCCACGTCTCCACCAACTGAGGCCATCCCGTTATCGGAAACTTCGTGCGCCGTAGCCCAAACCCATGCCCGCCCTGCGCATACAAATGCATCTCCACGGGAACCCCGGCCTTCTTCAGCGCAGCATAGTAAGCCAGCGAGTCGTTTACATTGTCCACGTGGTCATCCTCCGCCTGCAGCAAGAACGTAGGCGGCGTCTGGCTGGTGACATGGAGATCGGGGTTCAACGCATAACCTTTATCGGCAATCGAAAGATGATCCGGATGAGGAACCACAAACTTTTTGGTGCCTTGCTTAGCATCCCACTCCGCCGCCGACATCGACAGATGCCCCGGATAAATAACCACCGCAAAATCGGGGCGGCAGCTCTCTTTGTCGGCGGCATCGACAGCCGGATACAAACGCTTCTCAAAATGCGTGCTCATCGCCGCCGACAAATGCCCGCCCGCCGAAAACCCGAGCACTCCAATCCTGTGCGGATCGATATGCCACTCCGCCGCGCGAAAGCGCACCAGGCCCACTGTCCTCTGCGCATCTTCCAACGCCATCGGTGATTCCGGATATGGCCCTGATTTCGGATACGCCCCCACATCCGTCACGCGGTATTTCAACAGCACACACGTAATCCCTTTGGGCGTCAGCCAATCGCAGACCTCCGTTCCTTCGAGGTCGATGGCCAGAACCTGGTAGCCCCCACCAGGGAAGACGACGGCCGCTGCGCCCGTATTCTTTCCTTTTGGCGAATAGACCGTCATCGTAGGCCGCGTCACGTTGCTCACCCCCACCGCCGGCCTGCCGGCAACCAGCCCCTCCTTCCCCGAAGTCGCAGCGAACTCCGGCCCCGCGACGGGCTGGGGATCGGGCACCCTCCCTGGCCATATCGGCACTTGCGTATGTCCCGGCGATGGCTGCCAGAGAGTCTGCTGCGCGCTCAGGCCGCCAAACGCAAACACGACACAGAGAGCGGGGATCAAAGGCTTCATCACAATCCCCTCAGCTTAATATAACCAGTCGCTGCCGGAGGCCGCTGATCGGAAACCGGCAACTGAGATGACCTCCGGGCGGCGTAGTCACCCATCGCCGCACACTCCGGTCACAGCACTTGCAAAAAAATTTTCCGCTGATTCTAAACAGCTTTAGGATTCTGAACTCTGAATCCCTCTTGTCCGCATGGTAAACCAGAGTTGGATGAGTGATCCTATGCACGATTACCCGGCGCGGCCCAGACCTACGTTAAAGCTGAACGATGGCGCCGGAACTATTGATCGGCACGGAGCCCGGGAGCCGCGGCTGGAAGCGAAAAACCCGACAGATGCGCCACCCGTTTTCGAGTTCCCCCTGCAACCAACAAAAACAAAGCGACTTAAACCGACGCGGATTCTGCCTCGCTTTTTGGCACATTCGTCACCCGATTCGTCACCCGGCCTGTCAGCCAACCGCCGGCCACTTGACACCGAGCCTCTTGAACTGCTACTTTTCAGCCATTATGGGTGCCCCACGCGCCCGGTTTCGATTCCGCCCGAGGGGCTCGATGGAGCGAGCAAGACCATGAATACCGTTCTGACCGAAGAGCAAAGACGCGACATAGTGAAACGCGGTTTTTCGCGCCGGAGTTTTGGCCGGATTGCCGCCGTGATGGGAGCGGGAGCCGCATCGCTGCCGTTCTACAACGAGGCGGCGCTGGCGCAGCTTTCCAAGGTCGACGCTCCGGAAGGCGCGGTCATGATCAACGCCAACGAGAATCCGCTGGGCCCCTGCAACGAGGCCCGCGAAGCGGTGGCGCGCATGATTCCCTACGGCGGCCGGTATCGGTACAGCGAAGGCGACAAGGTCCAGCAGCTTCTCGCCCAGCAGGAAGGGCTGAAGCAGAATTACGTCCGGATCCACCCCGGCTCCAGCGGCCCGTTGCATCAGGCCGTGGTGGCCTTTACGTCGCCCTCCAGGCCGTTCGTTACGGGCGACCCGGGGTATGAGGCCGGCGAGCGCGCGGCGCGGTTTATCGGCGCAAAAGTGTTGCGCGTGCCGCTCAACAAGAAGTACGAGCACGACGTCAGGGCCATGGCGGCCGCCGCCCCCGATGCCGGGTTGATCTACCTCTGCAATCCGAACAACCCCACCGGCACGCTGACGCCCAAGTCCGACATCGAGTGGCTCGTGGCCAACAAGCCCAAGGGCGCCGTGGTGATGATCGACGAAGCCTACACCCACCTTTCGGGCGCGCCCTTCAACAGCGAGCTGGTGGCGGCCGACAAGGACGTCATCATCCTGCGGACGTTCTCCAAGATCTACGGCATGGCCGGTCTTCGCGCCGGCGCTTCGCTGGCCCGGCCCGACCTCCAGGACAAGATCAGCGGCTACAGCACCACGATGATGCCCATCACCGGCATGGCCGCGGCCAGCGCCAGTCTCCAGGTGAAGTCGCTGGTGCCCGAGCGCCGCAAGATCATCGCCGATGTCCGCGAGAACGTATTCGAGTTCCTGGAGAAGAACAACTTCACCTACATTCCCTCGGTCTCCAATTGCTTCATGATCAACGTGAAGCGGCCCGGCGGCGAGATCATCGCCGCGATGCGCAACGAGAACGTCTATATCGGACGCGTGTGGCCGAGCTGGCCGACGCACGTGCGCGTGACGGTCGGATTGCAGGACGAGATGGACAAGTTCAAGATCGCGTTCCGCAAAGTGATGGCGTAAATCTCCGGGGCCGTACCCCGTACGGCTGGACGCATTCTCACATCCATCCTCGCCGCGCCTGTGATTGACCGGCGGCGCACTCACCCGGTCGCGGTCTGTCGGAGTAGAATCAACAGAAGGCACGAAGGAGGGCAGATCCCATGCAGACCACGCGAAGAAGTTTTCTGGGCGCAGCGGGCGCCGTAGCGGCCATGGCCGCGCGTCCGCCGGCAACCATCCCCACGACTCCCGGGCAGAAACAGAAGCTCTATGTCGCGGCACTGACGCCCTGCGACAAGAGCCTCAAATTCGACGAGTCTCTGTACAAGGAGATGCTCCCCTACTTCAAGGAGAACGGGGCCGACGGCATCGTGGTGCTGGGCACCACGGGCGAGTATCCGTCGTTCTCCGTCGCCGAGCGGAAGAAGGTGGCGGAGACGGCGTTGAAGCACCGCAGCGGGCTCTCGGTGATCGTGCAGGTGGGCACCACCAATTTCCCCGAGACCATCGAGCTGCTGGCGCATGCGGCCGCCAACGGGGCCGACGGGGCGCTGTGCATCCCGCCGTTCTACTACAAGAAGCCGCCGCTCGAAGGGCTGACGAAATATTACTCGCTGGTGCTCGAGTCCACCAAACTGCCGGTGCACCTGTATCATATTCCGGGCACCAGCGCGGTGCCCATCACCAACGAGCTGCTGCACAGCCTGGAGCACTATCCCAATTTGGCGGGCATCAAGGACTCCGCCGGCGACGCCGCCGAGTACGACAGCTTCGCCAAGGAGTTCCCCAAGCTCAACATGATGACCGGCACGGCCAGCAATCTCAAAGCCGCGCTTAAGGCCGGGATGGGCGCCATCCTGGCCGATGGCAACCTCTTTACGAAACAGTCGGCGGCCATCTTCGCGGCGTTCCGGCAAGGCAAGGACATCGACGAGCCGTACAACAAGCTGCGCGAGGTGAACACCGCCATGCGGCCCACCGGCGTGGGTTCCTACGGGCCGATGAAGTACGCTCTCAGCCTGCTGATGGGCACGCGGGAGAGCTATCCCCGGCCGCCTCACGTGAACGCCACCGAGGAGCAAAAGGCGCAGATCAAGGCGAAACTGCACGAGCTGGGATTGATTGCGTGAGATACCCCGGACTGCCGCTCCTTGCCGGGCTGGCCTGCGCCGTGGTGTGGGGCGCGGGCGGTCCTCCCGATGTCGAGTGGCCGACCTACGGCGCGGACCTGGCGAATACGCGCTACCGCCCGCTCGACCAGATTAACGCCGCCAACTTCAGCAAGCTGGAAGTCGCCTGGCGCTTCAAGACCGACAGCCTGGGCAATCGCCCGGAATACAAGCTGGAGGGCACACCGCTGATGGTGAACGGCGTGGTGTACGCCACCGCCGGCTCGCGGCGCGCGGCCATCGCGCTCGACGCGGCAACCGGCGAGCTGCTCTGGGTGCACGGCGAACACGAAGGCCCGCGCGGTGCCGCTGCGCCTCGTCAGCTTTCGGGCCGCGGGCTGGCGTACTGGACCGATGGCAAAGTGGAGCGCATCCTCTATATCACGCCGGGCTACCGGCTCATCGAGCTGGATGCCAGGACGGGCGCGCCGGTGCCCGCGTTCGGCAAGAACGGCGCGGTCGATCTCAAGCTCGAGGACGACCAGACGATCCTGCCCGACCTGACGACCGGCGAGATCGGCATTCAATCGGCGCCGGTGGTGGCCAGCAACACGGTGATCGTCGGCGCGTCGTTCCGCGAGGGCATGACGCCCAAGAGCATGCGCAACAACAAGGGCTACGTGCGCGGCTTCGACGTGAAGACCGGCAAGCGCCTGTGGATCTTCCACACCATCCCGATGAAAGGCGAATTCGGCTACGACACCTGGGAAAACGGCTCCGCCGAGTACACCGGCAACACCGGCGTGTGGACGCAGATCTCGGTGGACGAGCAACTGGGGCTGGTCTACCTGCCGGTGGAATCGCCCACCAGCGATTATTACGGCGGGGAGCGGCCCGGCGCCAACCTGTTCGGCGAGAGCCTGGTGTGCGTCGATCTGAAAACCGGGCAGCGCAAGTGGCATTTCCAACTGGTGCACCATCCGCTGTGGGATATGGACATTTCCTCCGCGCCGATCCTGGCCGACATCAACGTGAACGGCCGCGCGATCAAGGCCGTGGCGCAGCCCACCAAGCAGGGATTCCTCTACGTGTTCGACCGCGTGAGCGGGCAGCCGGTGTGGCCCATCGTGGAGCGGCCGGTCGAGAAGGGCACCGCGCCCGGCGAGTGGTATTCGCCCACGCAGCCGTTCCCCACCAAGCCGCCCGCCTACAGCCGCAACGGCGTTTCGGTCGACGACCTGATCGACTTCACTCCGGCGCTGCGCGACCAGGCGCTGACCATGATCGCGAAGTACAAGATCGGGCCGGTGTTCACGCCGCCGGTCGAGAGCAAGACCGAGGGACCGCTGGCCACTTTGACGCTCGGCACGGCCAGCGGCGGCACCAACTGGCCGGGCGCGTCGTACGATCCGGAGACCCACACGGTGTACGCGTACGCCTGCAACGCGTGCGTGACGCCCATCGGGCTGGTGCCGGCGCCCAAGGAGATTTCCGACATCCGTTACATAGAAGGGACCGCGGGCCAGCAGGTCCGGATCCGTACCGGCCCCGGCGAGAATGCGGGCGCCGATTCGCTCCTGCCCTCGCGTACCGCGGCGTCGCCCTCCGCGCCCGGCGGACGAGGCGGTGGCGGCAGCGGTGGATACGGAGGCTTGAGCGTGCAGGGCCTGCCGCTGATCAAGCCGCCCTATTCCACGATATCGGCGATCAACCTGGACCGCGGCGAGATCGTGTGGCAAACCCCTCACGGCGAAACTCCGGACGTGGTGCGCAACAGTCCCGCGCTCAAGGGACTGAACATTCCGCGCACCGGCCAATCGGGCTACAACATCGGCACCCTGATCACCAGGACCCTGGTGATCGCGGGCGACGGCCAGGTTACCACCACGCCGGAGCACCCGCGCGCCGCCATGCTGCGGGCCTACGACAAAGCCACCGGCAAAGAGGCCGGCGCGGTTTTCATGCCAGCGCCGCAGAGCGGAACGCCCATGACCTACATGCTGCACGGCAGGCAGTACATCATCGTGGCCGTGAGCGGCGGCCCGTACTCCGGCGAATATATCGCGTTCACTCTGCCGGCCGAAGAGCGCTAGATGAAACTGAGAATCGCAGCCGCCGCGATCCTGGCCGCTGGCGCCGCCGCCGGCTATTGGGACCGCTCCGTTTGGGACGGCGTCTACACCGAAGAGCAGGCCCGGCGCGGCGAAACACTCTACCAGCAGCAATGCGCCCGGTGCCACGGCGTGTCGCTCACCGGCGGTGAAGAGGCGCCGCCGCTTTCGGGCGGAGGGTTCCTGGCCAACTGGAACGGCACCACCGCGGGCGACCTCTCGGAACGAATCCGCACCACCATGCCGCCCGATGCTCCCGGCCGGCTCGGCCGCCAGCAGAATACCGACGTCCTTTCGCACCTGTTCCGGGTCAACGGGTTTCCCCCGGGCAAGGCCGAGCTTCCGCGCGAGACGGAGATTCTCAAGCAGATCCGCATCGAGGCGGAGAAACCGGGCGGGCGGTGATGTTTGCCGCACCCAGCCGAGCCCACTGTGCTATTTCGTACACGGCGATTTCGGCAGCGCTTCCACGACTTCCGCACTGGGCGTATGCTAGCCACACTGGAGGGTGACATTGTCCGACACGATTACTTCGATACTGGATAAAAAGAACGGCGGGATCTGGTCGATCTCCCCCGATGCGTCCGTGTACGACGCCATCGCCATGATGGCGGACAGGCGTGTCGGCGCCTTGCTGGTGATGTCGGGAGGCGAGCTGGTCGGCATCATTTCCGAGCGCGACTACGCGCGCAAAGTGGTCCTGGCGGGAAAATCTTCGAAGGACACTCCGGTGGAGGCGATCATGACGCGGGACGTCCTGGCCGTCACGCCGGAGCACACGGTCGAAGACTGCATGATGATCATCACCGAGAATCGCATTCGCCATCTTCCGGTCCTGCGGGGCAGGCAAGTGATCGGAGTGATCTCCATCGGCGACCTGGTGAGGTCCATCATCTCCGCGCAGGCGGATACCATCGACCACCTGCACACCTACATCCATGGCGCCGCCATGGTGAAGTGATCCGGCCGGCGTATCGTGAAGCGAATCCTGCCCTGGACTTTCCTCCTGGCCTGGACGGCTGCGATGCCGGCGGAGGAACCGCGCGCGCCCGTGCTGGTGGAGTTGTTCACTTCCGAGGGCTGTTCCAGTTGCCCGCCGGCGGACGCGCTGCTCGAGAAACTCGACCGGCTGCAACCCATTCCCGAAGCCCGGGTGATCGTTCTGAGCGAGCACGTGGACTACTGGGACCACCTGGGATGGAAGGATCCTTACTCCTCAGCGGTGTCGACCGCCCGTCAAGAAGGTTACGCGCGGCGCTTTAGCGGATCGGGTCCGTACACGCCGGAGATGGTGGTGGATGGCGCCGCCGAGTTCGTGGGAAGCGACGCGGGCGCCGCCGCCAGCGCCATTCGCTCCGCGGCGAAACAGCCGAAGGTCGCGGTGCGGCTGATTCCGGCGGCCGGAGGGGCGCGCCTGGAGGTCGATCCGCTGCCCGGCGGCAAGCGGACGAAGTCCGCCGTGTATGTTGCCGTCGCGCTGGACAGCGGGACCTCCAGTGTTCTTGCCGGAGAGAACGGGGGCCGCACCTTGCACCACGTGGCCATCGTCCGTCAACTTCGCGAGGTGGGGACAATCAGCGCACGGGCGGGCTTCACCGGCGAGATCGCGGCTGCGCCCGGCTCACGCGTCGTCGCCTTCGTGCAGGAAACCGGCAACGGCAGGATCCAGGGCGCGGCCCTGCTGCCGGTCCCAAAGTAGCCGAGTAGTCGGCCGCCCGCTTGTTTTCCAAGTGACCTCCGCGCTCTGCCTGGGCCCGGACGGCGCGCGAAGTTGACGCTCGGGCTCGGGCACGGCTACAGTAGAATTGTTCGCTTTCTTCCGGCCAGTCAAGTCCCCATCGTCTAGCCCGGCCTAGGACATCGCCCTTTCACGGCGGTAACGGGGGTTCGAATCCCCCTGGGGACGCCAAGCCTCAGACTGGCGTCTGGCTTAACTCAGGCTTTGCGCCGCCGCATGAAAAAGAGGGCACTCAGTCCGGTCCCGATCAAAATCAGCGAGGCCGGCTCGGGTATGACCGAAGTAATCTGGCTGGCGGTGATAGCGCCCGGCAACGAGAACCACGTGGATGCGCCGGGAGCCAACGTACCAGCAGGTTCGCCCACGATAACGCAGGCAACGGAGAGGTTGAAGTTGCAAAACGTCACGCCGGTACTCGCGTAGTCCATCGCGTCAGTGGTCCAATACTGACCATTGAGACACTGCGCCGCCGTCGGCCCTGGCGAATAGATCGACGCCAGAGGCGCCCCGGCCCCTTTACAGGCACCGTCGCCATCAAACGCGAAGGAGCCCACACCCGTTCCGACCGTGAAGATGACTTTATTCACCGGGCCGGAAGCCGCGTTGAGAACGCCGATCAGCGTGTCGTCGTGACCACTGTCGAACGCACCGAGGTCCGGGCTCGACGTGGTCACGGTAAACGCCGTGGCGACTAAGCCGACACCGGGAATGCCGGTTACTCCGGTGACCGTGATCAGGAGCTCGCAACCGCTGGTGTCGTTGCCCACGGCCGGACATTCGGGGAAACTAATGGGCGCCGCAAATACAGGGAGAGCCGCGAATGCCAGAAGCCCAGCCGCCGTGATGGCGTAATTTTTCATCTTCTACCATCCTCCATAATGGCCTGTGTCAAGTGAGTCAAACCTGAGGGCAAGAAGAAGAGTTTTCATCCTAACCGGGTTCTCACTCTGAGTTTTTTTGGATTATACACGAGAAGTGCCTCTCTGGACCGATCCGGCGAAAATTATAACCGCTAGTAGTTGTAGTACGCGCCAAGCACCCACTTAGGGCGCCTGTCAGTCAACATCCGCCGACTGCCTGGTTACGGTAAGCGCATGGGTAACACGGAACCACAAGAATGCCGGCCCAAGCGACAATATCCCGGCACCAGATGAAAAGGGCATTTCTGCCATCGGAGGAGCAAATGAGAGCTGTTGTCAAAGTCGAGTCGATCGGGCTGCTTTTGGGATTACTCGCAAGTTCCGGATTCGCTGCTAGCATTACCTGCGCCACAAAACATCCGGTTCGCAAACGCGCTCAAGCCGTCCACCTGGATGGTGGCGCCGGGCCGCTCCTGGTCCTGGCGCCTGGCGCGCCGGCGTCGCTCAGTATAGCCGGACTCACTGAACCGTCGAGGTTCCCATTGCCTGCCAATCCGTGTTGTTGGCGCCGGCCGCGTCGCGCCCCGCTACCCACACGATGCGATTGCCGGCGAACGGCGATTTGAAGGTGACGTTCAGGGTCAACACCAGCGTGTTGCCGTTCTTTGCCGCCGACGATCCTACGCCGTTCACCGCGCATTGGCTGTTCTGAATGACGGCCGCAGCTCCGTTCAGCGTCATGCTTCCGGCGAAGGGGCCACCGGCATCGCCGGCATCGTCCACCAGCAGCAGCGAGTTGCTCGCCGCTGCATACGCCAGATAGCACGCCTGCCGGCCGTCGATGAAGTTGTTCGCCAGCAGGTTCACCACGCCGAAGTCGGCAGTTCCCTTGGCGTCGGTCAACGTGGCGATGAAAGTCAGCGGGGTGCCCGATGCCGAGGCGGCGCGCGCCGGAGTGAGGCTCACTACGGCGATCGTGCCGGCGGGCGTGAACGGCACCTGCCACACTCCCAGCGCCTGCCATCCCGAATTGCCGCCTTCCAGATCGCGGGCCGCCAAATACACCAGCTTGTTGCCACCGAATCCGGCGGTGTAGCTGATGTTCAGGGTGAGAGTGAGTGTGCTGCCGCTGCCTGCGGCTGAGGAGGCC